>PHCQ01000083.1 GCA_002840835.1 Betaproteobacteria bacterium HGW-Betaproteobacteria-16 | reverse complement strand
TCACCCCCGCCGTGGCGTTGGCCCACCCCCGCCGCGCTCCGCGCGACCCCCTCAAGGGGGCGGCACCAGCGGCCCGGCAGAGCCGGTTCCGCGGTACCCCTGGAATCAAGCCTCTCGCTCGTTGCGGAAGAGGCCTACCGGAGCACATATATGAAGACACTTCTCAAACTGCAGCGCCTTACCCGCCAGGCTTTGAACGGCTTTCTGGGTTTGGCTGCCTTGGGCGTGGCTTTTGGCGCTTCGGCGCAGATCACCGTGCAGCAGAACCCCAGCCTGCCGGCGGCCAATGGCCACACCATCGAGCAGGTGGCAATGGACTGGCTGCAGCCGGCGCTGGACGCCTCGCTGGGCCGCGAGGGGTCGCAGATATTGCGCCCTGAAGTGATCATGGGTTCGCTGGACCCGCGCCTCAAGCTGGCGCCTTGCGGGCGCGTGGAGCCCTATTTGCCACCGGGTACCCGCCTTTGGGGCCGCAGCCGCGTGGGTCTGCGCTGCCTGGAGGGCGCAGTGCGCTGGAATGTGTTTCTGCCGGTGACCGTGAAGGCCTGGGGCCCCGCCTGGGTACTGGTGCGCCCGGTGAGGGCCGGCACGCCGCTGGTTCAAGAAGACGCCGAAGTGGCCGAAATCGATTGGGCAGAGCAACACGCCAGCGTACTGGGCACGCCGGAACTCTGGGTGGGCCACGAGGCCGTGTACGCCTTGCGCCCCGGGCAGGCCCTGCGACAGCACATGGTGCGGCCTGTGCCGGCCTTTGGTCCGGGCGAGCAGGTGCGGGTGAGCACGTCAGGCGGCGGCATGATCGTGGTGGTCACGGGCCGGTCGCTGGGCACAGGGGTGCCAGGACAGTCCGTTCGGGTGCGCTTGGCCGGCGGCAAGGTGGTCACCGGCACGGTTCAGGAAGACCAAACGGTGCTGATATCGCTTTGAGCAGGCACTCACTTCCCGGAATCGGCGACATCTGAATCCCATGAATCCCGCTTTTTCGTGAACTGTTCGACAAAAAAAGCCTAAAGAAGCCCTCCACTTTCGCCGATAGTCTTTCCACAACCCCCTGAATACAGGGACTGGAGAGTGAAATGAAAGTCGATTCATCACCCGATTCGTACATTGGATCCGTTGCCGGAGGCCCCCAGAAGGTGGCCGAGAAGCCGGCGGCTGGTTCCGAGATGGCGGCTGGGTCTGCCGCACAGTCGAAGCCCGCACAGCTACAACCCGGCGTGACGGTGAGCCTGTCTGCGTCGACCGCCCAGGCGTTGTCGGCCACGGGATCGAGCGGTACCGACGTGTTCAACGCGGAAAAAGTGGAAGCCATGAAGCTGTCGATTGCCAACGGCACCTTCCAGGTGAACGCCGAAGCCATCGCCGACAAGATGCTGTCCAACGCCGCCGAAATGCTCAGCGGCAGCGCCAACCGCGGCTGATCCACCTCTTACCGGACCTCCTTCCCATGAAAACCGCAGCGCTTGCCCCCCAAGCCTGGATTTCGTCGCTGCACGAGGGCCTGGACGCCCTCGAAACCGCCCTGCTCCAAAACGACGCGCTCGCCGTCGAACAGGCCAGCGCCCAGGTGCACGGCGTGCTGCAGAGTTTGCTGAGCCGGGTGGAACTGGCATCCCAGGGCCCCGCCGTGCGCGAAGACCTGCACGCCGCCGCCCGCCGTTTCAGCCAGCTTCGCCAGGCCGTGCTGCGCGCCAGCGCCCAGAGCCAGCGCGCCGTGAGCAGCCTGCTTCCCCAGCAGAACGTGAACACCTACCAGCGCCGCCCGGGCCAGATGGGTGGTCGCGGCCCCAGCCAGGGCTACCTGTCGGCCTGATCCTCAGGCTTGCCGGCACACAGCCTGCGTTGACCGTTGGTCATAGACCTTTGCTCCCACGGGCATTGATGGCCCCTACCCCAGCACCGCCGGATTGAGCCGCCACAGAGTGAAGTTCAGGGCAGCAGCGAAGCTCACCCACGCCAGATACGGCACCAGCAACAGCGCAGCCAAACGGTGAAGCCGCCAGAACAGGAAGATCGTGGCGGCGATCAGCAGCCATAGAAGGGCAATCTCTGCAAAAGCAACGGCACCCAGCCGCCAGGCGAAGAACAGCCACGTCCAGAGGGCATTGGCCACCAGCTGCGCGGCGTAGATTTTCAGCGCTGCGCCAGCACCCTGAAAGCCATGCTTTCGCCAGACGAGCCAGGCGGCCACGCCCATGAGGATGTAAAGCACCGTCCAGACCGGCCCAAACACCCAGCCTGGCGGCGCCCAGGCGGGCTGCACCAGCTGCGCATTGAAGCCCGCCGCGTTGATGGAAGCCAGGCCACCGAGCGCGGCGGTGGCGAAGCTGGCCAATAGCCAGCCGGTCAGTCCAAGGCCTTGTTTCAGTGCAGATGATTGGGTCATGCGGGTGTTGAGGCCTTCAGGAATGGAGGGGAACCCGGCGCCTCGGCATGGCGTCATGCAGACTGCCAGAACCGACAGAACTGATGGCGGGTCGCAGTGGCTACGCCCACAGTAACGGATTTATTCGCGCCAATACTGCTCGGCCGCCAAAGCTTGAGCGCACCGCACGGTTCCCTGTGCGCTGCCAAGCACGCCGGGTCTCAAGGGTCGCACCATCCACGCCTCTTCCGGCGTGATGGTGTAGGGCGCTTGGAGGCTGTGGGGAATCGCAGCAACAAAGCCGCAGCGCGTGTAATAAGCCGGATCGCCCAGAACAAACACCAGATCGATGCCTCGTTCAGACAGCAGCTGACACCCGCGCTCAATCAGACCGCGCCCGATGCCTGCCTTCTGATGCTGCGGCAACACCGCGAGGGGAGCCAGAAGGGAACAACCCGTGCCGGCCCCGGTTCCGACAAGCGAAAGCGCGGTGAACAGCGCGTGACCTGCCAACTGGCCATTCTGTTCTGCACACAGAGACAGCGACGGCTGCGCGCTGGGGTCACGAAGCAGGCTGTCAACCAGCAAGGCCTCCACCTCCTGCCCAAACGCCAGTCTGTGCACCTGAAGCACGGCTTCAAGTTCGGCAGTGGTGGTTTCATGGAAGCGCATGGTGAATGGCCTGTTGGGTGAGGTGTGATGCTCGAAACGCTTGCCCGACGCAGCGCTACTCTTCACCGGCCAGGCCAGCTCAGGCTGTGGGCGAGGCCCACTGCAGGGGATCACGCTTCTGCTGCGTGAAGCATCGCATGAATCTTCTGAACTGTGGCCCAGTTCCGTGTGGTGCCTGATTCGGCAAGACCCTTGAGCAGCGCCACTGCCAGCTTGCTCTCCAGAATGCCGTTCGCGCACCAGAGGAAGGCGGCATGCTTGCCCACCAGAAGCTGCTCAGGTGTCCAGGCCTGCTGGCCCATCGGCTCGAGCGCTGCAAGTGCTTTCGGTCCGTCGGTGAATGCGACCAGGAGGCGGGACGCATCGTGGGTGGTTTCGGCCAGCCTGTTTTCAGCCACGGCACCGGCGATGTCTTTCGCGGACTTGACGATCACGAAGGCATCGACACCCAGCTCCTGGGCAACGGCTGATCGTATGCGCTGGGCGTGCGTCAGGCCAGGCTCGCTGCGCCCCTCAAAGATCGCGTTCCCGCTGTTGAGAAGGGTCTGCACATCCGTGTAGCCCAGGGTCGCCAGCAGCGCACGCAGGTCTACCATGGCGATGCGCTTGGCCTTGCCTACGTTGATTCCACGGAAGAGCGCGACAAAGCGGGGCATATGTGGTGGTGAACGTTGAAGATGAGGAATGCACAGACGTCGCGGAAGGTGTGCAAGTAGCGGTCGGTCGAAGTCAGCTCGGCTTCCTGGTAACTGGCGCTCCATCTTTGCCATTGCGGTGGTACGTCAGCGCAGCCGCGACACAGAAGGCCAGCGTGTCGGTGGGCACCGCCTGCGAATCCTGAAACACGAGAGCGCGGTTGCCTTCAAACTGGAAGTCATCCGGGAACAGGGATCTGAATGTGTCGACCAGGGTGGTCTGACAGTTGAAGTACATGGCGTACTCGGTGGGCCTGGTTTTCTTCCAGGCGATCCGGATGGTGCTGCCGCTTTTGCTGCGCGTGGTGAGGTAGGCGGGCTCGCCCCACTTCAGCGTTTCCTCCAGTTCGCCCACCCCTGGTGTGGACGCAGCTGTTCTGAAGATGAGTTCACGAAGTGCCATCAGCTGGCGGCGCATGGCAGGTGGGTAGGCCTCGAACGCCTGCGCGACGGCAGAGCTCTGGAATGGAATCGACATAACTTCGATCGCCAGCGTGCGAGACCGGCCTTCAGTCAACGATGAACAGGGTGGCGCCCACCTCTGTGCGCGAGCGATGCGGCTCGGCCCCGTCCGCCACCTGGTAGCTCATGCCGGGTTTCAGGGTGAACTTGCGGCCATCTTCCAGCTCGGTTTCGAGCTCCCCGCCCAGGCACAGCAGGATATGGCCCTTGGAACACCAGTGGTCGGCGTCGTAACCCGGCGAGTACTCGACCATGCGCACCCGGATGCCGCCGAAGTTCGCCGTGCGCCAGTGGGCGGTGCCGGTGGTGCCTTTGTGCTCCGTGCGGGGAATCGACGCCCAGTCGGTGGTGCCGAAGGGGATGCCTTCCATCTTCATGGTCGATCTCTCTCAATGTGTGTGTCTGAAGCCCGATTCTGTCTCAGCAAGCGCCCATGTGACGCATCAAGTCTGGCGCACGGCAGCGAGGATAAACCCGGTCTTGGCCATGGTGTAAGCCTCCCGGTCATTGGGATGCGCCGTGGCGAGTTGCGTCTTGAGCGCCACATACTCTGCGGCGAGTTCTGGCCTTGACCGCAGCGCATTGCGAAACGCCAGTCGCTCGTGCCATGCCGGACCGCCATGGACGACAAGATGAAGATGATGAGTTCGATGCCCGTTGGCCCAACGCATGAACCACTTGCGATCGGACAAGGACGCATTGAATGCTGCCGAAGTGGCGTAGCCGGCCTGGCACAAAGGCAGTGCAAGACTTTCGGCATCGTTGATGGATTGCACACCGGCGAGAAGGTCGATCACGGGTTTGGCCTTGAGGCCCGGAACCGCAGTGCTTCCAATGTGCTCGATTTCCACAAAATCACCAGGGAACAGAGATAACAGACGACTTCGTTCGGCCTCGAACGCCTGAGGCCAAGTGGCCTCATAAGGGTGCAGCGCCACGTCTTCGTGGATCGCAGCGTGGAGCGATTCTTCTTCGGTCACGGAATGAGCACCGAGGGACATCAAAGCAGGGGTTGGGCGTCACCTCTCCAGCGAGGAATCACATGATGACTTCGTATTGAGGCAGGGCCTTTCCCCAGGCGAGAAGCCTGTAGCTTCTCGGGTTGGCCTTGTAGTACGGGTCCAGTTCGATCAGCTCAACGGCACGCTCACGCGATTCAACCTCGAACACCCAAAGGCCACCCACATAGGCACCACCGTGTTGCTCCCGCAGACCACCGGCCATGCGGATCTCTTCGCGATGCAGTTCAAGAAAGCCAAGGTGTGCAGGCTCGTGCGCCGCGCGCACCGGCGCCATCTCTTGGCCTTCTTCGAATATGACGACAAAGCGCATGGATTCCTCCGTTGGTGGATTGATGGCGCGACGCGATTCAGTCGCCTGCTTCAACCATTCTCTTGATCTTGGTGGCCTTCTCGAAATGATCCAGCCTGTGGGTTTGAATCCACCAGGTGGCGGCCTCCATCAGAAGCGCCGGGTCGTCGTTCTTGTTGGCAAAGAACGCGTAGAACGAGACGCCGACAGATTCACCCTTTGACAGTATCTTCTTGGCGCACACTGCTGCCATTTTTTCTCTCAAGCAAGGTCTCATTCGATTCTTTCCGCGAAGAAGTTCGGGTGATTTTCACCGCACTTCCGCCTGCGGGCAAAACCAATGCGGTGCATGGCATCCACAGCAGCACATCCCCCGGCAAACGGGCCGCTGCAAGCTTGCCTCTTCTTGTCTATGCTCGACAACCAGGCGCCTCCCGATGCGCATGTCGGCATGCATAGAGGATGACACCACGCAGACCACCGGAGTTTTCATGTTGACCCACACCTCATCCCCATCCATCCAGCCCACACTTGTTTCAGCCGCAGCCGTGGACCACCTCACCACCCTATCCCCCACCGAGCGCATGCCGGTGCTGTTCATCGGTCATGGCAGCCCCATGAACGCGATCGAAGACAACGCCTACCGGCGCAGCTGGCAGGCGCTGGGCGAGCGGTTGATGGCCAGGCCGGCGCGGCCCCGGCTGATCCTGTGTGTGTCGGCCCACTGGCTCACGCGGGGCTGGCAGCTCACGGCCATGGCGGACCCGCGCACCATTCACGACTTTGGGGGCTTCCCGCAAGCCTTGTTTGACCAGCAGTACCCGGCCCCCGGCGACCCGGCGGCTGCGCAGGTGATCAGCGATCTGGTGCGGCAGCCGGGCAGCGATGCCCCACTGGGGCTGGACGGGTTTGAGTGGGGGCTGGACCATGGGGCGTGGTCGGTGCTGAAGCCGATGTTTCCGGACGCGAGCATTCCGGTGATTCAGCTGGGCATGGACTACAGCCGCCCGCCGGCAGAGCATGCGGCCGTGGGGCGGCAGTTGCGGGCGCTGCGCGACCGCGGGGTGCTGATCGTGGGCAGCGGCAACATCGTGCACAACCTGCGCGCCATGCGCCGGGGCATCGGCCCTGACCAGGCCTACGACTGGGCGATCGAGTTCGACCAGCTCACCACAGGGCATTTGAACCAGGGCAACCTGGACGCGCTGAGCGACTTCCAGCGCAACGCCACCCTGGCGGCCAATGCCCACCCCACCTGGGAGCATTACCTGCCGCTGCTGTACGCGGCCGGTGCCGTGTTTGAGGACGAAGCACCCGCCTATTTCAATGATGTGTTTGACATGGCTTCGCTGTCCATGCGTTCGGTGGTGTGGGGCGGATGATGCCCGGCACCTCGCCCGATGCAGCGGGTGTAGAAGCCGCACGCCAGCACTGGGCCAGTGCCTTCAACGCGTGTGACATGCCCACTCTGCTGGCTTTGTACGACCCGGCTGCGGTGCTGTGGGGCACCACGTCGGCGGTGTTGATTGACACGTCTGAAGGCATTGCCACCTACTTTCAGCGCACCTTCGCGGCCCAGCCCGCGCCGCGCGTGCAAATGGGCGAAGCCCGCGTTCGCCTGCTGGGCGATGATGTGGCCCTGTGCAGCGGTGCCTACGTTTTGCACCTGACCAGCGAAGCAGGCGAACCCCGCGCCCTGCCCGCGCGATTCAGCTTGGCGTACCGCCGCACGGGCGGGCACTGGCTGATCGTGGACCACCATTCTTCGTTGTCGCCCTGACAGCCGCCCTCGCCTGCTCCTCCTTTTCCGGATTGAATCCCCCTGCCCCATGTCCCTTGAAGTTCGCCCCTTCCAGCCCGCTGACGCGCCCGCCGCCACCGACCTGCTCAATGCCATCATCCGCACCGGTGGCACCACAGCCCTGCAAACGCCGCTGAGCGTCGAAGAGAACACCGCCTACTTTCTGGAAGGCCCCAAAGTGCTGTGTTGCCATGTGGCGGTGCTGGACGGCACGCTGGTGGGGTTTCAGTCGCTTGGCCGCCTGCCAGAGCTGCCCGAAGGCTGGGGTGACATCGCCACCTTTGCCGCGGAAGGCCTCACCGGACGCGGCATTGGCTCTGCCCTGCTGGCGGCCACGCGGGCCAAGGCGCTGGCGCTGGGCCTGCACCACATCAATGCCCGCATTCGCGCCGACAACACCGGTGGTCTCACCTACTACAGCCGCATGGGGTTCGTGGACTACCACGTGAACCGCGCCGTGCCGCTGGCAGACGGCACGCCGGTGGACCGGGTGTTCAAGCAGTTGGTGCTGTAAACAAAGCAAACGCTCAGCGCGCCTGCGGGCGACAGCGAGCCGATCTTTCAGCAGCCGGTTGGCATTCCGGGGCAAAGGCAGAGAGCGCGACCGATTCGCCCACATGCTTGTTGCTCAGCGCTGCGTCTGCCAGGAATTCGCCGACCTGCTGGCGCGACACCTTCATGCTCTGGTAGTCGCCCTCGGCAGAGGCAAACGCGGGCTCCACCACGGCGTCGTCCGTGAGGTTCACCGGCTGCACCAGCACCCAGTCCAGCCCGCTGTCGCGCACGGCGTCTTCCTGCCGCCCGGCGTCGCGAATCTGCGGGCGCAGCATCAAGGCGAACATCAGTCTGAACACCAGCGGCAGGCGCCCTTGCGTGGCGCCCACGCCAAAGCTGGTCTGCACCACCAGCCGGCGCACGCCGTGCCTGTGCATGGCCTCGATCACGTGCCGCGTGCCCCGTGAGCGCACATCCATGGCGGTGTGGGCGCTGCCCAGCAGGCGCACGCGCAGGGGGTTCTCTCGAATGCCCAGCGCCACCACCACCGCGTCGTGGCCTGGCATGGCGCGGTCAATGTCTTCAAATCGGGTGGCGTCACCGGCCAATTTGGTGAGCTGTCCGTGGAGGGGCGGCAGTGAATCAGGGTGGCGGGCGAAGGCGGTGACCTGCGCACCCCGGGCGAGCAGGCTGCGGGTGGCGGCGAGGCCGGAGCCGCCGGTGGCTCCGATGACGAGGACTTTCATGAGGATCTCCTGAAATGTTGGAACGAGGCACCCAGTCTGCTGGCGTCCAGGTTGCAGAACAACGCTCAAGAGACCGACTTTCATGATCATTCGTCCAGATCGCTTGGACACTTGACAGGTTTGCGGCACAGTCGCTGCATGACACCCGACACCCTCGACCGCTTCTGCGACCCGCTGGGCGAAGCCCTGCACCAGCTGCGCATGAACGGCGTGTTTTATTGCCAGTCGGCGCTCACGGCACCCTGGGGTGCGCACCTGCCGGCCATGCCGGGTTGCTTGCTGATCCACCTCGTCACCCGGGGCCGCTGCTGGCTGAGCACCGACGGCGGCGAGGCCGGCGGGCGCTGGCTGCAGGCCGGTGATTTCGCGCTGGTGCCGCACGGCCTGGGGCACAGCGTGCAGAGCGACCCGCAGGCCCTCACGCCCGACCTGTTTGACCTGCCCAGGGAGCTGGTGAGCGAGCGCTTCGAGATTCTTCGCAGCGGCGGCGGGGGCGAGCCGACCCAGATGGTGTGCGCCGCCGTGCGGCTGGATCACCCGGTGGCGCCGCAGTTGCTGTCTGCACTGCCACCGGTGATCTGCATCGAAGCCGCCGGGCTCACGGCAGACGACTGGCTGCCGTCGCTGTTGCGCCTGATGGCCGATGAAGCGCGACAGATGCGGGCCGGTGGTGAAGCCGTGATCACCCGACTGGCCGACATTCTGGTGATCCAGGCGATCCGGCACTGGGTGCAGCACGACGCCACCGCACAGTCCGGGTGGCTGGGTGCCTTGAAAGACAAGCGGATTGGCCGGGCCATGGCCCTGATCCACCGGGACCCATCCAATGACTGGACGGTGGCTTCGCTGGCACAGGCGTCAAGCATGTCGCGGTCGGCGTTTGCGCAGCGCTTCACGGCGCTGGTGGGCGTGCCCGCCATGGAGTACCTCACTGGCTGGCGCATGAACCTGGCACAGGCGTGGCTGTCTCAGGGGCTCAGCATGGCGGAGGTGGCAGCGCGCACGGGCTACCAATCGGACGTGGCGTTTGCCCGGGCGTTCAAGCGCGTGCAGGGTTCCACGCCGGGCAGGTTGAGGCTGCATGCTCGGCAAGCAGAAGCAGACGTTAGCGCCTGATCAGGCGGGCAATCGCATCGCACAGCGCTTCCACCGTGTCGGGCTTGTAGATCACTTCGTCGACCCCGGCCGCAGGCGCCTGCAGGCGCAGTTCCTCGCTGATGTAGCCTGAGGCAATGGCCACCGGCAGGTTCGGGTGCAGGGCTTTCACTTCGCGCGCCAGGCGCAATCCGGACATGCGCGGCATGTTGAAGTCGGTGATGCACAGCGCCACGTCCAGTGGCCCGCTGCGAAGCGCATCCAGCGCGTCATGTGCGTCGGTGTAGGCACTCACGCGGTAGCCGTCGCGTTCGAGCAGGCGCCGCACCAGGAAAGTGATGGCCTCGTCGTCGTCCACATAGAGCACATGCGGCGCGGCGGCATCACCCCAGGGCCGCGCGGGCCTGGTGGATTCAGTTTGCGGAGGCAGTGGCTCGTCGGGCGCGGCATCGGTCAGGCCCGGGAAGACGGCCGTGAACACCGTGCCTGCACCATGCTGGCTGCGCACACGCAGGGCCGCACCGTGTTCGCGCAGGATGCCGTGCACCACCGCCAGGCCCAGACCGGTACCAGCGCCAGGCGCCTTGGTGGTGAAGAAGGGTTCGAACACACGGCCCAGCGTTTCGGGCGGCATGCCGCTGCCGTTGTCGATGACGGACAGGCGCACGCCCACACCTGGCCATGCATCGGGCGCGGGAAGGGTCTCCACTTCATCAACGCTGCCGGGGGCGTCAAGTTGCTCGACGCGCTCCAGCCGCAGCTGCACGCTGGCGCCCCCCTGACCTTGTACCGCCTGCAACGCATTGGTGGCCAGGTTCAGCACCACCTGCTCGATCTGCGTGGCATTGGCCATCACCGCAGGCAGGTTCGGGTCCACATGCAGTTGCAGGGTCACATCGGCAGGCAGGGTGGCGCGCAGCAGACTGTGCGCTTCTTCCAGCACCGCGCGCAGGCAGGTGGGCTGACGCGTGCTGTCCTGGCGCCGGCTGAATGCCAGGATTTGCTGCACCAGGTCGCGCGCTCGCCGCCCGGCCTTGCGGATCTCGTACAGGCTGGTGCGCGCCGGTTTGGAGTCGGGCACGTCGTCCAGAGCCAGCTCCACATTGCCCAGGATGGCCGCCACGATGTTGTTGAAGTCGTGCGCCACACCGCCCGCCAGTGTGCCAAGGGCTTCCATCTTTTGCGACTCGCGCAACTGCGACTGCAGTTGCAGCCGCGTGTCTTCTGCGGTCTGGCGTTCGGTCAGGTCGTAGTCGATGCTGAAAAACTCCGGCGCCTGGCCCTCGCGCCTCAGCAGCACATGGCTGGAGTACACCCACACGGCGCTGCCGTCCTTCCGCCGGAGCTTGAGCTCGCTGGCAGGAATCACCTGGCCGCTGGCGAACATGGTCTGCACATCGGTCGTCACCCTTGCGTGCCAGCTGGGTGGAATGAGCAGGTCCAGCAGGCTGGCGCCCACCGCCTCTTCTGTGCTGTAGCCATACAGGCGTTCCGACGCGCGGTTCCAGAAACGGCAGACCAGGTTCGCGTCGTAACCCTGCACCGCCACATTGGGAATGCCGTCGATCAATTGCCGAAATCGCTCCTCGCTGGCGCGAAGGTTCTCCTGCGCCTGCAGGTTGTCCGTCTGGTCGACCACGAACACGTGCCAGACCAGGGTGCCATCGGTCTCTCGCAACGGCCGGCCAGTGCCGTGCAGCCACTTGGTGCGGCCGGAGGGCGTGTGGATGCGCCACTGCCAGGACCAGTCCCGCAGTTGCTCGGCACATTCCTTGATGGAAGCACGCATGGCGGGCAGATCGCGCGCATCGACCATGCTCCAGAGCGAGGACATGTCCTGACTGAGCGCGTTCGCGTCGAGCTCCCACAGGTCGTAGCAGCTACGGGTCATGTGATCGAGCTTGCGCGTGCCGTCAGGCAGCACCCTGAACTGGAACATCGCCCCTGGCACGAACTCGGCCAGGTGCTCAATCGCAGAAGCAGTGTGAACCGATGCCGGTGGCGGTGTGGGTGTCACGGCTTGCTTGGGTGGTGGCTAAAAGATCAGTATCGCTGAGCCATCCGCTCCCGTGCAACCACCTAGGGCACCCAACGTGGAAATACACACGTGGCGGCCGATTCTGTCAGGTACGCGGCTCGGCAAACACTGCAACGGTTCGCGCAGTTTCACAGCCATGCTTTGCGTCTGACGCAAAAAAAAACCGGCCGAAGCCGGTTTTTGTCGAAGCGGCAAGGACTCAGGCGGTTTGAAACCGGTCGAGCAACTGCACCAGGCGACGCGACTGGGACTTGAGCGAGTCGGCCGCGGCCGCGCTTTCCTCCACCAGCGCAGCGTTCTGCTGGGTGACCTTGTCCATCTGGCTGATCGCTTCGCCAACCTGACCCACGCCCGAACTCTGCTCACTGGTGGCACTGCTGATCTCGCCGACGATTTCGGATACGCGGCGGATCGCATTCACCACGCCCTGCATGGTGGTTCCTGCCTGGTCGGCCAGCGCGGTACCGCTGGCGACGCGCTCCACGCTGGTGTCGATCAGGCCCTTGATCTGCTTGGCCGCCTCGGCGCTGCGCTGCGCGAGGTTGCGCACCTCGGCCGCCACCACCGCAAAGCCACGGCCCTGTTCGCCCGCGCGCGCAGCTTCCACCGCAGCGTTGAGCGCCAGGATATTGGTCTGGAACGCGATCCCGTCGATCACGCCGATGATGTCTGCGATGCGCCGTGAGCTGTCGTTGATACCCTTCATGGTTTCCACGACCTGACCCACCACGCTACCGCCCTCGATCGCCACCCTCGAGGCGTTCTGAGCCAGCTCGTTGGCTTTGCTGGCGTTGTCGGCGGTCTGGCGCACGGTAGAGCCGAGCTGCTCCATGGACGCTGCCGTTTCTTGCAGCGACGAAGCCTGCTGTTCGGTGCGGGTGGAAAGATCGGCATTGCCCTGCGCGATTTCGCCAGAAGCCGTTTCCACCTGTTCGGCTGTGCCGCGCACTTCCGACACCAGTGTGCCCAATTGGGCCGAGACCTGCGCGAGCGCTTGCAGCACCTGGCCGGTCTCATCGCGCGACGCCGCATGGCCCTGTGCGCGCAGGTCACCATCGGCCACAGCCGTGGCCAGTGCACGTGCCGCGCGCAGCGGCGCCACGATCAGACT
Organism: Betaproteobacteria bacterium HGW-Betaproteobacteria-16; assembly: GCA_002840835.1. Lineage (GTDB taxonomy): Bacteria > Pseudomonadota > Gammaproteobacteria > Burkholderiales > Burkholderiaceae_C > Hydrogenophaga. The sequence continues at coordinate 8,202 of PHCQ01000083.1, read as the reverse complement.
CACGCACCACCAGCCCACTCCAGCCGAAAACAGCAGCGCGAGGGCCGCGCCGAAAGCAATGCCCATGCCTTTGTCTGCTGCGGCAGAAGCCGAAGCGTCGACACGGCCACTGGCGGCTTCGCGCTGGCTGGTCGCCAGTGCGGAAATCTGTTCATCGAGCTTGAGGTACGCCGTTTGCATGATGTCGATGAAGCTGCCCGCCGTGCCCAGCCCGGCGCTCTTCATATCAAGCGCGTCCAGCGCCGACTGGCGAAAGTCGGCGTAGGCCTTCTCCAGTACCAGCAATTGCTCTCGCGCTGCGTCGTCCCAGATCGGCAGGTCATGCTGCGCCTTGATCAGGGCTCCGATATCGCCCAGTTCGCTGGCGAGCGCCTTGTCCAGCGCGTCGATGCGCGCGGCAGGGAATTCGGCGCCAGTCCAGGCCAGTGACTGGTTGGTGCTGGCATAAGCCGCACCAATGCGGCGCTGCATCTCGGTGGTGGTGGCCAGCGTCGGCAGGGTCGACGTCTGCATGGCACGTAGCGAACTGGAGAGATCGCTCGTGGCCCACAAGCCAAGGCCGGCCACGATCGTCAGGCACAGCATGGTGACCAGAGGCGCCAGCGCGACCTTGACACCGATGCGTGCGTTTTCAAACAGCTTCATCTTTCTAGTCTCGTGTTCGAAGGAAATGTGCCGTCACGCCCCCAGGGGCGTACGGCACGGAGAATGCGCTTGTTGGCAGCACTGGCCGGGGGCCAGTGCTGCAGGGGGATCATCAGCGGTAGACGCCAACGGCCACCGCCAGATTGCTGCCGGCGACGCGCTTCACGAAGGTCGTCTTGCCTTCCACTTTCTTGCTGACGGGGTGCGCCCAGTCGTAGTCGACCCAGCCTTCTCCCTTGCCGGCGACCGCCACGAATTCCTTGACAAACTCTTTGCCGTTCTGGTCCTTGAGGTTGATCAGGTTCTTGCCCACCAGCTTCTCATTGACGCCATGCGCCTTGATGGTGCCATCGGTGTCCAGCAGGAACACGTAGAGGTCCTTCTTGTTCCAGTTGGCCTTGTCATTGGTGAAGTCAGCGAAGGCCTTCTCGTTGCCAACTTTGCCGATATGGGCGATTGCCGCCTCGGTCATGGCTTTGGCCTCGTCGCGCGTGCCGTTGTCCTGGGCGGACGCACCAGCCACAAAGGCCAGCGAGGCAAACAGCGCGAGCAGGGGACGATACAGGGATTTCATGGGGTTTTTTCCGTGGAATGAAGGTATGGCGGAAGGCCGGGACAGACGCGCATTTCGGCGCGAAGACAACGCAGGCCGCATGGGCCCGACGTGCTTATGTGATCGTCCTGCGGCGCGCGATCTTGACTCGGGTAAACCCTTGCCGAGTCACCCGGAGCTCAGTGCTCGCGGAGCTTGGCCCGCAGGCGAGCGATCGACTGGCTGTGCAACTGACAGATGCGCGATTCGGTCACACCGAGCACGGCCGCGATTTCCTTCAGGTTCATGTCGTGCTCGTAGTACATCGACATGATCTGTTGCTCACGCTCGGGCAGGTTCTGGATGGCACCCACCAGGGCCATGCGCATGCGCTGGTCCTGCAACACGGCAGACGGGTCGGCATCGTCGTCGCCCATGTGGCGGTCCAGAAAGCCATCGTCATCGTCGCCGTGGCCGCTGATGTCTTCCAGATACACCAGCTGGGTGCCGCGCACCTTGGCCAGCAAGTGCTGGTAGTCGGCGAGCTCCATGCCCAGTTCTTTGGCGATCTCGGATTCCATGGGCGCGCGGTGCAGCTTCTGCTGCAGGCGGTGCACGGCCTGTTCAATGTCTTTCTGGCTCTTGCGCGAGCCCCGCGACATCCAGTCGCCGTCGCGCAGTTCGTCGATCATGGCGCCGCGAATGCGTTGGCTGGCAAAGGTCTCGAACTGCACACCCTGGGTGGGTTCGAAACGGGAGATGGCTTCGGTCAGGCCGATCATGCCGACCTGGATCAGGTCGTCGAGCTCCACGCTGGCGGGCAGCTTGGCAATCATGTGATGGGCCAGGCGGCGCACCAGCGGGCTGTACTTTTTCAGCTGGTCGTCCCGGTTGAGAGTGCCTTTGGCGGTGTACATCGTGATCAGCTCCAGAGCGATTGGACAGCCCCGTGGTGGACTGCGCCCATGCCATCGAACGCAGGCGTGCGATGCAGGTTGGCCAATGCAGCAGGGCGGTGCTGCCGGGAAATCGTGCTCACCGGTACCCGCTGGGCCCAAGTGGCTTCGGGCCAGTGATCCAGCGTCAGGCCCAGGTGGCGTTGCGCGCATTCGGTCACCGTGCGCACCACCTGGTCGAGCGGCAACTGGCCGGGCATGTCGGTGCTGTGCATGGGCGCCAGCACCGGAGAGAGGCCAGCGGCGTGCAACTGCTTGACGGCGCCGTAAGCGTCGATGCTGGCCTGAGGCTGACCCAGCACCGGCACCAAAGCGCGGCCGCTCAAGCCAGACAACAGGCCGGCCAGATCAAAGGCCGGGGCGAACAGCAGCACCGTGACGCTGGAAGCGAAGGGGGCGAACAGGCGCGAGAGTGCGGCGTCCGCACCACCGGCGGCGGCCGTGAGCTGCAGGGCCTGCATGCCGCGGGCACCAGGCATCACCAGCCACTCACCGCCGTCTGCCGGGCGCTCCAGGCCCGACACCGATGGGTCTTGCAAGGCGCGCAGCAGGCCCAGGGGCGAGCCGTCGTGGCGCTGCTCGGAGGCCGATTCGGTGGCGGTGGCGTCGATGATGACCACCGGATCACCCTGCGCCGTGAGGCGCGTGGCCAGCTTGCACAGCAGCTCGTACGCCAGCGCTGGTTGGGCGGGACTCGCCAGTGGCATGAGGCTGGGGCCATGACCGAGCGCATCGCTGCGCAGGCCGGCGGCCTGGTCGAAGCCGATGTCAAACATGGGCGCCCCCCAGGTCAATGCCACGGGTGGAGATTTGCGAGAAGTACAGGCCCAGGTCGGTCGACTGTGGGTCGTAGGCCGACTTGCTCTGGCTGCCCATGGACATGCGCACCAGGGTGGCGGCGTCCGGGTTCTGCCAGTCTTCGGGCACGCGCTGGCCGTTGGCCACACCACGCAACACCACCTGGTGGCGAATGAGTGCGTCGATGGCCGGGCCGAGCTTGACAGCTTCGTCCACTTTGGAGAGCACCACGCCGTGCAGCGAGCGCGACTGGAACGAGGTGAGCACGTCGTCGATGGTGTCGCCGTGGGCACCGGCGTTGAGCACCAGGGCCTTCTTCACATTGGGTACGTCGAGCATGTCGAGCATGTCCTGGATGCGCTGGTCGCGCTGGCCCAGGCCGGCGGTGTCGATGACGACCATGCGCTTGTTGGCCAGCAGGTTGAGCAGGTCCTTGAGCGCGGCGCGGTCGTGGGCCAGGTGGGCCACCACGCCCATGAGGCGACCATAGGCGCGCAGCTGCTCAAAGCCGGAGACGCGGTAGCTGTCGAGCGTGATGAGGCCCACGCTGCCGGCACCGAACTGTTTCACGCACTGGGCAGCAAGTTTGGCGGCGGTGGTGGTCTTGCCCACACCGGTGGCGCCAATCAGCGAGATCACGCCACCTTCGTCACACAGGCCGGCGCCGGGGGCCGCCACCTTGAGGTTGCGGGTGATCACGTCCATCACCCAGCGCACCGCTTCTGCAGGCGAGGCATCCACAGACACGCGCTCCAGCACGGCGCGGGCCATGGCGGGCGAGTAGCCCGAGCGGATGAGCTTGAGCATGAGGTTGGACTGGATCGGGTGCTGCTTGGACGAGCCCAGCCAGGCCAGGGTGTTGAAGCGCTCTTCGATCATTTCCTTGAGCGCGTTCAATTCCACGTTCGTGGTGGCGTTGCCACCCAGGCGCGGCGGGGTGGAGTCCTCAAAGGCGGGCGGCGCCGAGTTGCGGGTGCGAATGGGCTGCGGCACGTGAGAAGCGGCCACAGGGCGCTCGGGCGTGTTGAAGCGCTGCACCGGCACCTCGATGGGCTGGGCGCGGGTCTGAATGGGGGCCGGGGTGTGCAGCGGCTGGCGCACGGGTGTCTGCGCCGGCGTGGCCACCGGTGCGGCAAAAGCGGCGTGGGGTGCTGCATGGGATGGGGTCGCAGGCACCGGAGCTTCCACCTGCCCGGTGAGGGCTTCGCGGCGCTTGCGCAGCATGCGTTCGCGCACGTAGTCCTGGAACGACAAGGTGCTCATGGCCAGCGCTTCGGTGTCGCTTTCCACCGAGTCGGCAGGGACCGACAGCGGTGCCGCCTGCGCGGCGCGTTCGCTGAGGCTGGCACGGGGCCGGGCGGCGGTACGAGGCTGCTCGTTCTGCACAGTGGCGGCCAGGCTGCCCAGGCTTTCCTCGGCGGCGGCCATCACTTCAAAGCCGTGGTCGGTGTTCCGGGTGGAGAGAATGACCGCGCTGTCGCCCAGGGCGTGGCGGGCCTTGGCCATGGCTTCGCGCGAGGTGGGGGCGGTGAATCGCTGGATGTTCATGATGTCATTTCTCCAAGAATCGGGCCAATGCGGATCAGGTGGGTTTCAGGAATTTCGCTGTGTGCCAGCACTTGCAGACGGGGCGCTGCGCGGCGCAGCAGACGGGCCATGGCGTTGCGGATGGCATCGGGCACCAGCAGACAGGCGGGCACGCCCTTTTCTTCCTGGCTGTTGGCGATGTCGGTGGCAGACTTGCTCAGCATTTCGGCCACGCCGGGGTCCAGCGCGCCAGCGTTCTGGCCGGTGAGGGCCTGCATCAGCAGGCGCTCCAGGCCGGGCTCGATGGCAATGACTTCGAGCTCCTTCACCGGGCCATAGATCTGCTGGACGATGGCCGGCGCGAGCGCCATGCGCACGCGGCGGGCCAGTTCCAGCGGGTCGGTGGTGTGGGGCGCGTGTTCGGCGATGGCTTCGATGATGGTGCGGATGTCGCGCACGTGCACCGACTCTTCCAGCAGCAGCTGCAGCACTTTCTGGAAGGTGGCGACGGAGATCATCTTGGGCACGACTTCTTCGATCAGTTTCGGGGCCAGGCGGGTCACGTGTTCGACCAGGTCCTGGGTCTCCGTCCGGCTCAGCAACTTGGCGGCCTGGACTTGCATCAAGTGTGAAAGATGCGTGGCCAATACAGTCTCGGAATCAACCACGGTAAAACCGGCCATCTGCGCGTTTTCCTTCTGCTTTTCCTCGATCCAGTGCGCTGGAAGGCCAAAAGCAGGGTCGGTGGTGGGCGTGCCGATGAGCGGCGTGCCAATGCCACCGGGGTCGATGGCCAGGAACTGGCCGGGGAACACCTCGCCCTCGCCCACCACCACGCCACGCAGGGTGATGCGGTAGGCGCTGGGGCGCAGCTCCAGGTTGTCGCGCACATGCACGGCAGGCGGCAGGAAGCCCACTTCTTGTGCAAATTTCTTGCGCACGCCCTTGATGCGGGTGAGCAGGTCGCCCTGCCGCGTCTTGTCGACCATGGCGATCAGGCGGTAGCCCAGCTCCAGGCCCAGCAGGTCCACCGGTTGCAGGTCGTCCCAGGTGGCTTCGCCGTCGCCGGCCGCTTCGGGTTCGCTGCTCTCCACCGGCTTGGGCGCGTTCTCCTGCTGGTAGCGCCACCAGGTGAGGCCACCCAGCAGAGCCGCGAACAGCAGGAACACCACGTGCGGCATGCCGGGGATGACACCCAGCAGAAACAGCACCGCCGCCGCAATGCCCAGCACGCGCGACGAGCTGAACATCTGCTGGGTGACCTGCTTGCCCAGGTCGTTGTCTTTGCCCACGCGGGACACCACCATGGCCGCGGCCACCGAGATCAGCAGCGAGGGGATCTGTGCCACCAGCGCGTCGCCCACCGCCAGCAGGATGTAGCTGTTCGCCGCATCACCGGCCGACAGGCCGTGCTGCACCATACCGATGGCAAAGCCACCGATGATGTTGATGATCAGGATCAGGATGCCGGCGATGGCATCGCCGCGCACGAACTTGGCGGCACCGTCCATGGAGCCAAAGAATTCGGCCTCTTCGCCCACTTCGGCGCGACGGCGCTTGGCCTCTTTTTCGTCGATCAGGCCAGCGCCCAGGTCGGCGTCGATGGCCATCTGCTTGCCTGGCATGGCGTCAAGCGTGAAGCGGGCCGACACTTCAGCGATGCGCTCCGAGCCCTTGGTGATCACGATGAAGTTGATCACCACCAGAATGATGAACACCACAAAACCAACCGCGAAATTGCCGCCAATGAGGAAGTGGCCAAAGGCCTCGATCACCGCGCCGGCCGCGCCCGGGCCAGTGTGGCCCTCGAGCAGCACCACACGGGTGGAGGCCACGTTGAGCGACAGGCGCAGCAGCGTGGTCAGCAGCAGCACCGTGGGAAAGACCGAGAAGTCCAGCGGGCGCTGCATGTAGGCGGCCACCATCATCACCAGCAGCGCGAGCGCGATGTTGAGTGTGAAGAAGGTGTCCAGCAGCCAGGGCGGCAGCGGCAGCACCATCATCGACAGCACCGTCATGACCAACATGGGTGCGGCCAGGCCGCCGGCGAGCGCGCCGTTGCGCTGGAACCATTGCTGCAGGGACTGCAGGGCGTTCATCGGGTTTCCTCCGTGCGTGTGATGGCCACGGCTTTGTGGTGGGGATCGAGTTCAGGCGGCACCTGCGGCGTGGGCACTTCGCGGGGCATGACGCCCTCGCCCTTCATGGCGGCCTTGAGCTGGTACACATAGGCCAGCACCTGCGCCACCGCGGTGTACAGGGCCGACGGAATTTCGTCGTCGATCTCGGCATGGGCGTACAGAGCTCGCGCGAGCATGGGCGCCTGCAGCACCGGCACCTGGTGGGCCTTGGCCACATCGCGGATCTTCATGGCCAGCAGGTCGGCGCCTTTGGCCACCACGCGCGGTGCGCCCATGGTGGCGTCGTCGTACTTGATGGCCACGGCGTAGTGGGTCGGGTTCATGACCACCAGGTCGGCCTTGGGCACGGCACCAATGCTGTTGCGCTGGGCCAGCTGGCGCTGACGCGCACGGCGCTGGCCCTTCACATGCGGGTCGCCTTCCATTTCCTTGTGTTCGCGCTTCACTTCCTGGTGCGACATGCGCATCTTTTGCGCGTGCAGGAATTTCTGCGCCGGCACGTCAAGCACCGCCACCAGCAGAATCACCGTGAGCAGCAGGCCCACGCCCAGCGACAGCCAGGAGCCCAGTTGCCCCAGCGCGCCTTCGAGCGGGCGCATCAGCAAGGTGGCGAACTGCTCCACATGAGCAGAGATGAACTGCCAGGCGACCAGGCCCATCAGGATGGTGATGCCGGAGAGCTTGGCCACTTCGACCAGTTGCTGTTTGGAGAACAGGCGCTTGAGCCCGGCCAGTGGGCTCAGGCGGGTGAGGTCGGGCGTGATGGGTTTGGTGCTGTAGGCGTAGCTGCCGGCAGCCACCGTGGTGGCAATGGCCAGCACGAGCACCAGCAGGCCCATCGGCAGGTAGATCATCAGTCCGTCACCAAAACCACTGGCCAGTCGCTCCACCACCGCTTGCGGGTGCTGCAGACTGGCATGGTCGAAGCGCAACTGCCTTTGCAGGGCACTGCGCATCATCTCGAACCCCATGGGAGCAAGCACCACCAATGCTGCAGCACCGCCACCAAGCACAGCCAGGTTCGACAAGTCCTTGGAACGCGCAACCTGCCCGTCCTGCCGCGCCTTTTTCAGGCGCTGCGGCGTCGCGGGTAGGTTCTTGTCCTGACTGGAAGATTCCATGGTTCTGGCTCATCGGAGGGGTGAGACAGATTGTGGAAGTCGGGTTGGAAAACTAAAGGGGAATAAGGGGGGATGGAACCGTGCTTATTCGGATTCCTTCTTGTCTTTCTCCGGAGGCTTGACTTGGCCGGGTCTCGGCCCGGCGGCCGACCTACCTTTCTTTGCTTCGCCAAAGAAACGTAGGCCAAAGAAAGGCGAGCCGGATGCGCTGTCCCTTCGCTGCGCTACGGGCACACTGCGTTGCTCGGTCCGGGCGGGGTCTGCGCAATCTTGTCCGCTGCGCGGCCTTCGGACATGCGCAGTCCTGATCCGCCCGGCCCAGCGGGGCGAGGGAGTGAAGGCACGGTTCGGAGAAGGGAAGTCCGATTCCGATCCCCGCCGTCTGGCCGGGCTGAGCAGCGCAGCGGCGTGGGGATCAGAAATTCGCATGTCCGAAGGCCGCGCAGCGGACAAGTTTGCGAATTTCCCCCACGACGCGAGCA
>PHCQ01000144.1 GCA_002840835.1 Betaproteobacteria bacterium HGW-Betaproteobacteria-16 | reverse complement strand
ACTGGTGCAACGACTGCATCTCGCCGTGCCCCACCGGCTCGATCGACAACTACCGCACCATGCCGCGCATCAAGGCCTATTCGCTGGCCGAGCAGCTGAGCTGGGACACATTGCCTGTCGAGCTGTCGGCGGCCGAACGCGCCGCGCTGGTGGGCGATGCAGTCGCTGAACCGGCCACCACCGAGACCGAAGCCGAACCCGTCGCCGAAACACCCACCGACCCCACCGGCCAGGACACCTTCAAGTCCGCCGCCTACGGATCGACGATCCCCCCCTGGAGCGCCGCCCACGCCTACACCAACCTCTACGGCCCCAGGGCCGCGCAGAAGACCGTCACAGCCACCGTCACCGGCAACGTGCGCGTGACCGAAGTCGGCAAGCAGGCCGGCCACGACTACGACACCCACCACATCGTGCTCGACTTCGGCGCCATGCCCTTCCCCGTGCTCGAAGGCCAGAGCATCGGCATCGTGCCGCCCGGCGCCGATGACAAAGGCCGGCCGCACCACGCCCGCCAGTACAGCATCGCCAGCCCGCGCAACGGCGAGCGCCCGGGCTACAACAACCTCTCGCTCACCATCAAACGCGTGCTCGAAGACCATGCCGGCCAACCGGTGCGAGGGGTGGCCAGCAACTTCATGTGCGACCTGCAGGTGGGTGACCAGGTCGAGGTGATCGGCCCCTTCGGCACCAGCTTCCTGATGCCCAACCACCCCAAATCCAACATCGTGATGATCTGCACCGGCACGGGCAGTGCGCCCATGCGGGCCATGACCGAATGGCGCCGCCGCCTGCGGCAGTCCGGCAAGTTCGAGGGGGGCAAGCTGATGCTGTTCTTCGGTGCCCGCACACAGGAAGAGCTGCCGTACTTCGGCCCCTTGCAGAACCTGCCCAAGGACTTCATCGACATTGACTTCGCCTTCAGCCGCGAGAAGAACAAACCCAAGCGCTACGTGCAGGACGCGATGCGCGAACGCGCGGCCGACCTGGCCGTGCTGCTGCAGGACCCGAACACGTATTTCTATGTGTGTGGCCTCAAAAGCATGGAAGAGGGCGTTGTGCTCGCGCTGCACGACGTGGCCACCCAGGCCGGGCTGAACTGGGACGCCATCGGCGCCGCGCTCAAGCGCGAAGGGCGGCTGCACCTGGAAACCTACTGAATGATGGACCGTGAAGGACCGATGGACATGAGCATTTTTGACACCTTGGTCGTCTCGCGGCGCACCCCTGGCGTGGCCCAGGTCACCATGTCGCGCCCGGCGGTGTTCAACGCCTTCGACGAGACCATGATCGGCGAGCTCGACGCTGCGTTCGCCGAGCTGGAGGCCGACCCTACCGTGCGCGTGATCGTGCTGGCGGGCGATGGCAAACATTTCAGCGCGGGGGCCGACCTGCAGTGGATGCAGCGGGCCAGCGCGGCGAGCCACGAATGGAATCTGGCCGACGCACGCCGCTTCGCCGGCATGCTGGCGCGCATCGAAGCCTGCGCCAAACCCACGGTGGCGCGGGTGCAGGGCGCGGCGCTCGGCGGGGGTGTCGGGCTGACCTGCGCGTGTGACGTCGCGGTGGCCGCCGACAACGCCAGCTTCTCCGTCAGCGAAGCCAAGTTCGGCATCCTGCCGGCCGTGATCGGCCCCTATGTGACCAACGCGGTGGGCAAGCGCCAGGCGAAGTGGCTGGCCCTCACCACCACGCGCATCGATGCCGCCAAAGCGCAGGCCATCGGCCTGGTGCAGCAGGTGGTGCCCCTGGAGGCGCTTGACGGCGCGGTGGATGCGACCGTCCAGGAACTGTTCGCTGGCGGCCCCCACGCGCAAACCGAGATCAAGCAGCTGTTCGCCCAGTTGCAGGTCGGGCCAATCACGCCCGAGGCGCGCGAGGGTTTCGCCGCCTTCCTCGCCAAACGACCCGCCCCCTGGATTCCGAGCGCAACATGACCTCTCTCAACAACGCGCCGGTGCTGGTCGTCGGCGCCGGCATCATGGGGGTCGGCATCGCGCAGGTGGCGGCCCAGGCGGGCCACCCGGTGTTCCTGTTCGACATGCGCGAAGGCGCCGCGGCGCAGGCCAAGTCGAAGCTCACAGCAACGCTCGACGGCCTGGTGGCCAAGGGCAAGATCACCGCCGAGGCCGCGGCGGCCACGCTGGCCCGCATTGAGCCGATTCCCTCACTGGACGCGGCCGCGGGCGCCGCGCTGGTGGTCGAGGCCATCGTAGAGAACCTCGATGCCAAGCGCAGCCTGTTCCGGCAGCTGGAGTCGGTGGTCGGTGAGGCTGCCATCCTGGCGAGCAACACCTCGTCCATCTCCGTCACGGCCATCGCCAACGGCCTGCTGCATCCCGAGCGTTTCGTGGGCATGCATTTCTTCAACCCCGTGCCGCAGATGAAGCTGGTCGAGGTGGTGTCCGGACTGCAGACCGATGCGGCGGTGGCCCAGGCCATCGAAGCGCTGAGCGTGGCCTGGGGCAAGGTGCCGGTGCATGCGCGCAGCACGCCGGGTTTCATCGTCAACCGCATCGCGCGGCCGTATTACGCCGAGACCCTGGCCCTGCTGCAGGAGCAGGCGGCCACGCCGCAGCGCCTGGACGCCTGCCTGAAGGCAGCGGGTTTTCGCATGGGGCCTTGTGAGTTGATGGACCTGATCGGTCACGACACCAACTTCGCGGTCACGAACTCGGTCTTCGAGGCCAACTTTGGCGACAAGCGCTACGTGCCTTCGCTGGTCCAGCGCGAGCTGGTGGACGGTGGCCTGCTGGGCCGCAAGAGCGGGCGCGGCTTCTACACCTACCCCGAGGGCGCACCGGCGCTGCCCGCAGCCGTGCACGAGGCTCCGATGGTGACGGGCCCGGTCACCGTGCACGGCGACGGCGAGATCGCCGACCGGCTGGAACAGCTCGTCATCCAGGGCCGGTTGTCCGGCGACGCAGCGCCCTCACGCCAGCGGCAGAGCGCCTGGGTGGGCCTGGACATCGGCGGCGCCCGGCTCGTGTTGACGGACGGCCGCACCGCGGGTGACATCGCGGCGCGTGAAGGGATTGCCGACGTGGCGGTGTTCGACCGTCCGCTGCTGTGGCCGGCGGCGCCCGGCGGCACGCTCGCGTATGCGGTGGCGCCCCAGGCCAGCGCCGCCTGGCGTCGGCAGGCCCCGGCCTGGCTCGCCGCGCTCGGCTTTGTGCCCGTGCCCCTGGCCGATGCACCCGGGCTGGTGGTGGCGCGCACGATCGCGATGCTGATCAACGAGGCCACAGACGCCGTGCAACAAGGCGTGTGCACCCCCGAAGGCGCCGACGCCGCGATGAAGCTCGGCGTCAACTACCCGGCCGGGCCGTTCGAGTGGCTGGCGCGTTGGAGCGTCGCGGGCGTCACGCAGGTGCTGGAGGCGCTGGACGTGCATTACCGCGGGGAACGCTACCGCATCAGCCCCTGGCTCAGGCGGCAGCGGGCATGACGTGCATCGCACCGACACATCTCTTCAACCCGATTACGTGAGACTCCCATGACCCAGGCCTTCATCTGCGACGCCATCCGCACCCCCTTCGGCCGCTACGGCGGCGCGCTCTCCAGCGTGCGCACCGACGACCTCGGCGCCATCCC
>PHCQ01000082.1 GCA_002840835.1 Betaproteobacteria bacterium HGW-Betaproteobacteria-16 | reverse complement strand
GCTCTTCCGATCTTGGCCATGGCCGCCCCGCCTGCACCTTCTGCAGAGGTGGCTGTTGCAGAACCCGGTGGTACCAACACTTCCGTGATCGTCAATACGGGGCAGGGGACTTTGATCCGCGATGCCCGACTTGAGGCGTTGCTGGCCGAGCATCGCCAGTACGGTGGCATGTCTGCTTTGCAAAAACCAGCCGGGTTTCTGCGCAATGCCACCTATGACGCGCCTGACCGCTGAGTTTGCCATGACAGCCATCTGTTCGCGACAATTTCACCACTCCATTCACGCAGCCTCTATTCGCACTCTGCCGTCTCTCTGGATCAAGCGCGTTGGGGTGGGTTGTCTGATCGCTCTGGGAATGTCCGCAGCAGGTTGGTCGTCGGCCCAGTCGACAGCACCGGCCGAGGGCACGGAACGCACTGTCAACGAGTGGTTGACCCGCATCCACGAGGCCTCGCGTCAACGTGCCTATATCGGCACGCTCGTGGTTTCGGCTGGATCTTCCATGTCTGCTTCGCGCATATGGCATGTGTGTGATGGCAATCAGCAGATGGAGCGTGTGGATACGCTGACCGGAGCGCCTCGGACCACGGTTCGTCACAACAACGACGTCATCACCTTTGCGCCAGACTCAAAGACGGCCTGGGTGGAAAAGCGCGAGTCGCTTGGGGTGTTTCCGGATCTGCTGCGCACGCCCGACAACGTGATCCCGGACCACTATGCCGTTCGGGCCACGGGACTGGAACGGGTGGCCGGTCACAAAGCAGATGTGGTGGAAATCCAGCCGCGTGACAATCTGCGTTTTGGGTACCGCATCTGGTCTGAAAAGAAGACTGGCTTGGTGGTCAAACTGCAAACACTGGACGGCCAGGGGCAGGTATTGGAACAGGTGGCCTTCACCGAGCTCCAGCTGGATGCACCGGTCAGCATGGACAAGCTCTCCAAGCTCATGAAGGCCACGCGCGGCTACGAAGTGCACCGGCCTGTGCTCAGGAAGACGACGGCGGAAGCCGAAGGGTGGCGTTTGAAGGAGGCCATTCCCGGCTTTCAATCCATGAGTTGCCACACGCGCGAGAGTGCCGATGGTTCAGGTGCCACCAGCCATCCCATGCAGTGGGTGTTCTCCGATGGCCTTGCTTCGGTATCGCTGTTCGTGGAGCCCTACAACGAGCAGCAGCATTTTGAAGAGAAGGCCGCTGTCATCGGTGCCACGCATTCACTTACCCGCCGCCTGGGTCAGCACTGGTTAACGGCCCTGGGCGAAGTGCCGCATTCCACCTTGCTTCTTTTTGCCAAGTCGCTGGAATACACCCGTTGACCTGTGATTCCCGAGATCGAGGTGAGGCAAGCTGGGCTTGCAGGACCGCAGCGTTGCCTGCACCGTTTTTCTTTTGCATCGATTGAGAGAGGTTACCGATGAATCTGATTTCTGAATATCGCCAGATTTCTGTGCGCAAGTTGATGCTGCCCGTTGCTCTGATCACGTTTTGTGCGGCTTCCGTGCTTTCGCCATACCAGGCCCACGCCCAAACCACACCCACCGCGCCGGCCATGGTTCAGGGGCTGCCTGATTTCACTGGACTGGTCGATCTGGTGGGGCCTTCGGTGGTCAACATTCGAACGCTCGAACGCGCGGCGCCCAGCACGGGTGCCGGGCCTGGCACAGATGAGCAGATGCTGGAGTTCTTTCGGCGCTTTGGCATTCCCGTGCCTCCAGGCCTTACGCCGCCTGGACCGCGCCAGGAACCAGGCCCCAATGACGAAGCGCGACCACGTGGGGTGGGGTCCGGGTTCATTCTCAGCTCCGATGGTCTGATCATGACCAACGCCCATGTGGTGGACGGGGCAGACGAGTTGCTGGTCACGCTGCCAGACAAGCGTGAATTCAAGGGCAAGATCGTAGGCACCGATCGCCGTACCGATGTGGCGGTGGTGAAGATCGAAGCCACCGGTCTGCCAGCGGTGAAGATCGGTGACATCAACCGTTTGCGGGTCGGTGAATGGGTGATGGCCATCGGCTCACCCTACGGCCTGGAGAACACCGTCACGGCCGGCATCGTCAGCGCGAAGAAGCGCGACACAGGGGATTTTCTTCCCTTCATTCAAACGGACGTGGCGATCAATCCTGGCAACTCGGGCGGACCCTTGATCAACATGCGTGGCGAGGTGGTCGGGATCAACAGTCAGATCTATTCCCGCTCGGGCGGTTTCCAGGGCATATCTTTTGCGATTCCTATCGACGAGGCGGTCAGCGTGTCCGAGCAGTTGCGTGCCACCGGCAAGGTCACACGTGGCCGTATTGGTGTGCGAATCGATCAGGTCAGCAAGGAAGTGGCCGAGTCGATCGGCTTGGGGCGGCCGAGGGGTGCGCTGGTACGGGGCGTGGAGCCTGATTCACCCGCTTCTCAAGCCGGTGTGGAGCCCGGGGACATCATCCTCAGGTTTGACGGCAAAGAGGTCGAGCGTTCGGTGGATCTGCCCCGCATGGTGGGGGCCACCAAGCCGGGCAACAAGAGCCGGATCACGGTGTTTCGCCGTGGAAGCCGACAGGAACTGACGGTGACGGTGGCCGAGCTGGAACCCGAGCGTCCTCCAGCGCTTGCAGAGGCCCCTCAAGCACCTGCGCCAGCGGCCTCGGTGGCGGGGGAGTCCCTGGGCTTGACCCTGGTTGAGCTCACCGAGGCGCAGAAGAAGGAACTGAAACTGCAGGGGGGCGTTCGAGTCGCCAAGGCAGATGGGCCCGCAGCACGTGCAGGTCTGAGAGAGGACGATGTGATCCTTGCCATCGCGAATAAGGAGACTCCCAATCTGAAGGAGATGGAAGCGGCGATGGCGGGCTTGGACAAATCCCGTCCTGTCAACGTCCTGTTCAGGCGTGGAGAATGGGCGCAGTATGCGGTGATTCGCCCTCAGCGCTGAGCTCAACTGAAGTCCGGGGGCGCGTCAAGCCCCCAAATGATTCAGGGGCATCTGGCCGGGCGGGGGTGGCGTGTGCGCCACAGGCATCGCGATACCTGGACTTGTGCCGGGCGGTTGATAAAGTTAGTGTCTGCTAACATGCCTCGTCTTGCATTGACCGAATTCGCTAAAATCACCGCTTTCGCAGGCACATTCAGCCCAAACGAGAAGTGCTGAGTTCACGATGTGGGACGCTCGACGTCCACGCTGTGGACATTCCGTCGCGCTTCTGATTTGATGGATGTGTCTGTTGATAAGCTGTTGATAAAAACGCTGTTGTAGCCCTGCGACAGGCGTTGGCAAGCGGTATGAGGGTTGGCTTTCCCGGCTTTTTGCCTACAATGAAACCCCAACTATCGCAGTTGCCATTGATTGTTGGTTATGGGCGCGTCAGCAGTTGACGCGCCCTTTTTTATGGCTGTCTGCCCCCTGTGCTGGATGGCCATGTTCTCTGTGTCTGAGCTGTTTTTTTGATGAACCACATCCGCAACTTTTCCATCATCGCGCACATCGATCACGGCAAGTCCACGCTGGCGGACCGGATCATTTCGTTGTGTGGTGGGCTCTCCGATCGGGAGATGAGCGAGCAGGTGCTCGACTCCATGGACATCGAGAAGGAGCGCGGTATCACCATCAAGGCACAGACGGCCGCACTGCGTTACCAGGCCCGCGATGGACAGGTCTACAACCTCAATCTGATCGACACCCCTGGGCACGTGGACTTCTCTTATGAGGTCAGCCGATCACTGTCGGCATGTGAAGGCGCGTTGCTGGTGGTTGATGCCAGTCAGGGGGTTGAAGCGCAGACGGTGGCCAACTGCTACACGGCGCTGGACCTGGGCGTGGAGGTGGTACCCGTGCTCAACAAGATGGATCTGCCCAACGCCGATCCAGACAACGCGAAGAGTGAAATCGAAGACGTGATCGGTATCGACGCGACGGATGCCATTCCGTGTTCGGCCAAAACGGGCATGGGGGTTGAGGACATCCTGGAAGCGGTGGTCGCTCGCATCCCACCGCCCAAAGGCGATCCGGCAGCACCCTTGAGAGCCATGATCGTGGACAGCTGGTACGACGCCTATGTGGGCGTCGTCATGCTGGTTCGCGTGGTTGACGGGCGACTCCTCAAGGGCGAGCGCTTCAAGATGATGGCGACCAACACGGTGTACAACGCCGACAACCTGGGCGTGTTCACACCAGCCAACGCGCCGCGCAACTCACTTGAAGCTGGTGAGGTGGGCTACATCATTGCGGGCATCAAGGAACTGCAGGCAGCCAAGGTGGGTGACACCATCACGCTGGAGAAGAAGCTTCCCAACAACGCAGGACCGGCCACCGAGGCACTGCCGGGTTTCAAGGAGGTCAAACCTCAAGTGTTTGCTGGCCTGTATCCAACTGAGGCCAATCAGTACGACGGTTTGCGCGATGCGTTGGAGAAGCTCAAGCTCAATGATGCCGCGCTGCAGTACGAGCCCGAGGTGTCTCAGGCACTGGGCTTCGGCTTCCGGTGCGGTTTTCTGGGGCTGCTGCACATGGAAATCGTGCAGGAGCGCCTGGAGCGGGAGTTTGATCAGGATCTCATCACCACCGCGCCCAGCGTGGTGTATCAGGTGGTGAAACCCGATGGCGAAGTGATCATGGTGGAGAACCCTTCCAAGATGCCGGAGCAGGGGCGCATCGAGGAAATCAGGGAGCCCATCGTGACCGTGCATCTGTACATGCCGCAGGAGTATGTGGGGGCCGTGATGACGCTGGCCAACCAGAAGCGTGGCATGCAACTCAACATGGCGTACCACGGCAAGCAGGTCATGCTGACCTATGACATGCCACTGGGCGAGATCGTGCTGGACTTTTTCGACAAACTCAAGTCGGTGAGCCGTGGCTACGCCTCCATGGACTACGAATTCAAGGAGTACCGGCCGTCCGATGTCGTCAAGGTCGACATCCTGCTCAATGGTGAAAAGGTCGATGCACTGTCCATCATCGTGCATCGCTCCCAGTCGCAATACAGGGGTCGAGCCGTTGCCGCCAAGATGCGGGAAATTATCAGTCGACAGATGTTCGATGTGGCCATACAGGCCGCCATCGGCGGCAATGTGATCGCACGGGAGACCATCAAGGCGCTTCGCAAGAATGTGCTGGCAAAATGCTACGGCGGTGACATCACCCGCAAACGAAAACTCCTCGAAAAACAGAAGGCGGGTAAAAAGCGCATGAAGCAAATCGGATCTGTTGAAGTGCCCCAAGAAGCATTCCTGGCCATTTTGCAGGTGCAAGATTGATGGGGGCCGCAATGAGCGCAATGACGGCGCTGGTTCTCACCGCGTTTGCCGCCTATACGGGGGCTTGGTACCTCGGCATGGTCGAAGGCAATTTCGCCCTGCTGCTGATGATGGCCACTTTTGTCACAGGCATTTACTGGATCGCCGAGAAGCTGGTGTTTCTGCCTCAGCGAAAGAAGGCCGCTGATCAATTGCTGGTTGAGCACGACGCCCGGAGGGCTGCTTTGCAGCAGCAGGGCTTCAGCCAGATTGAAGGCGATGTTGATACGGCCCGTCAGAAGATCCTCGCTCAGCCTTGGTGGCTCGACTGGACCGCTGGTCTGTTCCCGGTCATTCTTGCCGTGTTCGTTCTGCGCTCATTTTTGTTTGAGCCGTTCAAGATTCCTTCGGGTTCCATGATTCCGACGTTGCGTGTTGGCGATCTGATCCTGGTGAACAAATTCCACTATGGCATCCGGCTGCCGGTCTTCAACACGAAACTGATGGCCAACAACGATCCGCAGCGTGGGGACGTCATGGTCTTTCGTTATCCTCCCCAGCCCAGCCTCGACTACATCAAGCGCGTGGTGGGTTTGCCAGGCGACGAAGTGGCCTACCTGAACAAGTCGCTCACGATCAATGGGCAGCCTGTCCCCAAGATCGCTCAGCCCGAATTTTTCGACAATGACAGCATGCGCTATGCGCAGCAGTTTCGTGAGACCTTGGGGTCGCGTTCTTACAACACGCTCAACGACGATGAGCGGCCGGCCTTTATCCCAGGGGCATCCGAGTTCGCTTTTAAAGACAGTTGCCGCTACTCTGTTGAAGGCGTCGTGTGCAAAGTGCCAGAAGGGCACTATTTTCTGATGGGTGACAATCGCGACAATTCGCTCGACTCCCGCTACTGGGGGTTTGTACCTGAAGCCAACATCGTGGGCAGAGCCTTTTTCGTGTGGATGAATTTTGGTGACTTGGGGCGCATTGGCGCCTTTGAATAGTTCTGTTCTTTTCGGCCTATCTGGAGATCATGAAATGAAAATCAAAAAACATCAGCAAGGGCTTACCTTCTTCGGATTGCTGGTGGTCGGCATCCTGCTCGCTCTCGCAGGTGTGGTGGCTGCACAGGTGGTGCCCACCTACATTGAATACTTGGCAGTGCAAAAGGCCGTGAGGCAGGCGTCGGCGGGTACGACCGTGGCCGAAGTGCGTGGTCTTTTTGACAAGGCTGCGACAATCGACGACATCCGCACTATTTCAGGCAAAGACCTCGAAATTGGCAAAGAGGGTGATCGTGTGGTGGTCTCGTTTTCTTATGATCGGGAAATCCATCTGGCCGGTCCGGCTTTCCTTGTGATGCGATACGAGGGGCGTTCGCGATGAACATCTGGAACGGTGAAACGTCGCCGGTGGGGTGCCCTGGCTCTTGAACGCAGATCTGACAGCGCTGCAGCAGCGCCTGGACCACAGGTTCAACAACCTGCGCCTCCTTGAGCGCGCATTGACCCATCGCAGTTTTTCGTCGGATCACAACGAGCGCCTGGAGTTTCTGGGCGATTCCGTGCTGAATCTGGCCGTTTCCAGTCTCTTGTTCGAAAAGCTCAGCGACTTGCCTGAGGGGGATTTGTCCAGGGTGCGTGCCAACCTGGTCAAACAGGACACCCTGTTTCAGATGGCAGTTTCGCTGGGGCTGGCTTCGGTGCTTCGCCTGGGCGATGGCGAAAAGCGTTCGGGCGGACACAAACGTCCGTCCATCCTGGCGGACGCACTGGAAGCCATCATCGGTGCTGTGTACCTGGATGCCGGATTCGACGCCGCTGCGGCCATGGTGCGCAGCTTGTATGCCGATGTTGAACTGAACGCCCAGATGGGTGCCATGGGCAAAGACCCCAAGACGGAATTGCAGGAGTGGCTGCAGGCGCGCAAAATGAAGTTGCCTGTCTATCGGGTGGTGGCCACACTGGGCGAAGCGCACAAGCAGACCTTTGACGTGGAGTGCGCAGTGACCGAGTTTGCACTCAACGAGCGCGGCATAGGGGCTTCCCGGCGAGCGGGTGAACAAGCAGCTGCTGCGGCCATGCTGCAGCAGCTTGTGTCTCGCGCGGGCAACCGCAACGCCTGACGCAAACCTGCATACGATGTGCGCCCGACACATCCAGACTGAACCAAGTTGACCCGAATACATGCCCAAACATCCTGCCCCTCCACTTGACTCGACCGCCAGGCCAGTTCAACCAGGCACCAATGCCGAGCTCGATGCCATGCTGGCACGTGCGCTGGGCAAATCGGGAGGCGAAGCTGCCGAAGCTGACGCTCCGGCAGACTTGCCATCTGAGGTGGTGGATCCTGCGGCGCAGCGGTGCGGTTACGTGGCCATCGTGGGCAAACCCAATGTCGGGAAATCGACGCTGCTCAATGCGCTGGTGGGTCAGAAGGTCAGCATCACCTCGCGCAAGGCCCAGACCACGCGCCACCGGATCACTGGCATGCGCACGCTCGGGGCCTCTCAGTTCGTTTTTGTGGACACGCCAGGCTTCCAGACCCGGCATGGTAATGCGCTGAACCGGGCGCTCAACAAGACCGTGCTGGGCGCGGTCAGTGATGTAGACCTGATTCTGTTCGTGGTGGAGGCGGGGCAGTTCAATCTGGCCGATGCCAAGGTGCTGTCACTGCTGCCCGCGAACGTGCCCGCCATTCTGGTGGCCAACAAGTTCGATCTGGTTCATCGCCGCGGAGAACTGGCCCCTTGGTTGCGCTCCATGCAGGAACGCCATCCCTTCTCCGAATTCGTGCCGATGTCGGCCAAGGCATCCAAGGACATTGAGCGCCTGTTCGGCATCTGCGAGAAGTACCTTCCTCAGCAACCCTGGATGCACAGTCCTGATGACCTGACCGACCGGAGTGAGCGTTTCATGGCCAGCGAGATGGTGCGTGAAAAGCTCTTTCGACTCACCGGCGACGAACTGCCCTACACCTCCACCGTGATCATCGACAAGTTCGAAGAAGAGGGGCGACTCAGACGCATTGCCGCCACGATCGTGGTCGAACGTGAAGGTCACAAGGGCATGGTCATTGGCGACAAAGGCGAAAAGCTCAAACGCATTGGCACCGAGGCCCGGCAAGAACTTGAAAAACTCTGGGATTGCAAGGTGTTCCTGGAGCTCTGGGTAAAGGTGCGCTCAGGCTGGGCCGATGACGACGCTCGCGTGCGTTCCTTCGGTTATGAGTGAATGCCAAGGTCCGCCCTGTCTCACCCTCCTGTGAAGGGGGCTGCCACCGGGATGGCGCAACTTACCGTGCGACTGTTTTTGTGATGATGGGCTCATGACATGGCTGCACGCCGTTTTGCTGACGAGCCCGCCTTTGTGCTGCACCGGTACGACTGGAGCGAATCGAGCCTCGTGCTGGAGGTGTTCACCCGCCACCACGGGCGCATCGCCTTGGTGGCGAAAGGGGTCAAGCGGCCCACGTCGCAGTTCCGACCGGTATTGCTGCCGCTGCAGCCGCTCCTGTTGAGCTGGGGCGGAGACGCCGAAGTCAGAACGCTCAAGGCGGCTCAATGGCAGGGTGGACATGTCATGCCGACCGGCGAGGCGCTGTTGTCGGGCAGCTACCTGAACGAACTGCTGATGCGTCTGCTGGCCAGGGACGATGCGCATGAGCGGTTGTTTGATCACTACGCGATGGCGGTTCAGCTGCTGGCGGAACAAAGCGATACCCAGGAGCTCGTGTTAAGGGCTTTCGAACTGTTGCTTTTGAAGGAAGTCGGTCTGCTTCCGGACCTGTCTCGAGACGGCAGTTCCATGGTGGCAGTCGATCCACAGAAAGCCTACGTGCTGGTGCCCGAGAGCGGACTGCGCCTGGCGCAAGAAGGTGACAGCCGCCCGCTCTCTGGAGAGCAGTGTCTGGACCTGTACCGTGCCATGGAAGGGAACAGTCCCTTTCTGGCGACGCTGCGGGCTTGTGCTTCTTGCATGGCAGCATTGCGCATCCCTTTGCGTGGGCTGCTGCACTACCATTGTGGCGTTCGGGTGTTCAAGACCCGGCAACTGATGATCGATGTGCAGGCGATGATGCGCTCGGGTGCCACCTTGGCGCCCGACAACGGTCCTCTTCCAGTTCAGAACCTTTCCTCCGCACCAACATGACCGCAGCCACACCTCCTGGCACCTCCAGCACGGCCTTGTCTGTCAACCTGAACAAGGTGGCCCTGGTTCGCAACACCCGCCATCTGGGCATACCATCGGTCGTTCGGGCGGCTACCCAGTGCCTTGAGGCTGGTGCACAAGGCATCACGGTCCATCCCCGTCCCGACGAACGTCATGTGCGCCTCGGTGATGTATTTGAACTGGGCGAGCTGATGCGGTCCTGGCCCGACCGGGAGTTCAATATTGAGGGCAACCCCCTTCACAACCTGATGAACGTGGCGCACGAAGTGAAGGCAAGGGGGTTGCCCTTGCACCAGTTGACCTTCGTGCCCGACAGCGAAGGCCAGTTCACCAGCGATCACGGCTGGTCTTTTCCGCAGGATGAAGAAAAGCTTCGCACCCTGATCGCTCAGGGGCAGGCGCTGGGTGCGCGCGTAAGCCTTTTCATGGATGCCGATGCGGCGGCCATGAGCGCTGCGCGTGCGGTGGGCGCGGATCGGGTGGAGCTGTACACAGAGCCGTACGCCGCTGCCTGGCAGGTGCCTTCGGAACGCGCCTTGCAGCTTGACCGGTTTCGTGCCGCCGCACAGGCCGCCGCGGCGGTGGGCTTGGGTGTCAACGCCGGCCACGATCTCAACCGTGAGAACCTGCCCGAATTTTTGCGCCATGTGCCCGGCGTGTGTGAGGTGTCCATCGGCCATGCCCTCATCGCCGATGCCCTTGAAATGGGTTACACCGCGACCGTCAAAGCCTACCGTCGCGCCATGGACGAGGCTTCGATCCGATGATCTACGGCATCGGCACCGACATCTGCGACATCCGGCGCATGGAGGCCACGTGGAAGCGCCAGGGCGAGCGATTCGCTCGCCGGGTGCTGGCCGAAGGCGAGTTTGCAGTCTGGCAACAGCGCAGCGCCCGTTGGCCCCAGCGCGGCCTGCGCTACCTGGCCACGCGATTCTCTGCGAAGGAAGCGTTTTCCAAAGCGATTGGCATGGGCATGCGCATGCCCATGACCTGGCGAAGCTGCGAGATACGCAACCTGCCCAGCGGCCAACCCGTCATCGTGCTTCATGGTGAGCTCAAGACCTGGTTTGAAGGCGAAGGACTTCGCGCGCACGTCACGGTCACCGACGAAACCGACTACGCGGCCAGCTTTGTGGTCGTGGAGAAGGACTGAGCCACGCCGCACAAACACGATTGAAATGTCTGCCATGCACGCCCATGCCCCTTTGATCATCGATGTGGCCGGATTCGGCCTCAGCACCGACGACCGCCGCCGACTCGCGCATCCCTTGGTGGGGGGGGTCACGCTGTTTGGTCGCAACTGGCGCGATCGTGCCCAACTGACCGCGCTGTGTCAGGAGATCAAGGCCGTGCGAAGCGACCTCCTGATTGCAGTTGACCACGAAGGCGGGCGGGTGCAGCGCTTCCGCACCGACGGGTTCACCCATCTGCCCCCCATGGCGGAACTGGGTCGGATGTGGATGTCGCCGGCCAAAAGGAACGAGATGGAGGGTGCGGCCGCCCTAAGGGCCACCAACGCCGCCGTGGCGGTGGGCTATGTGCTGGGTGCCGAACTGCGCTCTTGCGGGGTGGACCTGAGCTTCACGCCGGTGCTGGATCTGGACCATGGTGGCAGCTCGGTCATAGGCGATCGATCCTTTGCGCGAGATCCCCGGGTCGTCTCGCTGTTGGCGCAGAGTCTGATGCACGGCCTGCTGCAAAGCGGCATGGGTAACTGTGGCAAGCACTTTCCTGGGCACGGCTTTGTCCGTGCCGACTCACACCTGGCCATTCCCGTCGACAAACGCAGCCTCAAGCGCATCTTGGCCGACGATGCCGCACCTTATGGCTGGCTGTCTGCCAGCCTGCAGGCAATCATGCCGGCCCACGTGATCTACCCCAGCGTGGATTCGCGGCCAGCAGGTTTTTCCGCGCGCTGGCTGCGCGATGTGCTGCGACAGCAACTCGGATTCACCGGTGCAATCTTCAGCGACGACCTGAGCATGGAAGCGGCTCGTCACCTCGATGGTCAACAGGTCAGCTTCGCAGAAGCCGCGCTGGCCGCGCTCACGGCCGGCGTTGACATGGTGGTGCTGTGCAATCAATCGGTGGTGGACGGCGGGGCGCCCATCGATGACGCGATCGAAGCCCTTTCACGCGCGGTCTACGTGGGTCAGTGGACACCCAACCCGTCAGGTGAGGCGAGACGCCTGGCACTGATACCCCGCTCCAAGGCGCCAGACTGGGACGATCTGATGGTCAGCGAGCCCTACATGCGGGCAATGAATCTGCTGCCCTGACCGGTGCCGGGCTGACACACGCTGGTCAGCCGTCCAGTCCCAATTTGTCGAGCAGGTCGGCCACCAGTTCCAGACGCAGCAGCGGATTGTCCAGCGCCATCAGTCTTTGCTTGAGTTCGGTTGGTGCTGGCAAAAGCTCGGCCCAACGATTGGCCACCCAGCCGCTGTCGCCCCAGTGGTAGGGAGGCTGGATGGGCAGGTCTTTCAATTGCTCGGGATCCCGCTCTTGAAGGTTGTTCAACAGGCGCTGAAGGGCATCACGCGTGCCAGCCAGGTGGTCCGGCACAGCCACCGCCGGCTCCTTGGAATCCAGGCGCACGTCGGCTACCCACAGGCCGTGTTGCAACTGCTGCCGACGAGTGACATGAAAACGCTGCAGCCCCTGGCATCGGATCAGCATCAGGCCTGGCTGTGGTCGTTCCAGATGTGCAATCTGTGCCATGGTCCCGACGGGATGAAACACTTCCTTTGCAAACCCGTCCCCGCTAGGAGGGGCCTGGGGGTCGATCCGGCGGACTTCGCTGCCTTCGCTTAAGGCCACGATGCCAAAAGGAGCCCCCGCCTTGTGGCAGCGACCGATCATGTCCAGATAACGCACTTCAAAAATGCGCAAGGACATCCAACCGCCCGGGAACAGCACGGTCTGGAGTGGAAACAGGGGCAGCTGTGACAGCGTGAGCGGTTCAGCTTCTTGCCGCGAGGTCAATCGACGACCACCGCGTCAGCACTTTGGCGCTGCAACATGGCCAGCGTGCTGGCGATGGTGGCGCGCAACTCGCGCCGATCACAGATGAAGTCGACAGCGCCCTTGGTCTGCAGGAATTCGGCCCTCTGGAATCCTTCGGGAAGTTTCACGCGCACCGTGTTTTCAATCACGCGGGGACCGGCGAACCCGATCAATGCCTTGGGCTCTGCAATCACGACGTCGCCAACAAAGGCAAAACCTGCGGAGACACCTCCCATGGTGGGGTCGGTCAGCACGCTGATGTAGGGCAGGCCTTTCTTGGCCAGTCGGGTCAGCGCGGCATTGGTCTTGGCCATCTGCATCAGAGACAGCAAGCCTTCCTGCATGCGCGCGCCGCCCGTGGCCGTGAAGCACACAAATGGTACTTTTTGTGCAATCGCTTCTTCAACGCCACGAACAAAACGTTCACCGACAACCGAACCCATGGAGCCACCCATGAAGTCAAATTCAAAACAGACCGCAACCAGACTGATGCTGTGCACAGCACCGCCCATCACGATGAGCGCATCGGTTTCGCCGGTGGTCTCCAAGGCCTCCTTCAAGCGCTCCGGGTACTTGCGACTGTCCTTGAACTTGAGGGCATCCACCGGCAGCACCTCCTGGGCCAGTTCGTAGCGACCTTCGGCATCAAGAAATGCGTTGAGTCGCGCACGCGCACCGATCCGGTGGTGGTGGCTGCAGTGGGGGCAGACGTTCTGGTTTTTCTCCAGATCGTTCTTGTACAGCACCGCCTCACAACTCGGGCACTTGATCCACAGGCCCTCAGGCACGCTGCGGCGCTCTGTCGGGTCGGTGGGGGTGATCTTGGGGGGCAGCAGCTTTTCTAGCCAGGACATGTTTTCTCCTATGCGTGGACGGTGCGCGACCGACGCGAATCTGGGATTATGCGTCGAGCGCTTTTCGGATGGTGCGAAGGAAATTCGACGCCACGGCAATGACTTTTTCGTGTGGTTCGTTCTCGATCAGCTGAATGATCTTGCTGCCGATCACCACCGCGTCGGCCGACTGCCCAATGGCTCTGGCGGTCTCGGCGTCCCGAATCCCGAAACCCACGCCCACAGGAACGCTGACATGCGCCCGAATGCGCGGCAACATGGCTTCGACCTGACCAATGTCCAGCGTACCGGCACCCGTGACGCCTTTGAGGGACACGTAATAGACATAGCCACTGGCCACACGTGCCACCTGCGCCATGCGCTCGTCTGTGGAGGTGGGCGCGAGCAGGAAGATCAGGTCCATGCCATGCGCGCGCAGGTCAGCGGCAAAGTCTTCACATTCTTCGGGCGGGTAGTCGACGATGAGCACCCCGTCCACACCAGCAGCGCTGGCGTCCCGGACGAACGCCTTTGCGCCGTGCTTCTGGTCGTACCGTTCAACCGGGTTGGCGTACCCCATGAGCACCACGGGGGTGGTGGTGTCGCGCTCGCGGAAGGTCTTGACCATGGTCAGCACCTGGGCGAGGCCAATGCCCAGTGCCAGCGCACGGTCACCGGCTTTCTGGATCACCGGGCCGTCGGCCGAAGGATCTGAAAAAGGCACGCCCAGTTCGATCACATCGGCGCCGGCCTCGACCATGCCGTGCATCAGGTCCGGCGTGATGTCGGCATAGGGAAAGCCGGCGGTGACGTACGGGATGAGCGCTTTGCGGTTCTGGGCCTTCAACGCGCCCAGTGTGGTTTCGATGCGGCTCATTGGGCATTTCCCACTTTGGATGGTTTGGCGCGCGGAGCACGCGCGGCGGCGGGCTTGGTCTTGATCTGCACCGAGGTGGTGTCCATGCTGCCCTTGACAGACTGTCCGCGACAACTGGGCCTGCAATAGAAGTCGGCCTGAGACAGGTCGGCCACGGTGCCAATGTCCTTGTCGCCTCGGCCAGACAGATTGACCAGAATGGACTGGTCTAGCCGCATGGTCTTGGCCAGCTTCATGGCATAGGCGACGGCATGGCTGGACTCGAGAGCTGGAATGATGCCTTCCGTGCGGCACAGGTAATGGAAGGCTTCGAGCGCCTCTGCATCGGTAACGCCCACGTATTCGGCGCGACCGATGTCTTTCAGGAAAGCGTGTTCAGGACCCACGCCGGGATAGTCCAGGCCGGCGCTCACGCTATGTGTTTCCGTGACCTGACCGTTGTCGTCCTGCAGCACATAGGTGCGGTTGCCATGCAGCACGCCGGGGCTCCCTTGTTGCAGCGAGGCTGAATGTTTGCCGCTGTCGAGCCCCTCGCCGGCGGCTTCAACGCCGATCAGGCGGGTGTGGGCGTGGTCGATGTAGGGGTAAAAAATGCCCATGGCGTTGCTTCCACCGCCCACGCAGGCCACCACAGCGTCGGGTTGTTCGCCCTTGCATCCGGCGGTCTTGAGCATCTCTGGCATCTGCACCAGGCATTCATTGCCGATCACGCTCTGGAAGTCGCGCACCATCATCGGGTAAGGGTGAGGTCCGGCCACGGTGCCGATGATGTAGAAAGTGTTGTCTACATTGGCCACCCAGTCGCGCATGGCTTCATTGAGCGCGTCTTTCAGCGTCTTGCTGCCGCTGTCCACCGGCACCACGGTGGCGCCCAGCAGCTTCATGCGGTAGACGTTGGGGCTCTGGCGCTTCACGTCTTCACTGCCCATATAGACCACGCACTCCAGCCCATAGCGGGCACAGATGGTGGCAGTGGCCACGCCATGTTGCCCTGCGCCGGTCTCGGCGATGATGCGCGGCTTGCCCATGCGCTTGGCGAGCATGGCCTGACCAATGGTGTTGTTGACCTTGTGTGCGCCGGTGTGGTTGAGGTCTTCGCGCTTGAGGAAAATCTGGGCGCCACCCTGTTCGCGGCTCATGCGCGCAGCATGGTAAACCGGGCTGGGCCTGCCGACAAAGTGGGCGAGTTCGCTCTTGAATTCGGCCAGGAATTCAGGGTCGTTCTGGTACTTGGCGTACGCGGCCTTGAGTTCGTTGATGGCATGGGTGAGCGTTTCGCTCACGAAGCTACCGCCGTAGATGCCAAAGTGTCCCTTGGCATCGGGTTGCTGATAAGTGGTCATGGGATTCCCGAAAACGGAGGTTCGAGCCTTCCCTGAAGGGGATCAGCCCGAACGGTCGATCAAAGCATCGGCTGCCCGCACGGCAGCCACGAAGGCGAGCATCTTGGCGCGGTCCTTGATGCCTTTTGACACCTCCACGCCTGAGCTCACGTCAACGGCCCAGGGCCGTACGTGTCTGATGCCATCGATCACGTTTGCAGGCGTGAGTCCACCAGACAAAACGAGGCGAGAGCTGGCGTTTAGATGCGGATGTGACCAAGGGAAAGCCGTCCAGTCAAAAGATTGACCCCCGCCGCCGTAGCCTTCGACATGGGTGTCGAGAAGGATGGCCTGGGCATCGGAATGATCGAGTGCGTATTTTAGAAGATCGAAGGCGGCTCCGGCAGAACCAGGGGGAATTCTGGCGGCCCGCAGGTAGGGCCGGGCAGCGGCTTTGCAGGTGTCGGGGGTTTCGTCTCCGTGAAACTGGAGCAGGGCGTTTGGCACTTCGGTGCACGCCATTTCAATGAGCTCTGGCGATGCGTTGACAAACAGCAGCACCGGCGTGACAAAAGCAGGCAGGCGACGGGCCAGTGCACCGGCACGCTTCGGGGTGACCGCGCGCGGGCTGGGTGCGTAAAGCACGAACCCGATGGCATCAGCGCCCGCATGAACGGCCGCATCCACGTCTTCTTCGCGGGTGAGGCCACAGATCTTGATGCGGGTTCGATGGGGGAGCATGTGTTGCAAGAATGTCTGGAAATCCGCCGTTTCGATGAGTTGGCCCAAACACGGGCGCTCAGGGAGCCGCCGTGCGGAAGCGAAACCAGCGGGTGCTGGATGGCTCAGGGCAGCCAGTCAAAGGCAGGCGTACGCGTGGGGATGTTCAGTGCGTCATCGTAACGCGGCCCCAGGAAATAAAGCCCATCAGGGGCAAATGTGGGTGCTGCCGCATCCCTGCTTTTCGCTTGCAGCACTTCGTTCATCCAGCTCACAGGCCGGCTGCCGCTCCCGATGGCGACAAGACAGCCCATGATGTTGCGAATCATGTGGTGCAAGAACGCCGTGGCCTCGAATTCCAGACGCCAGTAGGCCCCTCGCTGCTCGATGTCGATGCGCAGCATGCGCTTGACGGGTGACAGGGCCTGGCAGCGGGACGCGCGAAACGAAGAGAAATCGTGCTCACCGAGCAGAATCGCCGACGCTTGCCGCATGGCGTCCAGTTGCAGTGGTCGAAACACCCATCCCACACGCCGCGCCTCCACACTGGGCCTGACCGGGGACTCCAGCAGCACGTAGGCGTAACGGCGCGACTGCGCACTGGCGCGCGCGTGAAACGAGGCGGGGACGTGGCGTGCCCACTGGACGGCAATGTCAGGGGGCAAAAAGCTGTTGGTGCCGCGCACCCAGGCCGTGTCAGATCGTTCGACCGGGCAATCAAAATGCACCACCTGCATGAGACCGTGCACGCCGGCATCTGTTCGGCCGGCGCACAGGGTGATCACCTTGTTCAGTGCGGTGAACTTCGACAAGGCCAGCTCGAGCTGGTCCTGCACCGTTTGACCGCTCGGCTGACTTTGCCAGCCTTCGTAGCCGGCGCCGTTGTAGCTGACACCCAGTGCGATGCGTGCCGACGGACCGACTGTGGCCTGGTCTGGATCCGCCCGGCTTTGGTCCACAACCGGCGGGGGCGACGCCGCAGACTCAGGCAAGATCCGAGAGGAACGTGCGGGCTTTGGTCTTGAGTGTGCCAGAGGCTTCAGCAAGCACTTCTTCCGCCAGAGAACGGGCACCTTCCAGGTCCCCGATGGCCCGGAACTCTTCTGCCAGCGAAAGCTTGGTATCCAGCGGGCTCTCTTCGGTGACCTGTTCAACATCGGCCAATGCGGCGCTTGACCCATCGTCCAGGTCGAGATTGAGCTCGTTGAGATCGAATGCCATCAACTCAGCCCCGTTGGCATTGGATGGCTCTTCAGTCTGAGGTGCATCCAGGTTCATGGGCATCGAGTCGCTGGCGCTGAAATCGGGCAGGACTTCGCTTTCATCGAACGTGGGCGCCACCGCTTCTTCCTGTGGACCCTCTGACGCACGATCAGCTTCAGCAGAGCTTGCCAGGGGGACAGGTTCGGAGGGGAAGTCCAGATCAAAGTCCATGGATTTCGATGCTGGGCCGGCTGCAGGTTCGTCTGGCAGATCGGTCAGGGCTTCGGTGAATTTGAGATCGTCCATGGCGGAGATCGATTCACCGCCGCGCTGCTCTGGTGCCACGTCAGCGAGTCTTGCAGGTTCGACAGGATCGTCGAAGGAGAAGTCGAGATCCAGTCCGGAACCACCCTCGGCATCTCCGCCAGGGGTAAGCGTGCTGTTGCTGAAGGGCATGGTGTTGAGCGCACCACCGGCCACACCTGCCGCTGCGGCCAGCTTGACGGCTGGGCTGCCTCCGGGCTGGTAAAGGAGGTTGGATGGGTCGAGTTCCTTGCCAATGTCGCAGGCATGCTCCCATTCCGGACCCTGGCCCTGCGTGAGGTTGTAGGCCTCCGTGGCCACCACCTCAAAGGCTTTGGCGTCGCGACGCTTGGCGTAGATTTCCAGAAGCTTCACGTGAATCGCCACACGGGTGGGCGTGCTGCGCATGGCCTCTTTGAGAATTTCTTCTGCCTGCAGGTCACGCCCGTAGGCCAAGTACACGTCGGCTTCGGCGACTGGGTCCACATCACCAGCGGCATCCAGCTGGCTGGGCGAATACACCATGGAGGATCCGGAAACGCTGGCGTCCGCGGTGTCTATGCGTTGGCCGCCACTCGAACCGAAGAAGGAATCGGGTTGCAGACGGCTTTCGAGGAACGAGCTGTCCACGCTGGCGCCCTTGTTGCGTTGCCGCAAGCGGTAGAAACCGAGGCCGGCCAGCAAGGCCAGAAGTGCGCCCGCCAGCGGGATGACCAGCGGGTTGTCTCTGAGCTTGTCGATCAGGCTTGGCTCATCGGGCAGGGGTGCAGGAACAGGTGCCGGCGCCAGCACGGGAGCGGGCGTGACCGGTGGTGCCGGTTCCTGTGCAGCCGCAGCGGGTTCTGCTGGCGGGCTTTCGGTGGATGGTGCGTCGGTGGCAGCGGGTTCGGTGGCGGTGGCAGGCGCCCCTGGTACCGTCACGGCGGGGCCGTCAGCAGGAGGGCTGGCTGGTGCACTTCCTTCAGCTGCAGGTGCCGCAGGTGCGGCAGGTACCGCGGGTGGGGGTGCGGCCGGCTGGAGTTGGGCCAGTTCCTCGATGTTTCGGGACAGTTCTGCCACGCGGTTGGAAGCGTCTTCCGCCTGCCGTTCCTGGGCAATCTGTGCTTCGGGCGCTGCCTGTCCTGGGGTGGCTTCTTTCGAAAGTGTCAGGCGGTCTGGTGCGGTGACAGCAGGACTTGCGTCCTGCACTTCAGTTTGCACGCTGCCGGCGGCTTGTCGATCTGCCTGGCCCACATCGGCCTCTGGCGCTGCACCGGCAAGGCGGCGGCGGAATTCGTTGAAATCGCGGCTCTGTGCAGCAATGATCTGGCGCGCTTCTCTTGCACCCACCGCCGAAGCTTCTTCAGCACTTGGAAGGTCAAGGACCACGCCGGCGCGCAGGCGGTTGACGTTGTCGCCAATGAACGCCCGCGGATTTGACCTCAGCATGGCGACCAGCATCTGATCGAGCGACACATTGGCTGGCCGGTTGGCTTCCGCAATTCGCCCTGCCGTATCACCCGACACCACGGTGACTTGTGAACTGGGTTCCGGGGCTTGGGCCGGCGGAAGGCTGGCCGCTGCAGGCGCCGAGGGGGGTTGGACCTGTTGGGTGGTAGGAGCAGCAGGCGTGGGCGTGGGCGTGGCGCCAGCGGCAGGCGCGGCCGGCCTGGCAGGGGCAGAGACGCCGGGTGCGACCGGGGCCACTGGCGTTGCAGCGCGCAACCTGGGTGGATCAAACAGCAGCGTGTAGTCGCGAACGATACGTCCGGAAGACCAGTTGGCTTCCACGATCAGATCAACAAACGGCTCCGTGACAGGGCGTGTGCTCGTGAGCTGGAGGTACGCGCGGCCATCCGGACGGCGCTGCAAGGTGATCTGGAGGTTGCTCAGGGCGGGATTGAAATCCATGCCCGCAGCGCTGAAAGCATCGCCCGACGCCAGCCCCACTGTGAGCGTGGAGGCCTCGTCCGCATTGATTTCGGGAATTTCGATCTGGGCACGCAGGGGTTCGCCCAGGGCCGATTGCACCACGATGCGCCCGAGGGCCAGTGCCTGAACATCTGCGTGTTGTGCCAGTCCTGCACAAAGCAGCGCTGCAATCGCAACCGAATGCATCCGCGCTAGACCGCGAGATTCGGCGCCCACTCTATGGGTTTTGACCGGGGAAGAATGGGTGTGACGGGAGTTGGATGGCACTTGAACCTCGACGTAAAAATCCGAGAAATGACCTTAACATCAACGCATTACAGTGACAAGCTGAGAATCCGCTTGAGTTTCATTGCCTGCCTTCCGTCGCCATCGACCACCCATTCACGTTGCTACTTTGCAACGTGAATGGGTCGGGACGGGTTGTATCACCTCTCCCATCTTGAAACATTCAGGCGGCCAGCAGGATTCGGAGCATGCGGCGCAGGGGCTCCGCGGCGCCCCAGAGCAACTGGTCGCCGATGGTAAACGCACCCACATATTCGGGGCCCATGGCGAGCTTGCGGATGCGACCCACGGGGATGGTCATGGTGCCGGTGACGGCCACCGGTGTCAGGTCGCGGACGGTGTCTTCGCGGGTGTTCGGCACGACCTTCACCCACGCGTTGTCTTCGGCGATCATGGCTTCCAGGTCGGCCAGCGGCACATCCTTTTTCAGTTTGAATGTGAGGGCCTGGCTGTGGCAGCGCATGGCGCCGACCCGAACACAGAACCCGTCCACCGGAATGGCCGCCGACCCGAAGGCCTCGCCCAGGCCCAGGATCTTGTTGGTTTCTGCCATGCCCTTCCATTCTTCCTTGGACATGCCATTGCCAAGATCCTTGTCGATCCAGGGGATCAATGAGCCACCCAATGGCACACCGAAGTGGGCGGTCTCGGTGCTGGTCAGGGCGCGCTGCTTGGCAATCACCTTACGGTCGATCTCCAGAATGGCGCTCTTGGGGTCGTCCAGCAGGGCTTTGACTTCCTGGTTGAGCGTGCCATATTGGGTGAGCAATTCGCGCATGTGCTGCGCTCCGCCACCAGAAGCCGCCTGATAGGTCTGAGTGCTCATCCATTCCACCAGGCCAGCCTTGTACAGGGCGCCCACGCCCATGAGCATGCAGCTCACCGTGCAGTTGCCACCCACCCAGTTCTTGCCGCCGTTGGCAAGCGCATCCTTGATCACCGGCATGTTGACCGGGTCGAGAATGATGACGGCGTCCTTTTCCATGCGCAGGGTGGACGCGGCGTCAATCCAGTGGCCGTTCCAGCCAGCGGCGCGCAGTTTGGGGAACACCTCGCTGGTGTAGTCGCCACCTTGGGCGGTGATGATGATGTCGCAGCGCTTCAGGGCAGCGATGTCGTGCGCATCTTGCAGCCTGGTTTCGTTCTTCGCCATCGACGGCGCCTGGCCACCGGCATTCGATGTGGAGAAAAACAGGGGTTCGATGTGATCGAAGTCTTTCTCTTCGATCATGCGGTCCATCAACACCGAGCCCACCATGCCGCGCCAGCCAACGAGGCCTACCAACTTGCTCATTTCAACGCCCTTTCAAGTTAAAAACAGTGTCGACCGACCTGTTCCCCCCGGCTCGTCTGGCCAGGGAGGGCGCACGACGAACCAGGCTGGATCAGCCCTTAATGGTCGTGGTTTTGATGGTGAATGCGCGCGACGCCACATCCACCAGGGCGGTGGATGCGCTGTTCAACTGGAACGGGCGGGCGGCAAACATAGCGCAGGATTGTAGCTGATGGCTTCTTAAGCGAAGTTTATGCCCGATGTTCGACCGCCCAAAAGGGCACTCAGGGTTCCTTTTGTGCCAGCGCGATTGCCCGAAGTGATCAGCCTAGGTGCTCCACCGCGCAGCGCGCAACCCACGACGAATGAAGCGGTCCAGCCCAGGGGCGCCGCCGGGCCGGCTTTGCCGGACGGCCAGTGCCACCCCCTTGAGGGGGCTGAGGGCCGCGGCTCCAAGCCTGCCTGCGCAGGCTTGGACAGCCCGAAGAAGCATCGACTCTGGCGATGCTGCGGCCTGCAAGG
>PHCQ01000143.1 GCA_002840835.1 Betaproteobacteria bacterium HGW-Betaproteobacteria-16 | reverse complement strand
GAAATACATCATCTTCATCTGTGCGGCTCTGGGTGTACTGCTGCTGTATCTGCTGTCGCGAGCCAGCGGCAATACCACAGCCGGCGGCGCTGATTACACCATGCTGCTGGCGCTGAATATCCTGATTGCCGTGCTGTTGATCGTGTTGATCGGCATCCAGCTCTGGAAGCTCTATCAGCAGATGCGCCGCGGTGTCATGGGCAGCCGCCTCAGCCTGCGTCTGCTCGGTGCCTTCGCCCTGATGGCCATCATCCCCGGCATGCTGGTCTACGCAGTTTCGGTCAATTTCCTGACGCGTTCGATCGAGTCCTGGTTCAACGTCAAGGTCGAGGCGGCGCTCGACAGCGGTTTGCGTCTGGGGCAGAGCACGCTGGACATCATGCTCGACGATCTGGAGGAAAAGAGCCAGAACATTGTGCTCGGACTGGCCTACCAGCCGGGTAGCACGCATTTTGCGTTGTTGAATGACTTGCGTGAAAAGAGCGGAGTGCAGGATGCCGTGTTGTTGACCATGCAGGGACGCATTCTGGCGTTCTCCAGCGACGATCCTTCCACATTTCTGCCGGAGATGCCTAGCCTGGCCCAGCTCCGGCAGGCGCGCAACCATGTTTACGGTACGATAGAGCCGATCCCGGACAAGGGCCTCTATCTGCGCGTGCTGGCGCCGGTGGCCATGCAGGACATGGCGGGCGAAACCCGTATTTTACAGCTGTTGCAGCCGGTACCGCGGGTGCTATCCCTGGCGGCGGAATCGGTACAGGAGGTTTATCAGGACTATCAGGAGCTTTCCTTCAGCCGCGAATCGCTGAAGCAGGTGTTCTCGCTGACGCTGACGCTGGTGCTGATGCTGGCCATGCTCTCGGCCGTGGCTATCGCGCTGGTGTTGAGCCGTCGCCTGTCGGCCCCGCTGGGGGTGTTGGCAGAAGGTACGCGTGCGATCGCGCGCGGCGATTACAGCACCATGCTGCCGGCGCACGGCAAGGATGAGTTAGGCATCCTTGTGCAATCCTTCAACAGCATGACGCGCCAGTTGGGCGAGGCGACGCTGGCGGCGGAACGTAACCGCAACCGGGTGGAAGCGGCGCGCGGATATCTTGAGACCATATTGGCGCACTTGTCCTCGGGTGTGCTGGCGCTGGATGAGCAGGCTCAGCTACGGACCTATAATCTCGCCGCCAACAGCATTCTCGGCGTGAATCTGGCCGAGTTGGTGAATCAGCCGCTGAGTCGGCTGGCAGAACAGCAGCTGGCACTGGAGCCGTTAGTGACGACAGTGCTGCAGCATTTTCATCAGGATCAGGCCGAATTGCAGACCGAATTGAAGGCACAGCTGGAGATTTCCGGCGCGAATGGCAAGCAGATCATCCTGCTGCGCGGTACCAAATTGCCGAACGGCACGGACGGCTATGTCGTCGTGTTCGACGACATGACGACCATGGTGCAAGCCCAACGCGACGCGGCTTGGGGTGAAGTGGCGCGACGGCTGGCGCACGAGATCAAGAATCCGCTGACACCGATTCAGCTATCAGCGGAGCGTCTGGAGCGCAAGCTCGCCAGCAAGCTGAATGAAGAAGATGCCGGTTTGCTGTCACGCGCCACGAATACCATTGTCAGCCAGGTGGGTGCCATGAAGACCATGGTCAATGAATTCAGTGAATATGCACGGGCGCCTGCGCTCAATCTGAGCGAGGTGGATATCAACCGCCTGATCGAGGATGTGATGGCTCTTTATGAACCGGCGCGTATCGCCATCGACGTCAAATTGAGTAAGACCAAGGCACTGGTGCAGGGCGACGTGACCATGTTGCGGCAGGTATTGCACAATCTGTTGCAGAACGCGCAGGATGCGCTGGAAGGCAAAGATCAGCCGGTCATTGTGCTGAGCACGTCCAGGCAAGATGAAAATGTCCATCTCACAGTCAGCGATAATGGCGACGGTTTTCCGCCGGAGATGATGGCGCGCGTGTTCGAGCCCTACATCACGACAAAACGGCACGGAACTGGCTTGGGCTTGGCAATTGTGAAGAAGATCGTCGATGAACATAAAGGAACGATCAGGATTGAAAACGGTGAACATGGTGGTGCCTCAGTCACCATCATTTTGCCGGTAGCAGGCAAGAAAATGGAGCAAAAACAATGAGTGCAAGGCAAATACTGGTAGTCGATGACGAAATCGGTATTCGCGAACTCCTGCGGGATATTCTGCAGGACGAAGGGTATCAGGTGCGTTTGGCGGAGAATGCAGCGGAAGCGCGCGACTGGCGCCAGCAGGTACGCCCTGATTTGGTGCTGCTCGATATCTGGATGCCCGATTGCGACGGCATTACGCTGCTGAAGGAGTGGGGTAGCGGCGGGCAATTGACCATGCCGGTAGTCATGATGTCCGGCCATGGCACCATTGATACGGCGGTGGAAGCGACGCGCATCGGTGCTTTCGATTTTCTGGAAAAGCCCATCGCGCTGCAGAAGTTGCTGAAGACCGTCAATGCCGCGCTCAAGCATGGCGAACAGCAGCCGCGTTCGGATGCCAGCCTGATCAGCCTCGGCAAAAGCGCCGTCATCAAGGAGCTGCGTCAGCGTCTGGAGCAGATGGCCAAGCTGAAAGCGCCGCTGCTGCTGATCGGTGCCAAGGGTTGTGGCGCCGAATTGTGCGCACGATTCCTGCAACAGCCGGATACGCCCTGGCTGGAACTTGCTGATACCGAGCGTTTGAGTCAGGCGCCACTTGATATTCTTGAGCAGATTC
Organism: Betaproteobacteria bacterium HGW-Betaproteobacteria-16; assembly: GCA_002840835.1. Classification (GTDB taxonomy): domain Bacteria; phylum Pseudomonadota; class Gammaproteobacteria; order Burkholderiales; family Burkholderiaceae_C; genus Hydrogenophaga. The sequence continues at coordinate 884 of PHCQ01000143.1, read as the reverse complement.
GCGATGGCGTGATGTTCGTGCCGGAGGTCGCCGCGCTCAACAAGACCGAGCAGAAGGGTCTGCTGTTGTTGCAGGCCAAGGCGGAAAAGTACGGCGTCAGGGTCGTTTGTGCCACCACGCATGCGCTCAATCAGCTCGCTGCCGAGAACCAGTTCGACGAGAGTCTGCTGCAGGCGCTGTCGGTAGCAACGTTGCGTATTCCGTCATTGCAGGATCACCCGGAGGACATTCCGGATCTGGCGCGCGCCATGGCGACCCTGCTGGTGGAAACCAAGGAGGCGGTCTACCGCGAATTCGATATCGCCGCGCTGAATGCGCTGCGCAACGCCGAATGGCCGGGGAATCTGGCGCAGCTGGATAGCGCCATCCGCAACCTGATGCAGACCAGTCTGGGCGAAAAGATTACGTTGGAAGACGTCAACCGCATATTGGAACAGTTCGCGCTGATGGAGCAACCTGAGGCCAATGGACACACGCGGGGCAACGGTGGCGCTGCGTTCAATTTTGACCAGCCTCTGCGTGAGGCGCGCGATGAATTCGAGCGCCAGTATTTTGAATACTGGCTGGCGCAGGCTGCAGGCAATATGAGCAAGGTGGCAGAGGCTGCGCAGCTCGAGCGCACCCATCTCTATCGCAAGCTGAAACAGCTCGGCATCAAGACCAAACAATAAGCGCGCTCAATCCGGTTGACTTGATTCGGCCGACTTAATCCAATCTATTAGCGCAGCTCGACCACTACGACCCGGCCGCCGCGTCTTTCTAGAATGATGTTAAGCGTGGCGCCGGCCGTCTTTTCCAGAATCCAGGTTTGCGGCGTATCGATGAAGCGCGATTGGTAAGAGGTGCTGTGGCTGGAGACCGTCGCGCCCGCAGCATCCCGGCAC
>PHCQ01000006.1 GCA_002840835.1 Betaproteobacteria bacterium HGW-Betaproteobacteria-16 | reverse complement strand
CCAGCCGCACCGATGGTCGGAGCGGCAGCGGGTCAGCGAAAGCCTGACCTGGTAATCAGGCCAACGACTTGAACATTTCCTGGTGGGGTATGCCGGCTTCTTCAAATGGTTCACCGCGAGGTGAGAAGCCCAGGCGCAGATAAAAGCCCTCGGCGCTGCGTTGGGCGTGCAGTTCCACTTCATGCGCACCGGCGGCCTTGCCCGCATCCATCAGTGCAAAAAGCACCTGCCGGCCCAGGCTGCCACCGCGCAGGACGCGGTTCACGGCCATACGGCCAATCTTCACTGTACCGGCGCCGGCGTTCAACAGGCGTCCAGTGGCCATGGGGTGGCCCAGGCGGTTGTAGGCCACGGCGTGCACGGCCGTGGCATCGGCTTCGTCCCACTCCAGTTCCTTGGGAATGCGCTGCTCTTCGACAAACACCTCGGTTCGAATGCGTTGCGCATCTGCGCCCAGCTCGCTCCAGGGGCCCACCTTCACCTCGGTCATGGCTTCGCCGGCCTCGTAGCCGAGCAGGATATCCCGCAGGGCCTGGGGTACCGGGCGCGAGGTCTGGGTGGCCGGGTCGGCAAACACGTAGACGAGTTCGCCGCTGATCAGGTGCTCGTCGCCGCGAAAAATGGCGCCGGTGAAAACGATGGAGGACCTGCCCACACGTTCACACTTCATGGCCACATCGATCTGGTCGTCCGCCCTGGCTGAGGCGTGAAACTCCACTGTGGCCTTGACCACATACAGGTCGCCGTCGAGCGCGTGCATGGACGCCTCGTACGGCAACGCGAGCGCCCGCCAGTAGTCGGTGATGGCGGTGTCGAAATACATCAGGTAGTGGGCATTGAAGACGATCTTCTGCATGTCCACTTCGGCCCAGCGCACGCGCAGGCAGTGGAAAAAGCGGAAGTCGGCGCGGGTCAGCGACATGGCGGGTCTCCATAGAGGTTTCTTTTCAGAACGTGAGGATAGTGGGTTCGGAACGCCCATGCATGAGGCAGAAAATGGCATCTGGCTGAAGCGGCCCAGCCTGTACGATGACGCACCATGCGCGTCCTGCTCTGCCTGCTCTCCCTGTCTTTTGCCGCTGCGCCGGCTGCCGCAGAAGTGGTTCAGTCGCTTGAGGTCAAGACCTACACCGTGCCTTACCGGGCAGACTTGTCTTTGCGCAAGGCGATCCGCAGCGCCTCCCCCATCCGCCATGGTGGAAAGACGTTTCATGGATTCACGCGTTGGCATGTCAACTGGCAAATGTGGTGGGGCAACACCTCTGACGGGCGTTGCGAGATACACAAGACGCAAACACGTGTCACCGGTGTCATCACCTTGCCAGTGCTCCAGGGGGCGCCTGACGACGTTCGCCAGACGTTTGATGTGTACGTGACCGCACTGCGCCGCCACGAGATGGGCCACTACCAGTTCGCCCTGGACGCTGCCCATCAGATTGACCGCCAGATCCTGGCCTTGCTCCCACAAGCCACGTGTGCCTTGCTGGAGTCAACGGCCAACGGCATCGGACGGCGCATCCTGGACGACGCGATCCGCGAAGAAATCGAGTACGACCGCCGAACCCGCCATGGCCAGACCGAGGGCGTCACGCTGACGCCATGATGGTGGACCCTGCGGGCATGCTCAGACGTGGAGTGCATCGCGCAGGGCACGCGCCGCATCGTTGTGCGATGTAAGTGCCTGCGGAAGGGCTCGTGCAAACTGAATGAACCCGTGGACCATGCCGGCGTAAATCTCCAGGTCGACAGGCACACCCGCCGTGCGCATGCGGTCCGCGTACATCACGCCCTCGTCGACCAGCGGATCGCACTCGGCCAGACCGATCCACATCGGTGCCACGCCTTCCAGATCCCGAACCTCACCGCTGGCGTCCACCCCATCCAGCGGCGCAAAACGCCAGTCATTGCGTTCGGCCGGTTCGTTGAGGTAGTGATCGAAGAAGTAGCTGATGTGCGGCTCCTCCAGCAGAAACCCCTTGGCAAAGGTGTGGTGCGAGGGTGTGTCCTGATGGCCTGCACAACCCGGGTAGAACAACATCTGCAGGGCCAGCGGCCAACCAGCGTCCCGCGCTGCAATGGCCGTGACCGTCGCCAGCGTGCCCCCTGCACTGTCGCCACCGATGGCCATGCGTTTGCCGTCGAGACGAAGATCCTGGGCGTGTTCACGCAACCAGGCCAGGCTGTCCCATGCGTCGTGCACTGCGGTCGGGAACTTCCACTCTGGCGCGAGTCGGTAATCGACAGACACCACGGCGCATTCGGCCAGGTGAGCCAGGTGCCGGCAAAGTGGCTCGTGGGTGGCCACGCTGCCCACTGTGAATCCCCCACCATGAAAGTACAGCAGCACGGGCAAGGGGGTGTCCGACGCCGGCGCAAACAGGCGCGCTGGCAGCGGGTGGCCATCGCGCGCCGGGATCTGCAGGTCCTCCACCCGCGCCAGCTTGTGAGGTGGCAGGTCCAGCACGCCGGCACCCGCTGCGTACGCCTGCTTGGCCTGTACGGGAGAAAGTGCGTGCATGGGCGGATGTCCCGCTCGCGCAATGCGATCAAGCATGCCTCGGGATGCGGGTGTGAGGAGGCTTCTGGGGTTGGGGTGTTTTGACATGAAAGGCGAGACTGGCAGGCTAAGGAAACCGTCTGAAGGTGTCTTTTCCGGGACCGGATGCAGGGCCGGCGGTTTGGATACAAAGCCCAAGGCGCCGTATAGTTTTCTGCTGACCCCCAACACCTTAACGCGAGACAACCATGTCCCAGATCCTGTATGTGACGAATATCCTGATCGACTTCGGCGCCCTGGCCCAACTAAAGGCTGAATGTGAACGTGTGGGTATCACGCGCCCCCTGATCGTGACCGACGCGGGTGTGAAAGCCGCTGGGCTGCTGGAAAAGGCAGTGGCTGCTCTGCCCGGGTTGCCGGTGGCAGTGTTTGACCAGACGCCTTCCAACCCCACCGAAGCTGCCGTGCGCGCTGCTGTCGAGGTCTACCGGCGCGAAAACTGCGATGGCCTGATCGCGCTCGGGGGCGGCAGTTCGATCGATTGTGCCAAAGGGCTGGCGATTGCCGCGACACACGAGGGTCCGCTGAAACACTACGCCACGATCGAGGGCGGTTCACCCCGCATCACCGATCGCGTGCCGCCCCTGATTGCCGTGCCCACCACGGCAGGCACCGGTAGCGAAGTGGCACGCGGGGCCATCGTGATTGTGGACGATGGCCGCAAGCTGGGCTTCCACAGTTGGCACCTGGTGCCCAAAACCGCCTTGCTCGACCCCGAACTCACCCTGGGTTTGCCTCCCATGCTTACCGCCGCCACCGGCATGGATGCCATCGCCCACTGCATGGAAACCTTCATGGCGCCGGCCTTCAACCCACCTGCTGACGGCATCGGCCTGGACGGCCTGCGCCGCGGATGGGCGCACATTGAACGTGCCACCAAAGACGGACAGGACCGTGAAGCGCGACTGAACATGATGAGTGCGTCCATGCAGGGCGCCATGGCATTTCAGAAGGGACTGGGTTGCGTGCACTCGCTCAGTCACAGCCTGGGCGGGGTCAATCCCCGGCTGCACCATGGCACGCTCAACGCCATGTTCCTGCCAGCCGTGATTCGCTTCAATGCCGAAGCCGAGTCGATGCAGAAAGAGCAGCGCCTGCAGCGCATGGCGCACGCCATGGGTCTGCAGAGCGGCAGCGACATTCCGGAGGCCATCAAGGACATGAACGCCCGCCTGGGCCTGCCCAGCGGGCTGGCCGCCATGGGTGTGACGCCCGACTTGTTCGACAAGGTGATCACGGGTGCGCTGGCCGACCACTGCCACAAGACAAACCCCCGCATCGCCACGGTCAATGAGTACCGTGGCATGCTGGAAGCTTCCATGTGATGCCCGAAAGCCGCTTCCAATGACGCCTCTATCCTCCATCCCGCTGTCCATGCTTGACCTTGTTGCCGTGCGCGAAGGCGGGACGGTCGCGGATGCGCTGGCCATTGCGCTGCGCACCGCGCAGCATGCGGAAGCGTTGGGTTTCAAACGGTACTGGCTGGCCGAGCACCACAACATGAGCGGCATCGCCAGTTCGGCGACAGCCGTGCTGGTCGGTCACATTGCGGGCGGTACACAACGCATGCGTGTCGGCTCGGGCGGTGTCATGCTGCCCAATCACGCGCCGTTGGTGGTGGCCGAGGCCTTTGGCACGCTGGCCGAACTCTACCCCGGCCGGATCGACCTGGGGCTGGGTCGCGCGCCGGGAACCGATCCGCTGACCATGCGGGCCCTGCGTCGGGACCGGGTGGAAACCGAGGCCGATTTTCCACGCGATGTGGCCGAACTGCAGCGGTTGCTGGGCCCTGCCCAGCCAGGCCAGCGGCTGATCGCCATGCCCGGCGCGGGCACGGAAGTGCCCATCTGGTTGCTGGGCTCCAGCCTGTTTTCTGCGCAGCTCGCGGCGGAGCGTGGTCTGCCTTATGCGTTTGCTTCGCATTTCGCCCCCCGACTGCTGCTGCAGGCGCTGGACCTCTACCGAAGCCGTTTCCAGCCTTCGGCCACGCTGAGCAAGCCCTATGCGATCGTGGGCGTGCCCATGGTGGCCGCCCCCACTGACGACGAGGCCGATTACCTCGCCAGCAGCACCTACCAGCGCGTGCTGGGCATTCTCACGGGTCAGCGCGGGCAACTGCCACCGCCTGTGCACAACTTCATGCAGCAACTGCATACCCAGGAGCGCGCAGCCATTGCCGATTTTCTGGCCTGTGCCGTGATCGGCAGCCCTGACACCGTGCGCGAAGGCCTGACGGCCCTGGCGGCCACCACGGAGGCGGACGAACTGATGCTGGTGTGCGATGTGTTCGATCCTGCGCTTCGCCTGCGATCACTGACCCTGGCAGCGCAAGCCCGCTCAGCGGCAGCCACCGAAGCTGCGCACGGGTGAGGGTTGGTCTGCGCCCTGCCCGTGCTCAACTGTCTTTGAGTTGCGCCGCCAGGTAATGCAAGGCGCCTTCGCCCGCCCGTCGACCGGTAGACAGACAGGCCGTTAGCAGGTAGCCCCCGGTGGGCGCTTCCCAGTCAAGCATTTCCCCTGCACAGAACACGCCCGGCTTGTTCCGCAGCATGAGCTGCGTGTCCACCGCGGTCCATGTCACACCACCGGCCGTGCTGATGGCCTCGTCCAGGGGCCGCGTTGCCACCACGGTCACCGGCAAGGCCTTGATGGCCCCTGCCAGCCGCTGCGGATCGTGCAGCGTGTCCTTGACCAGCAGCTCATTCAGGATCGCCATGCGGATGCCATCCAGACCCAGCCTGCTCTTGAGGTGGCTGGAAAGACTGCGCGCGCCACGGGGGTGCGCCACCTGGGCCTGTACCTGTTCCAGTGTGCGATCCGGTTGCAGGTCCAGGTGAAAGGTGGCCTGGCCGTGCGCAGCGATCTCTTCCCGCAACCGGGCAGACACGGCGTAGATCAGACTGCCCTCGACACCGCTCGCGGTCGCCACGAATTCACCCCGGCGGGCAAAGTGGCGCCCGTCGTGCCCTGTGAATGACAGACTGACCGCCTTAAACGGCTGGCCGGCGAAACGCTCAACGAAAAATGGGCTCCAGCCCGCGCCAGCACCCTGCCGCGATGAGCTTGCGACATCAAAACCGCAGTTGCTGGGGCGCAAGGGCGAGACCGCAATGCCTGCGGATGTCAATGGCGCCACCCACGCACCGTCTGAGCCCAGGCGTGCCCAGCTGGCGCCGCCGAGCGCCAGCACCACGGCGCGTGCGTGCACCAACGCCTCACCCGCAGGTGACTGCAGGCGCAGACCGACGCGTCCTGCGGGTGCATCAGCCCACCCCGTCCAGCGATGCCGCATATGGAACTGCACCGCATCGCCCTTCCCTGCGGGGTGACGCAGCCGCTGCAGCCAGGCGCGCAGCAGGGGAGCCGCTTTCATGTCGGAGGGAAACACCCGGTGCGACGAACCCACAAAGGTGTCAATACCCAGACTGCTGGCCCAGTCACGCACCGCCTGAGCACCAAACGCCTCAAGCATGGGTTGCAGAGCCGAACTGGCTTCGGCGTAGCGCGTCGCGAAGGCGTCGAAGGGTTCGGCGTGGGTCAGGTTCATGCCACCCTTGCCTGCCAGAAGAAACTTGCGCCCCACCGACGGCATGGCATCAAACAGATGCACAGTTGCGCCGCCTGCGCTCAACACCTCGGCGGCCATGAGACCGGCAGGTCCCCCGCCCAGCACCGCCACGTCGACCTGTAGCGGCACGGGCGCAGCGAGCTGTTCTTGTGCTGGGATGTCGATCATGTGGGCGCATCCTCAGGCGACAGCTCGATGAGTTCTCCATGCTTGCTGATGAAAGCCACCCGAACGGTCTCTCCCGGGCAGGTTTGTGCCACCGCAAGGCGGTAGCGATGCATCTGGGCCAACAGGGCCGGTTGCTGTTCCGGACGTGCAGCGCTCTTGTAATCGAGCACCCACCAAGTCCCCGGGTTCAATGCCGTGCCGGCTTCATGCACCAGTCGATCCAGCCGCAACAGCTCGCCCTGATGAAACAGCTCCACCTCGTTGCCCCATTGCGTCAGACGCTGGGCATCCCAGGCCCAGGCGGCTTCGCCTTCGACGATGCGCTGGGCCGTGATCCTCGCTTGCTCGACCTGTTCGCGGTCAAGGTCGAACTCCCGCGCCACGGCCTGCAGGTGCATATCCGTCCAGGCAAAGTCCATCGCGGGTGTGGGGTACCACTGCAACAGTCTGTGCAACGCCAGCCCGGTGCGACGGGTGTCGTCGTTTGCAAATTCACCGAATGAAGCCGTTTCACCCGCGGCCGTGGGTGCAGGCGCCACCACCTGCACGGTCAGAGCGGGCAGGCAAGGCATTTCAAACGACTCGCTCTCGCTGGGTCCTGGTTCGTCGTCGCTCACAAGACCTGCAGGCGCATCGACAGCCTGGGCCAGTGGTGCCAGCCGCTGGTACCAGGTGACGCTCTGGCCGCGCCGATGCGGCTCGAAGCTGGAAATCACCAAGCGGTGTTCGGCGCGGGTCAACGCCACATACAGCGCATTCAGCTCTTCAAGCGCGCGGGCCTGTTGTTCCACTTGCAACACCTCGGCCGCACACACGGGTGGTGACTTTTCACTGGCCAGGAATACAAAACGGCTGGGGGTCTGGTTTTCACCGGGCCAGTCGACCAACACACCCATGCTCTCCGGGCGGGAGGATGGCGCATCGGTATCGAGCATGAGCACCGTGTGCGCCTCCAGTCCCTTGGCCCCGTGGATGGTGAGCAGTCGCACGGCACCTTTTGACTGGACCGGTGTGGCCTTGATGCCGCCGGCCTTGAGTGCGCGCACAAAACGGTAGGCCGTCAGAAAGCGGCCGCCTTCCTGGGTCAGTGACTGCAACAACAGGTCACGCAATTGAGCGAGCACCGCAGCGCGCTGGCTCGCGGGCACGGCCTGCGCATACCGGGACAGCGCGTCGCTGTGGTCAAAGATGGCCGACAAGGCGTCGTGAGGCGGCAAGTGGGCCAGCCATTCGCGGTAGAGCGACAGATGGCGCGCGCTCTCAGTCAGCAGCCTGGCTTGTTCGCCAGCCTGGGCAGGCGAAGGACACGCCATGGCCATCAGCGCTACCTGATCGTCCGGCAGCAGGGCTTCAAACCGTTGCAGCACCTCCCACCAGGATGGCGATACCGTTCGGGGCGAGGCAGGAGCACCTCCTGACTCGATAGTCTCTGTGCGCGTCGTCCACCGCAGACGCAACCGGGCGATCTGCGCCAGCAGTTCATCGCTGAATCCCAGCAACGGCGACTTGAGCGCGCGGGCCAGGCTCAGGTCGTGCGAGGGGGAAACCAGCGCATCCAGCAGGGCCACCACGTCCTGCACGGCAGGCGCTTCGCACAGGTCGATCTTTTCGGGCTGCTCACTCGGAATGCCCCGCTCCAGCAACGCCTCATGCATCCAGCCCAGCCGCTCCCGACGACGGGAAAGCACCATCACGTCCTCGGCATGCAAGCGCCCCGAGGCGATTTCAGCAGCCACCCAGTCGGCGGCCTGGCGGGCTTCAAGCGCCGACATGCTGTCTTCAGGCAATACCCTTGGCGTCACCAGGCTGTCGCGCCAGACGGGCTCGTCGTCGACCCCACCACGCGACGCACCCTCTCTGGCATCCCGAGGGACCTGCGGCAGTGCCAGCACCGCGCCCTCCTCCCGGCTCTCGGTGGTGTGGCTGCGGTAGTCGCTGCCGTACTCGCCCTTGGCCAGAGCATCGAGCATGACGCTGTTGAAGGCTTCCACCACACCGGTCGCGCACCGTCGGGTGTGGTCGCAACTGAGCAAGGCACCTGAGAGCCCGTTGACCACAAAGTGCTGCGCGGCCTTGAACACCTGGGGTTCGGCGCGCCGGAACCGGTAGATGGATTGTTTGGGGTCGCCCACCAGAAACACGCAGGGCGCTTCGCCCACCCCGGCACCGGCGTAAGCCGACAACCACCCGTACAGGGCCTGCCACTGCAGCGGATTGGTGTCCTGGAATTCGTCGATCAGCAGATGGCGCACGCGGGCGTCCAGCCGTTGCTGCATCCAGCCAGAGATTTCGCTGTCACCGAGCAATCTCAGCGCGGCGCCTTCCACGTCGTTCATGTCGACCCAGCCACGCTCTCGCTTGAGTTCGGCATAGGACGCAAGCAGCACACGCGACAGCCGAGCCATGCGCTGGTGATGCGACCAGGCCTGATGCTGGCGCCTGGCGGTGCACAGGTCCAGCAGCTCGAGCTCTGCATCCTGGGCGGCGACAAATTTGGTCAGGTGAGTGGTCAGTCGGTCTTCGCTGGCCACGAAGAAGGCCTTGCGCAGCATCGCAAGCCGCGCAAACATGTGCGCAGGTTCGTCCGGCAGCTGAAAGGCATCGATCACGACACGCGCAGCAGCCTGTGGCGTCTTGTTGGTCTCACGGCCCAGCTCCTGGGCTCTGGCCAGCCAACGCTCTCGCACACCGGGTTGCAACAAGGCCTGTTCGGGTGATGGCAGGCTGGCCCATCGGGGGTACAACTCGCCAAAGGCCTTCACAGAGCCCTCCACCACCCCGACGCTGTCTGCCAGCGTGAACTCCACGCGCTTCTGCAACGCGTTCTCCAGTGCCTTGATGGTCTGGTGGCGGCCGTGCTCGGCGACCGCGTCCATGAAATCCTGCTTGCTTTGAGCTTCGCCGGCGACGGCCGCATAGAAGCGGGGCCACACCAGTGCCACGGCCTGAGCGTCGTCTTCCAGCAGTTCGTACTGAGGTGGCAGCCTCAGTTCCTGCAGCACGGACAGCGGTGCACCCCGCAGCAAGGAAGCGAACCAGCCATGAAAAGTGCGCACCTGCACCTGGCGGCCCAGTGCGTTCAGTCGCTGATGCAGCGTGCGCAACTCGGGAGCCCGTAGCGCGGCATCGGGCGCACTCAGGCCTCGCGCACGCAACTCGATGGCCAGTTCGGCGTCCGGAAGGGTGGCACATCGGCGCAACTCGCCATTGAGGCGATCGCGCATTTCGCCCGCCGCCTTCTTGGTGAAGGTGATGGCCAGAATGTCTTGCGCGGGACAACCATCGAGCAAAGCCCTCAAGATGCGCGAGACCAGCATCCAGGTCTTCCCTGCACCAGCACAGGCCTCGACCGCGATGCTGCGTCCGGGATCACAGGCCAGCGCATAGAACGCTTCGCGCTCAGCAGGCTGCCCGTTGATTCGATAAGCGGGCATTTTCATTGTTGCCCCCAGAAATCCTTGCGGCACAAGCCGCGGGCCGCGCAGAAGTCGCATGCCTGCCCCTCGCCCAGCGCGGGCATGGGTTGCCCACCCGCGACGCGCGACATGTCGTGCACCAGACCCTCGCGCAGGTGCTCCCGTGCCATGAGCACGTCTTCCTGCTCCACCCACAGCGTGGCCGCCTCCTTGGGTCCGTCGCCTCGCTTGTCGGTGATGCTCAGGTACGCTGCCCTGAGGTTGTCCTGTGGCAACAGCGCAGCGTAGAAGGCCAGCTGGGTGTCTTCCAGAGGTTCCTTGACGCGGTCCAGCGTCCTTGCACGGCTCTCGGTCTTGTAGTCGATCACCAGGGGAATGGGGCCTTCCGGTGAGTCCTGGGCATCGACCCGGTCCAGTTTGCCGTACAGCTTCCATGGCCCGAGTGGCACTTCACGCGCCACCTCGGCCATCTCGAATCGCGGACCTGCGCGATCCTCCCTGGATTCATAGCCCGCCAGCCACGCCAGGTAGCCTTCGCGCAGCGCGGGCCACATGGCCTCAAAGGGCAGAAAGCCGGCAGCGTCTTCGTCTGCATGAAGTCCCATGAGGTTGGCGGTCTCCACGGCCAGCTGATCCAGCAGCGCGCGGTCGGCCTGCGCACCCGGGCGGGCATCTCCGCGTTGATCGTGAAAAGCGCGCAGCACGGCGTGCAGCCAGTTGCCCATGTCACGCTGGTCTGGCGCTTCGTCCAGTTCCGGGGTTTCGGTCAGCCTGAGCTGCCGCAGGGCAAAGAATCGGTAGGGGCAATGGCGCAGATCCTGGTAGGCGCTGGCAGACAACCTCTCAGGCAACAGGTCGCTCGCGGAGGGTGTCGGTCGAGGCACCTCCTGCGCAATGAGCGAACGCATGGGCCGGATGTCGGAGCATGGATCGCTCGTGACACCCGAGGCAGGGGTACCAGAAAACCCAGGAAGCGACTGAACCCAGGCGCTGGGCAGCATGGATTCGCCGCGCTCCTGGCTGCGCCACAGAATGTCCAGGTGGGGCGTGGCGAGCGTGGCTCGCCATGCACCTGCTGCGGCCTCGGCCAGGGCGACGCGTGAAGGCAGGCCCAGGGCCACGCGCTGCTCGGCGGTCCACTGCCCAGGTGGCTCGGGGCTGGTGGGAAGGTGCACTTCATCGCAGCCCGGCACCACCGCCGCGTTGAAGCCCCTCCCCAGCAATTGCGCCATGGGCAGAACCACCACCATGGGGGTGGCGGCGTCCCTGGCGGTGAAGCTGGCGCCTTCCAGCACGTTTTGCACCCAGTCACCAAAAGCCGACAGTGACAGTCGCCCACCTGTTCCGGATCCCGGCTTCCTTTGACTGTCGTCCACGTTGGCCGTCTGCGCCAAAGCCTGGCTCACGGCCAGGAGCTCTTCCGCTCCGGAACGGCCCAGCCGCAAGGCTCGAATCAGTTGCTGGCCCGCCTCGTCCAACTGAAGCGGGTCCCACATCCCGCAGCCCATCAATGCCGTTGAGGTATCCGTGAGCCACTGACTCAGCGTCCGTGACGGTTGCAACGCGGTCAGCAGCGGCGGCACATCCGCCGGCACCACGTCTGCCAGTGCAGGTGTTCTCAACACGGCACGCCAGCGCGACGCACCGGCCTCGCGGGCGGCACGCTCCAGCCGCTGGATTTGCGCATCGTTCCAGGTTGGCGCCAGCTTCAACCAATCCAGTACATCGTCGGTGCGGGCATTCGGACCGGCCGCACGCAGCAGGGCCATCACCTGCGACGCGGCATGCGTGGTGGAAAGCTTCCAGCCGGTTTCGTCACGAACCGCCAAGCCGGCACCCGTCAACATGGCGCTGATGCGCCGCACCAACACCCGGTCGTTGGCCACCAGCGCCACCGGCGCCAGCCCTGAATTGACCCGTGACAGCACACAGGCCGCCGCCTGTTGCGCCTCGTCCTCACTGTCGGCGCAACGGTGCAGGCGTGCGTGCTGACCCAGGTGCGGGTCAACGGCCACGTCGATCATGGGCAGCACGGTGGCTCGCGCTCCCCAGTGCTTGGTCAGTGCCGCTGCCAATGGGTCGTCATGAAAGCCGGGGACCACCAGCATCGCGTCCGCCAGGACGCCCGGTTGGGCTGCGGCCCCCCACAGCGCATCGGTGGCAAAGGAAGAGGTGCCGACCCATGTGAGCGCCAGGGACCCCAGCAGCGACTCCCAGTGCAGCGCCGTCGGACCCAACCGAAGCGCCTCTTGAAGCGAGGTGGCCCATGCCAGCCGCTGATCGGGAGCGATGGAAGCGGCAACCGGCGCCAGTTGCGTGGCCGCTTCGATCAGCCTGGAAACCATCAGCGCCCGAATGGCCGGGTCCGTCCGCCCTTTGGCCACCCTTTCGACGAAAGACGCGGCGACCAGACTGTCGCGGGCCATGTCCATGCTCAGATCGGTTGCACCCGGCAGGAAAGGCTGGAGAGAGGTCGCCAGATTCCGGCTCGATTCGAATCGGGGCGGAAACCCGCCCGGGTGCAGCAGCCCCCAGGCCCGCCTGCCCTCCTCCATCAACTGTGCGTAGGGCACCAGCACCAGCACCCGTCCGGGCTTGACGCCACGCCGTGCGGTCCATCGATGGATCTCATCCACCAAATGCGACCACTGCGGGTCCGGTTTCGCAGGGTTGGCGCCTTCAGTGCTGCACGCAATAGGCAGACCGGGATCGTCGGACTGTCCTGCAGGATTCATGGAATAGGGGTTTCTGTCACAATGACGTCGTTGACGCTGAAGCGGTTGGCCAAATGACCTCTCGCTGATGGTGTACAGACTTTAACTTCCCCGTTCAACGTTCCTTAGGAAGATTCATGGCCAGCGACCTGATCAAACACGTTTCTGATGCGAGCTTCAAGGCCGATGTGCTGGACGCACAGGCGCCCGTGCTGGTGGATTTCTGGGCCGAATGGTGCGGCCCCTGCAAGATGATCGCCCCCATCCTCGACGAAGTGGCCGGCACCTATGACGGCAAACTGAAGATCGCCAAGCTCAATGTGGACGACAACCGCGACGTGCCCGCCAAGTTCGGCATTCGCGGCATTCCGACACTGATCCTGTTCAAGGGCGGCCAACCGGCAGCCACCAAGGTGGGCGCATTGAGCAAAGCACAGCTCACCGCCTTCATCGACCAGCAGCTGTCCTGATTCCTGGTCGCAACAAGCAGTCCACAAGGCACATGCCGGGTGCAATGCCCGAACCCCATGCGCCGGACTGCTTTTTTCCTGTCATAATTTCGCCAGAGCTGCACTGACAGAGTCCAGCCTCACCCCAGCGCACCGTCTGACAACCAGACGCCGGCGCACCCTCCCCCCGGTTTTTGACTCAACTCCCTCTCGGAGTGAATTCCATGCACCTCAACGAACTCAAGGCACTGCACGTGTCTGAAGTCCTCAAGCAGGCAGAAGCCCTTGAGATCGAAAACACCGGCCGCATGCGCAAGCAGGAGCTCATGTTTGCCATCATCAAGAAGCGCGCCAAAGGCGGCGAACTGGTGAACGCCGACGGCGTGCTCGAGGTGTTGCCCGACGGTTTCGGCTTCCTGCGGGCGCCCGACACCAGCTACACCGCCAGCACCGACGACATCTACATTTCGCCGAGCCAGATCCGCCGCTTCAACCTGCATACCGGCGACATGATCGAAGGCGAGGTTCGCATCCCGAAGGATGGCGAGCGCTACTTTGCCCTGAACAAGCTCGACAAGATCAACGGCCTGCCCCCCGAGGACAACAAGCACAAGATCATGTTCGAGAACCTGACGCCGCTGTTCCCAAAGGAGCAGATGCGCCTGGAACGGGATATCAAGAGCGACGAAAACATCACCGGCCGCGTGATCGACATCATTTCTCCCATCGGCCGGGGCCAGCGCGCGCTGATCGTGGCACCGCCCAAGAGCGGCAAGACGGTGATGATGCAGCACATCTGCCACGCCATCGCGGCAAACCACCCTGAGGTGGAGCTCATGGTGCTGCTGGTGGACGAACGCCCTGAGGAAGTGACCGAAATGCAGCGCACCGTGCGTGGCGAAGTCATTGCCTCCACCTTTGATGAGCCGGCCGCCCGCCACGTGCACGTGGCCGAAATGGTGATCGAGCGCGCCAAGCGCCTGGTCGAGCTCAAGAAAGACGTGGTGATCATGCTCGACTCGATCACCCGCCTGGCCCGCGCCTACAACAACGTGCTGCCCTCCAGCGGCAAGGTGCTCACCGGCGGTGTGGACGCCAATGCCCTGCAGCGCCCCAAGCGCTTTTTTGGTGCAGCGCGCAAGATTGAAGAAGGCGGTTCGCTCACCATCATCGCCACCGCTTTGGTCGACACCGGCTCGCGCATGGACGAAGTGATCTTTGAAGAATTCAAGGGCACCGGCAACTGCGAAATCCACCTCGACCGACGCCTGTACGAAAAACGCGTCTTCCCCTCGATCCAGCTCAACCGCAGCGGTACGCGCCGGGAAGAACTGCTGCTGCAGCCTGAAATTCTGCAAAAGACCCGCATCTTGCGCCAGTTCATGTACAACATGGACGAAATCGAGGCCATGGAGATGGTGCTCAAGAGCATGAAGTCAACCAAGAACAACTCCGAGTTCTTTGACATGATGCGGCGGGGCGGCTAAATCACCTGCGTGCTAGAATCCAAAGCTTTGCTAATTGCGACAAGTACAGGGAAATGGTTTCCCTGCGGCTGCCGCACCTGACCTGAAGGAAACGTCATGAAAGACGGCATTCACCCCAACTACCGCGAAATCTGCTTCCAGGACCTCTCCAACGGTTTCAAGTTCGTGACCCGCTCCTGCGCCAACACGAAAGAAATGATCAAGATGGAAGACGGCCGCGAGCTGCCGCTGTACAAGCTGGACACCTCCAGCGAGTCGCACCCCTTCTACACCGGCACCCAGAAGAGCGTGGACAACATGGGTGGTCGCGTCGAGCGCTTCCGCAATCGCTACGGCAAGGGTACTCCCGCCGCCAAGTGAGCTGGCCAAGGCCTGCATCTGCCTGATGCCGGCCCCACCTCCTGAAGAAGAAAGCAGCCTGCACAGGCTGCTTTTTTTTCATCAATTCACATCCGGCCAAGGCCGAAAGGCGCGAGCGCCTGTATATTGCCCGCAGTGAACCGACCGACCCCTGCCATCGTCACCCAAACGGCGGTGCGCCCTCTTCCCCGCCTTGCGCTGCTGCTGTTCTGTGCAGCGTATGTTCTTCCAGGCTTCCTGGGCCGCGAGCCCTGGAAGGTGGACGACGTTGGCTCGTTTGGCGTCATGCAGGAGCTGGCACAAGGACTCAGCAACTGGTGGCAGCCGCAACTGCTGGGGGCAGCTCCGCAAGAGAATGCACTGCTCCCCTACTGGATCGGGGCCTTGTTCATCAAGCTGCTGCCGTTTCTGGACCCGGTCTTTGCCTCCCGGCTTCCTTTTGCCGCACTGTTGCTCGTCACCCTGGCGAGCACCTGGTACACGGTTTACCACTTGGCACGCCTGCCCGCAGCGCAGCCGGTGGCGTTTGCGTTTGGTGGCGAGGCGAGTCCGCGGGACTATGCGCGTGCGCTGGCCGACGCCGGTCTGTTGGCGCTCATCGCCTGTCTAGGCCTGGCACAGCTGGGTCACGAAACCACGCCCGATCTGGTTCGACTGGCTTTGCTGGCGGTGCTGCTGCATGCGATGGCTCGCTTGGCGCCGAGTGCGGTTGATCGGCGATTCCTGAGTGTGATGATGGGGTCGCTCGCCATGCTGGGACTCTTTCTCAGCGCCATGGGTTGGCAGGCCCTGCTGCTCGCGGCCGGATGGCTGTTGTTGCTGGGGAAATCGCCCGCACCGGCTGGATGGGGCGCGGCGGACGGCGACGGGAGCGGCCTCAGCGGCAGACTGTTCATGGGTGTGGGGTTGCTGACCGTCACCTTGCTCGGCCTGTGGATGGGGTGGCTGTCCGTTCCCCATCTGGCTTCTTTGACCGAATGGGGGTCATCAATCACCAGCGCCTCAGGCATGCCAGGCTCGTCGAGCATGGCTGCGCTGCCGGGTACAGACGACGCGTACCCCACCCCATTCCCGGACGAATGGCTCAGCTTCGGACGTTTGCTGCTCTGGTTCACCTGGCCGGCTTGGCCACTGGTGTTGTGGAGCCTGTGGTCGTGGCGGCGGCAGCTCCTGAGTCCTCACGTGGCGCTACCGCTCTGGGGCGCGATGGTCTGTGTGGCAGCCAGTGCGTGGCAGGACCGGGAGGACCGGGCTCTGTTGCTGGTGTTGCCGTCCCTGGCGGTGCTCGCTGCCTTTTCGCTGCCCACCTTGAAGCGCAGCGTTTCGGCTTTGATCGACTGGTTCACACTGCTTTTTTTCACTGGCTGCGCCCTCATCATCTGGGTCATCTGGGTGGCAATGCAAACCGGCGTTCCTGCAAAACCCGCCGCCAACGTGGCACGCCTGGCGCCTGGGTTCATTCCGGAGTTCTCCTGGTTTCTCTTCGGGTTGGGGGCCTTGGCCACCGTTGCATGGTTCTGGTTGGTGAAATGGCGCGTGGGCAGGCACCGCCAGGCCATCTGGAAGAGTCTGGTGCTGCCCGCCGCTGGCAGCACGCTGTGCTGGCTGTTGCTCATGACACTCTGGCTCCCGTTGCTGGATTTCGGGCGAAGCTATGGCCCCTTGTCCAGACGCATCGCCAGCCTGGTGCCTCCAGAATCCTGCGTGCTGGTGGACGGGCTCAGCCAGGCGCAAATTGCGGCCCTGTGGCACCACGGCTCGCTGAAACTGGTCCGTACCGGCGGTCTGGAAGGTGCGGCATGTCGCGCATTGGTGGTCTCGCCAGAGACTCAGCCCACACTGGACGAGCGCGTCACGCTGACGCAATGGGCGTTTCGAGCCACCGTGAGCCGATTGTCTGACCGCAAGGAAAGCCTCTTGCTGTACCAACGCGTGAGTGATTGATTTGGCCCACCCCCGCGCCGCGCTTCGCGCGTCACCCCCTCAAGGGGGCGATACCAGTCGTCCGGCAAAGTCGGCCCGACGGTATCTCTGGAATGGGGCACTTCGCGTCGGGAGCGCTTCAGCAACAGAGGATCAGTGCACGCGCACCCGTGACGCGGGAAGCAGCATCATGAAGCGTGAGCCCTCGCCCAGAACGCTTTCAACCTCGATCTGGCCGCCATGGCGCTGCGCCACATGTTTCACGATGGCCAGTCCAAGGCCTGTACCCCCGGTCTCGCGTGAACGACTGCGATCCACGCGGTAGAAGCGCTCGGTGAGTCGAGGCAAGTGCTCTTCGGCAATGCCTGGGCCGGTGTCTTCCACAAAGAACTCTCCGACCCCATCCGCCCGCACCTGCCAGCCTGCACGGATGGTTCCGCCACCTGGCGTGTAGCGCACCGCGTTGCTGAGCAGATTCGACATCGCGCTGAGCAGTTCGGTCTTGATCCCCGCCACCCAGATGGGCGCCCCCGTCACCGGCTCAATGGTGTGCACCGGCTTGGCAATCACTTCGGACAGGCCGCGCGCCTCCTGCACCACATGTTGCAGAAGTTCGCCGCTGTCGATCCATTCACCCTGACCAGGTGCCGGACTGCCCTCCAGCCTGGAGAGCGTGAGCAGGTCGCTGACCAGGGTCTGCATGCGCTGCGCCTGCTGGCTCATGAGGTTCAGGTAGCGGGTACGGTCAGCCTCCTCCAGGGGAATGGTCTGCATGGTTTCCACGAAACCGCTGAGCACGGTCAAAGGTGTCCGGATTTCGTGCGACACGTTGGCCACAAAGTCGCGTCGCATGGCTTCCGCCAGCTGCACCGCCGTGACATCGCGCGACAGCATCAGCTTGCGCTTTTTGCCATAGGGGTGCACCTGCAACAGGATCTTGGTGGGCTGGGATGGCCTGACGCCCGGGCCATCGATCTGGATCTCGTGCTGGAAATTGCCTGCGGTCATGTACGAGGTGAATGCCGGGTTTCTCACCAGGTTGCGCACATACTGGCCCAGGTCACGCTGTGGATCGAATCCGAGGTGATTCGCGGCCGTGAGGTTGGACCATTCAATCCGGCCTGCCGCGTCCAGCAAAACCACCCCATTGGGCGAGGCCTGTATGGCGGCAAGAAAGTCTTCCAGGCGGGCGTCGCTGTTGTTCACCTTCTTTTCGAGGCGACGGATCAGCTTGCGGTTGCGATCGACGAGCTCGCCCCAGATGCCCGAGAGATCGGGTGCCCGCGAAACTTCACCCTTGTTCAGCCAGCGCAGCACCCTCCGAGCCCGCAGACCATCCAGAATGCTCCAGACCAATGCGCCCACCAAGGCGCCGCCAAATGTCCAGCCTTCGGTCCCGCGGATCCAACCGGCCACCGCCCCCAAGGCCACCAGGAGCAGCAGCTCGATCGCGCGGCGGGTCATGCGCTGGGACTGGAAGACATTTGTGCCGTGCGGCCCGTGTTGTTCATGGCGGTCAGCCGGTACCCTGCCCCGCGCACGGTTTCGACCATGCCGGCCGCTTCACCGAGCGACTCCCTCAAACGCTTGACATGCACATCCACAGTTCGCTCCTCGATGAAGACATGATCTCCCCAGATCTTGTCGAGCAGCGTACCACGGGTATGCACGCGTTCGGCGTGCTTCATGAGGTAGTGAAGGAGCTTGAATTCCGTCGGGCCGACCTTCAATTCGGCACCCCGGAACGTGATGCGGTACGTGCCGGCGTCGAGTGCAAGTTCACCCACTTGGACAGAGTCGTTGACGATTTCGGGTGCGCGCCTGCGCAGCACCGCCCGGATGCGTGCCAGCAGTTCCTGGGTCGAGAATGGTTTGGTGATGTAGTCGTCGGCGCCTGCGTCAAGGCCCTGGACCTTGTCGGACTCGTCGCTGCGTGCGGTGAGCATGAGGATCGGCACGGTTTTTGTGCGTTCGTTCTTGCGCCACTGGCGGGCCAGCGACGCCCCGCTCTCTCCGGGCAGCATCCAGTCGAGCAGGATCACATCGGGCAGCACGGCGTCCACCTCGCGCTGTGCAGCAGCCCCATCGAACACCACCGTGGGTGCAAAGCCGTTGTGGCGCAAGTTCACGGCGATCAGCTCTGCAATGGACGGCTCGTCTTCGACCACCAGCACACGGGGCAGTTTTCTCATCGTGAGGCCCTCTCAAAGCCCGTCGGACGGAAGTAGCAAGAGACGTCGATCATCCGACCACCGACTCCACGTTGTCCATCGAGGAATGGCGCACGTCTTCCCCTTTGACGATAAAGATGATCTGTTCGGCGATGTTCTTGGCATGGTCACCGACGCGTTCGATCGATTTGGCCAGAAACAGCAGATCCAGACTGGGCGAGATGGTGCGGGCATCTTCCATCATGTAGGTGATGAGCTTGCGCAGAAAGCCGTTGTATTCATTGTCGATTTCGTTGTCGCCCTTGATGATGGCCACCGCCATCGTGGTGTCCAGCCGGGCGAATGAATCCAGTGATTTTCGCAGCAAGGCCGAAGCCAGATCGGCAGCCAGGCGCAGTTCGGAAATCGGCAGGTTGCGCGGTGAGCCATTTTCAATGATCGACTTGACCATGCGAGCGATGCGCGCCACCTCATCTCCGGCGCGCTCCAGGTTCTGCGTGGTGCGAGAAATGGCCATGAGAAAACGGAGATCACGAGCGGTTGGCTGACGGCGACCGATGGTGGAGATGATCTCGTGATCGATGTGGAGCTCCATCTGGTTGATGCGCGCCTCGTTCTCGATCACCTGCTCGGCCGACTCCAGGCTCATGTTCACCAGCGCATAGACCGCCTGATGGAGCTGGGATTCGACCATGCCGCCCATTTCGAGCACATTGGTTGAAATGGAGTTCAGTTCGGCATCGAACTGGCTGGAAATGTGTTTGTCGCTCATGTGGTGGTCTCCCCTGAACAAAATGAATCCGGACGGAATTTCAACCGAAACGACCCGTGATGTAGTCTTCGGTTTCGGTCCGGCTGGGCTTGAAGAAGATCTGTTCGGTGGCGCCAAACTCGATCAGTTCACCCAGGTACATGTAGGCGGTGAAATCGCTGCAGCGCGCGGCCTGTTGCATGTTGTGGGTGACGATCGCGATCGTGTAGTCGGCCTTGAGTTCATGCACCAGCTCTTCCACCTTGCCGGTGGAAATCGGGTCCAACGCCGACGTGGGTTCGTCCAGCAACAGCACCGATGGCTTCACCGCCACGCTGCGGGCAATGCAGAGGCGTTGCTGCTGGCCACCTGACAGCGACAGCCCGTTCTGGCCCAGTTTGTCTTTCACCTCGCCCCACAGGGCCGCCTTGGAAAGCGCCCATTCGACCCGGTCGTCCATGTCGCTCTTGTTCAGGTTTTCGTACAGGCGCACACCGAAAGCGATGTTGTCGTAGATCGTCATCGGGAACGGCGTGGGTTTCTGGAACACCATGCCGATGCGGGCGCGCAGCAGGTTCAGGTCCTGGTTCTTGTCCAGGATGTTTTGCCCGTAAAAATTGATCTCTCCCTCGGCGCGTTGACCTGGGTAGAGGCTGTACATGCGGTTGAGCGTGCGCAGCAAGGTGGATTTTCCGCAGCCCGACGGGCCGATGAAGGCCGTGACTCTTCGCTCGGCAATGTTCATGTTCACGTTCTTCAACCCCTGGAACTTGCCGTAATAGAAGTTCAGGTTGCGTACTTCAAGTGCGTTCTTGAGCTCGACGGAAGGGGTGACAGCGGTAGCGGTTGCGGGCATTTTGGATCTCGTCTTCTAAAGGTATGGAGGGGGCGGTCAGGGCAAGTGGGTTGCGACGTGAGTCAGGCGCGCACTTTTTCCCTGAAGAACACCCGAGCCAGGATGTTGAGTGCCAGCACGGCCATGGTGATCAGCAGCGCGCCCGCCCAGGCCAGGCGAATCCAGTTGTCATAGGGGCTGAGTGCGAACTGGAAAATGACCACAGGCAGGTTGGCCATGGGTGCGCCCATGTCGGAACTGAAGAACTGGTTGTTCAGTGCCGTGAAGAGCAGTGGTGCTGTTTCACCGCTGATGCGGGCCACGGCCAGCAGCAAACCGGTGATCACGCCGCTCTTGGCTGCGCGCAAGGTCACCATGGTGGTGACTTTCCAGCGCGGCGCGCCCAGGGCGAAAGCCGCTTCACGCAGACTGCCGGGTACCAGTCGCAACATGTTTTCAGTGGTGCGCATGACCACCGGGATGGCAATCAGCGACAGCGCCAGGCTGCCTGCATAGCCTGAGAAATTGCCTACGGTAGCCACCGCGATTGCGTAGACGAACAAGCCCAGCACGATGGACGGCGCCGACAGCATGATGTCGGTCACAAAGCGCGTCAGTTCGGCCGTTTTGCTCTGGTCACCGTATTCGGTGAGATAGATGCCGGCCAGCACACCGATGGGGGTCGACACCAGCACCGACAGGCCGACGATCATCAGACTGCCCACAATCGCATTGCGCAGGCCGCCACCTTCTGTGCCGGGTGCGGGCGTGTCCTGAGTGAACAGGTTGAAGTCCATACCGGCCAGGCCGTTGGAAAACAGCACAAAGAGAATCCAGAGCAGCACGGTCAGACCGAGCGCCATGGCCGTCATTGAAAGCGACAGCCCCACCAGGTTGGTGACGCGACGCTTCTTGTAAAGGGTTTGGTTGATTTCCATGTCTTGTTCCTGCGGGAATGTTCTAGCGCTTCATGGCTCAGGAGCCTTTGGCCTTTTCAGCGCGCAGGATCATCAGCTTGGCGAACGACAGCACCACAAAGGTGATGACGAACAGCAGGAAACCGAGCGCAAACAGCGTGTTGAAGTGCAGGCCTTCGGCCTCCCCGAATTCATTGGCCAGGACCGAAGCAATGGAGGTACCGGGGGAGAACAGCGATGTGGGCATGCGGTTGGCATTGCCGATCACGAAGGTCACCGCCATGGTTTCGCCCAGTGCGCGCCCCAGGCCGAGCATGATGCCGCCGATCACGCCCTTCTGCGTGTATGGCAGTACCACCTTGCGCACCACCTCCCAGGTGGTGCAGCCCAGGCCATAGGCCGATTCGCGCAGGATGGGCGGGGTGATTTCGAACACATCGCGCATCACCGCCGCCACAAAGGGCAGCACCATGAAGGCCAGGATGATGCCGGCAGCCATGATGCCCAGACCGTTGGTGGCACCGGCGAAAAGGCCTCCGACAATGGGCATGCCACCCAGCACCTGTTGCAGAGGCACCTGCATGTAGTCGGCGAAGATGGGAGCGAAAACGAAAAGGCCGAACATGCCGTAGATGATGGACGGCACGGCAGCCAGAAGCTCAATGGCCGTGCCCAGAGGGCGGCGCAGCCAGACGGGGCAGGTCTCGGTGAGGAAGACGGCGATGCCGAAGGCCAGCGGCACGGCAATCAACATGGCGATCGAAGCGCTGGCCAAGGTGCCGACGATGGAGATCGCGGCACCGAATTCTTCGTTGATGATGTCCCACTCCACATACCAGAGGAAGTGAGCGCCAAATTTGGCGAAGGTGGGCCATGCGTTGTAGAGCAAGGACACCAGGATGCCCAAAAGGGCGAACAACACCAGCAGCGAGAAACTCTGGGTGAGTCGGTGAAAGACGATGTCCTGGATGCGCTGTTTTCGTGCCACGGCCACCATGGAGGCGGTGGGCGCATCGACATTGGGTGTGGAAGTGTTCATGGTCGCGACGACTGACATGCGGGCTCCCTGCATTTGTCAAGTTCAAGAAACAACCCACCAACGGCTTGATGGCGCCGTTGGTGGTGTTGTCAGTCAGGGAGATCAGTTCTTGATCTGTGTCCACACCTTGGACTTGATTTCTGCGGTCAGCTTGTCAGGCAGCGGCACATAGTCCAGCTCGGAAGCCATGGTCTTGCCGTTCTTGAAGGCCCAGTCGAAGAACTTCAGCACTTCGGCGGACTGTGCCTTATCGGCAGGATCCTTGTACATCAGGATGAACGAGGCGGTGACCACAGGGTAGGCGTCGGCGCCAGGCTGGTTCACCAGAGAGATGCCCATGCCAGGCGCCTTGGACCAGTCAGCACCAGCCGCAGCGGCCGAGAACGTGTCGTCACCGGGCATCACGAACTTGCCATCCTTGTTTTGCAGGGCGAGAACGGAAATGTTGTTCTTCTTGGCATAGGCGTATTCCACGTAACCGAGTGAACCCTTGGTGCGGGTCACATTCGCAGCCACGCCTTCGTTGCCCTTGCCACCCACCGAGGTAGGAGCTGGCCACTTCACGGCAGCGCCCTTGCCCACTTTGTCGGCCCATTCCGGGCTCACCGAGCTCAGGTAATCTGTCCAGTTGAACGTGGTGCCGGAGCCGTCAGCGCGGTGCACGATGGTGATGGCCTGGTCGGGCAGGTTTTTGCCAGGGTTCAGGGCGGTCAGCTTGGGGTCGTTCCACTTGCTGATGGTGCCCAGGAACATTTCCGCCAGTACGGGGCCGGTCACGCGCAGTTCGCCCTTGCCGAAGCCCTCCAGGTTGAACACGGGCACGGTACCGCCAATGATGGCCGGAAACTGCACCATGCCGTCCTTGTCGAGATCTTCACCCTTGACAGGTGCGTCGGTGGCGCCAAATGCAACGGTCTTGGCACGGATCTGACGAATGCCGCCGGACGAACCGATCGACTGGTAGTTCAGACCGGTACCGGTGTCTTTCTTGTAGGCCTCAGCCCACTTGGCGTAGATCGGGAACGGAAAAGTAGCGCCCGCGCCGGTGATGTCTGCAGCAATGGCAGAACCCATGGCAAGAGAAGCCAGTGCGGCAGCGGCCACGGTTTTGAGCAAAGTGCGTTTGGTGTTCATTGAGAGTCCTCTCAGGGGTTGGGGGAAAAGGAAAAAGAAGGAAGAAAGATCGGATAGGAAGGACTCTATGGGGCCAATGTGACAGCTGTGTGACATATGCGGACTTGTCATGCAACTGCCTCGATCCGACCGACGGCTTGCGGATCAGGCAGGTCTTTCGATGTCATCGCATGGTGACGGGGCGTGAAATTCGGCCTTTGACCGTCTGCCGCTGTCACTTTTTGGTTACCTGATGGCGCACTTGCGTGCGGTGTGCCTGGCGCCGATGCGTCACAATCCCGGCAACCCAACAGATTCAGGAATTCGCGGAGGGCCGGTGACCGGCCGTCCGCCGCACGCATGCAAAACGGTACCCTTCTGGCCGCCATCGACCTCGGTTCCAACAGCTTCCGACTGGAAATCGGCCGCTACCACTCGGGTCACATCGAACGGATCGAATACCTCAAGGAAACCGTCCGCCAAGGCAACGGTCTCGACGAAAACAAGAACCTGAGCCAAGCCGCCATGGAGCGCGGCTGGGAATGCCTGGCGCGATTCGCCGAGCGGCTGCACGGCTTCAAGAAGCAGCAGGTGCGGGCAGTGGCCACCCAGACCTTGCGCGAAGCGCGAAACCGCGATGAATTTCTCAAACAGGCCCAGGCCATATTGGGCTTTGCCATCGAGGTGGTTTCTGGCCAGGAAGAGGCGCGGCTGATCTACCAGGGGGTGTCACGCCTGCTGCCGCAGTCCGATGAAAAACGCCTGGTGTTCGACATTGGTGGCCGCTCCACGGAAATGATCCTGGGTGAAGGCTACAAGGCCCATCGCATGGAGTCCTACCGGCTCGGCAGCGTGGCCTGGTCGGGCAAATACTTCGCACGCGGGGTGTTCACGGCCAGCGCCTTCAAAACCGCCGAAGTGGCGGCCAAGGCGGTGCTGGACGAAGCGCTGGACAGTTTTCCCCCGTCTGAGTGGAGCGCGGCTTACGGCTCCTCCGGCACGGTGGGCGCTGTGATGGACATGCTGTCGGCCAATGGATGGGCATCGGGCGTGATCACCCGCTCCGGGTTGAACTGGCTGGTCGAACGCTTTGTGAAAGCGGGCAATGTCGAACAGATCAAGCTCGACGGGCTCAAGGACGACCGCCGCCCCGTGATCGCGGGTGGTTTGAGCGTGCTCTACGCCATCTTTGACCTGTTTGACATTCAGCAATTGCTGCCTGCGCAGGGCGCATTGCGCCAGGGTGCGCTCTACGACCTGATCGACCGGGAGACCGATGGCGGTGACGTGCGCGAACGCACGGTGCGCTGGCTGGGAGAGCGCTTTTCCATCGATGAGGCCCAGGCGCAACGGGTCAGCACGGTGAGCACAGCCCTCTTCTCTCAGGTGGCTGCGGTCGATGCGCAGAACGAGCGGTATTCGCAGAAGCTGGCCTGGGCCGCACGTCTGCACGAAATCGGCACCCACATCTCTCACGACCGTTCCTACCACCACGGCGCCTACATCCTCGACAACGTGGACGCCCCCGGTTTTTCATTCCCGGAGCTGCACCGCATGAGCCAGCTCGTGCTGGGCCAGCGCGGCAAACTGCGCAAGCTGGAGCTGTCGTTGAGCGACGAACTGTTTGCCAAACAACTGATGTGCCTGCGCCTGGCGGTGTTGCTGTGCCACGCGCGGCAGATGCCGGAATACGAGTCGATCCGCCTGAGCTACAAGCCAGGAGCCTTCAAGCTGGTCACCAACCCGGGGTGGGCCAAGCGCTACCCGCAGTCCGCCTGGCTGATCGGCGAAGAAGTGATTGCCTGGCAAAAAACAGCCTGGAAGTTCACCGCAGACGTGCGTTAAAGCATCAAGGGCGGCAATCCATCACACAAAGTGTCGGCACTGAAACCGCTCACACAAGCTTTCGCCCACCGCCGGGCTAGCATGGTTCATTCCAAATAGAAGAACCTGTGATCCGATATGACATTGATAGTGGTGGCAGAGGACGACCCGGGCACGCTCAAGCTGTTGACGGTGGTCCTGGAGAAGAAGGGTCATGATGTGGTTGCCGTGTCGGACGGCGCCACCGCCTGGGAAAGCGTTCAGCAACTGCGCCCGGACGTCATCGTGAGTGACATCGACATGCCAGGCCTCAGCGGTCTGGAACTGCTGGAGCGCGTCCGGGCGCACCCGGCGTGTGCATTGACGCCCTTCATCTTCCTGACCTCGCTGCAGGAGCGCCGTGACATGAGACACGGCATGAGCCTGGGGGCAGACGACTACATCGCCAAGCCCTTTCGGGCACGTGAACTGGCCGAAGCGGTCATGGCTCAGGTCAACAAGAACAACATGCGTGCGCAGTCGCAGGACATGCATGTGCAGTCGGCCCTGAGCGGCGCCCTGCAGGCGCAGGCGCGCGAGTTAAGCGACACGTATGAAGAGCGCCTGGCGCGTGCCCTGAACGAACAATGGCCCGGCGGCGGTGCAGCGCGACAAGCCAACTTCCACGAGCAGGCCACCGTCCTCAGTGCGGGCCTGGTGAATCACGCATTGTGGAACAACGCCTTGAGCGCGCAGGACATGGCACAGCTGCTCAAACGGTTCTATGACAGCTGTGGCGACACGGTCTTTCTGTTTGGCGCCCACAGCCTGCAGTTCCTGGGTGACGGCGTGGTCGCCGTGTTTGCGGACGGCCCCGATGCACCGACCACGTCGCCGCATGGTCTGCGCGCGGCCAAGGCGGCCTTGGCGCTTCGAAAAGCCGTTTCCGGTTTGAACAGCTTCGTGCAGACACTGGCACCGCGCCATGGTCTGGAGAGTGTGGAACTGGGCGTGGCGCTGCATGGCGGGCCGGTGGCCATGATGCGTCTCGATGGCCTGTTGGGCGGTGCGGCACAATCGGTGCCCGTCGGCGAGACCGTGATGGATGCGGTGGCCCTGCAAAAGCATGCGCAATACCCGGGCCGCACCGGCATCACGGTGTCGGCCCATGTGTTACGCAGCATCACAGGAGCGGTGCACCCCGTGCGCCGGTATCTGCTCGCCCTTCCCCACCGGGTGGATCCCATGGATGTGTGCCTGGTGGAGCCGTTGCCCAACTAGACATGCCACCTGCTTGACGGGCCCCGTGCTCGTCCGTTTGCCTTTGATGAAGATTCCTCTCGCATGAAATCGTTTTCCGGCAGACGCCGCCTTTCCATAGGGCCCACGCTGATCACCGCTCTGGTGCTGGCGGCGCTGATCCCCGCCCTGCTGGCGGCATGGCTGCTGTCCACCAACAGCTCACAGTCGATCAACACCCTGGCTGAAAACGCCATGAGCCAGGCCGCGCACCGGGTGGATGTGGGCGCGCTGGCCCACCTGGGTGAGTCCCATACCGTGGTGAATGCCCTGGTGCCCCCCTTTGTGGCCACAGGCGCCGAAGCTGAGCGCACCCGGAACTGGCTCAAGGACACGGCTGCTTTTGAAACCATGGCCTATGCATTGACACAGCAGTCGCCCAACGTGCCCTACCTTTACATGGGCACCGCCGACGGTTCGTTTTTTGGCCTGGAGCGCGAAAGCCATGGCTTCGTGGTGCGTGAAATCCGCCCGGGCGATAGCGGCCGCAAGCACTTTCTGATCGACCATCCAGGCGACCGCAGCCAGCTCGTTCGAACAGAAACACAGATCTACGATCCGCGAAAGCGCCCTTGGTACCAGCTGGCGCTGAGCACCGGTCAGCGAACCTTCACCGACGTGTACCGGTCGGCCGTGAAGGCGCAGTTCGACCTGACGCTGGCGCATCCGATCTTCGACACAGACGGCCGCTCCGTGCTGGGCGTGGTCGCCGTCGACATGAGCCTTGCCCGCCTGACCGACCTGATTCGCAGTTCCCGCATCAGCGAACATGCCGTGACCTACCTGGTCGACAGCCAGGGTTTGCTGGTCGCTTCCTCGGTCGAGGAGGACCTCAGCGTCGAGGTAAACAACAAGTTCCAGCGGCTCTCACCCCTGCAAAGCCAGGACCCGCTGGTGCGCGAGTCCTTCACCCAGCTGAGCGCGCAATACCGCGACAGCCTGCGGCACAACCCCGGCCTGGTGCGGCTGGACACTGCTTCAGACTGGAAGCAGCTGCTCGGTTTGGGTTCCAACCGCCTGATCGCCCTGCAGCGTCCGTTCGGGCAGAAGTACAACCTCAATTGGCAGCTGATCGTGGTGGCGCCCGAGTCCGACTTCACCTCCCAGGTCATCCAGGCCCGGCAGGTGGCGCTGGGCGCTTTGGCTGCCCTCATCGGCCTGGCGGGTGTGCTGGCCTACCTGGTGGCCAGGGGCCTGTCGGGTCAGTTTCAGTTGCTCAATGCTTCGGCCACCGCCGTGGGTGCGGGCCAGGTGCCCGAGGTTCAGCAACAAACCGGCTTCAAGGAAGTGCACCTGCTTTCCAAGGTGCTGCACGACAGTGCCCAGTCGATTCAGACGTCTACCCGCGAGATTCAGGAGAAGAACGAGCAACTGCGCGAAGCGGCCCTGATGCTGGAGGAGCGGGTGCGCCAGCGCACCGCCGAACTGGCCGCCTCGCGCGAAGAGGCGCTGGCCGCCGTCAAGGCGAAGGCAGGCTTCCTGGCGGTGATGAGCCATGAAATCCGCACGCCGCTTAACGGCGTGGTTGGCATGAGCGACCTTTTGCGCGAAACACCGCTCACCGAAGCCCAGCAAGACCTGCTGGGTGTGCTCAAGGTGTCGAGCGAGCAGTTGTTGTCTGTGGTCGACGACATCCTTGACTTCTCACGCATTGAAGCGGGCAAGCTCACGCTGGAACAGCAGGCCTTCGACCTGCGCGCCGCCATCCGGCAGGCGCACGACATCCTCATGCTGCGCGCACAGGAAAAGGGGCTTCATCTGGCCATGCACATTGCGGCGGATGTGCCCCAGGCCGTGATCGGCGACATCACACGATTGCGCCAGGTGTTGATCAACCTGCTGTCCAACGCC
This sequence comes from Betaproteobacteria bacterium HGW-Betaproteobacteria-16, assembly GCA_002840835.1. GTDB lineage: Bacteria > Pseudomonadota > Gammaproteobacteria > Burkholderiales > Burkholderiaceae_C > Hydrogenophaga. The sequence goes on along the minus strand of PHCQ01000006.1, from coordinate 105,595 downwards.
ATCAAGTTCACCAACCAGGGCGAGGTCACTTTGCGGGTTTGGCAGGAACCCGACGCGCAAGGCACGGTGCTGAATTTCAGTGTGAGCGACACCGGCGTGGGCATCAAGCCAGCCAGCATTGGCGCCCTCTTCCAGCCGTTTGCTCAGGGCGACACATCCACCACCCGGGTGTACGGCGGTACCGGACTCGGTCTGATGATCTGCAAGCACCTGGTGGAGATGATGGGCGGGCAGATCACGGTCAACAGCCAGCCTGGCGTGGGGTCGACGTTTCGTTTCACCATCCGTTCGGCTGCGGTCGACCCGGCCCGGATTCCGACCGACGGGGTGGCCGAACTCCCATGCGCGACCGACCAACAGCGGGTGCTGGTGGTGGACGACAACCCCATCAACCTCAAAGTGGCGTGCGCCATGCTGCAGCACCTGGGCTACACGCCAGATACCGGCATCAACGGCCGCCTCGCGCTGGTGGCCGTGGCGCAGGCCTGGCAGTCGGGACGCCCCTTTGACGTGGTGCTGCTCGACAGTCACATGCCCGAGCTCGACGGCACCGCCACGGCTCAGGCCATGCTTGAACAGTGGGGTGCCCAGGCACCCGCCATGGTGGGCATTTCCGCGTCTTCCTTGGGGGAAGACCGGCAACGGTGCCTGGACGCCGGCATGGCTGAATACCTGCCCAAGCCGCTCAACCTTGAACACCTGGCCCACACGCTGCGCCGCCTCACGGAACGGCCGCATCCAGAGGAGCACCTTGCCGGCCTGCAGAACGGCGAGGCAGCCTCCGGTTCCGAACCGGATCCAATCCAGGCAGCTCAGACCATCTGGATCGACCCGGAACGCTGGGAGGCGTTCGCCGAATTCGACGACGCCACGGGCAGTCTGCGACGAGAGATCATTGGCGAGTTCCTGGCCTCACTGGCGAGCCGAACGGCCGAGATTGTTCGCGCAGTGCATGCCGGGGATGCCCAGGCGTTGCGCCACGCCACGCATGTGCTCAAGGGCTCTGCCGGCAACGTGGGTGCCCAGGAACTGGCGCGTCTGTGTGAGGACATTGAGCGACAGGCTGGCCAGCCCGAACGCGCCCGTGGTCTGCTGCCTGCGCTTGAACAGGCGGCACAAGCCACAGCGGAGGCGTTGAACGCGCTCTGAGACTTCGTTGCGAGCCAGGCGCATGGCGGTGCAGTTCCATCATCGGACCTGTGTTTCGCATAGGAATAGTGGCTGAACACGTCACGAAAATGTCATGCTTTTGACATGTTTCAGTGGCCGATAAAAAACCGTATATACGGTTTAAACTATTGCCCATCTCAAACCACCCGGAGTGCCTCATGGCCAGCCAGAACACCAAGCCCAGCGGCAAGAAGCCCAAACTCGTTCGCGACAGTTTCACGATCCCCAAGGCCGAATTTGCCGCCATTGACCTTTTAAAAACCCGCGCCATTGGGCTCGGCACCAGCGTCAAGAAGAGCGAACTGCTGCGTGCAGGTTTGATGCTGCTCACAGGCTTGAACGACGGCGCGTTGAAAGCGGCCCTGGCGGCGGTACCCACTTTGAAAACGGGTCGCCCTGCTGCCCCCGTTCCGGCAAAACCCGCAGCAAAACCTGCCGTCGCCAGCAAGCCAGTCGCCAAGGCCGCCAAAAGCAAACCGGCACCAGCCAAGGCGACGGTAAAGAAGGCGCCAGAGCCCGCCAAGACCGCAGTCAAACCAGCCGCAAAGTCCGCTCAAAAAACGGCTCAAAAACCTGCCGCAAAGGCCCCGGCCAAACCTGCGGTGAAGGCAGCCACCAGGCCCGCCGCCAAGGATCGGCCCGCCGTCAAGCTGGTTGAAGCAGCCAAGCCGCCCGTCACACAGGCCTGAACACACTCGCTTGTGTTCATTGAGGCGCCGGGCGCAATCTCCCAGCGACTGGCAAAGGCAACGCTGAACAAGCTCAGCGTTGCCTAAAGCAGTTCCGGCGTCTGCACCGTCACCACGACGGTCTGGCTTGTGCTGCCGCGCTCGCGGTGGCGCAACCACCACAAAGCCCCCTTCTTCACTGAGCAGTCTTCTTCAGCCAAGCCCAGCAACCGCGCGATCACGCGCCCCAGGGTGGGTTGATGGCCGACCACCACCACGGGAGACTTCCCCGTTGGCCACTGGACGAGCTCCAGCAGATCCAGGGGGTCGCCCTCGGGCAGCAGTTCGTCGCGAAGCTTGAACTTGCGGTCGAGGGCCATCACGGTCTGTTCGCAGCGTGTGGCCGGGCTGGAAAACACCCGTGCGCCTTCAGGCAGTTGCCGGTCCAGCCAGGCGGCCATGCGGGAGGCCTGCTTTTCCCCGCGCGAAGTCAGACGGCGTGCCAGGTCTTTGGCATCGCCTGGCGCCCCCAGCAACAGGTCGGGATGCTCATGGGCTTCGGCATGGCGCCAGAGAATGAGATCCACGTCGTTACTCCTGCTCAACCCTTGCTGCCGTACCGGGCCATCAACGCGGCCTGTGCGGAATGCTGGCCGCTGCGGCCCTTTCCTGTGCCCAGAGCGCCAGCTGGCACGTAGCGACCGTCAGGCTGCAGCAACCAGGCGTCCTTGTTGTCATGCAGACTGGCCGACAGGCATTCGTCCATGATGCGGCTGCGCAGACTGGCGTCTGTCACGGGCCAGGCGAGTTCCAGGCGGCGCAGCATGTTGCGGTTCATCCAGTCGGCACTTGAGAGCCACAGCTCTTCTTTGCCGTCGACCCGGAAATAGAACACCCTGGAATGCTCAAGCAGCCGGCCAATGATGGAGCGCACCTGCACGTTGTCGGTGATGCCGGGCACCTGCGCCGGCAGGATACAGGCACCGCGCACGATGATGTCGATTTTCACCCCTTGCTGCGAGGCCTGCGCCAGCGCACGTGAGAGCTGTTCGTCGGTCAGCGCATTCATCTTGAGGATGATGCGGGCCTCTTTGCCTTCGCGCGCCGCAGCCGCGGCCGCGTCGACCTTTTCCAGCATGGCCTTGTGCAGATGGAATGGTGCGATCAGGGCCTTGTTGAGCTTCGGCAGACGGTTCTGGCTGGCCAGATGCAGGAAGATCTGGTCGAGGTCTGCCGTGAGTGCCTCGTCTGCCGTGAGGTAGTTGAGGTCGGTGTAGAGCTTGGCGGTGGACGCGTTGTAGTTGCCGGTGGACATGTGCGCGTAGCGGCGCAGCTGCCCGTCTTCGCGCCGGGTGACCAGCAGCATCTTGGCGTGGGTCTTGAGACCCACCACGCCGTACACCACCTGCGCACCCACTGACTCCAGGCGCTCCGCATAGTTGATGTTGGCTTCTTCGTCGAACCGCGCTTTGAGCTCCACCACGGCGGTGACTTCCTTGCCGCGTCGCACGGCTTCGCGCAGCAGGTTCATCAGCTCGGAACGCGCGCCGGCCCGATAGATGGTCTGCTTGATGGCCAGCACCTGAGGATCTTCGACCGCTTCACGCAGGAAAGCCAGCACCGCGTCGAAACTCTCGTAGGGCTGGTGGATCAGCACATCGCTTTGTTGCAAGCGCTCAAAGAAAGACTGCCCCGGTGTGAGCTGGGCGGGCCAGCCGGCGTTGTAGCGCTCAAAGCGCAGCGCAGGAGCGTCCACCTGGTCGATCAGCTGGTTCAACCGGACCAGGTTCACCGGGCCGGGCACACGGTACAAGGCCTGTTCCGGCAGCCCGAACTGGGCCAGCAGGAACCCTGAGAGGTATTCAGAGCACCCGGCCGTGACTTCCAGGCGCAAGGCCTCGCCGTAGTGGCGCTGTTGCAACCCTTTGCGCAGCGCGGTGCGCAGGTTCTTGACCTCTTCTTCGTCCACCGCCAGATCGGAATGGCGGGTGACCCTGAACTGCGAGAACTCCGTGACCTGCCGGCCCGGAAACAGGTCGCCCAGGTGGGAGCGGATCAGGCTGGAAATCGACACGAAGTGCGTCTGCTTGGAGCCCTTGACCGGCGGCATGCGAAAGAATCGCGGCAGGATGCGTGGCACCTTGACGATCGCGATTTCATTCTCTCGGCCGAACGCGTCCTTGCCGGTGAGGCGCACGATGAAATTGAGCGACTTGTTCGCCACCTGCGGGAACGGGTGCGAAGGGTCAAGCCCGATCGGCAGCAGCAGCGGCTGCACTTCCCGGCTGAAATAGTCCTTGATCCAGCGGCGCTGGCGCGGGTTGCGTTCGCCGTGGGAAATGAGCTTGATGCCCTTCTTCTCCAGCAGCGGCAGCAGCTCGTCGTTGTAGATGGCGTATTGCTGCGCGACCAGTTGGTGGATCTTGTCAGCGATCAGCTGGTGGGTCTGGGCGGTGTACAGACCCCGTTGCTCGTTGGCCTTGAGGGCGCTCAGGTGGGGCGCCATGCGTACCTCGAAGAACTCGTCGAGGTTGCTTGAGACGATGCTCAGATAACGCAACCGCTCCAGCAACGGAACATCGGGGCGACGTGCCCAGTCCATCACCCGTTCATTGAAGGCCAGGATGCTGTGGTCGCGGTCCAGGAAAGGAATTCTTGTCTGTGGGCTGCTCGCGCTCATGAATACCGGGGTGAAGGTGGGCGGTGCGGCAGGCAGGCTCGGCAGAGCCTGCCAGACCGACACACGGTAGCCGCCATTATTGAACGGAGAAATGACGTTTGTGTGACAGTTTCGTTGCACCGGGTGGTTGGTCGGTACCGATGCGCAAGACCTGCCAGAAACAACGTGCTCGCCCGGATTCAGGCCAGCTCACCCGTGCGCTGGACCTCGACTTCCTGAGCAACCGGTGTCCCCCCGCCTGATTGCCTGCCCGCCAATGGCGCCCAGTGCACCAGTTCCAGCCGACCATCGAGGTGCTCCACCAGCGCAGACAGGCTCTCGACCCAGTCGCCATCGTTGCAGTACAGCGTGCCTTCGATGGTTCGCATCTCCGGCCGGTGAATGTGCCCGCACACCACGCCTTGGTAGCCTTGACGGCGGGCCTCGGCTGCGACCGCGCCTTCGAAGTCCGACACGTAGTTCACGGCCGTTTTCACCTTGTGTTTGAGGTACTGCGACAGCGACCAGTAGGGCAACCCCAGGCGGGCGCGCATGGAATTGAGGTGCCGGTTCAGCCGCAGCGTGAACTCGTAGAGGTTGTCGCCCACATAAGCCAGCCACTTCGCGCACTGGATGACGCCATCAAAGTGGTCGCCATGCACCACCCACAGCCGGCGCCCGTCGGCCATGGTATGCACGGCCTCGTTGATTACTTCAATGCCACCAAAACTGTGTCCGTGGAACTGGCGCGCAAACTCGTCGTGGTTGCCGGGCACGAACACCACCCTGCACCCTTTGCGCGCGCGCCTCAGAAGCTTCTGCACCACGTCGTTGTGCGCCTGGGGCCAGAACCATTTCCGTCGGAGCTGCCAGCCGTCAATGATGTCGCCGACCAGATACAGGGTCTGACTGGGGTGGTGCTTGAGAAAGTCGAGCAGCGCATGGGCCTGACAGCCTGCTGTGCCCAGGTGCAGATCAGAAATGAACACCGCGCGGTAGCAGGCGCGTTCACCACTGCCCTGGCTCGCATCATCTTCCTCGGCCACGTCGTCGAACCCGGTCGGCAGTCCTGCTTTGAGTCCCCAGCCGCCGAGTGCTTCGAACGCGGTTCTCATCACGCGCCCAGGAAGTGCTTGCGGTAGCGCGGCGGCAAGTCGGCGATGCGCATCATCATCGGCAGATCGGCCGCGTTGAAATCCGGATCCCATGCCGGTGGGCCAAGCACCTTGGCGCCCAGCCGCAGGTAACCCCTGATCAATGCGGGTGGCTCCACATCCAGCGTGTCGTCTAGCTGTTCGATCGGCAATGGCAGGCGCGGGCGCACATGAAACTCAATGGAGGCCAGGTGTTTTTCCCTGACCTGACGCCAGATGCTGGCCGCTGCATGTCCGCCACCAGCGTGACCCTGCGCACCCTGGCAGTTCATCGGGATGCTCGCGCAGCCGATCATGGTGTCAAGCTGGTTGCGCACCATGAATTCAGCCAGCGCGCCCCACAGGGCCATGATCACGCCGCCGTGGCGATGATCGGCGTGCACACAGCTGCGGCCCAGTTCCACCATGCGTTCGCGCATCAACCGCAGGCGGGTCAGGTCGAATTCGGTGTCGCTGTAGGTGCTGCCCACACGGCGGGCCTGTGCCGGTGTGAGCACCCGGTAAGTGCCGATCACCGCGCCGGTGTCGCTGTCGCGCACCAGCAGGTGCTCGCAGAAATCGTCAAACAGATCAACGTCATGGCCCGGTACGGCATTGGAGAGAATGGCACCCATTTCCCCGGCGAACACGTTGTGGCGCAGGCGCTGGGCTTCGCGGACCTCGTCCTGATGCCGCGCCCATGACACTTCGATGCCACCTGTCGTCTTTGGTGGCTTGGCCGCTGTAGGGATTTCAACCGCATCGCCAAAGACTGGCTTGGGAAAAGTCCACCGACGAGGCAGCTTCAACGGCGAAAGGTCCAGGGTGGGGGTCGGCAGCTCTTTCATGACTGGCCTCCCGAAACGTTCGGCGTCTCGACCGATTTGCGGGCCTGTTCTTCGCGACCACCGCATTGGAAGGCGGGTCTGAACTGCCAGGTCAGGCTCATGATCGGATCCCTTGCAGACAGGACACTCAATAGTCCCGTGTGGTTTGTATGTCTGTTCATGAACCTGCATTCTGGGAAGCGCGCATGACTCACGCATGGCATCTGCATGAAGTTTTGATGACGACATTTCTCCCTTCATCGCAGATATTTCAAATATTATTGAAATATGATTTACCCTCCATGGCAGCCACCTGCACCCAAACACCATGAACCTCGCCGAAGCACTCAACCTGGGTTGTGCGTGCCAGACCCTTCAAGCTGATCGTCTGCGCGAGCAACTGGAAACCCACCCGGCTCTTGAAGGACTGGTCGCCCAACTGGCCACGAGCCACCCTCACCTGTTTTCTTCGACCGCCGTGTTTCTCGACGCCAGCACCGGCCGGCAATTGGCTCAAACGGTACAGGCGCTCGAACGCGTGATCGAGAGGCCTGAATGGCAGGCCCTGGCCATTGCGCAGGCACCGGCGATTGCACAACGGGACTGGGGTCCTTCTGGCGTGTTCATGGGTTACGACTTCCATCTGGCGGCCGACGGCCCCAGGCTCATCGAGATCAACAGCAACGCGGGCGGCGCCATCCTCAACGCGGCACTGGCACGCGCCCACCGGGCCTGTTGCGAAGCGTTTGACGGTCTCTTCAAAACGCCTGCAACGCCCAAGGCACATGACGACACTTTTGTGTCGATGTTCGAAGCCGAATGGCGATCCCAGCGAACGGACCGCCCATTGCGCAACATCCTGATCGTGGACGACGCGCCAGCACAGCAGTACCTGGCGCCGGAGTTCGAGATGGCTCGCGGTTTGCTTGCCGCCCATGGCATGCTCGCCGTGATCGCAGATCCGGGTGAGCTGCAATGGCGCGACGGCGCGCTCTGGCACCCCGCCCTGCCCGCCGGCATGCCGGTGGATCTTGTCTACAACCGCCTGACCGATTTTTACCTGGAGGCAGAGGAACATCTGGCCCTGAATCAGGCCTATCAGGCAGGTGCCGTGGTGCTCACCCCGCATCCGCGCACCCACGCGCTGTACGCAGACAAACGCAACCTCATCACGCTCTCCGATGCCGCGCTGCTGGCATCCTGGGGAGTGGATCAGGCGACGCTGGCGGTACTGGCGCAGGCTGTGCCCGCAACCCGGCTTGTCACGCCAGAGAACGCCGAGGCCTTGTGGGCGCAGCGGCGCACGCTGTTCTTCAAACCCTCGGCAGGTTTCGGTGCCCGGGCCGCATACCGGGGCGACAAGCTGACGCGACGCGTCTGGGGAGACATCCTCGCAGGCTCCTATGTGGCACAGACGTTGATACCGCCCAGCGAGCGACTGGTGTGGGTGGACGATGGGACCCGGCGGCTGAAGGTGGATCTGCGTGCGTACACCTTCCGGGGTGAGGTGCAATTGCTGGCCGCCCGAACCTGGTCCGGGCAGACCACCAACTTCCGCACTGAAGGCGGCGGGTTCTCCCCTGTGGTGGTGCTGCCCGATCCCGCGACGCTGGGCGGCGACCACAGCGATACCGCACAGCTACCCACGCCAACACTGAATCTGCCTGCCTGACACCGCAGCACACTGTTACTTCCGTGCCAGGACACATGGGTGCCGCGCACCCCCACACTCCCTAAAATGGCGGTTCAAGCTGCCATGGCGCTGCTAAGCGATCCCGAATCCGCAGCGTGATCGCCACCCCGACTTCCTCATCCCCCTCAAGGACCTCCCTGCATGCCATCTATCCGCCATTGCGTTTTGCTGATCTTCATTGCTTCGCTGGTGGCAGGTTGTGCCACCGTGTCGTTGGACGAACCCGCCAAACCCGCGGCCTCCAGCCCCAGGGCAGCCAGCACCGCCGGCACGGTAGGGCCCGGTGAAACCCGCATCGTTCCCTCAAGAGATGGCTCCTTCGAAGGCGAAATTGTGGGTACGGCCGCGCCCGGCAGCCGTTTCGCCCAGCTGCAGATCGGCATGGAGGCGCTGCCCGTTCAACGCCTGATCGGCATCCCCGACGCGATGCACGCACACGAAACCGGCAAACGCTGGATTCCGTTCTATTTCGGCACCGATGCGCGCCGCCTGATCACGTTTTACAAAGGCGAAGGCTGCCTGACCTTCACAGGCGGCAACGACTGGGGCGGTGGCGGCAATCAACTGATCCGCATCGAAGTGGACCCCAGCGGTCGCTGCTACCAGCCGTGATGTGCAGCAGCATTCCGTGGGCGTCGTGCGCGGCAGGCGCCTGCCAGAATAGCGGGCTGTGAAACCTGTCGCCAACACTCCCCATCACCCTCAAGCGGCGCACTGGCTGGTACCGCCACAGGCGCTGATCTGCCACCCAGCCGCTCCCGCTGCCATTGCGCTGGCGATCACCGCGTCGGTCGAGCGCGCGGTGACGCTTGCAAGTGAGAGATGGCGTTTTCGGTATGAGGTTCGGGGTGATCTGTCAGCGTTGCTCATCCCGGCGTCAGCGTCACCCGGGCCTGCCGATGGCTTGTGGCAGCACACCTGCTTCGAGGCTTTTGTGGCCGTGCGCGACGCTGCCGGCTACCAAGAATTCAATTTTTCGCCTTCAGGCCAGTGGGCAAGCTACCGCTTCAGTGCCGAGCGCGTCCGCGACACCGCTGCAGAGTCTGCGTCGGCTGCGCTGAGCCTTCCTCCACCATCGGTGGCGTGGCATTGCACACCCAAGGCCCTGGTGCTGGAGGCCTGGCTTCCCGCATCCGCGTTGCACACGAGTGGTTCCGGTCAGCCACTGGATCTGAGCCTGACCGCCGTGATCGAAACCAAAGATCAACAATTGAGCTACTGGGCGCTGCGTCATCCCGGTGCCAAGCCTGATTTTCATCAACGCCAGGGCTTTGCCGCGCAAATTCCTGCGGCTCTTGCCGACCCTGCCTGCGGGCCCGCTACCCCATCTCATCGCCCCACCTCATGAAATTCGGCATCGAACGCTTTCTGACCGAGCCCGACCTGCGCGCACCGCTCGCCGGGCGGCGCGTGGCCCTGCTGGCACATCCGGCTTCCGTCACCCGCGACCTCAACCACACGCTGGATGCCCTGGCCGCCCTGCCCGATGTGCGCCTGACAGCAGCGTTCGGCCCGCAACACGGTCTGCGCGGCGACAAGCAGGACAACATGGTCGAATCGCCCGACTACGCCGACCCACGCCTGGGCATTCCGGTGTTCAGCCTGTACGGCGAAGTACGCCGGCCCACAGACGCCATGCTCGAGAGCTTCGACGTCTTGCTCGTCGACCTGCAGGACTTGGGTTGCCGCATCTACACCTTCATCACCACGCTGCGCTATGTGCTGGAAGCTGCTGCCCGAACGGGCAAGGCCGTCTGGGTGCTGGACCGGCCCAACCCGGCGGGCAGGCCGGTGGAAGGCCTCACGCTGCGTCCGGGCTGGGAAAGCTTCGTGGGCGCAGGCCCCATGCCCATGCGCCACGGCATGACCATGGGTGAACTCGGTCATTGGTTCATTGCCAAGCTGGGTCTTGAAGTGGAGTACCGCGTCATCGCCATGGACGGCTGGAAGCCCGATGAAGCGCCCGGTTTTGGATGGCCCACAGAACGCACCTGGGTCAACCCCAGCCCCAACGCCGCCAACCTCTGGATGGCCCGCGCCTATGCCGGCACCGTGATGCTCGAAGGCACCACCCTGTCAGAGGGCCGTGGCACCACGCGCCCGCTGGAATTGTTTGGCGCCCCAGACATCGACGCCAGGCGTTTGATGGACGACATGCGCAAGTTGGCACCGGAATGGCTGCAAGGCTGCGTGTTGCGGGAATGCTTCTTTGAGCCCACCTTCCACAAACACGTGGGCAAGCTTTGCGCCGGCGTGCAAATCCATGTGGAAGACCCCCAGCACTACGACCACCATGCCTTCAAACCCTGGCGGTTGCAGGCCCTGGCCTTCAAGGCGCTGCGTTTGCAGGCGCCTGAGTACCCGCTGTGGCGCGACTTCCCTTACGAATACGAACACGACCGCTTGGCCATCGACCTGATCAACGGAGGGCCAGCACTGCGGGAATGGGTCGACGACCCGGCCGCGCAGCCGTCAGACCTGGAGGCGATCACGCGCCCGGATGAAGAAGCCTGGTCATCAGAGCGCCAGCAGTACCTTCTCTACTGATCGTTGAGCGTCGCGGTCAGGGCAGCCATTTCTGCATGAACTGCGCCGTGCCCATGGCCGGGTCCAGCTGGTAGCCCGCGAACCCGATGCGCTCGTACAGCCGCAGCGCCCCCCCGTTGCCGGACAGCACCTCCAGCGTCATCTTCACCGCGCCGCGCTCGCGCGCAATGCGTTCCGCTTCAGCCAGCATCAACTCGGCAATGCCACGGCCGCGATGGCTGGCCAGCACCGCCACGTCGTGCACATTCACCAGCGGCTTGCAGGCGAAGGTGGAAAAACCCTCAATGCAATTGACCAGACCCACAGGCGCCGTGCCATCGAAAGCCAGCACGCTGTAGGCCTGAGGCCGTGCGGCCAGTTCGCGCACCAGGTTGGCCTTGGCAAACGCCGAAAGCGGCTCACCACCGCCAGCGGGGTCGCTGGCATAGGCGTCTAGCAGCATCACCAGCGCTGCGGCGTGACCGTTGTCGGCGTAGTCGGCCCGAACCACTTTGATCTGATCATTGGGTCCCGGGTTCATGCTTGCGCCTGGCTTTTGACGGCGTCCACCAGCCGCTCGGCGAAGCTGCGCGACTGCTGCGCATTGCTCGCTTCCACCATCACACGCAGCAGCGGCTCCGTTCCGCTGGGGCGGATCAGCACCCGCCCCGAATCACCCAGTTCGGCCTCTACGGCGCGCGTTTCTTCTTCAAGGCGTGTGTTGCTGCGCCAATCCTGCCCGGGCTTCAGTCTCACATTGATGAGCGTCTGTGGAAACAGCGCCACCTCCGACAGCAATTGCGCCATGGTCTTGCCGCTGTCCACGCAGGCATGCAACACCTGCAGGGCAGACACCAGCCCGTCGCCCGTGGTGTGCCTGTCCAATACCAGAATGTGACCAGACCCCTCGCCGCCCAGCGTCCAGCCATGGCGTTCGAGTTCTTCCAGCACATAGCGGTCGCCAACCTTGGCGCGAACGAACTTCACCCCCTTGTTGCGGAAGGCCACTTCCACTGCCTTGTTGGTCATGAGCGTGCCCACCACGCCGGGCACGTCGATGTCGCGCGCGATGCGGTCCGAGGCGATCAGGTACAGCAACTCGTCGCCATTGAACAAGCGCCCGCTGGCGTCCACCATCTGCAGCCGGTCGGCATCACCATCCAGCGCCACGCCGTAATCTGCCCCATGCTGCTTCACCGCTTCTACCAGTGCCTGCGGGTGCGTGGCGCCCACGTTGTGGTTGATGTTCAGGCCATCGGGCGAACAACCAATGCGCACCACCTCGGCGCCCAGTTCATGGAACACGTCAGGCGCAATGCTGTAGGCCGCCCCGTTGGCCCCATCGACCACAATTTTCAGGCCCTTGAGCGAGAACAGATGCGAGCAGGTGCTCTTGCAGAACTCGATGTAGCGCCCCGCCGCGTCGTCCAGACGCCGCGTCTTGCCCAGACCGGCCGAATCCACCCACACCGGGTCCTCTGCCAGCGTGGCCTCCACCGCCAGCTCCCATTCATCGCTGAGCTTGGTGCCTTGTGCACTGAAAAACTTGATGCCGTTGTCGGCAAACGGGTTATGGCTGGCCGAGATCACCACGCCCAGGCTCGCGCGCTGGGCGCGCGTGAGGTAGGCCACGGCCGGTGTAGGCACAGGCCCGAGCAGCACCACGTCCACCCCGGCCGAGTTGAAACCACTCTCCAGCGCACTCTCCAGCATGTAGCCGGAAATCCGCGTGTCCTTGCCGATCAGCACCGTGGGGTGCGCTTCCGTGCGCCGCAGCACACGCCCCACCGCATGCGCCAGGCGCAACACAAAATCGGGCGTGATCGGTGGCTGGCCCACGGTGCCTCGAATGCCGTCGGTGCCGAAATAGGTGCGGGTCATGAGAAGAGTCCGGAAGGAGTGCGACGGGCGCCCGGATCACAGGGAAAGGGCGTTGAAGAGAGTGGGCATTTTAGGATGCGCTCAGTCGTCTGGCCCAGAACCGGAATGCTTCCTCACCCATTCCTTCATTCTGTTGATCAGATCACTTCTTCACCGGCCATCACATCGCCCGCGCCCTCTGTTCCTCTGGCTCCGCACGCGCCATCGCCGCCAGTTGTTGCTGCTCGCGGATTTCGTCCTGCTGAGTCTGCCGGTCCACTGCAGCCAGGCGCTGCAATGAATCGGACTGCGGCGCGTTGGCCGCAGCCACCGCGTCGATCTCGCCTTCGCGGATGGTGTAGCCGTCGTACTGCCCAAAGCGGATCACACCCGCATCGGCCTTGAACAGGTTCACTTGAGTCATGCCGGCCTGCCGGGCCGCTGACGCGACTGCGCAGCAGGTGTTGCTCAGCCCCTGGTCCCACTTCAGTCCATGCTGGCGGGCCACCTGCGCCACTTCTCGCTCACTGTCTGCCAGCAACTGGCGGCTCGCCGGGCTGAGCCCATGGTCCTCTTTGGCGTCTGTGGACAGACCGCTATGGGTTCGACCCGGTACCTCGATGGGGACAGCCTGCCGAGTGGCTGGTGTTTCGATTGCGCTCTGATCACGCTGGCGCTCCATCGTTTGTTCATTGGCCGGGCGCGTCGCCGGTACCTGCGGAATGCTCAGTCCTCTCTCGCGCAGTTCACCCTCGATCGCCGACCGATGGCCCTCGGCCTCCCATTGCGCGTTGCGCAGTTTCTCCAGTTCGGCGTCGTGGTAATGCCGCCCGATCAGGCCGCCCACCAGCGGCACGTTGGCCTCTTCCGGTCCACGGCGCTCCAGCGTCTCGATCTGTTGCCCACCTTGTTCGGCTTCGCGCGAGAAACGCTGCCAGGCACTGGCGAGCGCCCGGTCGTTGTAGGCGCCGTAGTCGGCCTGCGGCACGTGAGGCAGGCCGCGAGGCTGCACCTGTTCGTGCACGGTGTCGCTGTAGGCCGCCGTCACCGCGCGGCGAGCGTCCATGCCCGCGTCCAGGCGCGCCTGATAGGCATCAACCACGTCGCCCTTGTCCAGTCCGTCGAAGCGCTGGCTCATCGCTGGCCAGGCCTGTTCGATGGCCTCGCGCCCCTGGAAGTAGGCGTTGTTGCGTTCGGCTTCGGTCTTGAAGGCCTCGCCCACCCTGTCGAGCTCGCCTTGCAGGCGCACGCGGTCGGCTGCACGGCCGGCTTCGCCCAGGTCCTCGCGCAGGGATTCGAGCTGGCGCAGCAGCCGGCCTTCTTTGGAGAAATGGTCGTAGCTGATGGCACCCAACTCCCGCCCCAGCGCGCGGCTCCAATGCTGTACCCGTGAGTCTTCATAGGCGTGCTCGGCACCCACTGCGGCTGCGCCGCCCAGCACCACGGCGCCCGCCGTGGTCCCCACGCCGGGCGCCACCAGAGTGCCCGCAGCACCCCCGGCCACGCCCCCCACAACGGCCGAGGTGCCCGAGACCGTGGCACGCACGCCCATGTCGGTGGCGGCCTCTGCGCCGCGCACGTGCTGCTCGCGTGTGGAACGCGCGCCGTCCACCGCATCGCGGAAATCGCCGTAACCCTCGTACAACCCGTAGGCCGTGCCGGCCACACCCACGCCCTTGAGCACCGCGCCCGCCCGGATCGGCGGACCGTCCCGCGAAGCCGACGCGGGCTCGCGCTGCCCCGGGGGGTCATGGCGCGCGGCTTCCATCTCGGTAGGGCGATTCGGCCCGTCGCGGGAAGAGGCAGCGATGCGGTACCGCTGGACTTGCTGGTGCAGTTGCGTCACGCCCTCTTCCACCCGGAGTTCGCTGCGTTGTGCCAGCAGGTTCGCGCTGGTCGGTGGGTCCACGTGTGCATTGGGCAGGCGCTCGGGCAATGAGCGGTGCCATTCACGCTGGGCGACCAAGGCTTCATCCAGTTCCTTGAGTCGCTCGGGCGTGAGCCGGGCTTCGCGAGCAGCTTCGAGCGCCTGACCGGGCGCCAAGGCCGGTGTGACACGTGAGTCGTAGTGCCCCTGGCCTTCGCGATCGAATATCTGGATCGGAACGCCCGTTCTGGCTAGCACGTCGTCCAGCTGATCTGGCAGGTTCTGGTAGATCTCGTTGCGTTTCGCTTCGGGGACGTAGCGACCATAGCCGTCTTCCTCCAAGCCTTCTGCGAAACGCTTGTCCACCCCCAGCTCGCTCTCCAACCGATGCGACGCAATGGCACGCACCTCGACCTGATAGCCCAGGCCCTGCAGGTCTTGAATCAGTTCCGCTTTGGGTGCGGTGGTGTCGATGACGAGATGTTTGCGTTGCGCAATGGCATCGGCGCGCAGTTCCTTCGCCCACTCACTGGCGTCGCTGTGCGTGTCATCGGCCCAGGTGTAGGGGTGCTGACGTCGGAAGTCCTCGACATGGGGGTGATGACGGCGCAGATCGTCGGGGTCGATGACGGCTATGTTGTTGTTGAACTCGGAATTGGCCGCCCTTGTAAGACCACCTTTTCCTGCACCTGGCTGGCCAGCGAGGATGATGGCGCGTGGCTTCTCGTGTCCGCCACTGACGCGTGTGTAGTCCTCATCGCCCAATACCCTTGCGAACAGAATTTGCTGGTGTTGGGCGCTTGGAAGGGTTGGATGATCGGGTGACATGCTGAACTCGCCCTGAGTTTTTTATCGACCAAAGAACGAACCCAACTCTTCCAGGCAACGAACAACGCTGCTCCTGGAACTGTGCATCAGCAACTCTTTGGCTTCGGCCTTTGCAATCAACTCTGGATCGGACGCGGCCTCTGCAGCCTTGAGTTCTTCGCGAGCTTCAGACGCGAAACGATCCAAGCGGTTTTCGAGTCGCCAAATAGCTGATTCAAACTGATCCGTCAGCAAGGTCTTGCTCATTTGGGGCGATCGCCCGACCTTGTTGAGCGTTTCTTGAAGCTGGGCAATCAGCTCGGGGTAGTCCTTCAGCTTCTCTTGGAGCAGTTGGGGAACGGGAGGATGTTCGGTGATGTCGCTCATGGGCGCTCCTTGCCGGTGGGTTAACAATGAAAAAATCTAGTCTGAGAGGCTTGTCTGCTCGCTTGGCATGATGAACGCTCCCGCGTTTCTATAGGTTCATCGACCAAAAAAGGTCCCCAGTTCGTCCAGGCAATCAGAAACGCTCCTTCGGCAATTGGCCATCAACCTCCACTTCGCCTCAGCCTTGGCGATCTGCACTAGGTCACACCCGGATTCAACAAGTTTGAGTTCTTCGGCGGCGTCAGACATGCAGCGACTCAACCCATCTTCCAACCGCCAAATGGCAGCTTCAAATTGATCGGTGAGCAGGGTTTTGCTCATCCCCGGGCTACGGCCACCTCTATTGAGGGAGCCCTGAAGATCGGCAATGATCTCGGGGTAGTTCTTGAGCTTTTCTTGCAGCAGTTGGGGAACAGGAGGGTGTTCGGTGATGTCGCTCATGGGCGTTCCTTGCCGGTGCGTTGAAAACAAAAAACGTCAGTTGAAATGATTGCCGCAGGGGAACGGGAGAACAAGCTGCAGCGACGCGTGTTGCGCAACGGTTGGGGCGCCAAACGTCGAAGTCGTGCCACACGGTTTACGTTCATGCCCGAACCTCGAGCGAGGAAAGGCCTGAAAACTGCCCGGTGGTGTTGGCCCGGACATGCGACAGCGCACGATCAAATTCGCCCACGATACCCCCCAGGCCAGTGTATTCGGGGGGGATGCGTCCAGAGCTTGTCGGCAAACCGTTGCCGGGCTGCTCCGCAGCGGCTGTCGACGGTGTTGCCTGCGGTGACCTGGCTTGCATGTGCATCACACTGTCCGGAGGCAAGCCCGTCTCGGCGGCAGTCGGGGCACCAGAGGGCGCGATTCCGCTGCTTCGCCCGTTGTCCATTTGCAGCAGCGGGGGCACCACGCGCGGCTCCAGGCGGCGCTTGAAATCGGCCTCTTTGAAGTAGCGAATCTTTTGGGACATCACCGGTTGCGCCATGCCTTCCACGATGAGGATCTGCTTGTCCTCACCCAGTGCCTTGAGTTCCTGCGGCAGCATCAAGGCGCGGCGTTCTTCGCTCTCGCTGCGTGTGTAGCTCGACTCGCGAGAGCGGCTCCTGCTCACGCTGCTTTTGCGCACACTGGTGTAGCCCAGCATCTCGCTGTATTCGTTGGCGTCCTGCTGTTCGCGCGGTGCAAAGATGATGCGCAGCGCGTGGTTGGTCAGCAGGGTGCGCGCCACTTCGCGGCCGTAGGTTGACTCAAGTTGCGAAAGGCTTTGCACGATGGGCATCAGTCGCAGGTTGTAGCCGGCCATGAAACTGACCGCATTGGCAATGATGTCCACCCGGCCGATGCTGGTGAACTCATCCATCAGCAGCAGGCACTGGTGTTTCAGCTCCGGGTTGGCCTGGGGGAGCTCCCGGGTGTTCTGGTTGATCAACTGGCTGAAGAACAGGTTGAGGATCAACCGGCTTTCGGCCAGCTTGTTTGGCTGAATCACCACGTAGATGCTCATACGCCGTTTGCGCACCTCGCGGAGGTCAAAATCGTTGGCGGCGGTGGCGGCGTCAACCACGGGGTTCAACCAAGGGTTCAGAGGCTCCTTGAAGGTGCCCATGATGCTGGCAAAGGTTTCGTCGGCCTGGCTCAGCAGCGTATTGAATGCGGTGCGCGCTGGCTGGCTCAGCAGTGACCAGCTCGCCAGTTCCTTGAGGTAACTCTTGAAGTCCTGCCCTGCCCGGCCCGATGCCAGCCGGTACAGACTCCCCATGGTGGGAGCGGCCATGGGGGTGTCCGACTTGAATCGCTTCGACAGGTAGCTCGCCTGCTCGAAGGCGTACAAGGCAAAAGCCATGAAGGCGTTCTGCGCCTGGTTGGCCCAGAAGGGGTCTTTGTGCAGACTGACCGTGGGATACAACATGGCGGCAATGCTTTGCAGGTCGCTGATCCGGAAATTGGGGTCTGGCGACACATAGCCCAGCGGATTCCATCGATGGGTGCGAAAGTCTTCAGCAAAGGGATTGAACAGATAGACAGACTGGCCGTACCTGGCCCGAAAGCCGCTGGTCAAGTCAAAGTTTTCCTGTTTGATGTCGAGCACCACAACCGAACCCTGGTAACTCAGAAGATTGGGGATCACGATGCCCACGCCCTTGCCCGACCGGGTGGGCGCGGCCACCATGGCAAATTGTTGGCCGTTGAAGTACAGGAACTTGCCGTCTTTCTTGCCCACCACCAGCGCCGTGTCCTCGGCCTTGAGCATGTTCTTGCCACGCAGGTCGGCCAAGGTGGCGAATCGCGCGTCGCCATACAGGTTCGGCCGCCGGTGCAGTACCGCTGCCAATGCCACGGCCGCGCCAAGCAACAGCGGAAGTCCGAACCCCAGCAGTCCACTGGAACTGATGGTTGAACCGTGAAAGGGGTGGTCCGCATGCGCCAGCCAGTACGACCCATAGCTGGTCAATGCCACCTGATGCAAAGGCATGTCGAGCCGCCAGAACAACAGCAGGCCACTCAGGTAGGCCCCGCAGAGCACCGAGACAAGAAGCACACCAGCCAGGAACACCCATTTCGCCTTGCTCACGAACGGCCTCCCTTGTCATCGGTTGCATCGAGGCATGCAGCAGACCCCACATCAGACAGCCGGTCGCACGTCATTGCACTTGGTACTGCTGCAGTTGCCATTGCGCGAGGCGGAAACGGCAGGCCTCATTGGCCGACTGGAACAGTGGCGCCTGGAAGCCTTGCTCACGCACGTAGGCAAGGCAGCGGTTGTCACGGTATCGCAGCCACGAGCGGTGGCTGGCATCGAGGTTGACGGCATAGCGCTGCGCATACACGCGCCCGCGTTCACGCGCCAGTGCGGGGCGCTGGGCCTGCTTGTGCTCCTTCAATGCGGCCTGCAAGGCGCGATCGGTGGTCAGTCGCAAGCGACGGCATTCGCTCAGCGCCGGCGTAGGCCCGGCGCAGGCCTGCTGGGCTTCGGGCGACGCCGATGCCAGCCGATCCCCCTCCTCCATCAGCCCTGGCAGTGACAGTTGCCGGACCCAGCGCCCCGCCTGGGGCGAGTAGCAATGCTCCTGTCGCGCCACTCGGGTGTCTGCGGCCTCTTGCGTGATCGTCAGGCATCCAGGGGTGGTGACTTCGATCAGGCCGATGTTGGAAAGCGTTTCTACCAGCTCGAACTCCCCAGACCCTTCGTCAAACTGGTAGAGGCTGCCGACCACGGGCGCGTCACCCTCACCTCTGCGGTTCGGGACCAGGAAATCCGGCAGGCCGTCGCCATTGGCATCCGCGACGGTCAACCACTGGGCAGGATCGAGCTCAGACACGGACATGCCGAAATCATGCGCAATGCTCTGCACTTCGGTTTCGCCTTGCGTCACCACAATGAACCCGGCACCCACCGAACCGCCGTCTGTGTCCGGGCTGTCGCCTGCCTCAAATCTGAATCGGTAGGCCTCGGCTTCGGACTCGGCTTGCGTTTGCACCACAGCCAGTTCAGGCGCAGCAGGACGAGGCGACAGGGCACAGCCGGTCAACCACAACACAATGCTCACTGCACTGATTCGACGAACAAGGTTCCACACGTTCATTTTTCTTTCCTCCTGATATGTCAAAAAATTTGGCTGGCGATGGCTGTGTCAGACCATCGCCAGCTTGCGAGCCGGGTCAAAATCAATGCCGGTGATGTAGCGTCGGCCGGCATGCGCCTGGATGTGCACCACGATGTCGATGGTCAGCATCAGCAGGCGCTTGATCTCGTTGAAGCCCAGCCCTGCCCCTTCGGGTGATGCCTTGACCATCAAGGCCATCTGGTCCCAGGTTTGGGTGGTGCTGCCGGCATGACAGCTGGTGATGGAGCCCGGGTGACCCGATGCGCAATTGCGGATGTAGTAGAACGACTCATCGCCACGAATTTCGGCCAGGATGATGCGGTCCGGTTTCATTCGCAGGCAGGCTTCCATGCAACCTTTGGAGGTGACATTGGCGGTCCCCTGCCCCCCGCGCGAATAGATGAGATGCACGGCATTGGGCTGATCAATGAACAGTTCGCGCGCGTCTTCGATGGTGATCAATCGTTCATGCGAGGGAATGTGCGTGACCAGTGACTTCATGAACGTGGTCTTGCCACTGCCGGTGGCGCCTGACACCACGATGTTTTTCTTGTAGAGCACGGCCTTGCTGAAGAAGCCATGAAAGTCGCCCGCCTTCTGCAGCGCCAGCAGTTCCCGATCCAGCTCGGTGACCTCTCCGTTGCATTCCAGAATGTGCGAGAAAAAACCGTCCGCCTGGTACTGGTCGAGCGTTTTCACGTAGCGTGAAGGCAGGCGGATGGTGATGGACACCGTGTCGGCCGGCACCGCAGGTGGCAGCACAAACTGCGCCCGCTGCCCGGTCGGGAAGGTCAGTGAAACCACTGGATCGGTGTGGGTGATGCGCTGCCCGGTCTTGCTCTCATTGACCACCGTGGTGCAGAACTGCCTGGCGCGGTCGTAGGTCAGGCCCGGCACCTTCACCGTTTGCCAACCTGCCTGTGTTTCCAGATACAGCTCACCGGGACGGTTGATGCAGATCTCCGTGACCTCGGGATCGTTCAGGTACGCCGTGATGCCCAGCACGTGGTACTGGTATTCCAGAAACTCGGTCGAGATATCGGCAACCGGTTCTGCGGGAAAGTCGTGAGGCGTCATGAAAGGAACAGTTCGGCGATGGCGTGGCGGGAGGTCGGGGTGGACAGCAACGTGGCCGGCACCTGCAACTCGCAGGCGCCGACGGGTCGCTGGATCGTCTTGATCAGCGCATCACCGAGGAAAAATCCACATCTCGCGCAGCAAAGATGTTCACGACCGTGCCGTTGAGCACCGTGACCGTGGCCTTGCGGTTGGCCGAGCGGGACAGCATTTCCGTGGCCGCGCGTTTGGTGGTGGTGGCCGTGTGCGATTCCCAGGGGTCCACCCGGGTGGACGCCACCCGGCCATCGCTGTCGTACTGGGTGGTCTCCCTGCCCCTTATGTCGTTTCGGTCGGCAAACTTCTGCGCCCCCGCGTCAATGGTGTCGGCCAGCAGGCTCACCAACAAGGCAGCACCAATGCGCTCGCCCCAATGCCCGTCGTAGATGCCCGGTACGCCAGCGCCCCCCAGCGAGTCGGTACCTGCGCTGTCGATGCGCACGTCCAGACCGGTGGTGGTGAGAATGCGGGTCCAGACGATGCCGATGCGGTCAAAGTGCTCGTCCAGGTACTTGTATTCGCCGGTGACCTTGGACCCTTTGTCCACCAGCAACCGCCGACCGTTCACAGAATAGATGGGCTCGGTCACGATGCAGGATGTCATGCCGGGATGGGTGGACACGACCTTGGTCTCCAGGGCGCACCGAATGAAGGTGCCGCGTGTGAGGGTGAAGTCGGCATTGGCCAGTTGCTGCACGGCACCGCGCTTCACCGATGAGAATTCGTCCTGGAAGAACGGGCTCTTGTTGCCCTGCCCTTGTTGCGCGGCCACCAGGTTGTCCTGGTTGGCCATGCGGCGTTCCAGGAGATCGTCTAGCGGTTCCGGCACAGGCGGCAAGGGTGCGGTTGACACAGGCAATGCAGCGGCAGATTTCGCAGGCGGCGGGGGCGGAGGCGCGGGTCTGAACTCAGGCTTCTTGGGCACCTCCACTTCTTCGAAGGTGACGCGCTTTTTCTTGTCGTCGGCTGAAAACGCGCTGCTGGTGATCCACAGGGTGGCGCCGATCACGGCGAGCGAGACCAGCACCACGTAGGCCACAGCCATCTTGTTCACGCCGCGGGACAAGCCGGATGAAAGTCGCGGCATGTTGTCGTTGAAGACGGCCCGTTGACCGTCTGCTGCTGGAAATTGTTCATTCATCACGGGTTCCTCCTCAAGCCGACGATGTCGGCACCCAGCCGCAGCACCAGATAGGGATACACCCCGTGCACCACCACCACGCCGTCTTCAGTTTTGGTGTTCACCAGAAACTCTTCGCCGTTGCGTTCATTGCGCCCAAAGAACGCAGGCACATTGGCCATGGCAGGCAGATGCACGTAGGTGAACTGCTGGTTGTCGTACACGCGGGTGGGCACGATGGTCGAGTCCTCCCGCACCGCCGCGTAGTCGTAGTTCAGGTGGTAGGTGGACTGGGAATTCAGCGGCGCGGCCGTGGGTGACAGCACCTGGTTGAGGGCCGACTGGGGACTCTGTGCGTCCGGTGGCGCTTCGTTGCCGTAAACAAAGCGCACCTTGTACTGCACGCCAGCGCGCTTGGCCTCTTCAATGGATCGCCACTTGGTGGCCGTGACCACGAGTTCGATCAGGTACGAGCGCATGTTGGTGCGAATGAACATGTTGGTGTCCACGTCCACGTTTTTGGGCCGCACAAAGAACACGTTGTCCTTTCGCACCAGCTCCCAGCCATCACTGAAACCGGTACCGAAACTGCTCACCTGCTCCTGCGGACTGATCTCGATCTGCGTGGCAATGCCCAGTCCCGTGTTCACGCGAACCACCTGATCGGGCTGGTACATCACGTTGCGCACCTCCTGCGCGGTGGCGGCATTCCCCCAAAGGCTCACACTCAACCACACACTCGCCAAGCCTGACCACCATCGTGATCTGTTCATTGCATTCACTCCCTGAAATCAAAATTCATTGGCCACATCCATGGCTTCACGCCGATGGGTGTCACAGCCGAAAGGCTGCCTTGTTCACATTGGTGCGTTTGTCATTGAGTGGTGGGCGTGGAAGGCGCACCAGGCAGACCGATCGCAGGCTCTTCTTGTTTGGTTGTGGCAGGAACGGTGGGCGCGGCTGCATCTGCACCACGGAAGCTCAAGCCTTCACCCTCTTCCAGCAATGGAATGCCCCCTTCCATTTCCTGCGACTTGAACACCGGCGCATTGAACTCGTCGTCGACCCGGAAGGCCGTCACCTGAAACCCCAGTGGATTGCGCAGCCGCAGGCTGTCGCTCATGCGAAGGTTGGTTTTGTATTCGTAGTTCATCGTGCCCACGTGGCTGCTCAGATACTCGCTGCGGCCACTCGCCTTGTCGAACTTCCATTTTTCAAAGCGAACCGTCGCGCCCACCGGGGGCTTGCGCCGATCTTCGTCCATGCCATGGAACACGATGCTGTTGACCTTGACCCGGATGGCGGCGTTGCGCCCCCAGCGCTTCTCCGGGCTTTGGGCGCTGCCGTCGAACTGTTTGACGAACAGGCTTTTCACCTGGTCGTTCGACATGGCCGCGACAAACTCCCAGTCGTGTTCGTTGATAGTGTCCCAGTCATAGCCCTCGCGGGCCTGGACGAAGCGCGCCACGTAGCTGCGGTTGAGCGCCTCACTGGCATAAATGCCGGAATACGCCACGTCGTCACGCAGGTGGGTGACCGTGCTGGTGCTGCGCTTCAGATCCACGGTCACCAGGTACGGCACTTTTTCCTTCAGAGGCAGCATGTAGGCAATGGCCGCCACCAGGCAGACAGTCACGGCCATGGAGCAGAAGGTGACGATCCAGGCCAGCCGCTCGCTGCGCCTGACCTGAAAAATGGTGTTGCTCTCGAAGTCGATCGACTTCTTGAGGATGTCTTGCGAGGCTTCAGAAATCTCGCGCTTGAAGAGAGCCATGGGTGAGGCGTTCCGGGTTCGGGTTTCGTTGGACAGGCAGACTGCAGATCGCGGGGAAAGGCCAGCCGTCAAGGCAAGCGCGTGACACGCAGATCGCGATTGCCCAGCACCTGCACACGCAAGCGCTGAGGGCTGTAAGTACGCCGCACCACAGTCAGGGCGCGCTGCAGGTTGTTGTCAGCCGCCTGCTCCAGCGCCGACACCAGGGTCAGGTCGCTGGGGTACTGCCAGTCCAGCGTTCCACCGTATTCCCTGGCCCAGCGCTCCAGCAAGCCCCTCAAGCTGGTGTCTGTGGGAAGCAGCTGGAAACGGTGCATGGCCACCTCTTCCTTCAGGGGAATCTCCATGGGGGTGTCTGCCAGAACGTTCACCGGCTTCCAGTTGTCACCAAAGTCTTCGGCCATGGGCGGTGTGGTGGCGCATGCTTGCATGAGCAGAACCCCCACCATCAAGGGCAATGCGCGTCGCAAGGTGGGTAGAAGATAGGGATGCGATGTCATAAGGGAGGATGTTCTGTTCTGAGTAGACGTGGGGCTGCGACCGGATCAGTCACGATCGGACGCCTTCCGTGTTTCGTTGGTCCCATGGCACCTGTGGGCGCGTGGCCGTCTCACTTTGTGCAGATGGCGTGGGCGTGGCGCCGGGCGGGGGCGTGCGATGCACTGAGGTGTCCGGGTTCTCACCACCACGGGTTGGCGTGGAGGATCCACCATCTGCCCCCTCTTCGCGATTGGCATGGGTTTGCCTGGCCCCGCTGGCGGAATTGTTTGTTTCATCTGGCCGAGCCGAACCACCGGCCCGTGAACGAATGTCGGCATCGGATCTGTCCAGCGCGCTTCGGTTGCCAAGACCATGGCGATCAGCCATTTCTGCCACATAGGCATCTTCTGAGCGAAAGTTGGAGCGGCCAGAACCCCACTGTTGGTCACGGATTGCCGACGTTCTTCCATGCTCGCTGTTGTGGCCGAGCATGCCTGAGGGACGGGCACGCCCCTCAGGTTCGTCGCCCGACAATCCGCCATTTGCACGGGAAAGCAACTGATGTGTGGTGGAGTTGCCCGATGGACCGCCATGGGACTCACCGGCAGTTTGACCTGGGCTGGGCAATCCTGGCTGGCCACCCTGTGAGGGCCCGGCTCCAGAAGCGGAGCCACCTGCACCACCGCCCGAACCGCCAGCTCCGCCATACACCATGCCCGGCACGCCTGTTCCACCACCGGCCATACGGCCTGCCATGGCGCCCCCCATCATCCCGCCCATGGCACCCGCAGCAAAGCCCACGCCTGCGTTAAAGAACTGCATGATCATGGGGGGGACAGACACCACGACAGCGCTCATCAGTGCACCCAGCGCAGCCAATCGCATGCCACTGCCTGAGATATCCACTGTCCCTCCAGTTGCCTCTCCACCGTTTGCAAAAATCGCAAGTGCAACTGCCAGCCCGTAGCTGGCGGTGATATTCAGCACCACACCCGAAACCAGGGCAAGTGCGGCCAAGGAAAAGAACGCGCCCATCAAAAACTTGACCCACGACCAGAAAAGACTGGACGTGGCCTTGAACAACAGGAAGAAAAGAAACAGCGGTGTAAGCATCAGCCCAAAGGCGATGGCGATTTCAGCCAGCATCACCATGACGGCTGTGATCATGGCCGGGCCGCTTTGACCCAGCAAACCCGCAACATTCGTGAGCCGATTGCTTTCCACACCAGCCTGCCCTCCACCCACCATCGATTCGACCATTTGATTGATCGCTTGTGCGATGAAGAGGTTGATGTCCACCATGGTGCGAACGGAAGAACCGTCTCCGCCCACGACAGCCTGCGTGATCAGATCCTGAAAGCTCAAAACGAATGCTGTGATGTCGTTGGTGCTGTTCAACGTGAGATTGATCAAGGCAACAATCACCACCAGCTTGATGGCACTCATCAGCAGCACCGTCGCGGGCTGTCGATGGGTGCCGGAGACCAGCCCCACGCCATGAAACAAGACCCACCCGGTGACGATGGTGGTGGAGAGCATGGCGATCGCTCTGGCAATGCGCTCAGATGCCGCAGCCGCTTGCTCAAAGATGGACTGCAGCAGAAACGCTCGGGTGTGACAGAAAAAGGCCGCGTCATCCAGGCCGCCACCAAACCCGCCGGGGAGGGGAAAAAGAGCGAGAAGACCCAACATCTCGCATCTGAAAAACTCTTCCCAGTTCATGCCTATGCCGCTTCCATTGAATGGGCTGAACCGCCGCACAAGCAGAATGGCGGTGCCTGGGACACTGATGTGGCATCACCCGCCAAGAACTGAAAACTCATGGCGTCAATTGCGGGCTGCATTGAATAGACGGATACCCGTGGGAAAAGGCACGGCCTGCGGGCGACTGCCCGCTGTCCCGGTACGCCCTGAGTCCGTGTTGCGACGCGCCTCCGCCATCTGCACCTCATACATTTTTTCGCGCTGCTTGTAGCCGTCCATGAGGACCTGCAGTTGCATCGCGTCGGCCTGCATGAGGGCTTGTTGCGCTTGCAGTTCGAACTGGTAGCGCTGCAGACGACCGGCCCCTGGTTGCTGAGAACCTCCCGCACTGGAGCCGCCCCCTATGCCAGAGCCGCCTCCAACACTAGAGCCTCCTCCACCAATGGAGCTTCCCCCAGATTCCAACTGCTGAGCTGCTCTGATCAAAGACACGATCTGGGCACGTCGGCGGTCCAGCGTGACCAGGAGCTCTTGGCTCTGCTTGAGGGTCTGCAAGCGCAAGTTGCGCAATCCTGCGCAGGCATTGAAATGTTGTCGGTTCAATTGCTCATCGCCACAATCTTGCGCGGTGCCGATGAAGCGCTGCCTGTCATCCTCAGATAACTCCAATGCTTCAAAAGGTGTTTCAAGGGATCTCAATGTGGCCCGGCTCTCACCCTCTCTTCCCCAAAGTTGGTCTTGATTGCCTGTCCCGCCGCGTTGATTTAGAAAATGACCATCGAGGCGGGTGTAATCTACATTCAAACCCTGAATTCCATTAATTCTCTGAAGCTCACTGTTCACACGATGATCATAAACAGCCCACTGGGCGTGTGCGACCAGAGGGGCAACGAAAAAATGAAATAGCAAAATCAATCGAGCAGCAATCATTTCGACTCCAAATCAATCCCTATCCGGAAGAGGAAAAGTCTTTACAAGACGAGGTAAAGAACCTCCAAAGCTATCCACAATAACCTCAGAAACCAACCAATGCTCATCCCCAAACGTCATGATTGACAACATCTGATTCCCGTAACGCCATATTTGAAAATCAATGGTGCGTCGATCGTTGGGCGGTTCCCCAATCAAATTCGCCACATCCTCGCGAGACATGCCAGGCACGATTTGGTCATATATCGCATACAGATCCACTTGGCCATCTGAATCATCACCGCCTCCACCCCCACCGCATGCGCTCAGCGCCAATGCAGCCGAGCCCCCCAATGCCCAGCGTGCCAAAGTGCGGCGATTCAGTGACAGCTTCTCTGTTTGGATCTGATTTTTCCTGTCGGCTTGCATAACTTTTCCTCCTGATTGAGTGGTGCGAAAAACGGGTTTCAGTTGCGCCCTAGCACAAGCGCATAGCTTGAGCCAGGCTGCAAGGTGTTGATCGTTGGTCCACTGGACCGGTGTTGCGCACAAGGCGCAACACCGTCCGTGAACTCTTCCTCCCTGGCGCGTGACAAACTGACATATTTACTCATGGGTTGGCCGACACGCGCGTCTGGCCAAGCATTCAATTCGATAACAGCATTCACCAGAAAAACTCCGGTCGCATATGCGCTTCACAAACCGCGCGTGCTTTTCTCAGTTCCAGGACACCAACCGAATCCCGCAAGTGTTCGGGCAGCAGATGGCGGTATGGCGCATGGTCTGCATCTAACGCCAATGCCAATAGCCGTACGGATCGGTCTTGTTCCATCGGAACATCGTCAAACGCGTCTCCCGATCCCCAATGACTGGTGCCCTGAAGAGCGGCCAGACGGGCCGCAATGCAGTAGTGGTACACGCCTTGTTGGGCCGTGTTGATAGGCGGTGCTTTCGCATCGACCATGGCGCGCGGATAGCTGTACTGAACTTCCAGCACTCGGTCATTTTGGCGGGTGACTTGCACGACAGCCTGATCAGCCAATGAGTCACCCGGCGATTTCAACCAGTCCGCGAGATGGAATCGTATTTGGCCATGGTTGTCCCATTCCGGCCAGTGGGCGGGCGCACGCCCAGTGAGCTCAAAAGGCGCCTTGAGATCAACGACAGTGCGCTGTTGTGCAGGTTCGGATGGACTTGCGCAAGCGACAAGCAATGAAATGGCCAGCAGCAGCGCAGGCGCTGAGACGGCGGGGCGAATGCGGCTCGCTAGCGATGAGATGAACATGTTCAGTCCAAACCACCGGGAACGATCGCCAGCCAGAAATGGCAATTGGCTGAAGTACCTCATCGGCGGTGCTCACAATCGCTGATTCCGTTGCTCCCGTTGGGGTCACCCTTTTTCTCCAATGCCTCCATCGGACCTCCGGACCCTTGCCAGGTGCCTTCCGTGGAAGACTGAGGGCAGGTTTGGGTGAATGAAGGAATCCACTGGCTGTTCTGCGGATAACAGTTGGGAATCCAGGCCCAGGTGCCGGCCGAAGGTGCCACTGAAATCCAGCAATGCAGGGGGTATCCGATGCGGCAGAACGAAAAAACGTCTTGCTCATACGGGAGGTTGGAATTGAAGTGGGCGCCGCCCATTTCACCGTGCGCGTCGACGCCGTCGCAACTGGACGACTGGGCCGCGCAATGACCGGCGCTCAATGCCAAAGCTGCGTACAACAACCAATGTCTGGACTTCATTTTTTGACGGGCTTCCCTGAGCGGTGTTTTTTCGTATGGCGTTGAACGGTGTCTGCGACTCAGCCAGCGACCGCCTCAGGGGCGGACTGAGGCCGGGCATGTCGCAGGAACTCATGGTTGTTGGCCATGAAGGTTTCGCGCTGCGTGCGCAGGCCTTTTCGGCGGGCGTGAAATTCGGGCAGCCAAGCATCGGGGTTGCCCGGTTCGGGGTGGTGGCGCAGCAGCTCGTTCAGGATTTCCACGTTGTCGCTGGAGCCTGAGAGCACGGCCAGTTCGTCGTCCATGCCATTGAGGTTGAGCTGGCAGAGCACGGCGTTGTGGCCCTGCTTGACCAGAAAGCAGCGGCTGCGCTCGTCCAGACCGACCACCAGCTCAAACTCGGCACGCGTGAGCTTGAGTCCGTCCAGGTAGTCCTTGGGGTCGGCATTGGGGTTGGGCAGCAGGATGAGTGTGGCGGTCTGCTCGATGAGCGAGGCAGAAATGTCGCTGTTGAGCGCGTCTTGCGGGCTCTGGGTGGCAAAGATGCCCAGGCCGTTCTGTTTGCGGATCGTCTTTTGTTTGTTCTTGGCGAACTCTTTCAGACCGCCCTTGCCTTCCAGCACTTTCCAGAATTCGTCCATCACATAAATGAACGGGCGCCCGTCGATGAGGCTTTCCATGCGGTGCAGCAGGTACTGGATGATGGGCTCGCGGGTACGGGCGTCTTCAATGACCTCGGTGTAGTCGAAGCCGACAATGTTGGCGCCACCGAACTCGATCGCGTCTCGCGGGTTGTCAAAGACCCATGCGGCCGGGCCGCCCTGGCACCAGAGCGAGAGGCAGTCGTACAGGCTGTTCTCGCCGTGATTGGTCAGGCTCTTGCGCAGGTTGGTCATGGTGCGCAGGTGGCGCGGTGTGTCGAGCATGGCGCGCACGGCGCGGATGAGATCCTCGGACTCGGAGGCGCTGTACTTCTCTTTGCCACACAGCGTTTGCAGCAACTCAACAAGAAACTGCTCGTTCTCAGGCGTGTTGTTGCACTGCAGCGGGTTGAAGCCGGTGGGCTGCCCTTTCTCCAGCGTGAAGTAGCGCCCGCCGCAGGCCTGAATGAAGATCTGCGCGCCCTTGTCTTTGTCAAAGAAAAAGATGGTGGGCTCGGGGTCGAGCTTCTGAACCTGGCTGAGCAGAAAATTGATCAGCGCGGTCTTTCCGGTACCGGACTTGCCGATCACCATGGTGTTGGCGATCGCCTTTTCGCCCAGCGAATATTCGTTGGGCTTGGTCGCGTGGAAATTGAAGTGGTAGGCCTGGTTGTTCAGCGTCTGCAGGATGCTGACCGAGGGGCCCCATGGGTTGAAATTGGGCTTGCCCGTTGCAAAGTTGTGGAGCGGGCTCAGGCCCAGGAAATTGAGCGAGCTGAGGTTGGCCAGCCTGGGGCGGAAGCGCCAGTTGCAGGGCAACTGCGCGTAATACGCGGCGGCCACGGCCACGTCTTCCTTGGTGGTGACGAAGCTTGCGCCAGAGAGCTGGGCGCGCGCCTGCGCCACGCTGGTGTACAGCTCTTCCTGACTCGCCGCAAAGATGACCATGTTGAAGTGGTACTGGCCCAGCACAAAGTTGCCGGAGGCCAGTTGGTCCATGGCGTAGTCGAGCTCCACGATCTGACTCACGGCCTTGTCTTCAGAGGACAGCATGGCCCCCTTGGTGCGCTCCAGCGCCTTCATGGAGTCATAACGGCTCATGGGTGTGAACGAGTGCGTGATCACGTACTCGAACTCGAGGTACTTCAGGCTGTTCAGAATGCCCGGCCAGGTGCTGTCGGCGTATTCCTTGATGTTGAGAATGGCGCCGTAGTGGTTGTCGCCGTTGCTGGTGCGCACCGCGAAGTCGCCGCTGCCGGTGGAGAACATGTGGCGGCTGGTGGGCAGGTACTGGTGGATGGGTGCGTTGAGCACCGGCACTGGCTCATCCACATGGTTGATGAGGTAGCCAAAAAACTCGAGGTTTTCGGAGAACACCTGCTTTTGGGCACTCTCATACAGGCCCAGCCGGTAGGGTGAATAGTCTTTGAGCAAGGCTTCGCAGTTGCCTGCAAGCTCGTAGATCTTCTCCAGCGACACCTTCTCCTGATGGCGCAATTCTTCGATGTTCCTTGAGAGCGCAGCGAAGCGTTTGCCGCTGACCACGGGCCGGTAGATCATGGTCAGGTACAGCTCGTTCTGCATCAGTCGCTGGGTGGACAGGCGCTGGATGTAGCGGTCGTGCAGTTCCTGATTGAAACGCTGGCGAAACCTTGCACCCGCCTTCAGTGGTCTGCGGCGGCGCACATCGTGCGCCCAGAAGGCGACGTTCTCGAAATCAGGTGCACGCAGGCTCTGCAACAGGTTGTTGAAGGTCTTGTGCCGATGCTCGAGCTCCCAGTCTTCCCTGCCCACAAAGGGGAATCCGCTGAGCAACCAGGTGATCAGGTAGTCGCCTTCACGCGTTTTCACCACGTGCGTATCCACGTGCGTGCTGAACGGGATGAAGTTGCTGAAGTTGGCGTCAGGAGAAAGCAGAGACATGGATGGAGCCCGGGCTGTTGATCACTGAAGAGGCGCGTTCAGCACTGGTCGTATCCGCGCATGCGGGCGGCCCGTTTGCGGTACGTCGCCGGGCCAAACACCCAGGCGTTGTGGTAAGCCGCGTGGTTTCGCGGCAGAAAGCGAAACACCAGGTTCAGCCCAATCAGGCGAAAGATCATTTCGTCTTTCTTGGTCATGAGTCGCATGATCAAAATCGAGAACGGGATCACCAGCAGCAGGTACAGCGAGATGTACATGGCAAGAACCAGCGGCCCGCCCGCGCCCACCAGGAAGGGGATGTAGGGCACCCCGAGGATGGTCGCGGGGCGGGTGCAGCCGCGAAAAAGCGTGTCTTTGTGCATAGAGAAATTGGGCGGACTGCGCAGGAATAGCTGACTGGTCAGCAGGTCGCGATCGAGGAGCCCACGAACCAAGTGGCGATGGTGGCTGCACCGCCAATCAGCAAGCCACCGATCAGAATGGGGGCGACGTCGGAAAGACGCTTGTGAGCGAAAGCAATCTGATAACCCGCGAAGATGATGGCGACGGTGACCACGCCGATCGAGACAGCCCCCAACAACCTGACGACGCTCTGCATGAAGCCATCAACGTTCTGGCAAGCCGCAGTAAATCCAGGAGGGGGTGCTTGCTGTGCCAGCACCTCGGGCATGAAGCCCACAAGACAAAGGCCGACGATCATCGTGAGGGCCGCGTTCCATTCGATGCGGCTGCGGTTTGCGCTGGGGTGCATGGGGGTACTTCCTTGAGTTGTCAAAAAACAAATGACCTGTCGGCGACTTCCGATGGGTCGGATTGAGGTTGGGCACCACTGCCGGCCCGAACGCTGGCAGCGGGGTTTTCAGGCTTCCCTGAAGACTCGGTGGAATGGAGAAGGCTGCCGCCCTTGAGCGCCGCCATGGCAGATCCGGCGGTCGATGAGCTCGATGTGCGCCCACGGGCGGCAGGAGCCTCAATGGCTGCGTGAGGATCTGGCAGCGGCAGTTGCTCGCCGGGCGTCGTCGTCGACGGCGGAATCACGCGGGTCTGGTAGGGGTTGCCATTGACGCCAACGACCTGGACCGGAATGTGCGCAAGGCCGTTGGATGCTTGGCCAGTGCTGCCTGGCATCACGGCCCCTGGCCCTGGGACGGGAATCGCAGGCCGGTTCTCGGCGGTCTCTGGTTTGGAGGGAGCGCCATGAGCGAGCGCCATGGCCTTGGCGGTCACGTCCAGCGGTGTGTGGGGAAGGTATTTCCTCACCGCATAGGGCTCCGGATAAGGCGCGCTGAGGTCGACGGGCGGCACAACAGAATGCGTTCCGAGCGGCAGATCTTCCTGGCGAGCCAAGCGCCGTGGCTGGTTGTTGTACGGAATGACACGAAGACCTGCCGAATCAGAAACGCGCGCCTGCACTTTGCGCATGGACGCGTAGATCTTCTGGACGTAGCCGTGTTTGAAACCGGTGGAGAAGTTGCCGGAGTAGTAACAGCTGAATGCCTTGCCCCAGTCCTGAGCGCGGTCGTAGCACTCACGCAGGATGCGCGATCCGGCCAGCAGGTTCGCGCAGACATCAAAAGCCTCGGCGTAGGTTTTTAATCCATAGGGCGCCAAGTTGTAACGGTTGACCTGCGCGATGCCGACCGAAAAGTTGTAGCCCTCTTGGCGCAGCATTTGCACGGCCGCCAGCGCTTCGTCGATATTGCGCGGCTGTCGAGCCAGATACCCGCCGACCACGCCAATGGCAAACGGGTGGCGAGAAGACTCCACCTGCACCACGTGCTGCATGACTTCTCGGGGAACGGCCAGATCGGGACAATCGAACATGTGGTGCCTGCAGGCCACCTCAGCAATGTCACATCAACCCAAGCGGGTGAACGTGTTTGGTGTGCGCCCAGACGGGCGCTGGTGCAGCGAACTGACGCGACGAGCGCGTGACCGATGGACGATCACATACGCGCGCGCCGAAGCCCGCTGCACCGGATTGCTGTGGAACCCCCCTCCCTTGCTCTATTGAAATCTGGGCGGGAGTATAGCTACTTAGGTAGTAGTTATTCTTGAAACACCCTGTCAATGTTGACAGGGTAGGCCTACTTTTTATGACCTATTGCTTCTTTTGCATTCATCCTTTGCGCACTGACAGGTGCGCGAAAGATGACCAAAACCAGACGTGCAGCACCTGCCCACATAGCGCTCAACCTGGTGCTGCGCCGGGGTGAATCGGCCTCTCCAAGTCGAGTGAGCAAATCAAAGACAGAGCAGTCTCGTCAAAATGAATTCACCCTGATCGCCACTAACGAGCACGGGCTCAACGCCCACCCAAGCCCATTCCCCGCGAGATCACCTCCTTCATGATCTCGTTCGTACCACCGTAGATGCGCTGCACCCGTGCGTCGGCGTAAGCGCGGGTGATGGGGTATTCCCACATGTAGCCGTAGCCGCCGAAGAGCTGCACGCATTCGTCCATCACCTTGCATTGCAGATCTGAGCACCAGTACTTGGCCATGCTGGCTGTGGCGGTGTCGAGCTGGTTGACGTTGACGAGTTCGCAGCATTTGTCCACAAACACGCGGGCCACCTGCACTTCGGTCTGCATTTCGGCCAGCTTGTAGCGGGTGTTCTGGAAAGCGGCCACGGTCTGGCCGAACACCTTGCGGTCTTTCACGTAGGTCACGGTCCAGTCGATGGCGGCCTGGGCAGCAGACACGGCGCCAATGGCAATCTGCAGACGCTCCCAGGGCAGCTGTTCCATGAGGCAGATGAAGCCCCGGTTTTCCATGGCGGTGCCACCCAGCAACTGGCTGGCGTCGAGCTTCACGTTGTCGAAGAACAGTTCGCTGGTGTCTTGCGCCTTCAGGCCGAGTGTTTTCAGGCGCTTGCCTTTCTCGAAGCCGGGCATGCCGCGCTCCACCAGGAAAAGGCTGGTGCCTTTGGCGCCGGCGTCGGGCTGTGTTTTGGCGACCACGATCACCAGGTCGGCATGCCAGCCGTTGGTGATGAAGGTTTTGCTGCCGTTGAGCAGGTAGGTGCCATCGGCCTGTTTGAGGGCGGTGGTTTTCACGCCTTGCAGGTCGCTGCCAGCAGCAGGCTCGCTCATGGCAATGGCGCCCACCATGGCGCCGCTGGCGAGAAGCGGCAGGTATTTCTCCTTCTGCGCTTCGGTGCCGTAATGCAGTATGTAGGGCGCCACGATTTCGCTGTGCAGGCCGTAGCCGATGCCACTGAAGCCGCCACGCGCGAGTTCTTCCATCTGCACCACGGAATACAGCTTGTCTGCGTCTGACCCGCCGTAGGCCTCCGGCATGGTCATGCAGAGAAAGCCGTTGTCGCCGGCCTTGTTCCACACCGCGCGGTCCACGTAGCCCTGCTCTTCCCAGGCCTCGTGGTGCGGGGCAATTTCTTTCTCCATGAAGCGGCGAAAGCTGTCGCGAAAGGCTTCGTGGTCGGGGGAAAACAGGGTGCGGTCGATCATGGTGTCACCTATCAGACTGTGGCTGTGGATTTATACAAAGCAAATGCTTGGCAAAAGTCTATACTGATTCGTCTGCACCGGCCACCGGTGGCATCCCCAGAACGTACCCCAGGAGACACGAACCATGAGCGAAGCCTTCGTTTACGACGCGATCCGCACACCCCGTGGCAAGGGCAAGAAGGACGGCAGCCTGCACGAGGTCAAGCCGGTCAACCTGCTGGCAGGTTTGCTGAGCGAACTGCAGCGGCGCAACGACCTGGACACGTCCGCAGTGGACGATGTGGTGATGGGCGTGGTGTCGCCCATTGGCGAACAGGGCTCGGTATTGCCCAAGGTGGCCGCGCTCAAGGCGGGCTGGGACTGGCGCTGTTCCGGCGTGCAGCTCAACCGGTTCTGTGCCTCAGGGCTGGAAGCGGTGAACATGGCCGCCATGAAGGTGAAGAGCGGCTGGGAAGACCTGGTGGTTGCTGGCGGCGTGGAGAGCATGAGCCGCGTGCCCATTGGCTCAGACGGTGGGGCCTGGGCGCAAGACCCGGAAACCAACAGCGCCACGCTGTTCGTGCCGCAGGGCATTGGTGCAGACCTGATCGCCACGCTCAATGGGTTCAGCCGTGCCGACGTGGATGCTTTCGCGCTGGAATCGCAGAAGCGTGCCACCGCTGCGCGGGCTGCTGGCCACTTTGACCGTTCGGTGGTGGCGGTGAAAGACGCGCTGGGCCAGACCATCCTGGCGCAGGACGAATTCATCAAACCCGGCACCACGATGGAAGGGCTGGGAGGCCTCAAGCCCGCGTTTGAACAACTGGGTGCCATGGGCTTCGACGCCGTGGCCTTGCAGCGCTACCCGCAGGTGGAGCGCATTCACCATGTGCATCACGCGGGCAACTCGTCCGGTATTGTGGACGGTGCGGCGGCCATGTTGATTGGCAGCGAAGCCGCAGGCAAACAACATGGTTTCACGCCGCGCGCCCGCATTGTGGCTGTGGCGCTATCAGGTGCAGACCCGACCATCATGCTCACGGGCCCCATGCCTGCCGCGCGCAAGGCTTTGGCCAAGGCAGGCCTGAGCATCGACAAGATCGACCTGTTCGAGGTGAACGAAGCATTTGCTGCTGTGCCCATGAAGTTCATGCAGGAAATGGGCGTGCCGCACGACAAGGTGAACGTGAACGGGGGTGCGATCGCCATGGGGCACCCGCTGGGGGCCACGGGCGCCATGATCCTGAACACGCTGATCGATGAACTGCACCGAACCGGGAAACGGTACGGGTTGGCCACGCTTTGCGTCGGCGGCGGCATGGGCATCGCAACGATTGTTGAACGCGTCTGATCGAAAGCGGAGACACCCACATGATCACCCAAACCATCCGCTACGACCTCGCCAATGGCATTGCCACCATCACCTTTGACGAGCAGGGATCGCCCGTCAACACCATGTGCCTGCAGTGGCAGGACGATCTCGACGCCGTCGCCGCGCAAGTGGTCAAGGACCGCGAGCAGATCAAGGGCATCGTGCTGGCGTCGGCCAAGAGCACCTTCTTCGCCGGTGCCGACCTCAAGGGCGTGATGCGCTCCACTGCTGCAGACGGGCCGCGCGTGTTCACCGAGATCGAGCGCATCAAGCGCAACTTCCGCACCCTTGAAACGCAAGGTGTGCCGGTGGTGAGCTGCCTCAATGGCGCAGCCCTGGGTGGCGGCTGGGAAGTGGCACTGGTGGGTCACCACCGCATCGCGGTGAACAATCCCAAGATCCAGTTTGGTCTGCCGGAAATCACGCTGGGCCTGATTCCGGGCGGGGGCGGCATCACCAAAATGACGCGCCTGCTGGGCTTGATGGCGGCGCAACCTTACATTCTTGAGAGCAAGCTGTTCGGCCCTGAAGAGGCTTTGAAGATGGGTGTGGTGCACGAGCTGGTGCCCACCGCCGAAGAGCTGATGCCCAAGGCCCTGGCGTACATCGAAGCCGCACAAGGCAAGCCCGAGGCCTGCCAGCATGTGTGGGACCGCAAGGACTACAAGATGCCCGGCGGCACGCCGAGCAACCCGAAGATCGCCGGTATGTTGAGCGTGGCGCCAGCGGTGCTGAAGCAGAAAACCCGTGGCCTCTACCCTGCCCCGGAGGCTGCGTTGGCGGCCATGGTGGAAGGGGCCATGGTCGACTTCGACACCGCCATGCGCGTGGAGAGCCGCTACCTGGCCGGGCTGATGATCAGCCCCGTGGCGAAGAACATGATCAACACGTTCTTCTTCAACATGAACGCCATCAAGGGCGGGCAGTCACGCCCGAAAGATGTGCCGCGCTACCAGCCGAAGAAGGTGGGTATTCTGGGCGCGGGCATGATGGGCGCCGGCATTGCCTATGCGCAGGCCACCCGCGGCATTTCCACGGTGCTCAAGGATGTGAGCACAGAAGCTGCCGATAAAGGCAAGGCCTACACCGCCAAG
This sequence comes from Betaproteobacteria bacterium HGW-Betaproteobacteria-16, assembly GCA_002840835.1. Lineage (GTDB taxonomy): Bacteria > Pseudomonadota > Gammaproteobacteria > Burkholderiales > Burkholderiaceae_C > Hydrogenophaga. Next base: position 69,102 of record PHCQ01000006.1, on the reverse strand, counting down.
CTCACGCAGAAGCGCGTAGACAAAGGTCAGATGACGCCTGAGAAGCAGGCGGGCATTCTGAGTCTCATCACGCCGACCGCTAGCGCAACAGACCTCAAAGGCTGCGAACTGATCATTGAGGCGGTGTTCGAGCAGCGTGAGCTCAAGGCCATGGTGACGCAAGAAGCCGAGCCCATGCTTGCTGACGGCGGTTTTTTCGCTAGCAACACATCCACCCTGCCCATCTCAAGTCTGGCCCAGGCGAGCAGCCAGCCGCAGAAATTCGTCGGCATCCACTTCTTCAGCCCGGTGGACAAGATGAAGCTGGTGGAGATCATCCGTGGCAAGCAGACCGACGACGAGACCATTGCCCGCGCTTACGACTATGTGCAGGCGCTGGGCAAACTTCCCATCGTGGTGAACGACTCGCGCGGCTTCTACACCAGCCGCACCTTCGGCACCTTCGTGATGGAAGGTGCGGCCATGTTGGGCGAAGGCATTCCGGCGCCGGTGATCGAAAACTGCGCCATGCAAGTCGGCATGCCGGTGGGGCCACTCGCGGTGCTGGATGAGACCGCCCTCTCGCTTTCTGTGCACGTGCTGGAACAAACCCGCATCGACTTTCAAAAGGAAGGCAAAGAGTACGTGGCCACGCCGGGCGAAACGCTGGTGGAGCACATGGTCAAGCAGCACAAGCGGCCGGGTCGTGCAGGCGGGGGCGGCTTTTACGACTACCCGGAAGGCCAGAAGAAGGTGCTCTGGCCAGAGCTCAAGACACTGTTTGAAAAGCCTGATCAAGCCTACGACCTGCAGGACATCAAAGACCGCATCCTTTACCGTCAGGCCGTGGAAACGGCGCGTTGCCTGGCTGAAGGCGTGCTCACCAGCGTGCACGACGGCAACATTGGTTCGATCTTCGGCATCGGTTTCCCGGCCTGGACCGGCGGCGCGTTGCAGTTCATCTACGGTATGGGTGTGGATGCATTCGAACAGCGATGCGGTGCACTGGCTGCAAAATACGGCAGCGGCTTCGTTCTCAGCGACGTGGTCAAGGCTGCGATCCGCCAGCACCAGCCCGTGTATTGAGCCGCGTCCATCTGGCGACCCAGGGCTCCTACACTTCACCAGCGGCCGGCGGCTGTTCAGCCCGCCGGCTTTTTCTCGTCAATTCTTCATCGACACCATGAAACGACTCGACAACAAGATCAGCATCATCACCGGCGCCGCCCAGGGCATTGGCCTGGCCACCGCGCTCAAGTTCGCCCGCGAAGGCGCCACGGTCATCATCTGCGACGTGAAGCAGGCGGCGGTGGATGCAGCGGTGGTGCAATGCGAGGCCGAAGGTGCAACTGCCGTGGGCTTCGTGATGGACGTGACGCAGCGCGAGATGGTGGATGCCGTGGTCGCCCAGGTGAAGGAGCGTTTCGGCCGCATCGATGTGCTGGTCAACAACGCCGGCATCACCCAGGACGCGCGGCTACAGAAGATGACGCTGGAACAGTTCGACAAGGTGATCGACGTGAACCTGCGGGGCGTGTTCCATTGTGCGCAGGCAGTGGCCGACATCATGACGGCCCAGGGCAGCGGCGTGATCCTCAACGCGAGCTCGGTGGTGGGCATTTACGGCAATTTTGGACAGACCAACTATGCCGCCAGCAAGTTTGGCGTGATCGGCTTCACCAAGACCTGGAGCCGTGAGTTGGGCCCCAAGGGCGTTCGTGTGAACGCAGTGGCGCCGGGTTTCATCAGCACGCCCATCCTGAACACCATTCCTGAAAAGGTGATACAGGAAATGGAGCACCGCGTGCCCTTGCGCCGCCTGGGTCAACCTGAAGAAATCGCCAATGTTTACGCCTTTCTGGCCAGCGACGAAGCCAGCTACATCAACGGTGCGGTGATTGAAGTCTCTGGCGGCATGTCGGTCTGAAGTTTTCCAAATGGCCGGACTTGGAAACACTGTTCACAGCATATGCATCCAGGAGTGCGAATTCGGCGTGAGGAACTGCCGAGTACTCCCACTTCCTGACCGCCGGGTACCCTTTTTTCAGAGCAGCATGCAAAAATCGTATACACCATTTTTGCCTTGCCATGCTGATTGCCCCCCTGCCCGACAACGAAGAACAACGCCTTGCTCGATTGAGTGGCCTGAGCGTTCTTGACACCCTTCCACAGCAGGCATTTGATGACATCTCGGCGCTGGCCCAGGCCATCTGTGGGACGCCCATTGCACTCATCACGTTAATTGACCGGGATCGACAGTGGTTCAAATCGCGCATTGGCGTGGATCTGACCGAAACGCCGCGCGAAGTGGCCTTCTGTTCGCATGCCATCCTGCATCCCGGCGAGCCCATGGTGATTGGCGATACGCTCAACGACCAGCGGTTCAGCGACAACCCGCTTGTGAGCGGTCCTACAAAGGTTCGCTTCTACGCTGGGGCACCCATCGTCACCGACGATGGCTTTGCGCTTGGTGCGGTGTGCGTGATCGACCAGCAGCCGCGTGAACTTTCACCCGTGCAGCTGGACGCCCTGAATCGACTTTCGGCCCTGGTGGCCACACTGCTGGAGCACGAAAAGGCACGCAAGCAGGAGAGCGCTCGCACCGCTGAGGCGGTGAGCCGGCAGCATGAAGAACTCTCGGCCATGGCCGTGGCCGGGCTGGATCTGCTGGTGTATGTGGACCGCAACTGCATCTACCAGCATGTGAACGATACTTTTCTTGAGTACTGGGCCTGCACGCGTGAACAAATCATCGGACGCAGCTTGCCCGAACTGGTGGGCGAGCAGGCGTTCAAGGACTTGATTCAGTCCAAATTCGAACACGCGCTGGCCGGGCAGACCAGTCACTACCATCGCGTGACCCGTTTTCCGGGACGAGGTTTGCGCCATGTCCAGGTGGCGCTGATTCCTGCGCGCAACTCCCAAGGCGCCATCACGGGCGTGGTGTTCAGGGCGCAGGATGTGCATGAGATTCGACAGCGCGAAGCGCACCTGCGCGAAACCGTGTCGCTACTGGAGCAGAAGACGCTCCAGCAGGAGCGCTTCATCCACATGCTGTCGCATGATTTGCGCGAGCCGATCAACGCCATCAACAATTTCTCGTCACTGCTGGCATCGGATCACCATGCTCACTTGCCCGCCGCCGGGAGGAAGTACCTGGGTTTTGTGCGCGCAAGCGGTGCCCGCATGGGTGCACTGCTGGACGATCTGCTGCGGTTCATCCAGCTGGACAAACATGCCCTGACCACCGAGCAGGTCGACCTGCACAGCGTCATGGCACAGGTGCAAGCCGATTTGGCGCCTACGCTGACGAATGGCGCAAGCAAACTCGAAGTGCTCAAGCTGCCCTTCGTTCAAGGCGACCCAGCACTGCTGTACAACCTCTTGCGAAACCTGGTGGCCAATGGTCTCCAGTTCACCCGACCAGGTGTGCCCGCTCACGTGCGGGTGATGGCAGAGCGCCAGGCTGGCTTCGACCTCATTCATGTCGAAGACAATGGCATTGGAATTGCGCCCGAGCATCAGGAGGCCGTGTTCGATATGCTCAAGCGTCTGCATCTGCGTCGCGCGCACCCGGGATCGGGTCTCGGGCTGCCGATTGCCCGTCGAATTGCATCGCTGCACGGCGGGTATCTGACACTCAAGTCGGCACCTGGAGAAGGCAGCCGCTTCACGTTGCGCCTCCCTTTGGCGCACGGAATCCCCAATGAAAGTCCAGTGTGACCGCTCCGACCCGCTTCATCCTTGTTGACGACAACGAAGCCGACAACGTCTTTCACGAGATCATGATCCGCCGTGCCGGATTTGATGGCGAGCTGCTGATTTATGAAGACGCCGCAGAGGCCCTGGCCTTCCTTCAGAACGATCCCCTCACCTCGCCGACCTGCATCTTTCTCGACATCAACATGCCGCTGATGGACGGGTTTGAGTTTGCACGCAAGGCCACGCCCTTGCTGAGCGGCAAATCCACGGTGCAACTGCTGATGCTGACCTCTTCGGATGCCCCGCAGGACCGAAAGATCGCCAGCGAGATGCCACTGATTCAGGACTTCATCACCAAACCGCTGACTGTGCAGAAGGTGCGCGATCTGTTGATGACGGGTTGAATTCGCCTCGATATACGCCTGTAGCCTGCACCCTCGTTCACACGCAGCCAGAGGTCTGCGCGGCCACCGCCCGCCGATAATTTCGCCATGACCGAAATCCCCTTGCCATCTGGCGACCTTTCTTCTGCGCAGACCCTGCACGCCCCGCGCTCTCGCGCCGATCTTTTCTGGTCGTTCACCTGGCTCGCCCTGCAGGGCTTTGGCGGTGTGCTGGCCGTGGTGCAGCGTGAGTTGGTGGAGAAAAAGCGCTGGATGACGCGCGAACAGTTCGTCGAAGACTGGGCCGTGGCTCAAATCATGCCCGGCCCCAATGTGGTCAACCTGTCCATGATGATTGGTGGGCGGTATTTCGGCCTGCCCGGCGCCATGGCCGCTCTGGCAGGGATGCTGGCCTTCCCCCTTTTGGTCGTGCTGGCTCTGGCGGTTTTGTACGGCAATGTCGCCGAATACCCTGTGGCGCAAAACGCGTTGCGAGGCATGGGCGCCGTGGCCGCCGGGCTCATCACCGCCACCGGTATCAAACTCATCGCGGCGCTCGACAAGAACGCCATGGGCATGGGCGTGTGCATCGGTCTCGCCGCCCTGACCTTCATCGCCATTGCGCTGCTGCGCTGGCCGCTGCTCTGGGTGTTGCTGGGGATTGGGGGGATGGCCTGCCTGTGGGCGTACCGGAAGCTGCCTAACGGCCCGGCCGACAAGGCGCCACGACCATGAGCATGGTCCCCACCGCCACCAACTGGCTGGATCTGTTTGCACACTTCGCCTCGCTCTCGCTGCTGGGCGTGGGTGGCGCCATCACCACCGCGCCCGACATGCACCGCTACCTGGTGCACAACAACGGCTGGTTGAGCGATGCCCAGTTCACCTCGTCCATCGCGCTCTCGCAGGCCGCGCCGGGACCCAACGTGCTTTTTGTGGCCCTGCTGGGCTGGAATGTGGGTCTCAATGCAGGCGGTGGCCCTTCGGCCGGCTGGCTGGCCTGGGCGCTCGCCTTTCTGGGCGTGCTGGTGACCATGGTGGCCATCATGCTGCCCTCTTCCGTGCTGACCTACACCGCCACGCGCTGGGCACACCGGAACCGCGAGTTGCGAGCGGTGCGCGCGTTCAAGACCGGCATGGCTCCAATCGTGATTGCCCTGTTGATCGCCACCGGCTGGTTGCTCACCGGTTCGCACGACCACCCGGCACGGGACTGGCCGCTCTGGCTGCTCACAGCGGTGGCCACCTTGCTCGTGTGGCGAACCCGGGTCCACCTGCTGTGGCTCATCGGCGCTGGCGCCGTGCTGGGGGCGCTCGGCTGGGTCTGACAGGTCTTCCGAATCGGGCCTGCCATATGAGGACAGCCCCCTCAACCTGCTCACTTCGCCCGTTTCAGGCTTGCGAGCCCCTTGATGTCGACGCGCGCGGCGGCCGTTCGCAAGGCATCCATGTCCAGGTTGTCACCCTGGAATTCCAGCAAGATGCCGTTGGGCAGCATCATGGTCATTTCTGACCGGGACCCGTCCTTGCGGTACTCCTCCTTGAAGGACACGCCATCGCGCTGAAAAATGCGCTCGACTTCGTCGGCGGTTTCGCGGTTCACCGTGGACTGGGCCCAGGCGCCCATGGCCATGGACAGCGCAGGCACCGAACCGATGTCCTGCACCTTGACATCCACACCGCCATCACTGCCCTGGTACTTGGCAGTGACACTGGAAATGTTCATGCCCATCGCCGCATCCGAGCGCGCTTCGAACTCGCTGCGCTCCATGTCACCCAGGCTCTGCGGAATGTATTTTTGAAGCTCCTCTGGCTGGAAAGGCTTGCCACCCTGCCCGCCCAGGGCCGCGCCAAACATCTCGCCCATGGCCTTGCTTGCTGCGGCGGTGTCACCCTTGGCTTGTGCTTCTTCCAAGCGCTTGCCGGCCTCTTCCATTTTGCGGGAGGCTTCTTCGAGCTTGGCGGTGTCGACCGAAATCTCTGCCCCCGGCACCTTGATGGACATGTTCGGCGAGCCGTCACCCATCATCGGCCCCATGCCTCGGCCGCCACCGAAGAGCGCGCTCGCGGCGGCCAGGATCACCCCGGCCACAATGCCGCACACCACCAGCACGGCGGTGTAGCCAGCCGCCTTGCCAGCCGGCGCCTTCATCAGGACCGGAATGCCGGTGTAGATCAGGTAGATGGAGTAGAGCGCGGCGAGCAGACCAAGCATGGACAGCATGGGCAACAGGCTGAAGATGCCCCCCACCATCGCCGCGGTGCTCCCGTACGCCATCAACTTGAGCGCGTTCAGTGCGTTCTTCTCGCCGCCAAAGGTGGGGGCCAGGGCATTGGCGATCAGCGACATCACGAAGACCATCACCAGCGATAGCACGTAGCTGACCACCATGTTGCCAAGACCGGCCAGAAGGGGAACCCGGAAGCTCATGCCGAATCCGCCGAAGCCGATCAGGCTCATGCCGATGAAGCCGGCCACGGCAGGAATGGCCGCCAGGATGAGCAGGTATTCCTTGTAGATGCGCCCGATGTCCGTGGCCTCTTGTTCAATGACTGGCCAGGTTTCCGCCGGTTTCAGCAAGATGGCCTTGACGCGTTCGACAATGTCCATGAAAGCTCCTCAAAAAACAGAGCGCCCGATGAAGCGGCGCGGGAATTCGACCGGCATAGACTTTACCGCGCGTTCAGCGCTGGGCGATGACCGATTTCAGTCCGCCAGCAGCAATGGAAGGCAGCGCGCAGCGGGCTCACGCAGGCATGCATCGGCCACGATGTCGAGTTCGGTCACCTCCGGATTGACCATCACCACACGCGCGCCGAGCTGGCGAGCACCGAGGACCAGGCCCGCCGCAGGGTACACCACGCCCGAGGTTCCCACCACCAGCATCAGATCGCATTGCTGCACCGCATGCTCAGCCGCTTCCAGTGCGGCTGAGGGCAACGGTTCCCCAAACCAGACCACCGAAGGCCGGCGCATATTGCCACATGCGCCGCACCGTGGTGGTCTGCCGCCTTCGATCGAATCAGCGGTGCAACAGGCGCGCGGCGCGTCCAGCCATCTATCTTCGGCCAACGCGCCATGCAACGCAATGGTGGGCACGCTGCCTGCACGCTGGTGCAGGCCGTCAACGTTCTGGGTGACCACGGTCAGGCGGCCCGGGTACCGGGACTGGAATGCCGCCAGAGCCGTGTGTCCCGCATTGGGCTGCACCAGGGCAACGGCTTCGCGCCGTGAGACATACCAGTCCCACACCCGCTGTGGATCGGCCCTGAAAGCCTGTTCGGTCGCCAGTTCTTCCGGCTTGAAGCGCGCCCAGAGCCCGGTCAACGCATCGCGGAATGTGGGCACGCCTGACTCTGCACTCATGCCCGCCCCGGTGACCACCACCACATGTTGCGCTTCGGTCATCCATTGGCGCACGGTGTCCCGCATGGCTGCGTCCGGGCAGGTCAGCTGCGCTGACGCAGCGCCTCATAGAGGCAGACACCACTGGCCACCGACACGTTGAGACTCTCCACCGCGCCTGCCATGGGAATGCTGACCAGCTCGTCGCAGGTCTTGCGGGTGAGCTGGCGCATGCCCGCGCCTTCAGCGCCCAGCACCAGGGCCACCGGACCTTTGAGGTCCACCTGGTACAGCGTCTTGGGTGCGTCGTCGCTGGTACCGATGATCCAGATGTTGCGCTCCTTGAGTTCGCCCAGGGTGCGTGCCAGGTTGGTCACCATGAAGTAAGGCATGGTCTCTGCCGCGCCGCTGGCCACTTTGGCCACGGTGGCGTTGATGCCGGCAGCATGGTCCTTGGGCGCGATCACCGCATGGGCACCAGCACCATCGGCCACGCGCAGGCAGGCGCCCAGGTTGTGAGGGTCTGTGATGCCGTCGAGCACCAGCAGCAGCGGGGGCACGCCAGTGGGCTCCAGTTGCTCCAGCAATTCGTCAAGCGAACGAACCTGGGTGACGGCCTCCACCCGCGCGGCCACCCCCTGGTGGCCATGGCTGCCCGCCAGTTTGGCAATGCGCAGACCGTCAGCTTCAATGAGGCGGGCATTGGCCTCGCGCGCCCGCTCCAGGAACTGGCGCATGCGGGCATCGCGCCGCGTTGGCTCGTAATAGATCTCGATGATGGACTGCGGCGCGGTTTTCAGGCGCACGCCCACGGCGTGAAAGCCGAAAAGCACTTTGGGAGAAGACATCTGGCGATTATCGGGCCACCCAGGACCACTGCGCCTTGGTCTCAGGCAACTCTAGGAGCCTGCGCGGCGAACGAGCTCCACACGGCGGTTCCGGGCGCGCCCTTCTTCGGTTGTGTTGTCGGCCACCGGTTGCGCCAGCCCCTGCCCGCGCGCGCCCAGGCGCTTCGCGTCAATGCCTCGGCTCACCAGGGCATTCACCACGGCAGCCGCTCTCTGCTGCGAGAGATCCAGGTTGAAAGCCTCGCCGCCCTGGCTGTCGGTGTGGCCCACCACCTCGAGCGCCAGCGACGGGTATTGCCTGAGCAGGCCCGCTGCGGCGTCCAGTGCCGGATCTGATGTGGCCTGCAGGCGCGCCGTGCCGCTGTCGAAAAAGATGCCCGGCAAATCGACCTTGCCCTGGGTCTCCAGGGCACTGGCCAATGCCACGGCATCCACCTTCACCATACTGGCCTGCATGTCTGCAGGCTCTGCGATGTGCAGGTAAGTCCTCTGAGGATTGATCGCCACGCTCACGTACACGTGGCCGGTGCCTGATGGCAGGCGGCCAGTGAAATAGCGAACGTCACCACCCACCCCCAGGTTCAGGCCATTGATGCTTGTCCAGGTCGGCTTGCTGTTGTGGCGGCATGCCTGCTTTCCTGCGCACTGAAAGTTCACCACGAGTCCTTTGCCCTCCAGGGCCTGGCGGTAGTTCCGTTCGATCTCAAGCGTCGAGCGACCTTCAGGATTGTCGTAGCGCAGGCGACTGAGCTTTCCCTCGACAGCTTCCGTCACGGCGCCGTCGCGCCCAGTGCCCACGATGCGGCGGTAGGCATTGAACGCCTCATCGACCCGTTCGCGCAACACCGAACCCTGATAGGGTGAAATCAGTTCGTGATCGCTGGGTTTCGAAGTGTCTGCCTGGGCGACCTGGGCCAGCAACAGTCCGCTCATCAAGCTGACAAGTATCGGTTGAATGGAAGCCATGGCTCAGCCTCCGCGCGCGCGGGCCAGCAGCTCCGCGTTGCTGAGGAAGGTTTCGGCACCTGAGACGCTCACATACACGCCGCCGTCGGCAATGCGCAAGGTGGTCTGGGCGCCGCTTTCCAGGTTGCGCAGCAACACACTCCCCCCCACTGGCAGGTTGAGCGAGCCGACCACGCCGGATGGCGAGTACCGCAGTGGCTCCAGGGTGCGAATGTCCAGCGACTGGCGCACCGGGGGTACCGGTGGAGCGCTTGAATCGCTGGCATAAACGCCGTCCGACAACACACGCAAGGACAGGTTCCAGGTGCAATCCCGGCCGTCTGGCCGGCGGTCCGAAGTCACATCACGCCACTCGATGCTGTAGGTGCCAGCCGCCGAGTTGCCCGACAGTCGACCCACGCCCATGGTCACCGTCTCGTTGCAGGCCGAGCCGCGACTCTGGACATTCAGATTCTGAAAGTACACCCGGATCAGATCGTTGCGGCCTCCCCCCGTGGTCCGGATTTCCACATCGGTGTCGGCGCGGACATTGCCGGGAGCCGCATCCACCGAGACGGTCCCGTTGAAGGTGTTCAGGACACCGCCAACAGGAATCGAACAGGAAGCAAAACGAACGCCGACCACGCTCCCCAGATCCGTCGTGTCGACCGTGCCACCGGCAGGACACGGCCGGGCCTCCTTCGGAATGGCGATCGGCCCTGATCGTCCCGCTGGCCGCAGCTCTTCAACATCGCCTGAATCGATCGCTGCACCCGGCGACGCCGATCCCGCCGAGCTGGCCTGCTCAGCCACCATGGCACCCACCGTGGAACCACCAACCACCACCGGCGTGCTTTGGCCGAGGTGGTAGACATAGGCATTGAGCAGGGCAGTCATGTCGGCTGACGCGAGCGGCACGTCTCTGGCGGAAGCGCCGGCGCCATCAAGGGATGTGCTTGCGCCGTCGCCGGAATCACCGCCTCCACATGCGCTCAGTGCGGCAGCCAATGCGATGCTGCCCAGCGCGAAACGCCAACGCAGCAATGGGTGGCGGCCGGTGCCTGCTTCTTGAATCGGATGAGTTTTCATGGGATTTTTCCTGCCTGGTGAATGAGGGCGCCAGTCTCCGACCCCGGCACGGCTTTGCGCAATAGGCCGATCAGCCTATGATCCTCAGCGCCCGAAGTGGCTATGCTTCGAGAACGCTGCGATGGAGGTCAGCCCTTTGGACACGCTTGCCGGATTCGGTCTGCTGCTGGTGGACGATCACCCCCTGTTCCGGGACAGCTTTGTGATGGCCATGCGCCAGCTGGCAAACGGTGCCGACCTGGTGGCCGTGGCCACCCGCGAGCAGGCCAGGGAGCTGCTGGCCAGACAAGCAGACCGTTTCGATCTGGTGCTGATCGACTACAAGTTGCCAGGCGTCAACGGTCTGGTCTGTGCCACCGAACTGCGCGGCCAGCACCCGGAAGTCGGCTTCGGCCTCATCTCTGGTGAAGACGATCCGCAACTGCCCCAACGTGCGCGTGAAGCTGGGCTGGTGGCCTGCCTGTCCAAGGCGCAGGAAATGAACAGCCTGCTGGCGGCCCTGCAGACGCTGTCCCAGGGCGGCACGGCGTACGCAGATTTTCAAGGCACCGGCAATACCGAAGACCCCCCCGCCGACTTCGGCCTCACCGTGCGGCAGATGGACGTGTTGCGGCTGCTTGCCTCCGGAGCCAGCAACAAGGTGATCGCACAGACGCTGGGCATTTCGCCGGCCACGGTAAAAAACCATCTGGATGCCATCTTCGACAAGATGGGCGTAGCGAACCGGCTGCAGGCCGTCATGCTCGCGCGCGTGGCAGTGCGCTGAACGGCCCGCTCCGCATGACGACGTCGCAGGCTGAACTCGACCACCTCTCTGTGCAGAGGGAGGTGCTTCGCCTGAGCATGCGCGCACCGGTGAGCTCACTCCTTGGGCAAGGCCTGATCAGCCTGCTCATGGCGGGCTACTTTGGCTACCCGGACCATCTGGTGGCGGCTGTGTTCTGGTTGACGATGGTCTTCACAGGCCAGGCGTTTCGCGTGTTGCTGCCGCTGCAGATACCCGCAGCTCAGTCCCGGGCCGTTCAGCGCACCTTGATGTGGCATCGTGTCCGGGTGCTCTTCAGTGCATTCGCCTGGGGAAGTGCCGGCGTCCTGCTGTTCGATCCGGCAAATGCCCCGGGCCAGTTGGCCCTGACCGTGGCCATGGTGTCGAGTTGCATCGCCTTCTCGTTCTCGGCTTCGTCGCACGGCAGCACGCTCAAACTCGCCCTTCCCTTGCTGCTGGGCCCCATCGTGTTCAGCCTGATGCTCAGTCCCCAGCCTTACATGTGGGTGCTCGGACTGATTGGCGCCAGCTTTGTCCTGCTCATGCTTCGGCTGGTGCACGACCGCAGCCATCAACTGGAGGAAAACATCACCTTGCGCATCGCTGCCCAGCGCGCGCGCGATGAAAAGCAGCGATTTTTTGCGGCAGCCAGTCACGACCTGCGCCAGCCACTGCAGGCCATGCATCTGTACCACAGCGTGATGGCAAGGGGCGATACCCGTGCAGAGGTGGTCGACCGCATGGGCCAATGCCTGGAAGCGCTGGACCGCCTGCTCGACGGCATCCTGGACATTTCCCGGCTCGATGCCGGCCAGGTGCAGCCCCATCCGGCTCCCACCCATGTGCCCGAGCTGATGCTGCGGGTGGCGCGGCTGCATGACGCCACCGCCAGGGCCAAGGGTCTGCGCCTGCGGATCCACGCCGCAGACCGGTGGGTGATGACCGATCCGATCCTGGCCGAGCGCATCCTCTCCAACCTGCTCGGCAACGCCATCCGCTACACGGAATCCGGCGGCGTGCTCGTCGCGGCGCGTGCTTCTGGCACAACGCTCAGGTTGCAGGTAATTGACACAGGCATCGGCATTGCGCCGGACCGGGTGGACACGGTGTTCCAGGAATTCACCCAGCTCAACAACCCTTCGCGTGACCCGGCGAGGGGCACCGGTCTTGGCCTGGCCACGGTGCAGCGCCTGAGCCGGCTGCTCGAGCATCCGGTGGAAGTGAAGTCGGTGCCCGGCAAAGGTTCGTGTTTTGAAGTCCGGCTGCCACTGGTAGCTGCGCCCGATCCTCCAGCAGTGGGCATGGTGCAGCCGAGCTGGATCCCGCACGGAAACGAGTCGCTACCAGCCTGGCAGGTGCTGGTGGTGGAAGACAACGAGATGGTGCTCAATGCGCTTGTGCAACTGCTGCAAGGCTGGAACATTCAGGTCACCACCGCAAAACGGGTGACCCAGGCGATCGATCTCATGAATCGACAGGCCTTTGACGCTGTGCTTTCCGACTGGCGCCTGACCGATGGCGAAAACGGTCTGGACGTGCTGCACCAGACGCTTCAGCACCCCTCCATTCGACTGGCCGTCCTGCTCACGGGCGAACACATGCCGGACACCCCGACCGCATTTCCCGTGTTGCGCAAGCCGGTGCGGCCACTGCGCCTGCGTGCCCTGCTGTGGCAACACCTATCGGCACAAGTGGAAGCGCAGCCAGCGGAAACGGCGCAGTTGCCCTGACCGGTTGGCAACACCCGCACAACGAGACCAGCGTGATTCGAACCGCTCAGGCAGCGGCAGGCGCCTCTGCAAGCACGGCACCTGCCTCGATCGTGATCCGCCGTTCGCACCGCTGGGCAATGGCCCGGTCGTGCGTCACCAGCACCAGCGTCGTGCCCTGCTCGCGGTTGAGGTCAAACATGAGCTCCATGATCTTGGCGCCAGTGGCGAAGTCCAGGCTGCCCGTGGGTTCGTCGGCCAACAGAACCGCGGGTTGCACGACGAACGCCCTGGCAAGCGCCACGCGTTGCTGCTCGCCGCCGGAAAGCACCTTGGGATAGCTCGACAAGCGCTCACCCAGCCCCACCCGCTGCAGCATGTGCGTTGCGGTCGCCCGTGCATCGCGTCTTCCGGCGAGCTCCAGTGGCAACATCACGTTTTCCAGCGCGGTCAGGTTGCCCAGCAACTGGAAGCTCTGAAACACGAAGCCCACCTTTTGTGCGCGCAGCGCAGCGCGCTGATCTTCGTCCAGCGCAAACAGGTCCACACCATCGATGTGAACTGTGCCGCTGCTCGGTGTGTCCAATCCGGCCACGATGGACAGCAACGTGCTCTTGCCCGAACCAGAGGCGCCCACAATGGCCGCAGTTTCACCTTTGGACAGGGTGAAATCGATATCGCGCAAAATGGTCAGCGATCCGGTGGAGTCGGTGACCGTCTTGAACACATGCTGGACCGCAATCATCACATCGGACATGGAAGGCTTCTCAAGTTGAAACGACGTCACTTTAACGCCCTGGCTGCCATCGCCCTCTCTATGGGGACTTGCTCAATTGCGCTGTCGCAGCCGGCGCAAGCCAAACCTGCTTCCCAAAGCCCCCTGATCCTGGTGGTGGGCGACTCGCTGAGTGCCGAATACGGCCTGCAACGCGGTCGTGGATGGGTGGCCCTGCTGGAGGAGCGTCTCGGCCAGGAGAAGGTGTCTGCCCAGGTCGTCAACGCCAGCATCAGTGGCGACACCACCTCTGGCGGCCGCTCCCGCCTGCCCGCGCTGCTTCGGCAACATCAGCCAGCGCTGGTGGTCATCGAACTCGGTGGCAACGACGCCCTGCGCGGCTTGCCCTTGACCATGACCCGCGACAATCTGGCCACGATGGCGCGTCTCTCCCGCGAAGCCGGCGCCAGGGTGTTGCTGCTGGGCATGGAAATGCCGCCCAACTATGGCGCCAAGTACGCTCAGGAATTCCGGGAACTCTTCACCACCGTCGCAAAAGCCGAGCAGGTGGCCCTGGTCCCGTTTTTCCTGAAGAACGTGGCCGACACCAGCGATCCCCTCAAGCTGTTCCAGAGTGACCGCATTCACCCCAACGAGAGCGCTCAGCCGATCATGCTGGCCAACGTCTGGCCCGAAATGCGCAAACTCCTGCCGAAGCGATAAACAGACATGCCTGTCATTACCCTGCCTGCAGCCGATGTGCTGGCTCGCCTGGACAATTTCCACACCATCATCGATGCCCGCTCTGAAGACGAGCACGCGCTGGACCACGTGCCTGGTGCAGTGAACTGGCCCACGCTGAACAATGAAGAGCGCATCACCATTGGCACGATGTACAAGCAGGTCAACGCGTTTGAGGCCAAAAAGCGGGGCGCCGCTCTGGCGGCGAAGAACATTGCGGCACACATCGAGCGCGAAGTGATCGACAAGGCCCGAGACTGGAAACCGCTCGTGTACTGCTGGCGCGGCGGCAATCGAAGCGGCGCACTGGCCACCATCCTGGGCGCCATCGGCTTCCAGGTCACACTCATCGAAGGAGGCTACAAAGCCTGGCGTGCCGCTCTGGTTGACGACCTCGCGAGCATCGCGCCAAATTTTGAGTACCGGGTGATCTGTGGTCCCACGGGTAGCGGAAAAACCCGTTTGCTGCATGCCCTGGCTGCGCAAGGTGCGCAGGTACTGGACCTGGAAGCGCTGGCCGCTCACCGGAGCTCTGTTCTCGGGCATATTCCAGGTCAGGCCCAACCCAGTCAGAAGCGATTTGACAGCCTGGTCTGGCAGGCCTTGCGCAGCTTTGATCCGGCGAAAGTGGTGTTTGTGGAGAGTGAGAGCAAGAAAGTGGGCAACCTTCGGGTGCCTGACGGCTTGATGGAGTCCATGCGCAACAGTCCGTGCGTGGATCTGCACCTCGACGATTCAGAACGCGTCGCCCTGCTGCTGGAAGACTACGATTTTTTTGTGCAGGATCCCACCCACTTCTGCGAGCGCCTGGAGGCCCTGACGGAGCTTCGCGGCAAAGCGGTGGTGTCAGACTGGATTGCCAAGGTCCACGCGGGAGAAACGCCCTGGGTCGTGCAGGAGTTGTTGACCAGGCACTACGACCCGATGTACGCGCAATCGATCGAAAGAAACTTCAAGCAATATGCTCAGGCGTTGCCGCTTGAGCTACCCGATCGGACACCGGCATCTTTTGCGGGAGTTGCCTCGACCTTGATTTCCCGGGTATCAACAGCGCCCGTGAACTGAGACCGGTTTTCACGTCGATGCACAGCGCGTGATACCGGCGGGCACCCTGCCCGTTCAAGTGGCGCTGCCAGGACCTTCGCTACCCGGGGAAGCTTCACCTTCTGCCGCCCCTGGGTCTTGCTCCTCAGCAGCTTCGCCTTCCGGTGCATCGCTGCCATCGTGGCGCTTGCCGGCTGCCTTGGCTCTGAGCTTCTCTTCCTTTTTCTTCTTCTTGGCGAGTTCGCGCTGGCGTTTTTCAAATCCGTAATTGGGAGTGGCCAAAACTGTCTTTCTTTGGAGGGTGAAAAGGGGATCAGGCAGTCAGCACAGACAGGGCCTGCGCCAGATCGGCGCGCAGGTCATCTGCGGCTTCAAGCCCGACGGCGAATCGCACCAACCCACCCTTGTATGGCCATGGCGCGGTGCGAATGGACGACACGTTGTAGGGGGCGCAGAGGCTGATGGGCCCCGCCCAGCTCCAGCCGAGCCGAAACAGCTGTAGCGCGTCGCAGAAGGCATCGATGCGGTCTTGCGCTATCGCCTCGTCGAAGACCACGCTGAACAGACAGGCCGCACCTCGGGCGTCTCGAAGCCAGTATTCATGCCCGGGCGAGTCTGTCAATGCTGGGTGGAGCACCTTGACAACCCCGGGCTGCTTCTGCATCCAGGCTGCAAGATCGCGTGTGGTGGCATCTTGCGCGCGGTACCGCACTGCAATGGAATTGAGACCGCGCAGCACCAGTTCTGCATCGTTTGCGCCCACACCCAGCCCAAGGCGCATGTGGGCCATCAACACCGCCTGGTGAAGTTGCGCATCCCGTGTCACAACCGAGCCCATCAGCAGGTCGGCCCCGCCGCTGGGGTATTTGGTAAGGGCTTGCATGGACACATCCACACCCAGGTCGAACGCATTGAACGCAATGCCGGCGCCCCATGTGTTGTCAAACGCCGAGATGATCGGGCGCTGCGAAGCACCTCGCAGGCGATTGGCTTCGCGCACCACGGCCGTCAGTGCAGGCACGTCCGGGAACTCAAGCGTGATGGAGCCCGGCGCTTCCAGCCAGACCAACCGGGTCGCAGGACTCAATTTGGATACCAGGTCAGCCGGATCCATGGCATCAAAAAACCGATGCGAAATGCCCCAAGCCTTGAGCTCGACTTCGGCAAATGCCTTGCCGGGGCCGTAGGCATTGTCAGGAATCAGCAGTTCATCGCCCTGCCGGAGGAATGCCATGTTGACCAGGGTGACGGCCGAAAGGCCGCTGGGTGCCAGCACACAGAAGCGCCCGCCTTCCAGCGTGGCGATCCGCTCTTCCAGCGTGAATGTGGTGGGAGTGCCATGCAGACCGTAGGTATAGCCGCTCTTGTCTTTCCATTCCTGCGTGCGCAGGGCATGAACACTGGGAAACAGGACCGTCGACGCCTTGTGCACCCCCGGTGCCACGGCATCGAACCCCTCGGGGGGGCTGTAAGGATGGTGAATCAGCTGGGTGGTGAAAGGATCGCTCATTCAGCTTAAAGCTTCCATTTGTCCATCAACTGCGCCGGTCGAAGGGCGTCGTAGCCTTCAAAGGGTTGGTGGATCCACGGATTGGTAGGCAGGAACTCGACCGAATAGTCGGGTGTGAACGTGGACAGCTGCTTGGTCCAGATCACCGCGCTGCGCAACTCGGTGATGGGTTGAAAATTGTCCCTCAGCATTTTGATCACGGCCTGGAGCGTGACGCCCGAATCGGCCAGATCATCCACCAGCAACACTTTTCCCGCGATCTCGCCTTTGGGTGTGGTGATGTACCGTGCAATGTCCAGCTTGCCCTGCTGCTTGCCCGCTTCGGCCCGGTAAGAGCTGGTTGACATGATGGCCAGTGGCACATCAAAAATGCGAGAAAGAATGTCGCCAGGGCGCATGCCACCTCTGGCCAGACAAAGAATGGTATCGAACTCCCAGCCCGACTGGTAGACCTTCAGCGCCAGCTTCTCGATCAGGTTGTGGTACTCGTCGTAAGAGACGTAGAGGTGTTTGCCGTCTTCGGTCAGCATGTAGGCTCCGGATGGGATCTGGGTTTTGGATTCTGCACGAAAGGGGGACGGCCGACCATCACGCGTGGTACGGGTGGTGCAACAGGATCGTGTGATCCCTGTCCGGGCTGGTGGACACCACATGAATCGGAACACCGGTGGTCTCCTGGATGCGCTGCAGGTAACGGCGCGCATTCTCAGGCAGCGCATCGTATTGCGTCACGCCCACGGAGGAATCGGACCAGCCAGGCAGCGTTTCGTAGATGGGCTTGCAGCGTGAAATGTCTTCAGCGCCCATCGGCAGAATGTCAATGAACTCCCCGTCAAGCTCATAGCCCGTGCACAGTTTGAGTTCGCTCAGCCCGTCAAGCACATCCAGTTTGGTGATGCACAGCCCGGACAGGCCATTGACCTGGGCGGATCGCTTCAACAGAGCGGCGTCAAACCAGCCACAACGGCGGCTGCGGCCAGTGGTCACGCCTTTTTCGGCGCCCACCGTGGCCATGTGCCAGCCTGGCGTGCCTTCTTCTTCCCAGGCCAGCTCGGTGGGGAACGGGCCGCCGCCCACGCGCGTGCAATAGGCTTTCGTGATGCCCAGCACATAGTGCAGCATGCCGGGCCCGACGCCAGCGCCTGCTGCCGCGTTGCCGGCCACACAGTTGCTGGAGGTGACAAACGGGTAGGTGCCGTGATCGATGTCCAGCAGCGTTCCCTGCGCACCTTCAAACAGCAGGTTGGCGCCCTCCACATGAGCCCGGTTGAGCTCTCGTGACACGTCTGCAATCATGGGCCTGAGCAGTTCCGCCTGTGCCATGGCTTCTTCAAAGACCGGTTCGAACTGGATCGCCCCGTCTTTCATGTAGGTTGCGATTTTTTCGTCCCAGACCATGGCCGCAGACCCGAGATAGGTGGTCAGCAGATGGTTGTGCAGGTCGAGCAGATCGCGCAATTTCGACGCAAACCGGTCAGGGTATTTGAGATCTTGAACGCGCAGCGCCCTGCGCGCGATCTTGTCTTCGTATGCCGGGCCGATGCCGCGCCCGGTAGTGCCGATCTTGGCGGTGCCCGCCTTCTCCTTGGCAGCCTCTCGTGCGATGTCGATCGCCGCGTGAAAAGGAAGGATCAGGGGACAGGCCTCGCTCACCCGCAAACGCGAGCGCACATCGACACCGGCCTTCTCCAGCCCAGCGATTTCCTCAAACAGCTTGCCCACCGACAGCACCACCCCGTTGCCGATGTAGCACTTGACGCCCGGCCGCATGATGCCGCTGGGGATGAGATGCAGGGCCGTTTTGACGCCATTGATCACCAGGGTGTGACCCGCGTTGTGACCGCCCTGGAAGCGCACCACGCCTGTGGCCGTCTCGGTCAACCAATCGACCAGCTTGCCCTTGCCTTCATCGCCCCACTGGGTTCCCACGACCACCACATTGCGTCCTGGTACCGCGGCGCTGTTGCTGTTTGTCATTCTCAGATTTCCGTTCAAATGTTTTTCACAGTCCAGGCGCCAGCATTGGCGGCATCGCTCACCAATTCACGGTCGCACCTGAATTCATCGACTTCATGTTCATGCCCAGGCAACACGCACACCACGGTGTGCCCTTGCGAGCGCAACTCGCCAATGGCCTGCCGCAAGCCGGCGTCCATGCTCCAGGGTGCGCGTATGGCGGCCACCAATGGACAAGGGGCGACCGCAGCCACCAGTTCCTTGAGGTCAAGGCTGAAACCCACAGCAGGACGGTTCCGACCAAAAACGGCACCGACCTCGTCGTACCGACCGCCGCGCGCCACCTCCACGGGCTCGCCCCGGATACCTTGGGAAAACACGGCAAACCGCATGCCGGTGTAGTAGGCGTAGCCCCGCAGGTCAGCCAGATCGATGGAAACATCCATATCAGCAGGAGCATGCGACGCCAGCCACCGCAGGCAGCGGATGGCTTCTTCAAGCTCTCTGGACGGTTGAAGCACCCGCAGCGCTTCGTCCAGCACATCAGCCCCACCAAAGAGTTGAGGCAAGGCACACAGATCCTCCCTGACCCGTGCAGGCAGATCACGAGCGAGTGATTTCAGCTCTGACACGTCCTTGGCAGCCAGTGCCGAATGAATCAGTGTCTCCCTGGCTGCCTCGATCTGAACCGGGTTCAGAACGGCATCGATCACCCGCACGTCTGCCATGTCCAGCTGGAGCTTCTGCAGTCCTGCTGCGCGAAGGCAGGCTTGCCCCAGCTCAATGATCTCCAGGTCTGCTTCCATGCCCGCGTGGCCATAGATTTCCGCACCGAACTGCAGGGGCTCACGGCTCGCAAGCGGTCGATCGATGCGCGTGTGCACGACCGGGCCACAGTAGCTCAGGCGGGCAATTCCCTGGCGGTTGAGCAGATGCGCATCAATACGCGCGACCTGTGGCGTGCTGTCCGCACGCAATCCCAGCGTGCGGCCTGAGAGCTGGTCGACCAGCTTGAAGGTCTGCAGGTCCAGCGCCTCACCGGTGCCGGTCAACAGCGACTCCAGGTGTTCGAGCAACGGCGGCATGACCAACTCATAGCCGTAGCTGCGGGCGGTGTCGAGCAGACTCCTGCGAAGTTCCTCGATGTGCCGAGCCTCGGAAGGCAGGACATCGGCAATGTGATCCGGGAGGACCCAGGCAGACATGGGCATTTTGAGGGGAAAGTAAATGGGGAATTTTACCGGCCGCGGCTGCTCTCTCCCACGCAGGACCACGGCCAGCGTGGCAATTGACGAATCACCTGCAACCCGCAATGGGCCTCAGGTGACCCACCACCAGAGCAAGCACCCGGAAAACAACGAGATCAGTCCGAAGAAACGGATTTGACCATCGCGCATCTTCAGCATTTCGCCAAACATGCGGCGCCACCCCCCGGGGGAGAGAAAGGGCAACAAACCCTCAAATATGAGGACGAGTGCGAGCGCTGCCCAGAACACATCGGCCATGGGCAATCGCTGTCAGCGAGGGGCGACGTTGCTGTTGCGAAGCGCCTTGAAGAAGTCCGATGACGGATCGATCACCATCACGTCGGACTTGCCCGAGAAGCTGGCCTTGTAAGCATCCAGACTGCGGTAGAACTGCGCAAACGCCGGATCACGCCCGAACGCCTCGGCAAAAGTCGCGGCAGCCTGCCCGTCACCCTCACCCTTGATGCGCTGCGCATCCCGGTAGGCCTCGGACACGATCACCTCACGCTGCCGGTCGGCATCTGCGCGGATCTTTTCACCTTCTGCAAAACCGGTGGAGCGCAACTCGTTGGCCACCCGCTTGCGCTCGGCCTCCATTCGGTCGTAGACCGCACGGGTGATGCTTTCCGCATAATCCACCCGTGTGATGCGCACATCCACCACGTCCATGCCCCATGGCTGATCGGCGCCACGCACTGCGGCCAGCACATCGCGCTTCACATCGGCCATGAGTTCTTCACGCCGAGTCGACAGCAACTCGTTCACCGTGCGCTTGTTCACTTCCTGCTGGAAGGAGTTGCGCACCACCCGATTGAGCTGCAGCGCCCCGGCGCGTTCGTTGATCCCCACGTTGCGAATGTAGACCTGTGGATCGCTGATGCGCCAGCGCACGTACCAGTCAATAACCACCCGCTGTTTCTCTGCGGTCAGGGTGGGCTCCGTGTCGGTGCTCTCCAGCGTCAGCAGGCGCTTGTCGATGTACGACACATTCTGGAAAGGTGGTGGAAGCTTGAAGTTCAGACCCGGCTCGGTCACCACCTGCTTGATCTGGCCAAGCTGGAAGACCACGCCGAACTGGCGCTGATCGACCACAAACAACATGGAACTCGCGATCGCGAGTGCCACGACAAAAGACGTGAGGATAAAACCCAGTTTATTCATAGCGCTTGCTCATTGGTCACAGGTGCTCGCCAGTCCATTCAACGGCTCTCTCGCTCACGCGAGCGAGCGGCATTGTCAAGGCTGCGAGTGGCCGGCGTGGAGGCCGGCGGCGGCAGTGTCGTTGTCGGCGCACCCTGGGCGGCCGAAGCTCCCTGCCCGGTCATCTGCATGATCTTGTCCAGGGGCAGATAGAGCAGGTTGGAGCCCGACTTGGAATCCACAAGCACCTTGGTGACGTTGCTGTAGATCTCTTGCATGGCGTCAACGTACATGCGCTCCCGCGTGACTTGCGGCGCCTTCTGATATTCGTCCAGGACCGAGCGGAAGCGCTGCGAATCACCCTCTGCCTGGGCCACGATCCGGGCGCGATAGCCTTCAGCTTCCTCTGTCAGGCGGGAAGCAGCACCGCGGGCACGAGGCACCACGTCATTGGCGTAGGCTTCGGCTTCGTTTTTCGCCCGTTCACGTTCCTGCCCTGCCCTCAGTACATCGTCAAACGCGGCCTGCACCTGCTCTGGCGGGCGAACGCCGCCTTGCTGCAGGTTCACACCCACCACATCGATACCCACCTTGTAGCGATCCAGAATGGTCTGCATGAGGGCACGCACGCGCGGAGCGATCTGATCGCGTTCCTCGGCAAGCACGGCATCCATCTTCATTTTGCCCACCACTTCGCGCACCGCCGTCTCGGCCGCCTTCAAAACCGCTGCGTCGGGGTCCCGGCTTTCGAAGAGGAAGGCACGCGCGTCGTTCAGGCGGTATTGAACGACGAACTTGATGTCGACGATGTTCTCGTCCTCGGTCAACATGGACGACTCGCGCAGGCCCGTGGCGGGCACGATGTTGTCACGCCCCACATCCACCGAGCGCAACTGGGTCACAAAGACCGTTTCGTGCCTTTGAATGGGATAAGGCAGTCGCCAGTTGAAGCCCGCACCTACCGTGCTGTGGTACTTGCCGAATTGTGTGATCACGGCCTGCTGGGCTTCCTGGACGATGAAAAAGCCGGTACCCAGCCAGATCAATACCGCCACGCCGGCAATCAGACCGACACCAATGCCCGTGGCCTTGGGGTTGGGATTGAACCCGGGCATTCCGCCACCACCGTTGCCGCCACCCTGTCCGCCGCCGGAACCACCCTTGTTTCCCAGCAGGCCGCCCAGCTTGCGATTGAAGTCACGCCAGAGCTCATCCAGATCCGGAGGGCCCTGATTGGGACCCTGCCCCTTCGGACGCTGGTCGCGTTGCGGTTGGCGATCGTCGTTGTCGTCTCCAGCATTGCGTGGCGCATCGTCATCGCGGCCCCACCTGGGATCGTTGAGGTTGAACACGCCCAGGCGCGAGAGCCAGCCACGGCGGCGAGCCAATTTTTCCGACCCGCGGTCATGCGGTTGCAAATTCACGTCCATGTCTTGCCAACTTCTTTCAATTCAAAACCATCACATTGTGCCCAATCACAGAGGCGCTCCACCGATACCGGCGAGCTCCCCCGGGGTATTGTCTTCATCTGTGCCCGAACGTTCTGCCACGCGTTGCGCAAGCAGCGCTCGCAAACGGGGCAACCCTTCGCCGCTCAAGGCACTCACATAGACCCGATCCAAGGTTTTGCCATCGAGTTCCATCACGTCTTGCGGGACCAGTGGCAGTGAGTCTGGGTGCATGGCATCCAGCTTGTTGAAGACGAGGATCTGGGGAACATCATCAGCGCCAATGTCCTTCAATACGCCTTGCACAGCTGCGATTTGTTCGGTGTAAGCGGGATTGGACGCGTCAACCACATGCAGCAGCAGATCGGCATCGATCGATTCCTGCAGCGTGGCAGCAAAAGCATCGACCAGTCCGTGCGGGAGGTTCCGGATGAAACCCACGGTGTCCGACAGTGAAACCGAGCGTCCTGCTTCGCCGAGATAGAGCTGCCGCGTGGTGGTGTCGAGCGTGGCGAACAGCTGATCGGCGGCATAGGCACGCGCCTTGACCAGTGCGTTGAAAAGTGACGATTTGCCCGCGTTCGTGTAGCCCACCAGCGAGATCGTGAATGCATCCCGGCGCTCCCGCTGCCGTCGCTGGGTGGCACGCTGCTTCTTGACCTTGACCAGTCGCTCCTTGATGCGCTTGATGGCATCACCAATCATGCGCCTGTCGAGTTCAATCTGGGTTTCGCCTGGGCCACCACGCATCCCGATGCCGCCACTTTGCCGCTCCAGGTGGGACCATCTGCGAACAAGGCGGGTAGAAAGGTACTGAAGCCGGGCCAGTTCAACCTGCAGTTTGCCCTCGTGGCTCCTTGCCCGCTGAGCGAATATTTCCAGTATCAGCAGGATGCGGTCATTGACCGGCATGCCCAGGTGGCGCTCGAGGTTGCGCTGTTGGGCTGGGCTGAGTGCTTGATCGAACAGCACTTCAGTGGCGCCAGTCGCCTGGGCCAGCATCTTGATTTCGTCTGCCTTGCCGGACCCCACAAACAGCGCCGGGTCAGGCGCGCGGCGCTTGCAAGCCACTCGCTCAGCGACCGCGTATCCGGCCGTCTTCGCCAGCAAGCCCAATTCTTCAAGCTCGCTGTCGAAGTTCGGGGCGCCCAGATCCACACCCACCAATATGACCCGGGGTGTGGAGGTTGAAAGTGGATCTGCCTGATTCAATTCGGTCCAAGAGCCGCCAAGGTGACCGATACGCCGGATTCAGGTCCGGCGGGCGTCGGAATCGGTATCAAGAAGCGGGCGCTTCGTCCGCAGGCGCGGCAGAGAACTGCATCGGTCGCCCTGGCACGATGGTGGAAATGGCATGCTTGTACACCATTTGTGTCACCGTGTTCCGAAGCAGCACCACATACTGGTCAAACGACTCAATCTGACCCTGCAGCTTGATGCCATTGACCAGGTAGATCGACACGGGAACGTGCTCGCGCCTCAGCTGGTTAAGGAAAGGGTCTTGCAAGAGCTGGCCTTTGTTGTTGCTCACGATATGCTCCGTGTTCAGAGAGTTTTGTTAAGGGTTAGACCTTACCACACGACCGTCCGTGTGGTGCCCACAGGAGGCTATTCCTTGTAAGGGTTGGTGGAAGTCTTGAATTCGATGCGCAATGGCGTGCCGACCAGGTCAAATGCCTTGCGAAAACGTCCTTCGAGGAATCGTTTGTAGGCGTCAGGCACGTTTTCGAGCGAATTGCCATGAATCACGATCACTGGCGGGTTCATGCCTCCCTGGTGGGCATAGCGCATCTTGGGCCTGAACATGCCGGATCGCTGTGGTGCCTGAAAGGCAACCGCCTCCATCAACAGACGTGTCAGGACAGGCGTGGTCATTTTTCGCATGGCAGAGGCGTGTGCCTGCGTGATGGATTTCCACACCGGGCCCAGTCCCTGCCGCTTTTGTGCCGAAATCAAATGCAGCGACGCGAACTTCAGGAAAGCCAGCCTCGTCTCGATCTGGCGTTCAATCTGTTCTCGCTGATAGGCGTCAACAGCGTCCCATTTGTTGATGGCAAGCACCACCGCCCTGCCGCTTTCGAGGATGTAACCGGCAATGTGGGCATCCTGATCAGTCACCCCCTGCGTAGCATCCAGCAGGAGCAGCACCACGTGCGCATTTTCGATGGCCTGCAATGTCTTGACCACCGAAAACTTTTCAATGGCTTCAAAAACGCGACCTTTGCGTCGAATGCCTGCGGTATCGATAAGCTCGTATTTTTGGCCTGATCGCTCAAAAGGTACCGAAATCGCGTCGCGGGTCGTGCCGGGAAGGTCAAAGGCGACAAGGCGTTCCTCGCCCAGCCAGGCGTTGATGAGGGTCGATTTGCCCACATTGGGTCGACCCGCCACCGCCAGTCGAATCACACCAGGCTCGGGCTCCGGCCCTTCTTCATCCTCCGGTGGCAAGCCGGGAATGCGCTCCAGCGCTGTTTCAAGCATGGACCGCACGCCCTGCCCGTGCGCGCCAGAGACCGGCAGCACCTCGCCCAGGCCCAGCTCAAAGAACTCAACCAGCTGAAGGCCCTGGGTCATGCCCTCTGCCTTGTTGGCCACCAGCACGCTCGGCTTGCCGAGCTTTCGCAAATATTGGGCGATCTCGTGGTCTTGCGCACTGATGCCCCCCCGGGCATCGACCACAAAGATCACCACATCCGACTCGGCCACCGCCTGTCGCGTCTGCTTGGCCATTTCCTTGTAGATGCCCTCGCTGGCATCAGGCTCGAAGCCACCGGTATCGATCACGATGTACTCGCGCGAGCCCAGACGGCCGTTGCCATAGTGTCGATCGCGGGTAAGCCCGGCAAAATCGGCCACGATGGCATCGCGCGAACTCGTCAGGCGATTGAACAGGGTGGACTTGCCCACATTCGGGCGGCCCACCAGGGCGATGACGGGTTTCAAGGAAAACAGCTTTCGTTCAGGACCGCAAGAATGGACGACCTGCAAGGTCCGCTATTGCGGCCGCCAGGCATAGACACCGCCTTTGCGTGTCTGGACCACAAGGACATTGTTGGCCATTATCGGAGCCATCAGCACAGGTGATCCGTCGGTAGACAGCCTGTTCATTTCACTGCCGTCTTCCCGGGAAAGCACATGAACCGTCCCAAGGCTGTCGCCAACGGCCACCACGCGCCCCACGGCCATTGGGGCACCCAGATTGCGATGGAGCAAGCGGTCGGTATGCCATGCAGGCTCACCCGAGCTTCGCTTCCAGGCTTGAACCCGGCCGTTGGCCTCGACACCAAAAACATGGGTTTCGTCACCGTGCACGCCCACAATGCCCTGTGCCGGACGGACCCAGGTTGACACCCCGCGTGAAGTGTCAACACATCCCACGGCGGCGCTGTAGGCTCGCACGCACACGCTGTTGCCCACTCGACTGGCAGGGCCTACAAGGTCCACGAGACGTTCCACTTCATTGGTGCCGCGGGAGTTGCCTACAGGCGCCTCCCACCGAACGGAACCGTTGAGCGGATTCAACCCCACCAGCCGGCCCGACAAACCGGCAACCAGGGTGTCCCCGACTGCCAGCAAGACGCCCCCCTGACTGAGAACGAGGGGCTCGGCGGTGCGGGACTGGCTCCACAACCTGGCGCCGGTTTGCCCATCAAAAGCCGATACCGACCGATCGGCCATCAGCACGAACACCCTCTTTCCTGCCACCAACGGAGAAGTGAACGTCCGGGCAGGCAAGCGCACGCGCCATGCCTCCTTGCCGCCTGCGATCGCCACCAGTTCATTGCCTCGGGTGACGACGGCCGCGGTTTCACCATCGGAACCGACCCCGGCAGCGATCGAGGTGCCGAGGTTGATTCTCCAGACGTCCTGCCCGGTGTCTGCGTCCAACGCTGCGACCGTGCCGGCAGACGATGCCACGTATACGCGACCGGCCACCGCGTAGGGCGAAACAGATGCCGACGAGTCGCCCACTTGGGCAGTCCAGGCCTGCTGAACGCCGATCAAGGCGGTCACCGGTGGAAGCGGTTCGGGTTTGGGTTTCTCGGGTCCGGACGAGCAAGCTACAAGGATGGCAGCGCCGCCCACCATCAGGCAGCGCTGCAGGAACTTAGAACGCTCTTTTTGAGTGTGAACCACGACTTTGCTTTCTATGCTCAACGGGCCACACCCGTCGACTGGGTAACAACATCCACGCCCAGGGAAGCGAGCTTGACCTCGATCAGGCGCCGGTATTCCGTCGTGTCAGGCATGGACTTCCAGGCAGTCTGGTATTGCGTAGTCGCTTCTTCGACTTTGCCTTGCGCCATCAGCACATCGCCGCGCCGGTCTGCTGCCAACGGTTCGAATGCAGGTGGCAGGGAAGTGTTGACCCAGGCCAATGCTGCGTCGAACTCACCTGCGTCCAACGCCAGACTCGCCAGACGCAGGCGTGCGACGGCCTGATAACCGGGATCGGTGCCATTGTTGACAGTCCACTCCAGCGCTTCACGCGCTGCGTCCTTCTGGCCAGCTGTATGGAATGCGCGGGCAGCCAGAAGCGCTGACTGACCCGCATAGCTGGTCTTGGCATAGCCCGCTTGCATATCCCCAAGCGCCCGTTTGAGTCGATCGACATCCGCAGCCTGAGCGGAGCTCTGAACTTCGTCGTAGAGTGCAGCAGCCTTGATGGCCTGGTTGGTTTGCCAGTAGTTCCATCCATTCCAGGCAGCAAACGAACCCAGTACGGCGATCAGTGCCCAGGTGATGGCATTGCCATACTGCGCCCAGAAATGCTTGATCTGGTCGAGTTGTTCCTGTTCTTCGAGGTCGAGGTGTTTGGCCATTTGAATATCTGATGGGAGTCGGTGATTGTAGGGGGGTGACGTCCGTGCAAGGCGAAGGGGAATTGCGGGTTCCGGCATTCCCCCTCAGTGAGTCCCTGAAGGTGCAGACTCAAGGCAGTCGCACGTCGCTGGCCCAATGAGCTGCTTCCGCCAGCGGCTTCAGCAGTTGCTGGGCAGGCTCGCCCACATCAGCTTTGGTGCGGGGCCCTCTCAAAGGTTTGATTGCCACGTCGCCCCTTTCAAGTTCGGCTTGCCCGAATATCAGCGCAAAACGAGCGCCGCTGGCGTCCGCCTTTTTGAGCTGGGACTTCATGCTGCCCATGCCCTCCGGTCCGCTGGCATGCATCTGCACGTTCACGCCCGCCAGCCGCAGGGTGCGGAGCACAGGCATGACTTTGCTGAGACTGCTGGCATCCGGCACCACCGCGTAAGCATCCGGCACGGGCTGCTCTGGGAGCTTGCCCTGCTCCTTGAGCAGCTCAAGAATGCGCTCCATGCCCAACGCCCAGCCCACCGCCGGGACCGACTTGCCCCCGATCTGTTCAAACAGACCGTCGTAGCGGCCGCCGGCACACACTGTTCCCTGCGAACCCAGCTCAGTCGTGACGAACTCAAACACCGAGAGGTTGTAGTAGTCCATCCCCCGCACCAGCCGCGGATTGATCTGGTATTCGATGCCATGGGCATCGAGCAGCGCGCGCAAGCGATGGAAATGGTCCAAAGATTCCTGGCCCA
Source organism: Betaproteobacteria bacterium HGW-Betaproteobacteria-16 (assembly GCA_002840835.1). Taxonomy (GTDB): domain Bacteria; phylum Pseudomonadota; class Gammaproteobacteria; order Burkholderiales; family Burkholderiaceae_C; genus Hydrogenophaga. Next base: position 40,976 of record PHCQ01000006.1, on the reverse strand, counting down.
GGTGGTCCATCAGCCGAGGAGCCGGGTTCACCAGGTCCTGCATGAGCGGGTTCTTGGTGTCCAGAATGCGAAGCGGATTGGTGTGGAGGCGGCGCTTGGCGTCTTCGTCTAGCAGTTCCGCGTGCGCCTCTAGGTAGCCGATCAGCGCCGCGCGGTGGGCCTGGCGCTCAGGGGGTTGCCCCAGGCTGTTGATCTCCAGGGAGATGCCGCTCAAACCCAGCGCTGCCCAGAGGTCAGAGGCCAGCACGATCAACTCGGCATCCACGTCAGGCCCGGCAAACCCCAGCGCCTCGGCGCCAAACTGGTGAAACTGGCGGTAACGACCCCGTTGCGGACGTTCGTGACGAAACATCGGGCCCATGTAATAGAGGCGCTTGCCCCCGTCATAGGTCAGCGATTGTTCAATCGCGGCACGAACCACGCCCGCCGTGTTTTCAGGGCGAAGGGTCAGCTGCTCACCATTGAGCCGGTCCTCAAACGAGTACATCTCCTTCTCGACGATGTCGGTCACCTGCCCCAGGCCGCGCACGAACAGGGCGGTCGGCTCCACAATGGGTGTCCGCAGATTGCGGTACCCGTAGCGCTGCATCAGGCTGCGGAGTTGTTCTTCCAGCCACTCCCAGTGCGCAGACGCAGGAGGTGCGATGTCGTTCATGCCTTTGACGGCACTGATTTTCTCTGCCATTTTTTTGCTGGCTGTGGGCGAACTGACTCCGCCGGGCAATGCCCGGTTCAGGGCTCAGGCCACCACACCAAACCTTTTCTCGATGTAGTTTTCAACAATCTGCTGGAAATCGTGCGCGATCGCGTCGCCTCGCAGGGTCATGGCTTTTTCGCCATCGATGTAGACCGGTGCAGAAGGCGCCTCTCCCGTGCCTGGCAGGCTGATACCCAGATCCGCGTGTTTGCTTTCGCCGGGTCCATTGACGATACAGCCCATCACCGCCACCTTGAGGTTCTCCACGCCCGGATAGCGCTCGCGCCACTGCGGCATGGACCGACGAAGATAGTCGTCGATCTGTTTTGCCAGCTCCTGAAAGGTGGTGCTGGTGGTGCGACCACAGCCCGGGCACGCTGTCACGCTGGGCACAAACGCCCTGAGGCCCAGCGCCTGAAGAATTTCCAGGGCAATCAAAACCTCTTGCGTGCGGGATTCACCTGGCTGAGGCGTGAGCGACACACGGATGGTGTCACCAATGCCTTGTTGAAGCAGCACCGACAGGGCCGCTGCCGAAGCCACCGCACCTTTGGTTCCCATGCCTGCTTCGGTCAGGCCCAGATGCAAGGCATGGTCGCACCGTTGGGCCAACGCCTGGTAAACAGCCACCAGATCCTGGACATTGCTGACTTTGCACGACAGCATGATGTTGTTGCCGTTCAGGCCAATCTCCTCGGCCTTGGCGGCCGATTCCAGCGCGGAAGTGATCAGCGCTTCGTACATCACCTGCCTGGCTTCCCAGGGGCGCGCACGCTTTGCGTTCTCATCCATCAGCCGGGCGAGCAGGTCCTGATCCAGGCTGCCCCAGTTGACACCGATGCGGATCGCCTTGTCGTATTTCGCGGCCAATTCCACCATTTGGCCAAACTGGCGATCGCCCTTGTCGCCACGACCTACATTGCCCGGGTTGATGCGGTACTTGGAAAGGGCTTCAGCGCATGCTGGATGGTCGCTGAGCAGCCGGTGCCCGTTGTAGTGAAAGTCCCCGATAAGCGGCACTGAAACCCCCATCCGGTCCAGTTGTTCGCGGATGTAGGGCACGGCCTTGGCGGCTTCGTCGTTATTGACGGTGATGCGAACCAGCTCCGAACCTGCCAGAGCAAGCTCCTTGACCTGTATGGCGGTGCCGATCGCGTCGGCGGTGTCGGTGTTGGTCATCGCCTGAACTCGCACAGGCGCGCCTCCTCCCACCGTCACACGATGGTCCCCCCAGGCGACCACACCCTGACGGGTCTTGCGGACCTGGGCCACACCTAATGCAATGGGCTGGTCAGGCCCTGCAGACAGGGCTGTTGAAACGGAGGTCTCGGTCATGTTGATCACTTCACTTCGAAGCGGGCCACACTGTTTCGAGCGTAGGGCATCACGTCCAGCACTTGCCCTCGAACCAGCACTTGCGCGGCCTCGGCTCGTCCCAGAATCACTTTGTAAGGCGGTGCAGATGAGAATTCAATGACATCGCCCTCCTTGAGCACACGTTGAACCACCACCGCACCTGCACCATTCGTCACCTCCACCCAGGACTCCCCCACCGCCGCGATGCGCAGCAGTGCATTGGAGGTCGGCGGAACCTCAGCCGGCTTTGCGGCCTCGGCCGCGGCAGCGCCTGCTTCTTGGGTCCCGGGTGCCGTTTCAGCAGGAGCAGCGCCAGGAGCTGGTGGATCGGCGGGTACCGGGTTATTACCCTCTTCGACTTCGGCGCCAGGGGGCATCACGCCAGGCGGTTCCGCCCCCACGTCTTCGGAAACGGATGAGCCCAGTTGTACGGATTCGATGGATTGACCCGGCTCTTCTGTGGACGCGGTCGGCGCTGACCCCAGCGACGGCAACTGCACCACCTCTGGCAGGACAAGAAGCACCAGCGCAGCCACGAGCAAGAAGGCAGCAATGAGTACCGAGGGCCGGAAAAACCACGACGACTGACTTGAAGATGCTCCCGGGAACGATGCCTTGAACGGCGCGTTGATCGCGTTCCCGGACTGCCCCAGGACAGGCTGCTGGCCCAGAGGAATCTGCTCGAGGATCGGACCGGGATCGATCTTGAGCTGTCGGCATGCACTCGAAGCCAGCGCACGGGCGAATGTCAGGTCGGGCAGTTCTTCGTAGCGCCCCGCTTCCAGCGCTTCCAGCTTTCGCACCGGCACCTTCAGTGCAGCCGCCAGCGCAGCAATGTGAAGACCCACCGCCTCGCGCGCCTGTCTCAACAGGTGAAGGGGTACATGGGGTTCATCCGAGGGTCCGTTCGACACACTGGATGCGTCCAGTGCGTCTTCAATCATTGAAGGCCCCTCGTTGGTAGAAGCCCCACTGAGGTGACTGCGCAAATCGGCGGCTCAGTTGCTGGGCAAGTTGTTCCATGGCCTCGGTGTTGCGCAGTCGCCGCTCCACTTTGATACCCAGCCACAGAGTTTCAGCGTTGGCCAGCTCGGTGTTGTTCAAGCGGCGGATGATGAACTGGGCTCTTGTGTCTTCTCCGCGGCGAAACAGGAGGGTCGCCAGGTTGTATGAGGTGAAAGGGTCCGCCGGGTCGAGCTCATAGGACCGTGAAAGGCTGCCTTCCGCCTCGGCAAGCTGCCCCATGCGGATCTCGCACACGCCTTTGGCCCTGAGCGTTTTGGCCTGCCCCCCATAGACCGGGCTGGCCAAGGCTCGAGAAAAGAGGTCGATGGCCTGCGCATGCTTGCCTTGCTGACAGACAAACCATCCGTAGTTGTGCAAGGCATCAGGATCGCGCGGATTGAGCTGGATGGCCCGTTGAAAACTCTCCTCGGCAAGGCGGTTTTCATTCATCTGCATGAACACCAGGCCCCTGAGTACGTACGCCTTCGTGTAGGTGGGATCTGCGGCAATCGACTGTTTGATTTCGTCCAGCGCCACATTCGTCTGACCCTGCTCAAAATAGTTGGATGCAAGCTCTAGCCGGATGCGGGCACGCTTTCGCGTTTCAGGCTCATCCGACTCAGTCACAGGCACGATCTCACTGCCACCTTGGTCCAGCGGTGTCTGCGCACACCCGAGCACGACAAGCGATGCTGACAGCAGCAAGGTCAACCGAACGCCTGCGGAAATGGAACGAACGCGAAACGGGTGATTCATGCCTGCCTTTCTCTGTGAACAATTCGAATGGGTTGCTCTGTCGCCGAGCGCAGCCGCGCCAGACGTTGACCTGCGTTGGTTCGATCGAGGACGTCACCCGCGAGCTGGCCGCAAGCGGCATCGATGTCGTCGCCGCGGGTCTTGCGAACGGTGGTTACCACGCCCGCATCGACAAGAATCTGTGCAAACCGGGCCACCACCGGCTTCGGTGAGCACTTGAGGCCGGAATCCGGGAAAGGATTGAACGGTATCAGATTGATCTTGCACGGCACGCCCGTCCCACGATGCGTTCGCACCAGATCGAGGAGTTGCTGCGCGTGTTCGATCTGATCGTTCACGCCATCCAGCATGCAGTATTCGAACGTGATGAAGTCTCTGGGCGCTGCTGGCAGATAACGCAGGCAGGCGTCCAGCAGCTCGGCAATAGGATATTTTCGATTGAGCGGGACCAGAGAGTCTCGCAAGGCGTCATTCGGTGCATGCAATGAGACGGCCAGGGCCACCGGGCATTCACTGGCCAAGCGGTCCATCATGGGCACCACGCCGGAGGTCGACACCGTCACGCGGCGGCGTGACAGACCATAGCCGTGGTCATCGAGCATGACGCGAAGAGCGGGGAAAAGGGCCGCATGGTTCTGCAGCGGCTCGCCCATGCCCATCATGACCACATTGGTGATCACACGCTCCCTGGAGGACAGGTGTTTCCGAAGAAAGTGTTCAGCATGCCAGAGCTGAGCCAAGATTTCTCCGGTGGTGAGGTTGCGCGAAAACCCCTGGTGACCGGTTGAGCAGAAGCGGCAGCCCACTGCGCAGCCTGCCTGAGAGGAGATGCAAAGCGTACCCCGATCCGCCTCTGGAATGAACACCGTTTCGACCGCATTGCCGCCGCCCACGTCAAACAGCCACTTGATGGTGCCGTCAACAGAGTCCTGCCGCGACATCACAGACAGGTCATCAATGCTGCACACGGCAGGCAGCTTCTCACGCAGCGACTTGGCAAGATCGCTCATCTCATCAAACTGGCGCGCGCCCTTCTGGTGAATCCAGCGAAACAACTGGACGGAACGAAACCGCTTTTCGCCCAAACGCTCGCAAAAGGCGGCCATGCCTTCGAGGTCAAGATCGAGCAGATTGACCTTCATCGCGCGTTCTCCAAGACTGTCAGCTCCGCGCACCCCACCCCACCTGAACGCTGTTGAGGCTGGAGGATGAGCGCGGCAGACAGAATCAACGAGAGTAGACGTTCATGCCGGGGAAGAAGAATGCAACTTCCGCAGCAGCTGTTTCGGGGGCATCAGAACCGTGGACCGCGTTGGCATCGATGCTGTCAGCGAAGTCGGCGCGAATGGTGCCAGCGGCAGCCTTCTTCGGATCGGTGGCACCCATGAGGTCGCGGTTTTTGCCAATGGCGCCCTCGCCTTCCAGCGCCTGGATCATCACAGGGCCGGAAATCATGAAGTCCACCAGATCCTTGAAGAAAGGACGCTCCTTGTGGACCGCATAAAAGGCTTCAGCTTCGCCGCGCGAAAGGTGTGCCATGCGAGCAGCCACGATCTTGAGGCCCGCGGCTTCAAAACGGGCGTAGATCTGACCGATGACGTTCTTGGCGACGGCGTCGGGTTTGATGATGGAAAGGGTGCGTTCGATAGCCATAAGGATCCTGAGTTTTTTAGGTAAGAAAAAAGGGGTTTGCGCAAGTTCGCAAAGCTTTTGATTCTACATCGGCGGACAGTTTCAGCCCGGTTTGGAAAGGCCGTTGTTTCCCAGGCTGCAGCAGGCAACGCCATGGAGGCATTGGCGCATCGTCACTTGCGGCCCGAACGGTTCCCACCGCCGCGCTTGCGACCTGCGCCAGGCGGTCCAGAACGCCGCCCCTCTTCTTCACGACGGCGTTGCAAGGCGTCCTGGCCAATGTAGCCAAAAGACGTTTTCATGGGATCGGGCTGCTGGGGGCCGCTGGTCTTGCCCTGCGGTTTGGCGCCCCGGGAGCGCGGGTTTGCGCCTGGCGCACTCGAACTCCCTCCGCCCCAAGCCCCGCCCTCTGCGCGAGCGCCGAAGTACGACCCTTGCCCACGGCTGCCATCGGCAACGCCCCGCGGCTTGTTGGGTTTGCCTCCCGATTTCCCCCTGCTGGCCGGATGACGGACGCCGGTGCGCTGTGGACGATCGGCACCGCCCTCTGCACCGGGCAGACCTGCCGCTGCGGTCAGACGATCGATGTCGCGCTGGTCCAGTTCGATCCACGCGCCCCGTTTGAGCCCGCGCGGCAACATCACAACACCGTAGCGAATGCGAATCAGCCGGCTGACAGCGTGGCCCACAGCTTCAAGCATGCGGCGGACCTCTCGGTTTCGCCCTTCGGAAATGGTCACCCGGTACCAGCAGTTGGCACCTTCGCCGCCACCATCTTCGATCGACGCAAACTGGGCCAGCCCGTCCTCGAGCTGCACACCGTCCAGCAGGCGCTTCTTTTCCTCGTTGGACAAGGCGCCCAACACCCGCACCGCATATTCACGCTGCAAGCCGAAGCGGGGGTGCATCAGGCGGTTGGCCAACTCTCCTGAACTCGTGAGCAGCAGCAAGCCTTCCGTGTTGAGATCCAGCCGCCCCACCGATTGCCACTTGCCCTGAAGCAAGCGGGGCAGGCGTCGGAACACGGTCGGTCGGTTCTGCGGGTCGTCGCGCGTGACCACCTCGCCTGCCGGCTTGTGATAGGCCAGCACGCGTGGCGGCGGCGGTGTCATCCGCACACGAACGGGGCTGCCATTGACTTTGATGACGTCGCCAAACTGAATCCGCTGACCGATGTGGGCAGGCTCTCCATTGACCGATATGCGCCCTTCGAGGATCAACTGCTCCATCTCGAGGCGCGATCCCATGCCGGCCTGCGCAAGCACCTTGTGGAGTTTGGGTGACTCGGCCTGCGGCGCCAGCACGCGTTTGGTCGGCAGCGGCAGGTCCTGCTCCTGCTCTGCATCAAAGGCGCCACTGACAACATCGTCAAATTGCAGCGGGGCAGCTTCGCTGGCAACGGGCTTGCGGGCAGTCTCAACCTCTTTTGCACCACCCTGCTCCGCGCGAACCTCTTTTTGTGCGGTCGCGTCCGTCTCGGTGGCGTCTGGGGCGACGGGCTCAATGGGGGGAATTGGTGCCGAGTTCATTGGATTCCTGGGTAACGTCGGTCACCGGCACTGCGCCGGAGGTGTTTTCGGACGGGGTCAGCTCTGGGTTCGTGGCATCGGAATCGGAGAGCGAAACGATGGCTGCGTCGCTGGTCTCGGCCACCGGCTCAGCCTGCAGACTGCTGGAAAGTGCCTCAAAATCCAGCCGGTCCAGCGCAGATTCCTGGATCTCACTCGCTTCCAGTGGAGGCAACTGGTCCAGCGAAGCGAGCCCCAGGTCGTCCAGAAACTGGCGTGTGGTGGCAAACAGCGCTGGCCGGCCCACGGTTTCCCGATGGCCAATGACCTCGATCCAGCCCCTGTCTTCCAGCTGCTTGATGATCAGGGAGTTGATGGTCACGCCTCGAATGTCTTCCATGTCGCCACGGGTGACGGGCTGCCTATACGCAATAATGGCCAGGGTTTCGAGCGTGGCGCGACTGTACTTGGGTGGTTTTTCCGGGTGCAGGCGGTCCAGGTAGGGCCGCAGTTCCGGACGCGACTGGAAACGCCAGCCAGAAGCCACGTGGACAAGCTCCACGCCACGCCCGGTCCACTCCAGCTGGAGATCGGCCAGAAGCTTTTTGAGCGTGTCGGCAGACAAGGCCTGATCGAACAAGACCGAGAGCTCCCGCACGGAGAGCGGCTGGGCTGCGCAGATCAGTGCCGTTTCAAGGACCCGCTTGGCATCCGTGGTGTTCATCTGTGATGGTCAGTCTATGGCTCGAGGCCTGCTGGGCTGGAGATAAGCATGCGAAACCCGTTGCGCGACTGGCATGGGAGGCGGCGGGTGGTTGCGTCTGTCTCAACGCAGGGTCTGCGGTGTCCGGAAAGGCGAGGAATCACGTCTTCGCCAACGCGTGGTGTCTATTGTTCGACAAACCGCTTCACAGCGGTGATTCCGTCAGCACGGTTGTCTCTGGCGCAATCAATCCAGACACGCTGCATTGTAATGGAGCCCGGCCTGATGCAGGGCGTCCCTGAAGTCTTGGGGAGGTTCTGATCGAAACACCAGTGCTTCCCCGGTCACCGGGTGCTTCAACTCCAGACGCGTGGCATGAAGCGCCTGGCGAGCCATCCCCCACAGCGAACGCCCTCCATACAGAAGGTCTCCCACCAAAGGGTGCCCCAGCCATGCCGCGTGCACCCGAATCTGGTGGGTGCGCCCCGTGTGCAGGCGACAGGCCAGAAGAGATGCCAGTGGCGTCTTTTCGAGAACGGTGAGGGTTGTCTGCGCAGGCTTGCCGCTTCCCGCCTCCACCACCGCCATCCGAAGGCGATTGCGGGTATCTCGGCCGATGGCCTGGTCAACCACGACCTCAGACTGACCGCTCCAACGCCCATGGGCCAGGGCGAGGTAGAGGCGCTTGACCTCCCGCGCGGCAATGGCCCGGACCAGGGCATCCACGGCGCGACGCGACTTGCCCACCAGCATGAGCCCTGAGGTGTCCTTGTCCAGGCGGTGCACAATGCCTGCCCGCGGAAGCGCGGAAGCCCCGGCATGAAAGGCCAGCAAGCCGTTGAGCAGCGTGCCGCTCCAGTTCCCTGCACCCGGATGCACCACCAGGCCCGCCGGTTTGTGTATCACCAGCAGGTCGGCATCCTCGAACACCACATCCAGGCTCATGGCTTCTGGCACAAAGGCCTGGGCCTGCTGCGGGGGCTGAAGACCCACGGCCAGGCGATCACCTACGTTCAAACGGGCTGCGGGCTTGCGTTGGGGCGTCCCGCGCAGTTCGACTGCGCCATCAACGATGAGTTGCTGCAGGTAGGTCCGGGAGAACTCGGGAATCAGCCGTGCGAGCACCCGATCCAGCCGCCAGCCGTGCATGTCTGCCGGCACCTCGCCATGCCGAATCTCCACCTCTGAAAGCACGACATCAGCAGGGGTATCCAGGGGGTCATCGCATTCTTCCCCCGTCGATATAATTTCAGCGTTCAAGCTTTGTTCCGTTGTAAAGGTGCGCGTGTGATACGTTCGTTCAGATTATCGGTTGTGTCGCTGCCCCTGATCGGTGCAGCGCTGGCCCTGTCGGGCTGCAGCAGCACACCCGTCGACAACACCCTGGGCTGGAGTCCCAACAAGCTGTACAGCGAGGCCGGAGACGAGCGCGATTCCGGCAACTTTGACAAGGCGGTCGAGTTGTACGAGAAGCTCGAAGGCCGCGCCGCTGGCACCCCACTGGCCCAGCAGGCCCAACTCGACAAGGCCTACACACACTACAAGAGCGGCGAGCCAGCCCAGGCCCAGGCTGCGATCGATCGCTTCATGCGACTCCATCCCACCAGCCCGGCCATGGACTATGCGCTGTACCTGAAGGGATTGGTTTCATTCAATGACAATCTTGGCCTCTTTGGATCACTCGCACGTCAAGACCTGTCGGAACGAGACCAGAAGGCGGCGAAAGAATCGTTCGAGGCATTCAAGGATCTGGTCAACCGCTTCCCCGATTCACGGTACTCGGCTGACGCCCGAATTCGCATGACCTACATCGTGAATTCGCTTGCCCAGTACGAAGTTCACGTCGCCCGCTACTACCACAGCCGTGGTGCTCACGTGGCTGCCATCAACCGCGCCCAATCGGCCCTGACCGACTATGCCGATGCACCGGCACTTGAAGAGGCTCTCTATATTCTGGTGATGTCGTACGATGCCCTGGGCATGGAGCAGTTGAGGGACGACGCGCGGCGCGTCATGGAAACCAACTTTCCTCAGAGCACTTTTCTGACCCAGGGATTCAGGAAAGCTTCTGATCCCTGGTGGAAGCTCTGGTAAGGCGCAAAGCGGTCAGTTCTGCCGTCATTTCGTCCTCGTCCATCAATTGCCGGTGTGGGGGCAGACTGCCCAAGAGACGCAGGCCGTATTCCCTTAGTAGCAACCGCTTGTCGCCGATGACCGCCACACCTCGGTCATTGGCCGAACGGATCAACCTGCCGACGCCCTGCTTCAGCGACTGTTCCGCCTCCGACAGCAAGCCGTGAATAAACGGATCCAGGCCCCTGCCTGAAAGCTGGCGGCTTCTTGCTTCCATGACCGGGTCGTCCGGGGGTGGAAACGGCAACTTGTCGATCACCAGCAGTTGAAGCACGTCGCCAGCCAGATCGACCCCTTCCCAGAAACCCATTGACGCAACCAGCACTGCAGGTCGAGGTGGTTCGCAGCCCTCCCCAACCGCGGTGCCTGAGCCTCGAAACCGTTCCAGCAAACGACCTCTTGCGTGCATGGATTCGTCCAGCACCTCCAGCCCATCGCAACCAACCTGGGCCATCTGCCAGCGCAATCGATGGGCAATGCGATGGGCCGCCCGCACGGTGGTGGTCAGTACCAATGTTCGCCCACCCAGCTGTGCGGCCCAGTTCGCAACCGCATCAGCCAGAGCGATGCTGTGTTCAGGTTCTGAGGGCAAGGGCAGTTGCTGTGGCACATACAACGCCATTGGCGCCCCACTGTGAAACGGACTTGGAATCCGTGCGGTCTGAACGTCATCGCGCGCCAGGAGCCCAAGCCGCCCGGTGAACCAGCTCAGCGACGCGTCGTTGCCGAGTGTCGCGGAAGTGAAAATCCAGCTGTTGACGTCGAACTCGGGGCGATCCATCAGCTCATGAAAAAAGCGCGCGCTTTCAAGTGGCGCACAAACGATGGCCCAGCCCGCAGAATTGCCGCCCTCTTCTCCCCAGTCCATCCAGCAAACTTCGTGCACCTCACCGGATTCGCCGCCTTGGGCCAGTCTGCGCCATCCCAACACCAGATCGTGCGCCCGCTCCAGCAGGCGGGCCAGATCCGGGGCCGACGTGGACGTGCCCCTCAGGCCTTCAAATGCCGAACGCAGCGCCGTGTCGAGGGCAACGGCAGCCGCGATCCAGGCATCTGAGTGGATACCCTTCGGCACCCCGCCCTCCCATCTGCTGCGGCGCCCTGCCAGCCTCACGCCCTTTGCCAGTCCATCGATCTGTCGAATGGCCTGATCAATGGACAAGGCCAGGTGGCTCCACGGTCGCAAGCCACGTGCCCACTGGTTGCCCTGGTTCACGAGGTCGCGAGCGAAGGCACTCAAACGCCGCGCGCCGACGACCAGCCCCAGTTGCTGTGTGCCCACGTCATTCAGGTGGTGCGCCTCGTCGAAGACAACCACACGCCTCGCCGTCAGAATGCTGGCGTCGTCGGGCCTTCGGCCAACCGTTTCCGCAAAGAAGAGGTGATGATTGACCACGACCCAGTCTGCCGACATGGCCTGTCGCCTTGCGCGGAAATAGTGACAGTCCACGATCCGTGGACAGACCGATCCCAGGCAGTTTTCACTGGTGGAGCCCGCAAGCACGGCGAGCGGTGATTGACCGTCCCAGCCGTCGAGTTCCGAGAAGTCGCCTTGATGAGATCCTTTGGCCCAATGTCGAACGGTCTCCAGCTGTACTGAAAGCGCCGGGTCTCGCATCCGTCCGCCATCTTCCTGACATGCCTGTTCGAGCCGGTGCAGACACACATAACTGGAACGCCCTTTGAGAACCGCCACGCGAGCCGGTATGCCCAGCCACCGGGAGACCGCAGGAATGTCGCACTGCGCCAGTTGCGCCTGCAACACATGAGTGGCGGTGGACAGCACCGCCCGCTGCCCGCTCAGAAGAAGGGGAACGAGATAGGCGAAGGTCTTGCCGATCCCGGTGCCTGCCTCTGCCACCAGACAGCCTTGCCGTGAGATCGCGTTCGCCACCAGTCTGGCCATGTCGATCTGTCCCGCTCTTTGCTGCAGGCGCACATCGCCCCTGGCCAACGCCCCTCCTTCGGCCCAGGCGTCCAGCACCCTTTGCTCAAGGTCCTTCAATCAGCGCGCCCCGAATGCAAGCCAGAGCCGGCCTGAAGCTCCGAAGGGTGCCGACCACGGGCCGATGGTTTCGGTTTTGGTGATAGGCTGCGCGCACAAGCTGATTTCGTCGTTACCATTGCGAAGGTTCTGCGGTCACCGCTTCCATTGACTGACTTCAAGATTGACTATGTCCAAAGGCTACCGCATTCAGGCTTCCACCGGGATCCACAAAGGTGATCGCGACTACCAGCAGGATCAGGTCTGCCTTTTGCACCACCCGCGCCACAGCGGCTGCTTGCTGGCGGTTGTGGCCGATGGCATGGGTGGACGCAGCGGGGGGAGAAAAGCATCCGATCAGGTGATGCTCACCGCCCGTCAGTTGTTCGAACGCTACGACCCCGACTCCGATGACAGCTCCGCCCTGCTCAGGCAGATCGTTGAAGAATCGCATCTCGTGATCAAGCTGACGGCCGTCTCGGCAGAGCAGGAGCCGCACAGCACGATTGCCGCTTTCCTTGTGAATCCTGCGGGTGACAGTCACTGGGTGCATGCCGGCGATTCGCGCATCTACCACTTCCGCCACGGGAAAATGGTGTTTCGCACCATGGACCATTCGTACGTTCAGACGCTGGTCAACCAGGGCGAAATCAGCGAAGAAGAAGCGCTGGACCACCCGCATTCGAACATCCTCATGGGTTGTCTGGGTACCGACAACGATCCACCGGTGGACATCCACGTGGTGTCCCAGTTGGTGACTGGTGACGCACTGGTGGCCTGCAGTGACGGGGTGTGGCACTACTTCACACCGGAAGAACTGTCGAGCACGGTGGCCATGCTCTCACCACGTGAGGCGTGTGAATTCCTGATCCAGAAGGCCCGCTCCCGGGCCAAGGGCATGGGTGACAACCTCTCCCTGGTCATTGTCAAGCTCGACCCGCTCAGCTGACGACCCTCTCGCAACCAGACAGGATCGGTCGATCCAGGGTTCCGACTGCTGGCCAATCAAATCAGGTCAAACTGGTATCGACCAGACGATGCTCCAGCGCAGTGAACTCCGCTGACTGCATTTCATTCAGCCGCGATACGGTTCTCGGGAATTCATGCGACATCGGACCTTCGGTGTACAAGAGCTCGGGCGGTACCGCCGCCGACATGACCAGTTTCACACGGCGGTCGTAAAGCACATCGACCAGCCAGGTGAAGCGCCGGGCTTCGGATGCCTGGCGCACCGACATCTGCGGCACATTCGAGAGCATCAGTGTGTGGAACTGGGTGGCGATTTCCAGGTAGTCGTTCTGTGAACGGGGACCCCCGCAGAGCGTTCTGAAGTCGAACCAGATCACACCGCCAGCGCGCCTGAGCGCGTGAATCTCGCGGGACTCGATGCGCATCACCGGATCCTGATCGGCTGTCTCAGCCAACTGGCTGAAGGTCTCCTGCATGGCGGCATCTGACGCGGGCCCCAGTGGACAGTGATACAGCTGTACATGCGTGAGCGTGCGTTGCCGGTAGTCGGTGCCGTTGTCCACACTCAACACCTCCAGGCGCTGCTTCAGCAACTCAATGGCGGGCAGAATGCGGTCGCGGTGCAAACCGTCCGGATACAGGCCATCCGGGTGGAAGTTGGAGGTGGTGACGAAGCCCACGCCCGCCTTGAAGAGCGCATCGAGCAGACGATGCAGGATCATGGCGTCGGTCACGTCCGCCACGTGGAACTCGTCAAAACAGATGAGTTTGTAGCGCCGGGCCATTCGCTGGCCCAGCTCATCGAGCGGATTCACCGTGCCTTGAAGGTCGCGCAGCTCGCGGTGCACCTCGCGCATGAATTCATGAAAGTGCAGCCGTGTCTTGCGTTTGATAGGCACAGCATGGAAGAAGCAATCCATCAGGAAGCTCTTGCCACGCCCCACACCGCCGTACATGTACACGCCACGAGGAATGTCTGGCCGGTTGATGAGCTTCTTCAGCGCATTCGACCGCTTTTCCTTGTAGTGTGCCCACTCGTTGGCGCAGCGTTCCAGTGCATCAATGGCACGTTGCTGGGCCGGATCGGTGGTGTAGCCGCGTTCTTTGAGCGCAGTCTCGTAATACGCCCTTACGGACATGAACAGCCTTCAAAAGCGCACGGGCCAGAAGCCTGAAGTGGCCACACGCAGTCAACCCGCAGCACCGGCATTGCCGGGCTGCTGGATTGGCCTCTTTCAGGGAGGATGCGGCTACAAGCGGCGAACAAGCGACGGGGTAGATTAAAAATTCAGGGTGCGCTTGTCCACCGCCAGTGCGGCTTCCTTCGTTGCTTCGGACAACGAAGGATGTGCATGGCAGATTCTGGCAATGTCTTCGGCGCTGGCCTTGAACTCCATTGCAACCACCGCCTCGGCGATCAGTTCGCTGGCCATGGGGCCCACGATGTGCACGCCCAGGATTTCGTCGGTCGTGGCGTCGGCGAGAAACTTGACCATGCCGGTGGTGTCGCCCAGCGCCCGTGCACGTCCATTGGCCAGGAACGGGAAGGTGCCGGCTTTGTACTTCACGCCGTCGGCCTTGAGCTGCTGCTCGGTGCGACCCACCCAGGCAATTTCGGGGCTGGTGTAAATCACCCAGGGAACGGTGTTGAAGTTCACATGCCCGTGCTGACCGGCGATGCGCTCGGCCACGGCCACACCTTCTTCTTCTGCCTTGTGCGCCAGCATGGGGCCTCGCACCACGTCACCCACAGCCCACACGCCCTTGAGGCTTGTTCGGCAATCGGCATCCACCACGATGGCGCCGCGCTCGTCCAGCTGCAGGCCCACTGCTTCGGCATTGAGGCCAACGGTGTTGGGCACGCGACCGATCGAGACGATCAGTTTGTCCGCATCGATGCTTTGCGCTTCACCTTTGGCGTTCGTGTAAGCGACATTCACACCTTTCTTGGAGGTCTTGATCTCACCGACCTTGACACCCAGTTCGATCTTCAAGCCTTGCTTGTCGAACGCCTTCTTGGCTTCCTTGGCGATCTGCTCGTCCACCGCGCCCAGGAAAGTGGGCAGGCCTTCCAGTATGGTCACATCCGAACCCAGGCGGCGCCAGACAGAGCCCATCTCCAGACCGATCACGCCAGAGCCGATCAGCACCAGTTTCCTGGGAACCGCACCCAGGCGCAGGGCGCCGTCGTTGGAGAGCACCGCTTCTTCGTCAAAGGGCACACCGGGCAACGCTCGTGCGTTCGAACCTGTGGCCACGATGACCTGCTTGCCTGTCAAGAGTTCTTCCTTGGCGCCGGCAACCTGGATCTCGTACCCCGCTTCCACCGCTTTGACGAACGATCCCCGGCCATGGAAGAAGGTCACCTTGTTCTTCTTGAAAAGGTACAGGATGCCGTCGTTGTTCTGCTTGACCACCGCATCCTTGCGCCCCACCATCTTCGCCACGTCCATCGTCACCTTGCCAGTGCTGATGCCGTGGTCGGCAAAGTGGTGATTGGCGTGTTCGAAGTGCTCGCTGGACTGCAGCAGCGCCTTGGACGGGATGCAACCCACGTTCGTGCAGGTGCCGCCTGGTGCGGGGCCACCAGAAGCGTTCTTCCATTCGTCGATACAGGCCACCTTGAAGCCTAGCTGGGCGGCGCGAATGGCCGCAATGTAGCCACCGGGACCGCCACCAATGACGATCACATCAAAAGACTGGGACATGTTCAAACTCTCGGTTGGTGCACGCCGCAATCATTCAGCGGGCACGAAGATCCACAGCAGGATGTAGAGGACCAGCCCCGTACCTCCTGCAAAAAACAGCACAGACAGCAGCAAGCGCCATATCCAGGCGTCTGCGCCGGTGGCGGCGGCGAGCCCGCCACACACACCAGCGATCCACTTGTCGGTACGGGAGCGGCGCAGGCTGTTGAGTGACTGCGCCAGTTGCGAAGGATTCTGTGGCGTCGACCTCATCTCCAGCAAACGGGTTTTTGCCCGCTCAAACTCTTCCACAGACAGGCTTCCGCGTTCGCGGAGCTGTTCAAGCTTCAGGAGTTCGTCTGCCAGAGACATGGTCAAAGCGCCTTGGTTGATATCAGATATCGAACAGCAGGCGCGCAGGATCTTCCAGCGCTTCCTTCATGGCCACCAGGCCGAGCACAGCCTCGCGGCCATCGATGATGCGGTGGTCGTAGGACATGGCGAAGTAGTTCATCGGGCGCACCACCACCTGGCCGTTCTCCACCATGGCACGTTCCTTGGTGGCGTGCACCCCGAGGATGGCCGACTGCGGCGGGTTGATGATGGGTGTGGACATCATCGAGCCGAAGGTGCCCCCGTTGGAAATGGAGAAGGTGCCACCGGTCATGTCATCAATACCCAGCTTGCCGTCCTTGGCCTTCTGGCCGAATTCGGCAATCTTTTTCTCGATGTCGGCGAAGCTCATCTGGTCGGCATTGCGCAGAATGGGCACCACCAGACCGCGGGGTGAACCCACCGCGATGCCGATGTCGAAGTAGCCGTGGTAGACGATGTCGTTGCCATCGACCGAGGCGTTGAGGATCGGGAACTTCTTGAGGGCGTGCACCGCCGCCTTCACAAAGAAGCTCATGAAGCCCAGCTTGACGCCATGCTCTTTCTCGAAACGCTCCTGCATGCGCTTGCGCATCTCCATGACCGGGGCCATGTTGATTTCGTTGAAGGTGGTCAGGATGGCGTTCGTCGATTGCGACTGGAGCAGGCGCTCGGCGACCCGTGCACGCAGACGGGTCATCGGCACGCGCTCTTCAGGGCGGTCGCCCAGATCCGGCGCCACCACAGCCACCTGAGGCAGCACTTTCGATGGCGCGCCGGTCGGGATTGCCACGGGCGCGGCCACGGTAGCCTTGGGCGCTGCAGCACCGCCAGCCACTGCCGAGAGCACGTCGCCCTTGGTAACGCGACCGTCTTTTCCGGTGCCGCTGACCGAACCGGCGGCCAGGTTGTTGTCGGCCATCAGCTTGGCTGCGGCGGGCATGGCCACACCTGCCTTGGACGTAGAAGCAGCAGCAGCCGCAACAGGCGCCGCAGCAATGGGGGCAGCGGCAGGTGCGGCAGGCGACGCCGAAGCACCGGCGCCAGCCACTGCTTCGGTGTCAATACGGGCGATCAGCTGTTCGGCAGCCACGGTGGCGCCATCCACCTGCACCAGTTCCACGAGCACGCCGGCAGCGGGCGCTGGAACTTCAAGCACGACCTTGTCGGTCTCGATCTCGATCAGGATTTCGTCAGCCGCGACTGCTTCACCTGCCTTTTTCTTCCATTGCAACAAGGTGGCTTCTGCCACCGATTCGGACAACTGGGGAACCTTGACTTCTACGATTGCCATTTTCTTTCCTGGTATTGCGTTTGCGCGTCAGGGGAGGAAGCTTCGGTAGCCTGGTCCTGGACCGGCACACCCGACATCTCCCTCCCTGTCACAGATCATTTCGTGAGGATGAAGCCCTTGAGCTTGCTGAATGCGGCTTCGATCAGCGTCTTCTGCTGCTCCTGGTGGAGATGGGCATAGCCCACCGCAGGCGAAGCCGATGCCACCCGACCGGCATAGCCGAGCTTCTGGCCTTCAAGCATGTTTTCGTGGATGTAGTGCTGCACGAAGAACCAGGCACCCTGGTTCTGGGGCTCGTCCTGGCACCAGACGATGTCGGTGGCGTTGGGGTACTTGCGGACTTCAGCGCCAAACACCTTGTGCGGGAACGGGTACAGCTGTTCCACGCGCAAGATCACCACGTCGTCCGCGCCCTTCTCCTCGCGCTTCTTCACCAGGTCGTAGTAAACCTTGCCAGAGCAGCAGATGATCCGCTTGACCTTGTCGGCCTTCTTGATCACCGCTGCGTCCTGCTCAGGAATCACGGTCTGGAAGCTGCCCTTGGTGAACTCGGACAGTGGCGACGTGGCGTCCTTGTTGCGCAGCAGCGACTTCGGCGTGAAGATGATCAGTGGCTTGCGCAGGTTGCGCACCATCTGGCGGCGCAGCACATGGAAGATCTGGCTGGCCGTGGTGGGCTGCACGATCTGCATGTTGGTGTCGGCTGCCAGCTGCATGAAACGCTCCACGCGAGCCGAACTGTGTTCCGGACCCTGGCCTTCGTAGCCGTGCGGCAGCATCAGCGTGATGCCGTTGACGCGGCCCCATTTCACCTCTCCGGAAGCGATGAACTGGTCGATCACGACCTGTGCGCCGTTGGCAAAGTCACCGAACTGCGCCTCCCAGATCACCAGGGTGTTCGGGTCGTTCGAGGCATAGCCGTATTCGAAGCCGAGCACCGCCTCTTCCGACAGGATCGAGTCGATCACCACGAACGGTGCCTGGTTGTCGGCCACGTTCTGCAGGGGAATGTAGGTGCCCTCGTCGTACTTCTCACGGCCCTGGTCGTGGATCACGGCATGGCGATGGGTGAACGTGCCGCGGCCGCAGTCTTCACCCGACAAGCGCACCGGGAACCCGCTGGCCACCAGTGAGGCAAAGGCCATGTGCTCGCCCATGCCCCAGTCCACCGGAATGTCGCCCCGGCCCATGGCTGCTCGGTCGGCATACACCTTTTTCACCAGCTGATGCGGGTTGATGCTTTCAGGCAACGAGGTCAGGCGATCGGCCAGGCGCTTCCACTCGGCCATGGGAACGGCTGTGTCGGCGGCGTCGGTCCACTTCTTGCCCAGGAATGGAGACCAGTCCACCGCGTACTTGCTCTTGAAGTTGGTGAGCACGGGGTCCACGGTGTGCCGGCCTGCGTCGAGCGCGGCGCGGTAAGCCTTGACCATGTCATCGCCCAGCGTCTCGCCCATGCCCTGCGCAGCGAGCTTGTCTGCGTAGAGCTTGCGGGTACCGGGGTGGGCCGCAATCTTCTTGTACATCAGCGGCTGGGTCAGGCTGGGAGTGTCCTGCTCGTTGTGGCCCAGCTTGCGGAAACAGACAATGTCGACCACCACGTCCTTCTGGAAGGTAAGGCGGAACTCCAGTGCCAGACGGGTGGCCAGCACCACCGCCTCGGGATCGTCTCCGTTGACGTGCAGCACGGGCGCTTCGATCATCTTGACAATATCGGTGCAGTAGAGCGTGGAGCGGCTGTCGCGCGGGTCAGAGGTGGTGAAACCGATCTGGTTGTTGATCACCAGGTGCACGGTGCCGCCGGTGGAATAACCGCGCGTTTCGGCCAGCGCCAGGGTTTCCATGACCACGCCCTGCCCCGCAAAAGCGGCATCTCCGTGCACCTGCACGGGAAGCACCTGCTTGCCCAGCGGGTCGCCGCGGCGGTCCATCCGGGCGCGCACCGAACCTTCCACCACGGGATTGACGATCTCGAGGTGGGACGGGTTGAACGCCAGCGTGAGGTGCACCGGGCCGCCGGGGGTGGAGACGTCGGAGCTGAAACCCTGGTGGTACTTCACGTCACCGGCCGGCAGGTCTTCAGGGGCGGTGTGGTCGAATTCGGCGAACAGGTCCTTGGGCATCTTGCCCAGGGTGTTGACCAGCACGTTCAGGCGGCCACGATGGGCCATGCCGATCACGATTTCCTGCAGGCCCGCGCTCCCGCCGGTGCGGATGAGCTCGTCCATGGAGGCGATGAAGCTCTCGCCACCTTCAAGCGAAAACCGTTTCTGGCCCACGTACTTGGTGTGCAGGAAACGCTCCAGACCCTCGGCAGCGGTCAAGCGGTCCAGGATGTGCTTCTTCTCTTCGGCGTTGAAGGAAGGCTTGGAACGGATGGATTCCAGCTTTTCCTGCCACCAGCGCTTCTGGTTCTGGTCGGTGATGTACATGTACTCCGCGCCGATGGAGCCACAGTAGGTCTCGCGAAGGGCGTTGAGCAGATCGCGCAAGGACATGACTTCCTTGCCGAAAAATGTGTTGCTGGTGTTGAACACCGTTTCGAAGTCGGCGTCGGCAAACCCGTAAAACGACGGGTCCAGCTCGGGAATGCGGTCGCGCTCGGCGCGCTTGAGGGGGTCGAGATCGGCCCAGCGGGCGCCCACGTTGCGGTAGGCAGCGATCAGTTGCTGTACGGCGACGCGCTTGCGACCCAGGTCGGAATCGGCGCCGGCGGCGATGACCACCTTGGTGCCACCCTGCTTGGCGCGCTCTGCGAAGGCATTGACAACGGGGAGGTGAGGCACGTCGCGGGCATTGGTGCCGTCGACTGCGGGGACATTCTGGAGCGCGTCGAAGTAGCTGCGCCAGTTTTCGGTCACGCTACCGGGATTTTCCAGGTAGTTTTCGTACATCTCCTCCACGTAGGGCGCATTGCCGCCAAACAGGTAGGAGTTGTTGTTGTAGGCAACATAGACGTTGCCCCCATTCGATTGGGTATCGCTCATGAATCCGCTGACCTCCGTTTCCCTTGGGGAAACATTAGCTGGTTAGAAAAACCTTCCGCGACACGGCTGAACCGTTTGGCGGATGCGACAGTGACTGTGGAAGGACCTGACTGCAATCGGCGATTGTGCCACCGCAACGAGAGGTCAGGGAGAAAAACTGGTCTTTGGGGCCGGCATGCGGAAGGAAATCAGCCTTTTTGTCGTGCGACCTGCAACACAAACCCGACCGCGCGGCCCATCGGTTGGCTCAGGAAGCCACTCTTGGCGAAAGCCTCTGGGAAGCGGGAACAGAGCTGGGTTCGTCCATCTCGATTGCGATCTGGGTGCACACGGTTCGACACAGCGTGACGGCCTGCTCGCTCTGAACCCGGTAGATCACCTGGGTGCCTTCCTTGCGCTTGGCGAGTACGCCAGCCCTGTAGAGAAGGTTCAAATGCTGAGAAAGATTGGGCTGCGTGGTGTCGATCTCCTGCAGCAGTTGCGACACCGATTTTTCCTTGTCGCAGAGCGCGCTGAGCACGCGAAGCCGCATGGGTGTGGCGAGCACACCGAACAACTCCGCAGCCAGTTCGAACACACGGGCTTTTTCGACATTGGCGCCAGTTTCGATCATCTGTTCCATGGCAGGCATCACCTTTGTGAATATAAGCATGGATCATACTGACTACATCCGGCGCCGTCCAAGGGGTTTACAGCACTCAGGACGAGGCCATCCCTGGCGCTGGGCACTCACCCGGCGCTTTCGATCAACGGCCGCCAGCGGCATCAAGGCCGCAAGGCTGCCGTTTGCGATCACCTCGCCGTCTTATCCCAACAGATCCTTGATCTGTTGCAACGCCGACGGGTCGTCCATGGTGGTGAGGTCGCCCGGGTCCCTGCCCTCGCACACCGCCTGGATGGCTCTGCGCAACATCTTGCCGCTACGGGTCTTGGGCAGGAGGCTCACAAACCGCACCCTGGACGGACGCGCCACCGCGCCCAATTGCTCGTCCACCAGCTTCATGACCTCGCCTTCCAGCTTCAGCTTGGCAGCGTCGTCGGTCAACAAGCTCGCGTCCCTGACCACGGCAAACGCCATGGCCACCTGCCCCTTCAGTTGATCAGCCACGCCCACCACAGCCACTTCGGCGATCCGAGGATGACTGGAAATGCTTTCTTCGATTTCCCTGGTCCCCAGGCGGTGCCCCGCCACGTTGATCACGTCGTCGGTTCGCCCGAGGATGAAGTAGTAGCCCTCTTCATCACGGATGCCCCAGTCAAAGGTACTGTAGACCATGCGACCGGGGACGCTGGACCAATAGGTTTTGACAAAACGCTCATCGTCCTGCCAGACCGTTTGCATGCACCCTGGCGGCAGCGGACCCTCAATGGCCACCACGCCCTTTTGGTTGCCGCCCACGAGTTCTTCACCGGTTTGATCGTCGAGCAGCTTGACGTTGTACCCATACACGGCCTTGCCTGGCGAGCCGAACTTGGTGGGCGCTTTCTCAACACCGTTGCAGATCGACAGGATGGGCCAGCCGGTCTCGGTCTGCCAGTAGTTGTCAATGATGGGTTTGCCCAGTGCTTCAGCGATCCATTTGGCGGTCGGTTCATCCAGCGGCTCGCCTGCCAGAAACAACGCCTTCAGACTCGAAAGATCGTGTTTGTTGATCAGCGCGGCATCGTATTTCTTCAGCACGCGCACGGCAGTGGGCGCGCTGAACATGACCGAGACCTTGTACTTCTCTACGAGGCTCCACCAGATGCCCGCATCCGGCCGGATGGGCAAACCTTCATACATGATGGTGGCCATGCCCGCAATCAAAGGGCCGTAAATGATGTAGCTGTGACCCACCACCCAACCGATATCGCTGGTGGAAAAATAGGTTTCGCCCGGTTCACCCATGTAAATGTGCTTCATGGACGCGGCCAGGGCGACGGCATAACCCCCCGTGTCCCGCTGCACGCCCTTGGGCTTACCGGTGGTGCCACTGGTGTAGAGGGTGTAGCTAGGGTGGGTGGCATCGACCCATTCGCAATCGACTTTCTCATCCAGATGAAGCTGCCGCGCACTTGCATAGTCCACATCTCGCCCAGGAACCGATGTGAAGGGTGCCAGGCCTCGGTCCACCATCAGCACAGAGGTGGGCTTGTGCACGGAAAGCGCGATGGCCTCGTCGAGCAACGGCTTGTAAGGCACCACCTTGCCGTTGCGAGAGCCGGCGTCTGCGCTGACGATGGTCACCGGTGTCGCGTCTTCAATTCGGCTTGCCAGTGAGTGGCTCGCAAAGCCACCAAACACCACAGAGTGGATGGCTCCGATGCGGGCGCAGGCAAGCATGGCAAATGCAGCCTCCGGAATCATCGGCATGTAGATGAGAACCCGATCCCCCTTTTTCACACCTTCGGCGCGGAGGATGGCTGCCATGCGCTGCACTTCAGCGTGCAGCTGCCGGAAACTGTAGGTGCGCTCGGTGTCGGTCTCGGTCGACACAAAAATCAACGCGTTTTGATCCGCACGGTCTTTGAGATGGCGATCCACCGCGTTGTGGCACAGATTGGTCAAACCGCCTTCAAACCACCGTGCAAACGGCGGATTGTCGTAGTTGCAGACGCGGTCGAAAGGCTTGTGCCAGTCCACCAAGGCGGCTTGCTCGCCCCAGAAAGCGTCGCGCTCTTCGATGGAACGGCGATGGAATTCGGCGTAGCCGACGGAAGCGTGCATAAAAGTCTCCAGTTTCAGAGTTCGGATGAAGCCATGCTTTGCGCACCCGGAACAATCCGGTGACATCGCTCGCGACGTTGCTGCAGTCCTCTGCGACACACCAACGGCTCAATCTGAATTCATAATTATGAGCACACGGCTTGCGACAGGCTGACACTGCCATCGGCCAACCACACCAATCTCCAAAACTACTTGATCAGCACCTGAACCTCGCGGAACAAAGGGTGATCCGCGCCACGCAGCCATTCGAATGCCACCATTTCCGTCGTCACCAGTTCCGCGCCTGCACCGGCCAGGCGATCAAACGCCGCATCACGGTTACGGTCCGTGCGCGAAGCGCAAGCGTCGGTGACCACCCACACATCGAATTCCTGCTCAATCAACTCCAGCGCCGTCTGAAGCAAGCAGACATGCGCCTCACAGCCTGCGATCACAATCGTCTGTCGCCCCTGAGGCGCAGCAGCGGCAGGCTTCTGCAAATGCTTGGGAAGGCTGCGCGCATTGCCCCCTTGCTGTTTCACCACCGGGCGAAGCAAGTCGGCCAAGCCATCAGACACAGCCCCAAACGACGTCTTCTGCAAGGTCCTGAGGCACAACGACCGAAGCTCGTGCGCATTGGGCCCCAGCTTATCGGGGCTCTGCTCGGTACCCAACACCGGCACTTCCAGCATTTGAGCCATGCGGGCCAGTCGAACGGCGTTGGCCAGTGCCTGCGCGCCTTCCGACAAGGCCGGCAACAGGCGTTCCTGGTAATCCACGAGCACCAGCTGCGAGTCTTCAGCATCCAACAACATGCAATTCCTTTAGTCAATTCTGTCTTGCGGGAACCGCATTCTCGCTGAGCAGTTCACCGATTGGTGCACCTGAGGCACTGCTGACATGGGTGGACCGAACCCAGAACCAGACCAGCAACCTGATCGGGTTACACAAGAAATGCAGACACCGCCTGCGCACGCAATCGCGCCATGTATCGGAAATCTCAACAGAATCAATTGCTTGAAGACCGTTCTTCGCTTGACTTCGCAATTCAACACCGCTACCCTCGCCGCCATGATCCGTCGCATTCCTGCTCTCCTGCTGGTGCTGTCGGCCGCAGCGCATGCGGCGCCAGCCCAGGACACTTACGGTGACATGGATGCGCTGCTGGCGGACAAAGGCCTGATGACACGGCTCGGCGACCAGTTGCAGCAGGCCCGGGTTTCGGTTTCAGATCAAGCCTCCGGCCTGGTGATCAATGCCATGGCTTTTTTAGGCGTTCCCTACAAGTGGGGCGGCAACAGCTATGAAACGGGCTTCGACTGCAGCGGCTTCGTGCGTGCGGTCTATGAGCAATCTGCGGGCAAGGTGCTGCCTCGCCGCTCACATGAGCAGGCCGCAGCAACGCAGGAAATCGACCGCAGCGACCTCAAGCCGGGCGATCTGGTGTTCTTCAACACCATGCGCCGCGCCTTCAGCCATGTCGGCATTTATGTGGGCGAAGGCCGCTTCATCCATTCGCCTCGCGCCGGTGCGCATGTGCGCATGGAAGACATGCGTCTCTCGTACTGGAACAAGCGCTTCAACGGCGCGCGCCGTGTGCTGTTGGATGCCCACACGCCCGAGTCAGCGGCCAGCGCAATGCGCTGAGGTAGTTCCGTTCAAGTTTCGGCACGGATCGCCCGCTTCTCGCCTTTCGTGGTGCGTACACCACCACCCACACTGGTATCGAGACCATCAAGCCTTTGATGGGCGCCCACTCCAAGTACCCGTCGCCACAAAAATGCTACCCATCCAGGTGCTGTGCACCTCCAGCTCCTGAAGGTACGTGGCAAGGGTGGACCAAGGCTTTTCCAGGCCGTCCATGGTGGTCACCGAGTACATCGCAGCACCCCACACAAACAGGTTGACCGGCCACGCCCACGGAGCGGCCCATTGCAGTCCGGTTGCCACCACCCTTGCCCCAGGCTTGAGGTGGCGGGTGATGTGGTCGATGGCTTCGGGCTGCTGAAGAATGTCGTGTGTGAAGTGGAAAATCGCTGCGTCTGCTTGACCGCTCAAGGGGGCGACGTCGGCGGTTCCGTTGACCAGACTCACGCCTTTCCATCCCTTGGCTTTGACCCGGTCCCTGGCTTTGCCGAGCATTTGAGGGCACAACTCGATACCGATGATTTTCCCCCGCTCACCCAGTGCGGCCTTCAGAGGTTCAAAACTCAAACCGGTGCCACAACCCACATCCAGAACCGTCTCTCCGCCCTGCAACTGCAATCTCTTGATAGCGTCCAGGCGCAGGGGTTCGAACGGCGCCAGTTCAGCGTCGTACCCATGTGCACGCAGCCTGTACTGCTCAAGGGCCGCATCCACTTTGGGTGGGTGATGGCGCGTTGCGACACTGGTCCGCTTGGTCATGACATGACATCCCTTTCGTGGTTCAGCATAGCCCTCAAGGGAGCACGACGCAAGTCGATTCGCAGATCAGAAAATACCAGCAAAGTGCGGGCTTCCCGGGGGCCTTGCATAGAGCAAGAAAACGCCGCAGTTTGCCCCTCATATCTGGAACTTTGCAACAGAGGCTCAGTTCAGAATAGCAACAGCGCACAACAGGCCTGATCTTTGCTCTATGCTGGTGGTGCGGTTGAAAGTGGTGGTACTTTTTTGTTGAATGCGCACAGCACTGGTGCGGCGTTCAATGGGCATCCTGGGGTGTCGAGCCCCATGCCAGTCTGAAGTCTTGTTGACTCTATGGAGGTAACAGTATGGACGTGATGAGCAATTTCGCCGCCCGGTACGAGCGCACACGGGAAGAGGTGATCTCGCTGCAGGAATACCTTGACTTGTGCAAACGTGACCCCGTGGCCTACGCCAGTGCCGCAGAGCGCATGCTCAAGGCCATTGGCGATCCGCAAATGGTCGACACGCGCAACGACCCGCGCCTTTCGCGCATCTTCGCCAACAAGGTCATCAAGATCTACCCGGCCTTCAAGGAGTTCTACGGCATGGAGGAAGCCATCGAGCAGGTGGTTTCCTACTTCCGGCACGCTGCCCAGGGCCTGGAGGAAAAGAAACAGATCCTCTACCTGCTGGGTCCGGTTGGTGGCGGCAAGAGTTCCATCGCAGAGCGCCTGAAGCAGCTCGTGGAACACGTGCCGTTCTATGCCATTCAGGGCTCGCCGGTCAACGAAACGCCCCTGGGGCTGTTTGATGCGGCGGAAGACGGCGAGATTCTGGAAAAGGAATACGGCATCCCCAGGCGGTACCTCAACCGCATCCTTTCGCCGTGGGCGGTGAAACGGCTGGAGGAATACGGCGGGGACATCCGGAAGTTCAAGGTTGTCAAGCGCTATCCATCCGTGCTGCGACAGATTGCGGTGGCGAAGACCGAACCCGGCGACGAGAACAACCAGGACATCTCTTCTCTGGTTGGCAAGGTCGACATCCGCAAGCTGGAGACGTTTGCGCAGGACGACCCCGACGCCTATTCCTATTCTGGCGGCCTGTGCCTGGCGAACCAGGGTCTGCTGGAATTCGTCGAGATGTTCAAGGCGCCGATCAAGGTGCTGCACCCTCTGCTCACGGCAACGCAGGAGGGCAACTTCAAGGGAACGGAGGGCTTTGGCGCCATTCCCTTTGACGGCGTCGTGCTGGCCCACAGCAACGAGAGCGAATGGAAGGCCTTTCGCAACAACAAGAACAACGAAGCCTTTCTGGACCGCATCTACATCGTCAAGGTGCCGTACTGCCTGCGGGTTTCTGAAGAGATCAAGATCTACGAAAAACTCGTGCGCAACTCGTCACTGGCCCAGGCACCGTGCGCGCCCGGAACCATGCGAATGATGGCGCAGCTCTCGGTGCTCACGCGGCTGAAGGAGCCAGAAAACTCCAGCATCTACAGCAAGATGCAGATCTACGACGGCGAGAACCTCAAGGACACCGACCCCAAGGCCAAATCGCTGCAGGAATACCGCGACTATGCAGGTGTTGACGAAGGCATGAGTGGTGTGTCGACCCGCTTCGCATTCAAGATCATCTCCAAAGTCTTCAACTTCGACAGCGCGGAAGTGGCCGCCAATCCGGTGCACCTGATGTATGTGCTGGAACAGCAGATCGAACGCGAACAATTCCCTGCAGAGACCGAGCAGAGGTACATCAGCTACATCAAGGAACTGCTGGCGCCACGCTACGCCGAATTCATCGGCAAGGAAATCCAGACCGCTTATCTGGAAAGCTACAGCGAGTACGGCCAGAACATCTTCGATCGCTACGTCACCTACGCTGACTACTGGATCCAGGATCAGGAGTACCGCGATGTCGACACCGGTGAGGTGTTTGACCGCTCTTCACTGAACAGCGAGTTGGAGAAAATCGAGAAGCCCGCCGGCATCGCCAACCCGAAAGATTTCAGGAACGAAATTGTCAACTTCGTGCTGCGCGCCCGGGCCGGCAACGCGGGCAACAACCCCACCTGGACCAGCTACGAGAAGTTGCGTACCGTGATCGAGAAAAAGATGTTCTCGAACACCGAAGAGCTGCTGCCTGTGATCAGCTTCAACACCAAGAGCAGCGCCGACGAGCAGAAGAAGCACGAAGATTTTGTGAGCCGCATGGTCGAAAAAGGCTACACGGCCAAGCAGGTGCGTTTGTTGTGCGAGTGGTACCTGCGGGTAAGAAAGAGTTCATAGGAGCGAGTTCGCGTGGCCATCTTTCAGCAGATCATTGATCGCAGGTTGTCCGGCAAAAACAAGTCGATCGGCAACCGGGAGCGTTTTCTGCGTCGTTACCGCGGGCAGATTCAGGAGGCGGTGCGAAAAGCGGTCAGCGGTCGCAACATCCGCGAACTGGAGCAAGGCGAAGACGTGGCGTTGCCGCGTCGGGATGTGTCTGAGCCCTCCTTTGGACACGCCAGAGGTGGCAACCGCGAGTTCGTGCACCCGGGCAACCGGGACTACTTGCGCGGAGACCGCATTGCACGACCACCTGGCGGGTCTGGCTCAGGCAGCGGAAAGGGTGACCCCAGCGACAGCGGCACTGGCGAAGACGACTTTGTGTTTCGCCTCACGCGCGAAGAGTTCATGCGGGCCTTCTTTGATGACCTGGCATTGCCCCACCTGATTCGCACGCAACTGGCCGAAGTGCCGGAATGGAAAACCCACCGCGCGGGTTTCAGCAGCGATGGCACACCCAACAACCTGCATGTGGTGCGCTCCATGCGAGGAGCATTGGCACGCCGGATCGCCTTGGGCGGCGAACCGCGCAAGGAACTGCACCGGCTTGAAGCACACCTGCTGCACCTGCAAAAGCACGAACCCAGGACGCAGGCCCTGCTCAGTGAAATTCTTGAAACCGAAGAAGCGATCGAGGCGCTGCGCAAAAGCGTGCGCCACGTGCCCTTCATCGATCCCATCGACCTGCGCTACCGCAGCCGGGTGAAGACGCCCATTCCGAGCGCCAAGGCGGTGATGTTCTGCCTGATGGACGTCTCTGGGTCGATGGACGAGCCACGCAAGGACATGTCCAAGCGTTTCTTCATGCTGCTCTATCTGTTTCTCACGAAGCACTACGAGAAGATCGATCTGGTGTTTCTGCGCCATCACACCCAGGCACAGGAAGTCAATGAAGAGGAGTTCTTCCGCGCAACCGAAACGGGAGGCACGGTGGTCTCCAGCGTGTTGCTGCTCATGGATGAAATCATCCGCGCACGCTACCCCAGCGGGGAATGGAACATCTATGGCGCGCAGGCCAGCGACGGCGACAACTGGCACCAGGACAGTGGCCGTTGTCGTGAACTGCTGTCTGACCGGATTCTTCCGCTGGTGCGTTATTTCGCCTATGTGCAGGTGGCCGATCCGGAACAAAACCTCTGGCAGGAATACACCCAGTTGCTGGAGAGTCGCCGCAACTTCGCGATGCGCAAGGTGGCTGCCCCTGAGGACATCTACCCGGTGTTCCGCGATCTTTTCAAGAAGCGAGAGGTCGCCGCATGACACAACCGCAGTCTGAAACTCGTGCAGCCCAGCCCTTGCCTAGCCCATCGGACTGGACTTTCGACCTGATCGAGACCTACCACGCCGAAATCGCCAAGATCGCGCGCAGCTTCGGCCTTGACGTTTATCCGAACCAGCTGGAGGTGATCACAGCCGAGCAGATGATGGACGCTTACTCCAGCGTTGGAATGCCCATGCTGTACCGGCACTGGTCGTATGGCAAACAGTTCATCAGCACAGAAAAGAACTACCGGCGAGGCCACATGGGCCTGGCCTATGAAATCGTCATCAATTCCGACCCCTGCATCGCCTATCTGATGGAGGAAAACACGATGGCCATGCAGGCGCTGGTGATTGCCCACGCGGCCTACGGGCACAACAGCTTTTTCAAGGGCAACTACCTCTTTCGCATGTGGACCGATGCCTCGTCCATCATCGACTATCTGGTCTATGCCCGCCACTACATCGCCGAATGCGAGGAACGCCACGGCATGGAGGCTGTCGAAGAAATCCTCGACTCCTGTCACGCCCTGATGAACCATGGCGTCGACCGGTACCGGCGGCCCCAGAAGCGCTCACTGGCACAAGAAGGGGCACAGCGCGAAGAGCGCGAACGACACCTCCAGCAGCAAGTGAATGACCTCTGGCGAACCCTCCCACGCCGCGAGGGCCAAGGCGCAGAAACCAGCACGACGCGGCGCTTCCCTGAAGAGCCGCAGGAGAATATCCTCTATTTCATCGAGAAGAACGCCGCCCTGCTCGAACCCTGGCAACGGGAAGTGGTGCGCATCGTGAGAAAGGTTGCGCAGTACTTCTATCCCCAGCGCCAGACACAGGTCATGAATGAAGGCTGGGCCACCTTCTGGCACTACACCTTGCTCAACACCATGTACGACCGGGGCCTGTTGGCCGACGGCTTCATGATGGAATGGCTGAGTTCACATACCAGTGTGATCTTCCAGCCCCCCGTGGGTCATCGCGCTTACAGCGGCATCAATCCCTATGCACTGGGCTTCGCCATGTTCACCGACTTGCGCCGGATCTGCGAGAAACCCACCGAAGAAGACCGTCGGTGGTTTCCCGATATCGCTGGCAGTGACTGGCTCAAGACGCTGGACCATGCCATGCGCAACTACAAGGACGAAAGCTTCGTGGGCCAGTTTCTCAGCCCCAAAATCATGCGGGACTTCCGCCTTTTCGCGATTCATGACGATGAGAAGGCGGCCGAGCTCGAAGTGTCGGCCATTCACGACGACAGCGGCTACCGCGCACTGCGCGAATCGCTTTCTCACCAGTACGACATCAGCAGCAGGGAACCCGATATCCAGGTCTGGAACGTCAATGTTCGCGGGGACCGTGCTCTGACACTGCGCCACACCCAGCGCGATGGCATCCCCATGAACGAGGCCACCGATGAAGTGCTCAAACACGTGGCGCGTCTCTGGGGTTTCGACGTCCATCTGGAAAGTGTGGACAGCAGCGGTGTCGTGCACCGGAGCTGGCAAGTGCCCGCACCGATGCACCATCACTGATCGACTGGCCCCGAATACGAAAAAGCCCGGAACCTTGCGATTCCGGGCTTTCAGTAAATGGTCGGCGTGGCGGGATTCGAACTCGCGACCCCTTGCACCCCATGCAAGTGCGCTACCAGGCTGCGCTACACGCCGACAAGCCTCAAATTATAGCTTGCAATACCTGGGTTTCAGACCTGGTATCTGAGGAGTTCGCGAATTTCAAGCAACTCTCGGCGCACCTCGTGAACGAGTGAAAAGCTCGCGCCGTTTCTTGCAACCGATTCCAGTCGGGTATGAAGCTGAGCAGGCATGACAGGATTGTCGCTTTCGCTCTCGTCATTGACCGTCAGTTCAATGACTTCAATGGGCTCACTTTCGTCGTGTCGGCGTTGCTCCCGTTCAGCCTGAACGATCTCTTGCAACTTGTTGCGAGCCCCGCTGATGGTGAATCCCTGGTCATACAAGAGCTCCCGGATGCGCCGGATCATGAGCACTTCATGGTGCTGGTAATAGCGGCGGTTGCCTCGCCGCTTCATGGGGCGCAGCTGCGTGAATTCCTGCTCCCAATACCTGAGTACGTGTGGCTTGACTCCGCACAGATCCCCCACTTCGCCAATGGTGAAATAGCGTTTGGCTGGAATTGGTGGGAGCGTTTTTTCCATGAAAATCAAGGCGGTACGGACCGAACCTTGAAATTTACTCTAACACAGCCCATCGTGTGCAGAGGCAGGCAAAAATGTCCTAAAAGTGTTGCAAACGGCATGCTCTGCCGACTTTTCAACGCAACTGGCCTCTGTTTTTGGGTATGCAAGCCCGGCCAGGACCCCACGGCGGCGGGAATTTACCGCACTCAATCGGTCTAGCCACCAATGACGGCGGTTTGCACCTGTTCCTTGAGTTTGGGGCTGGCGTGAAATGTAACGACCCTGCGGGCGTCGATGTTCACCGGCTCACCCGTGCGTGGATTGCGCCCTGGACGAGCGGCCTTGGTCCGGATCTGGAAATTGCCGAAACCGGAGATCTTGACGTCGTTGCCCTCCACCAGGCTGTCAGTCACCAAGTCGAAAAAGGCGTCAATCATGTCTTTCGACTCGCGCTTGTTCAGGCCGATCTGGTCAAACAGCATCTCGGCCAACTGTGCTTTGGTCAGCGCGGGTGTTTCCAGACTTTCAACAGCTAGCTCCATGCGGGACTCCTCCATCCTCTCGATCAGTCAATCATGCGCGAAGTCGCGCCGCCACCCGCTTCTGTAGCGAGTCCAGCACCGATTTCACGTTGGCTTCAATCGCCTCGTCGGTCAGTGTAGCGTCGTCACGCTTGAGCACCAGTCGCACCGCCAGGCTTTTTTCGTCTTCGGCCAGCCCTGCGGGCATTGCGCCATCTCCCACCGCCTGCTTCTTGGGGCGGTACACGTCAAACAGCAGAGCGTCGTGCAGCCAGGGACTCTCGGCTGCGCGAATGGCCTCCATGATGGCTGCATGCGTCACGCCTTCCTTCACCACGATGGCCAGGTCACGTTGGACTGACTGATACCGGCTCACCGGCAGGTAAACAGGAACCTGTCTGGCGAGGACGGCATTCAGATCCAGTTCGAACAGAACAGGCGCGAGGGGCAGCTCGTACGCCTGACGCCAACGAGGGTGCAGTTCCCCCACATGACCGATGCATTGTTCGTTCAGCCAGATGGCAGCACTGCGTCCTGGATGGAACGCCGGGTGCTCGCAGACGCGAAAATCAGGTGCCCATGGCGCCAGCAGCGCCTGAACGTCACCTTTTGCGTCGAAGAAGTCGACCACGCGTTCTGACACGCCCCACTGCAGGGACTCAACTGCGCCAAAAGCAAGGCCTGCGACATGCATGGGCTGGTCAAATCCGGCCACGCTCGTGTCGCTGTCGACAACTGATGCGTCTTTTTGAAACACGCGGCCAACTTCGAACAGGCGAACGCGTTCTGCGCGGCGATCGAGGTTGAACTTGAGCACCGAGACCAGGCTGCCGATCAGCGATGAACGCATGACGCTCATCTGGCTGGCAATGGGGTTGAGCAGACGGATCGGATCCATGTTGCCAGCCAGTTCGCGCTCCCAGCGCTCTTCAACGAAGCTGAAATTGATGGTCTCCTGATAGCCAAGTTGGGCCAGCAGGCGACGCACTGCGAACGGACCGCGCTTGGTCTCGGGCCGAATTTTGGCTGTGATCGGTGCCAGCGGCGGCGTCTCGGGCAACTCGTTGTAGCCCACCACGCGCGCCACCTCCTCGATCAGGTCCTCCTCGATCTGGATGTCGAAACGATGAGCAGGCGGCGTGACCGTAATGGTTCCGTCGCCGGCTTCGAGCGCCAGTCCCAGACGGCGCAAGGCATCTACGCACTGCGATTGCGTGAGCGGCATGCCAATCACTTTGACCGCACGAGCCACACGCAGGGTGACGGGCTGGGCCGCCGGCATGTTGACCACATGGTCATCGATCGGCCCCACCTGTCCACCACAGATATCGAGCACCAGTTGCGTGATGCGTTCAACGTGCTCCACGGTGGTCGAGGGGTCCACGCCGCGCTCGAACCGGTGGCCTGCATCCGTGGAGAAGTTGTAGCGGCGCGAACGCCCGGCAATGGACTTGGGCCACCAGAAGGCCGCCTCGATGTAGATGTTCTGAGTGTCGTCAGACACAGCGGTCGAGTCGCCACCCATGATGCCGGCCAGCGATTCGACGGATTGCTCATCGGCGATAACGCCAACCTGAGCGTCCACCGACACCGTGTTTCCGTTGAGCAGCTTGAGAGTTTCTCCCTCACGACCCCAGCGCACCTGCAGGCCACCGTGGATCTTGTCGAGGTCAAAGATGTGCGAGGGGCGACCCAACTCGAACATCACGTAGTTGGAGATGTCCACCAGCGGGGAAACGCTGCGCTGACCGCAGCGCGCCAGGCGATCGACCATCCAGGCGGGTGTGGTGGCGCGGGTGTTCACGCCACGCACGATGCGCCCGGTGAAGCGACCGCAGAGGTCGGGTGCGTTCACCGACACAGGCAGACGGTCCTGCAGGGACACGGCGACGGCCGGGAATGCCGGCTCCGTCAAGGGCGTGCCCGTGAGTGCAGACACCTCGCGCGCGATGCCATAGACGCTCAGGCAGTGCGCAAGGTTGGGCGTGAGCTTGAGGGTGAACAGCATGTCATCCAGCTGCAGCTGCTCACGGATGCTGCGGCCGACCAACGCATCGGCAGGCAACTCCAGCAATCCGCCGTGGTCTTCGCTCAGCTTGAGCTCGCGGGCAGAGCACAGCATCCCCTGGCTTTCGACACCGCGCAGTTGGCCCAGCTTGATCACGAACGGCTTGCCGTCGTCGCCCGGTGGCAATTCGGCGCCCACCAGTGCACACGGCACCTTGATTCCCACGCGTGCGTTTGGCGCACCACACACGATATTGAGCAGGCTGGCTTGCCCGACGTCTACCTGGCACACCCGCAGGCGGTCTGCATTCGGGTGTTGCTCGGCCGACTTGATTTCGCCCACAACGATATGGGAGAAAGGCGGTGCCACAGGTTGCAGTTCTTCCACCTCCAGACCGGCCATGGTCAGGGTGTCGGCCAGTTGTTGACTGGTCAGGGGCGGATTGCAGAAGGCACGAAGCCAGGATTCGGGAAATTGCATGAAACGACTCAGTACGTTGGCACAGCAGGGGCTTGGATCCGGAACACCCCGGCACCCTTCTGGGAGGGCTGGGAGTGTTGTCCGCTTGAGGGGATGCGAAGCGGCGCGGGGATGAACATGTTCTAGCGAAACTGGGCGAGAAAACGGATATCACCGTCAAAAAACAGCCGCAGGTCGTTCACGCCATATCGCAGCATGGTCAGGCGGTCCGGGCCCATGCCAAAGGCAAAGCCAATGTATTTCTCAGGGTCCAGACCCATGTTGCGTACCACGTTCGGGTGCACCTGTCCTGAACCCGCCACTTCCAGCCAGCGGCCGGCCAGCGGCCCGCTCTGGAACTGGATATCGATTTCGGCACTGGGCTCGGTAAACGGGAAAAAACTCGGCCGAAAACGCAGCACCAGATCGTTCGATTCAAAGAAGGTGCGGCAGAAATCCGTGAAGACAACCTTCAGATCCTTGAAGCTCACGTTTTCACCGATCCACAGGCCTTCGCACTGGTGGAACATGGGCGAATGCGTGGCGTCGCTGTCCACACGGTAGGTGCGGCCTGGCGCGATCACGCGAATCTCCGGCATGGACTGGCCTGTATCCAGCGCGGCGCGGTGGCGCTTGACGTGCTGGACCGCATGGCGGATCTGCATCGGACTGGTGTGCGTCCGCAACAGGTTCGGCGCTTTTTCACTCCCACCTTCCACATAGAAGGTGTCGTGCATGGAGCGCGCCGGGTGATCTTCGGGCGTGTTGAGCGCGGTGAAGTTGAACCAGTCGGACTCGATCTCGGGACCCTCTGCGACCTCGAAGCCCATGGAGCCGAAGATCGCCTCGATGCGCTCCAGGGTAAGACTCACCGGGTGCAAACCGCCCTGCCCGCGCTGGCGTCCTGGCAAGGTCACATCCAAGGCTTCGGCTTTGAGCTGGACCTGCAGCTCTGCATCGGCCAGTGCCTGGCGGCGGCCGTTCAGAGCTGCCTCGATGGCCTGCTTGGCCAGGTTGATCGCGGCACCACGGGTCTTCTTTTCCTCCACCGAAAGGGCGGCCATGCCCTTCATCAACTCGGTGATCCGGCCGGTCTTTCCCAGATACTGGGCTTTGGCGTTTTCCAGTTCGGCAGGTGTGGTGGCTTGTGCAAACCCTGTGCGGGCATTGTCAACCAGTGCGTCCAACTCGTTCATGTGTGTACTTGAAATCGATGCAAACAAAAAAGGGGCTGAAGCCACCGAGGGAATATCCCTCAAGCCTCAACCCCTTTGAGCGACCTGGGAGCACCGGAGTGCATCCCTGCCGTGAATCAAGCGGCCAGCTTGGCTTTGACTTGCTCCACGATGCTGCCAAAGGCAGCCGGATCGTTCACGGCCAGATCGGCCAGAACCTTGCGGTCGATTTCGATCGAAGCCTTCTTCAGACCGTTGGCGAACTGGCTGTACGTCAGGCCGCATGCGCGAGCACCGGCATTGATACGGGCAATCCACAACTGACGGAAGACGCGCTTCTTGGTACGGCGATCACGGTAGGCATATTGCCCAGCCTTCATCACCGCCTGTTTGGCGATGCGGAAGACGTTACCGCGACGGCCGCGGAAACCTTTGGCCAGAGCCAGTACTTTTTTGTGTCGGGCGCGAGCCGTGACACCACGTTTGACGCGAGGCATGTGTGTTCTCCTGTTCGTCGTTGATCAAATACCCATGCCGGGCAGCATTTGCGCCATGTGACCCATGTTGGTCTCATGCACAGTGACTGCTCCACGCAAATGGCGCTTGTTCTTGGTGGTCTTCTTGGTCAGGATGTGACGCTTGAAGGCTTGACCGCGCTTGACGGTGCCACCTGGACGAACGCGAAAACGCTTCTTCGCGCTACTCTTGGTCTTCATTTTGGGCATATTCATGCTCCTTTTCATTTGTGCTCGTGAGGCGCCGCGAACCTTCCGCGGACTTGTTGGCCCCGAGCCACTTTTTGTGGAAGCCCTTTCGGGCTTCCAGTTCGGTAGCCGACCTTTCGATCGGCACCTCAGGCCAGCAGGAGACTACCCTGCCCGCCCAATCCCATTTGTCCTTAAGCTGCCGGCTTCTCTGCCACCGGCTCTGCTGCGGCCTTCGCCGCCGCCCCACCGGCCTTCTTGCGACCCGGCGCGATCATCATGATCATCTGGCGCCCTTCAAGCTTGGGAAACTGCTCCACCACAATGGAGTCAGCCAACTCATCACGGATCCGGTTCAACAACGCCAAGCCCAGTTCCTGGTGAGTGATCTCGCGGCCACGAAAGCGCAGCGTGATCTTGCATTTGTCTCCATCATCAAGAAAACGCCGTATGTTGCGCATCTTGATGTTGTAGTCACCGTCGTCGGTACCTGGCCGGAACTTGACTTCCTTGATCTCAATGACGGTCTGCTTGGCTTTCGCTTCAGCAGCCTTCTTTTGCTCCTGGTACTTGAACTTGCCATAGTCCATCAGGCGACACACTGGAGGAATGGCTGTGGCCGCAATCTCGACCAAGTCCACATCCAGTTCACCGGCCATGCGCAGCGCTTCTTGCAGACTGACGATTCCCAGTGGTTCATTCTCAGGCCCGTTGAGGCGAACCTCGGGAGCCATGATTTCACGGTTCAATCTGTGCGCGCGCTCTTCACGTTGGCGGCGGTCGCGGAAGTTGGTAGCTATGGCGAAATCCTTTATGTGGGCAAAAATAATGTAGGTGACGACCACGTGGTCGCCTTCGAGCACACGCAGTGTGCCGCAGCAGCGGGGGCATCAACCGGAGCGTTTGAAATCAAACTTTGGATGAAACGTCTGCCGCAATCATTCTGGAAAAGGCTTCCAGCGGCATGACACCGAGGTCTTTGTTACCCCGAGCCCGCACAGCCACGGCGCCAGCATCTTTTTCCTTGTCGCCCACGACCAGGATAAAAGGCAGCTTTTGCAACGCGTGCTCCCGTATTTTATACGTGATTTTCTCGTTGCGCAGGTCTGTCACCACCCTAAGCCCTTGATTTTGCAACGCTTTGGCGATTTCGCGACAGTATTCGGCCTGTGAGTCGGTGATATTGAGCACCGCCACCTGGACCGGGGCCAGCCATGTAGGCAGTGCACCAGCGTGTTCTTCGATCAGGATGCCGATGAAACGCTCCAGACTGCCAACGATGGCTCGGTGCAGCATCACAGGTCGGTGCCGCGCGCCATCTTCGCCCACGTACTCGGCATCCAGGCGTTCTGGCATGGAAAAGTCAACCTGCATGGTGCCGCACTGCCATTGCCGACCGATCGCATCCTTCAGCGTGTACTCGATCTTTGGGCCGTAGAAGGCCCCATCGCCAGGCGCTATCTCGAATTCGCACCCAGACGCCCGCAGGCTTTCCATGAGTGCATGCTCGGCCTTGTCCCAGACTTCGTCAGAACCGATGCGCGCTTCTGGCCTCGTGGCCACCTTGTAGATGATGTTCTTGAAACCGAAATCGGCATACACCTTCTGTAGCAGCGCGGTGTAGGCCAGGCACTCGGGCAGGATCTGCTCTTCGGTGCAAAAGATGTGGCCGTCATCTTGCGTAAACCCACGCACGCGCATGATGCCGTGCAAGCCACCGCTCGGTTCGTTGCGGTGGCATTGCCCAAACTCGCCGTAGCGCAGCGGCAGATCTCGGTAACTCTTGATGCCCTGCTTGTAGATCAGGATGTGACCGGGGCAGTTCATGGGCTTCAAGGCGTAATCGCGCTTTTCACTCTCGGTCGTGAACATGGCATCGCGGTACTTGTCCCAGTGGCCGGTCTTCTCCCACAGCGACTTGTCGAGGATCTGCGGCCCCTTGACCTCCTGGTAACCGTTGTCGCGGTACACGCGGCGCATGTACTGCTCCACTTCCTGCCACAGCGTCCACCCCTTGGGGTGCCAGAACACCAGTCCTGGAGCGTGCTCATCCAGGTGAAACAGGTCGAGTTCGCGGCCAAGCTTGCGGTGGTCGCGCTTCTCGGCCTCTTCGATCATGGTCAGGTGTTGCTGCAACTCGTCCTTGGTGGCCCAGGCCGTGCCATAGATGCGCTGCAGCATCTCGTTGCGATGGTCGCCACGCCAATAGGCACCCGCCACCTTCATGAGCTTGAAGTGTTTGAGCTTGCCGGTGCTGGGCACGTGCGGGCCACGGCACAGGTCCTCAAACGCTCCCTCCCGGTAAAGCGACACATCTTCATTGCTCGGAATACTGGCAATGATCTCGGCCTTGTAGTGCTCCCCCATGCTCTTGAAATAGTCGACCGCCTCATCACGTGGCAGCACGCGGCGCACCACGGGCTCGTCCTTTGCGGCCAGTTCGGTCATGCGCTTTTCGATCGCCACCAGGTCCTCGGGCGTGAAAGGTCGCTTGTACGAGAAGTCGTAGAAGAAGCCGTGTTCGATCACCGGACCGATGGTCACCTGTGCATCGGGGAACAATTCCTTGACCGCGTACGCCAGCAAGTGGGCGGTTGAGTGGCGGATCACCTCCAGGCCATCCGCATCCTTGGCGGTGACGATGGACAACGGGCTGTCCTGTGTGATGAGGTAGTTGGTGTCGACCACCTTGCCGTCGACCTTGCCAGCCAGAGCGGCCTTGGCCAGACCACTTCCGATCGAAGCCGCCACTTCGGCGACCGTGACCGGGCCGGGGAATTCGCGTTGGGAACCGTCGGGGAGCGTGATGTGCAGCATGGGGAATCCAGAAAACAAAAAGCGCGGCAAGGGCCGCGCTGGTGTGGGTGTAAAGGGAATCGGGCAGGCGCGAACTGCAGGCCTTACAAGGCCAGGGGGATGCTCTCCTGAGTTCGCGGTGTCATAACCAGATTGCCTTTCTCGCTCTTGATGTGTCAATCGAACCGGGATTTTCCCACAAAAAAGCCCGGGACTGGCCCGGGCTCCTGTCTCCTCAACCTCTTCGGGTCAAATCAATGGAACTGCTCCTCTTCGGTCGAGCCGGTCAGGGCCTTCACGCTTGACGAGCCGCCCTGGATCACGGTGGTCACGTCGTCGAAGTAGCCGGCGCCCACTTCCTGCTGGTGCGACACAAAGGTGTAGCCTTTTTCGCGGGCAGCGAATTCTGGCTCTTGCACCATCTCCGTGTAGTGCTTCATGCCTTCACCGCGTGCGTAGGCGTGGGCAAACTGGAAGGTGTTGAACCAGTTGATGTGGATGCCGGCCAGCGTGATGAACTGGTACTTGTAACCCAACGCGGCCAGGTCTTCCTGGAACGAGGCGATCTGCTTGTCGTTGAGGTTCTTCTTCCAGTTGAAGGAAGGCGAGCAGTTGTACGACAGCAGCTTGCCGGGACATGCGGCCTGCACGGCCTGGGCGAATTCGCGGGCGAAACCGATGTCGGGCACGCCAGTCTCGCACCACACCAGGTCGGCGTAAGGGGCGTAGGCGATGCCGCGGCTGATGGCCTGCTCCAGGCCGTTTTTGACGCGGTAGAAGCCTTCCTGGGTGCGCTCGCCGGTGAGGAAAGGCTTGTCGTTGGCGTCGTGGTCGCTGGTGATCAGGTTGGCGGCTTCGGCATCGGTGCGGGCCAGCACGATGGTGGAGACGCCCATCACATCAGCGGCAAAACGCGCGGCGATCAGCTTTTCACAGGCTTCCTGCGTGGGCACCAGCACCTTGCCACCCATGTGGCCGCACTTCTTCACAGCGGCCAACTGGTCTTCGAAGTGCACGCCGGCGGCGCCGGCAGCGATCATGTTCTTCATCAGCTCGAAGGCGTTGAGCACGCCGCCGAAGCCGGCTTCAGCATCGGCGACGATCGGCAGGAAGTAGTCAATGAATTCCGGGCTGCCCGGCTCGACGCCACGGCCCCACTGGATTTCGTCGGCGCGCTTGAAGGTGTTGTTGATGCGGCGAACCATGGTGGGCACCGAGTCGTAGGCATACAACGACTGGTCGGGGTACATGGTCTCGCTGGTGTTGCCGTCGGCGGCGACCTGCCAGCCCGACAGGTACACGGCTTCCAGACCTGCTTTGGCCTGCTGCATGGCCTGGCCAGCAGAGATCGCGCCGAAGGCATTCACATACCCCTTCTTGGCACCACCATTGACCTTGTCCCAGAGCTTCTCGGCGCCGCGCTTGGCCAACGTGTGCTCGATCTGCATGCTGCCGCGCAGGCGCACCACGTCGGCAGCAGAGTAGCCGCGCTTGACACCTTTCCAGCGAGGGTTGGTTGCCCAGTCTTTTTCCAGGGCTTCGATTTGTTGTGCGCGGCTCAGTTGCTCGTTGAGGGATTGAGGCATGGAAGGGCTCCGTGAGGTTGATGTGGAAGGGTCGACTGATCGCGCTGCAAGTGCGATCCCGGTGAGACAACTTTAAGTCTTATAGAAGACTTTGTATAGCTCTTGTGTCTTATATAAGACATATATTTTTTCTTTCTAATTCAATGATCTTCCAACGAAATTCCTCATTACAAAATCTTTTTTCTCATATCAAGAAAATATTCCGCATCGCACCATTCTTGAATTTCATATTGAAAAACATCTTTTTCTTAATACGGAATGTCAGAGGGCATCCATCAGTCGCAGACCAGTGTCTTGGAAGACGTCTTCCCCACGGCATGCCAGATGACGGCCCTCACCCTTCGTTGAGGCATGATTCACGGCCTGTGCCTACCCTTCAACATCTCCCCTGATTACCCATGAATCGCTGGTGGGCCTACGCATGCCTTGGTCTGAGCATGTCTCTCGTTGGCAGCTACGTGGCACTCTCAAAGCCACTGGTGCTGGTGTTCCCCGTCTTCTTGCTTGCATGGTTGCGCTTCGGCATTGGCGGCCTGGCCATGTGGCGGTGGTTGAAAAAACCGGCAGATGAGCCCCGCATATCGCCACACACTCGGAAGCTGCTGTTTCTGGAATCGTTCCTGGGCAACTTCCTGTTTTCGATCTGCATGCTGTTTGGCGTGAGCATGACGACCGCTGTGGCCGCCGGGGTGGTGATGTCTTCCATACCGGCGGTGGTGGCGCTTCTGAGCTGGCTGTTCCTCAAAGAACGCATCGGGCGTGGCAGCGCAGCAGGCATCGCTTGTGCAGCGATCGGAATCGGCCTGTTTTCGCTTCAAAAAG
>PHCQ01000142.1 GCA_002840835.1 Betaproteobacteria bacterium HGW-Betaproteobacteria-16 | reverse complement strand
CGCCGGTCAGCAGTTCTGCACCTTCTTCCTTGCCCAGCTTGATGTAGGACATGATGATCTCGACCTGTTCGCTCGAAGCTTGGGCGCCGATCATGGTCGAGCTGTCGAGCGGGTTGCCCTGCTTGATGGCTTTGACGCGCTTCAGTGCACGCTCCATGAACTTGTCGTAGATGGATTCCTGGATCAGCGCGCGGCTCGGGCAGGTACAGACTTCGCCCTGGTTCAGCGCGAACAGCGCGAAGCCTTCCAGACACTTGTCGAAGTAGGCATCGTCCGCATCCATGATGTCTTCGAAGAAGATGTTGGGCGATTTGCCGCCGAGTTCCAGCGTCGAAGGGATCAGGTTCTGCGAAGCGTATTGCATGATCAGGCGGCCGACCGAGGTGGAGCCGGTGAAGGCGATCTTGGCGATGCGCGGGCTGGTTGCCAGCGGTTTGCCGGCCTCGACGCCGTGGCCGTTGACGATGTTGAGCACGCCGGGTGGAAGCAGGTGTTCGATCAGTTCCATGACGACTAGTATGGAGGCCGGGGTCTGTTCGGCCGGCTTCATGACGATGACGTTGCCGGCGGCGAGCGCGGGTGCCAGTTTCCAGGCGGCCATCAGGATCGGGAAGTTCCACGGGATGATCTGGCCGACGACGCCCAGCGGTTCATGGAAATGGTAGGCCATGGTCTCGTGGTCGATCTCGCTGATGCCGCCTTCCTGGGCGCGGATGGCGCCGGCGAAATAACGGAAGTGGTCTATTGCCAGCGGAATGTCGGCGTTCATGGTTTCGCGGATCGGCTTGCCGTTGTCGATGGTTTCAGCGGTGGCGATCTTTTCCAGATTCGCTTCCATGATGTCGGCGATCTTAAGCAGAATATTGGCGCGCGTGGTGGTCGAGGTCTTGCCCCATGCCTCTCTGGCGGCATGCGCGGCATCCAGCGCCAGATTGACGTCTTTCTCGTTGGAGCGTGCGACCTGACAGAATACCTTGCCGGTGACAGGACTGATGTTATCGAAGTATTGACCATCGCCCGGGGCGACCCATTTGCCGCCGATATAGTTGTCGTACTTTGATTTGAACGGGATGGCAACGCCAAGATTTTTCAGGCTTTCCAGACTCATTACTTCACTCCTCAAAATTTGGATTAACGACATCGACCACTTGAAAGGTGGTTTGATTAGCGTGGATTAACCATAGCAGTTTGTATGCCTGAAATCTGTGACTGCTTAGTGACTGAATAATTGCATTTTTTTTCCAATGACATTGTGTTTGATCAAACCAGCGTGCAGAATGAGACACTTTCACCGCTCAGATTGAGACAGTTGAGACAGTCATGAACCGATCGAATTATCTGCATCAGATCCGCAGTGCGCGCGAACAGCTGATGGATGGCGGCCAGTTGCCGGAGGGCGTGCTGCCGGAATCCATCCAGCGCTCGTGGGAACGCTGCATCGAAACCGGCCTTGCCGTGAATCTGCGGCCGGAGACCGAGCCTGCAGCCATGCAGCAGCTCAACGAGCTGCGCGAGCGTAATTCGCGCCTGCTGACGCAGGCGCAGCCGGAGATGGAAAGTCTCTATTCGCATATCGCCAATACGCAGAGCATGGTGATCCTCAGCGATGCAGACGGCACCATCCTCCATGCGTTGGGCGACCAGGATTTCATGAGCAAGGCGCAGCGTGTGGCGCTGCAGCCCGGCGTTTCCTGGCGCGAGGACATCTCCGGCACCAATGCCATCGGCACCGCGCTGATCGAGAAGAACCCGGTGTTCGTCATGGGCGGCGAGCACTATTTCGAGCAGAACGCTTTTCTCAACTGTTCCGCCTCGCCCATCCTCGACCCGCACGGCAGCATCATCGGCGTGCTCGACCTCTCCGGCGATCACCGGCAGCCGCAGGAGCACACCATGGCGCTGGTGCGCATGTCTGCGCTGATGATTGAGAACCGCCTGTTCAATGCCGGCTTTGCCACCGATATTACGATACGGTTCCACACGCGGCCCGAGTTCATCGGTACCCTGTGGGAGGGTATCGCCGTGTTCTCGCCGGACGGCAAGTTGTTGGCCATCAACCGCACCGGCGCTTTTCAGCTCGGTCTGGATGAACAACAGGCGGCCGGCACCGAGTTCGAGAGCCTGTTCGAGCTCAGTCTGCCGAAGTTTCTTGATGTCGCCAGGCGTGCGCTTAACAGCAAGTCCATGCTGGTCCTGAAGAACGGATTGCGTTTGCATGCCAAGGCGGATCCGGGCATGCATACGCTGGCGACGGCCGTGTCGATGCCGGGAGCAGCGCAGGGTCAGCCAGCCGTTACGGAACCGGCCAGGGCAGAACTGACCGCGCTCGATCGGCTGGATACTGGCGATGACACGCTGCGCCGTGCCCTGCAGCGGGCACGCAAGGTGCTGGAACACGATATTCCGGTGCTGATCGAAGGCGAGACTGGCACCGGCAAGGAATTGTTGGCGAAAGCCATCCATGAATCCAGTCAGCGCCGTCAGGGCGCCTTCGTCGCTATCAACTGCGCTTCGATTCCGGAAGGTCTGATCGAGTCCGAACTGTTCGGTCACGAGGAGGGAGCGTTTACCGGCGCACGCCGCCGCGGTGCGGTCGGCCGTATTCAGCAGGCACACGGCGGCACCTTGTTCCTCGACGAAGTGGGCGAGATGCCGCTGCCGCTGCAGGCGCGGTTGCTACGCGTGATCCAGGAGCGCGAGATCGTGCCGCTCGGCAGCAACAAGCGCATCGAGGTCGACATCGCCATCATCGCAGCGACTAACCAGCGGTTGCGCGAGCGGGTGCAGCAGGGACTGTTCCGCGAGGATCTGTACTACCGGCTGAACGGGCTGCGGCTCAACCTGCCGCCACTGCGCGAACGCACCGACCTGCCGGCGCTGATCGAACGTATCCTGCATGATGATCTGGGGCGCAAGGATGTGGTGCTGCAGCCAGAGGTACTGGACTTGATGCGCCGTCATCCGTGGCGCGGCAATGTGCGGCAGTTGTTCAATGTGTTGCGTTCGGCGCTGGTGTTCATGGAAGACCGCACGCTGGGGACGGCGCACCTGCCGGAGGATTTCCTGGAAGAACTGACGGACGGAATTGAAAGCCAGCAGCCGGTCGAGCAACCTGCGGATGCCAGCTGGTCGGAGACCGAGGCGGCGCTGATCCGGCAGGCGCTGACGGTACATCGCGGCAACATGGCGGCGGCCGCACGCCAGCTCGGTATCAGCCGGGCGACGATCTACCGCAAATCGCGACGGCTGAACCTGATTTAAGACGGACGAAAGAGGTGTGGCATGGTCAGGCCAGGGTGCCCTGATGCTCGCGGATCGCTTCACTGACCTTGGCGTGCAAGCCCGCGCCCTGGTTTTCAAGTACGTGCCTGATCAGTTGCTGGCGCATGTTCTGCGCCCAGAAATTCTTGATATGGCTGGCGATGCTTTTTTTCGCCAGTTCGGCATCCGGGTAGGATTCGAAGAAATCACCAATCTGGTTGGCCATGACGATGAGCCGTTCGGTCTTCATTTTGCTTCCTTGTGCAATATTCTTTCGGGACAACTGTAAATCACATGTTTCTGGTGGCGGGCAAAGCCGACCAGTGTAATGCCGCAACTCTGCGCGATCTTGATGGCGAGGCCGGTGGGCGCTGACATGGCGACCAGCAAGGG
>PHCQ01000081.1 GCA_002840835.1 Betaproteobacteria bacterium HGW-Betaproteobacteria-16 | reverse complement strand
CGTGGTGCGCGTGCCACCCGGCAAGGCCATGGTGCACACGGTGGACTTCTTCCGCAGCTTCATCGACGACCCTTACCTGTTCGGCAAGGTGGCGGCCAATCACGCGTTGGGCGACATCTTCGCCATGGGGGCCGAACCGCAGTCCGCCACCGCCATTGCCACCGTGCCGCCGGGCCTGGAAGCCAAGGTGGAAGACCTGCTGCTGCAGATGATGACCGGTGCGGTCGAGGTGCTCAATGCCGCGGGTTGCAGCCTGGTCGGCGGGCACACCGGCGAAGGCCGCGAGCTGGCATTGGGCTTTGCCATCAATGGCCTGATCGACGAGCGCATGGAAGGCGTCATGCGCAA
Source organism: Betaproteobacteria bacterium HGW-Betaproteobacteria-16 (assembly GCA_002840835.1). Taxonomy (GTDB): domain Bacteria; phylum Pseudomonadota; class Gammaproteobacteria; order Burkholderiales; family Burkholderiaceae_C; genus Hydrogenophaga. The sequence goes on along the minus strand of PHCQ01000081.1, from coordinate 21,786 downwards.
AGGCGGCATGCTTCCCGGCGACGTGTTGCTCCTCACCAAACCCATGGGCACCGGTACCCTGTTTGCTGCTCACGCACAACACGCGGCCAAGGGGCGCTGGATCGACGCGGCGCTCAAATCCATGGTTGTGTCCAACCAGGCCGGTGCACAGATCCTGCGCGAACACGGCGCCACCGCCTGCACCGACCTGACCGGCTTTGGCCTGCTGGGCCACCTGGTGGAAATGACCCGCCCCTCGGGCGTGGACGCCGAACTGCAGCTGAGCGCACTGCCTTTGCTCGATGGTGCGGTGGCCTGTGTGGAGGCCGGCATCGTCAGTTCACTGCAACCGGCCAATGTGCGGCTGCGCCGCGCCTTGCGCAACGCCGAAGATTTCGTGAAAGACCCGCGTTACCCGCTGCTGTTCGACCCGCAGACGGCGGGCGGCCTGCTGGCCAGTGTACCGGCCGCCCAGGCGACCGCTTGCATCCGCGCCCTGAAGGCGGCAGGCTACGCGCAGACGGCCGCCATCGGGCGCATCAACTCCGCTTCCGATGTGCTGGAACCGGTTGTATTGCAGCCGTGACAAATTACCGCGCTTGCAATTGGTTTTGATGTTTCTGTAACAACACGCGCCCTCGCTGCGACTGAGGTTCAACGAGCAATGTCTTGCTGCTGCCCCTGAACCCAACCAACCAGTCCCGCCATGAAAAGAGTCTTGCTCCTTGCTACCGTCGTTTTGCTGGTGGCCGCCTATTTCGGATTCGGGCTGGACCGATTTTTGACCCTTGAGGCTGTACAAAATCGTCTCGGGGACTTTGAAGCTATTCGCGCGGCGTCCCCTGCCGCCACCACACTTGGCTTCTTCGCGCTGTACGTGTTGGCCACCGCTCTTTCCCTGCCCGGCGCTGTCATCCTCACGTTGGCTGCCGGCGCCTTGTTCGGACTGGGCACCGGCACGCTCATCGTGTCGTTTGCTTCCAGCCTCGGCGCCACGCTGGCTTTCCTGGCTTCCCGCTACCTGTTCCGCGACAGCGTGCAGGCCCGCTTCGGCGATCGCCTCAAGGCCATCAATGACGGCATGGCCAAAGACGGTGCGCTGTATCTGTTCACGTTGCGCCTGATCCCGGTCTTCCCATTCTTCCTGGTCAACCTGCTAATGGGTCTGACCCCCATTCGCACCAGCACCTACTACTGGGTCAGCCAGTTGGGCATGCTCGCGGGCACCCTGGTCTACGTCAACGCCGGTACCCAACTGGCACAGCTCTCCAGCCTCTCCGGCATCCTGTCGCCGGGTGTGCTGATGTCCTTTGTTCTGCTCGGCGTCTTCCCGATACTGGCCAAGTTCGTCATGGGCTTCATCCAAGGCAGGCGCGTCTACGCGAAATGGCAGCGCCCCAAATCCTTTGACCGCAATCTGATAGTCATCGGTGGCGGCGCTGCGGGCCTGGTCACGTCCTATATCGCTGCCGCTGTCAAGGCCAAGGTCACTTTGGTCGAGGCGCACAAGATGGGTGGCGATTGCCTGAACTATGGTTGCGTGCCCAGCAAAGCTCTAATCAAATCGGCCAAGCTCGCGCAACAAATGCGCCACGCCGACCACTACGGGCTGGCGTCTGCAACACCTGCCTTCAGCTTCCGGCAGGTCATGGCGCGGGTACACCGAGTGATCAGCGAAATCGCGCCGCACGACAGCGTGGAGCGTTACACCGGACTCGGGGTGGAGGTGTTGCAGGGACGTGCCCGTATCGTCGACCCCTGGACGGTAGAGGTCACGCTCAACGACGGTGGCATCGGGTCGGATGGCACGCCCAAGGTCGTGCGCCTGACCACCCGCAGCATCGTCATCGCCGCCGGTGCCAGCCCCTTCGTGCCGCCCTTGCCCGGGCTGGACGACGTGGGCTATGTCACCAGCGATACCCTGTGGGACGAGTTCGCAAAGCTGGATGCGCCACCGGCACGTCTGGTGGTGCTGGGGGGTGGGCCCATTGGCTGCGAGCTGGCGCAAAGCTTTGCTCGCCTGGGCTCACAAGTCACCCAGGTGGAAATGGCCCCGCGCATCATGATCCGGGAAGATCAGGAAGTATCTGATCTGGCCCGTGACTCGCTGCTGAGGGACGGTGTGGACGTGCTCACCGGACACAAGGCACTGCGCTGCGAGCGAGAGGGCGAACGCAAGTTCATCGTGGTGGAACACCAGGGTCAGGAACGGCGCATCGAGTTCGACACCTTGCTTTGCGCGGTCGGTCGCGTTGCGCGACTGAAGGGCTACGGGCTGGAAGATATGGGCATACCGACCGATCGCACCGTGGTGGTCAACGAATACCTCGAAACGCTGTACCCCAATATTTTTGCCGCAGGCGACGTCGCCGGGCCGTTCCAGTTCACACACACTGCAGGGCACCAGGCGTGGTACGCCGCTGTCAATGCCCTGTTTGGCAGCTTCAAAAAATTCAAGGTCGACTATTCGGTCATCCCCTGGGCCACCTTCATCGAACCCGAGGTCGCCCGGGTAGGACTGAACGAACAGGACGCCAAAGAGAAGAGCATCCCCTACGAAGTCACGAAATATGGCATTGACGATCTGGACCGTGCCATTGCCGACGGGTCTGCACATGGATTCGTCAAGGTGCTGACCGTGCCGGGCAAAGACCGCATTCTGGGCGTGACCATCGTGGGTGAACATGCGGGCGACCTGCTGGCCGAGTTCGTGTTGGCCATGAAGCACGGACTGGGTCTGAACAAGATCCTGGGCACGATCCACACCTACCCCACCCTGGCTGAAGCGAACAAGTACGCGGCCGGAGAATGGAAACGTGCACATGCTCCTCAAGGTGTGCTGGCCTGGCTCGGTCGCTACCACGCCTGGCGCCGGGGCTGAAGGAGACGAAACATGACGAGATCAACCAACTTTCAGGTGTACCTGCAACTGCCCGACGGTCCAAGCCGCGACGCCCTGCGAGCCGGACTTCAGGCCATGCAGTGCATTCCGGTGAATATGCCACCTCAAGGCATTGAGCACGCCGAGCTGTTGAAGCGCTTGGCGGCGGACAAGCATGCGATGGTCTTCCTGGATGTGTCCAACGCACTACCCAAGGTCACTCACCGGTTCGACCACGTCCTCAAAACCTGGCCGCAAGCACTCAGGGCACGAACGGTTCTGACACGCCTGTCCGCCGGGCACGTCAGTCCCGCTGACCGCGCCTGGGTCCAGTCGCTGGGCTTTCCCGATCTGGTTGCATCTTTCGAGAACAGCTCCGCCTCATCCCCGCTGCGATGGGCGCTCGATCTGGTCGCGGACACGGCGGGTTTGCCCGCACTGTCTGCTGAAGATCTCGACCGGTACCTGCGCTCGGTTCCCGGAACACAGGCAAGCCTGTCGCCTCGCGCATTCATCCATGCCCGGACAGGGCTGGACGCCGAAGCCCTGGCGGACCTGCTGCAGTTCAAGCTGGACATTCGAGATCGCAGCTACCACCTCAAGAAGTACCCCTCCTGTTTCGTGGGCGCTGAAGCGGTCCACTGGATGGGTCAGCACTTCGAACTTGATCACCAACAGGTGGTTAAAGTCGGACAAGCGCTGCAGGCCCTGGGCTTGATTTACCACGTGGCAAATGAACAGAAGTTTTCTGACGAGGCCTTCTTTTTCCGACTCCGGGCACCGGCTCAGCTCACGCAGGTCAACAACGCGCTGGCCTTGCAAATCTTGAGTGATCGGCTGGTGGTGGTGGACCGCAGCCACCTCGGCAAGGACTACCCCAGTTGCTGGGTAGGCCAGGATGCCGTAGACGTTCTATGCGCCAAATTTGCCATCACGCGGCATGAAAGCCAGTTGATCCTGTACCGCCTGATGCAGTTCGGCTTCTTTGAGCATGTCGTCGGGGAACAGGGCTTCTTCGATGGAAACTATTTCTATCGCTTCAACGACAGCCCGGCCTGAAACTCTCGGCATCTGGAAAGCGCTTTTCCGTCATCGTCCCCATGCTCAATGAGGCACCCGGACTGCCCAGCCTGCTGCGACGTCTTTCCTTGCTGAAGCAGCAGGGGTGCGAGGTGCTGATCGTAGACGGAGGCAGCGATGACGGCTGCGCCGAACAGGCCAGACAGATGGGCTTTCGAGTACTGAGCTCGTCAAGCGGGCGCGCCCGGCAGATGAACCTTGGCGCAGCTCATGCGACGGGCCAAGTGCTCCTGTTCCTGCACGCCGACACCGCGTTGCCTGAAGGGGCGACCATCACCATCCAGCGAGCGATGCGCCTGTCCGGCTCGCCCTGGGGTCGATTCGATGTGGTGATTGGCGGGACTCATCCCATGCTGAGCGTGGTCGCCAAACTGATGAACCTGCGCTCTCGATGGACAGGCATCGCCACCGGCGACCAGGCGATCTTTGTCACCCGCGAGGCCTTCGATGCAGTGGGTGGATTCCCTGACCAGCCATTGATGGAAGACATTGAACTGTCCAGGCGCCTGCTGAAACGCGCTCACCCGGCATGCATCGCCGACACGGTGCAGACCTCGGGGCGCCGGTGGGAGCGCCATGGCATCTGGCGAACCATCCTTCTGATGTGGCGCCTTCGCTGGGCCTATTGGCGCGGTGTACCTGCCGATCAACTTGCGCACCTGTACCGGTAGGACACACATGGTCAACTCTTTACACGTCATCGTCTTCGCCAAAGCACCCGTCGCAGGGCTGGCCAAGACCAGACTGATCCCTGCTTTGGGAGCAAGAGGAGCCGCTCGCCTCGCGGTCTCAATGCTGGGACATGCTGTGGAGCAGGCATTGGCCAGCGGCGCGGGTACCGTGGAGGTGTGTGCAACGCCGGCACCTCAAGATCCCATGTGGTCAGGACTGTTGCCGCGCCCCCCAAATCTGCGTGTGAGCGATCAGGGACAGGGCGACCTGGGAGAGCGCATGGCGCGGGCCGCACAACGTGTACTCAATGCGGGCCGTCCGGTTCTGTTGATGGGGACCGATTGCCCAGACCTTTCCGCAGAGCGGATACGCACCGCGGCAGATGGTCTGCGAACCTGTGATGCTGCCATCGTGCCAGCCTTCGACGGAGGCTATGTTTTGCTGGCGCTCAACCAATTCGATGCGAGCCTGTTCCAGGAAATTGCCTGGAGCACGTCCAGCGTGGCGGAGGTGACGCAGTCTCGAATCCAACAGCTGGGCTGGCGCTTGACCACTTTGCCAACGCTGCACGACATTGACGAGCCCGATGATCTGCGATGGTTGCCAGCGAATTGGCTTCCAACGGCCAAGGAATCCTCGAGCGGGTCAGCTTCTCAGGCCAACCGGCCCGATGCCGCTAGAAAACTGAAGTGATCAATTGGCAATCGCCGCACTGGCGATGCCTTCAAGTGCCTTGCCCAGGTTCTCCACCACCGGGCACTGGGCCGCTCCATGCCGCTGGGCGAGATAGGCAGGATCGTTGTAGCCAATCCAGACCTGTGCTGCGGCGTCTTCCCACACCAGCGCCTTGAGTGGCAGGTCGATGCCGACCGACTGCGCGCATTCCATGAAGGGAGTTCCCCCTTGGGGATTGCCAAAGATGAGCACTTCGGTCGGTCGAAGGGTTTTGCCCATCTTGGTCGCGCCAGCGGCATGGTCAATGCGCGCGAACACGTTCAAGCCCCGTTTTTTCACGATGTCCTCCAGCCGATCCATGGTGGCTTTTGCACCGTGAGGGCTCTTGACGGCGATCATTCCGTCTGCGGCACTGGCCAAGCCAATGGTGGTGGACAGCGCGATCGCGACGAGGGAGTGAAAAATTCGCATGGGAGTCTCCTTGGTGTTGGCGTAGCGCGAGTTTGGCTACTTTTGGCTTTGTACGAGAGCGTAGTGCGATGCAGCAGAGCTGCGAAAGTTCTTCGATGCTTTCAATGAATTCAAAACGGGATCACATCCGGAGTTGTGAAACCCAGGTCCTCTGGGCGTCGGACAGCGCTTCGTCGGGTGTGATCAGAGCGCCGGTGAGCGCCGTGCGGATGGTCGTTTCAGGCTCCGGGAGCGCGCCCGACAACAGCGCGTCCAGCAGGCGCCGAGCCTTGGCCAGGCTCTGGCCGTAGAGCTCGAACACAGCGGACACGCTGACGTGTTGCGAGGGGTCGTCGAGCCAGCAGTCGTAGTCGGTGACCAGACCCACCGTGGCATAAGCCATCTGGGCTTCACGCGCCAGAAACACCTCGGGTGCGTTGGTCATGCCCACCAGTTTGCAGCCCATCTGGCGCAGCAAATGGCTCTCCGCTTGCGTGCCCAGGCGGGGACCGTCCACACAGGCGTAGGTCAGACCTCGATGCACCGACAGCCCGACGCGAACAGCAGCCGCCAGGACCGAGTCGACCAGCGCGCTGCTCACCGGCTTGGCGGTGGAGACATGCGCTGCAACGCCGCCACCGAAGAAGGTTCGCTCGCGCGCACCGCGTGTCCAATCGATGTATTGCTCAGGTATGGCGAGGTCGCCGGGTGCTATCTCCATGGCCAGGCTGCCCACCGCTGAAAAGCCCAGCATCATGGTGGCACCGGCGCGCTTGAGCGCATACACGTTGGCGCGGTAGTTCACCTCATGAGGCAGCAACCGGTGCCCTGCCCCGTGGCGAGCCAGAAACAGCAGCTCTTTGCCATGCAGAGTGCCGCGCACCACATCGCCCGAAGGCATGCCGAACGGGGTGTCGCCGCTCAGGCGTTCGTGGATATCGAGACCTTCGAGTTCGTAGAGGCCGGTGCCTCCGATGATGGCGAGCATGGTTCAGTTCTCCTCTTGGCGCACGGCGTCTTGCGGCTGGTAGGCAGGGCCGTACTGAATGCGGTTGAAGTATGAGGCGTGGGCGTCACTGCCCTCGGGCCACAGTTGCTGGAACTGCTGTTGCCAGGCGGTGGTGTCCGTCTCGATGGCGATTGCATCGATGTGAATGCCCTGCTCGACCACGCCGAAGCGCCGCTCGGCGCCCGTGAATGGCGTGCGTGCAATTCTCGTGATCAGGCCCGCCGCATCACCCTGGAAGTTGGGCATGCCAGTGGCGCCGTTGTTGAATACCCAGCGTGTCTTGGCTTGCGGCCCTGGCGCCAGGCGCTGGAAAACGGGCAGGCAGGTATGGGTGCTGGCAAAGGCGTGCACGTCAGCCTCGTCGAACCAGCGCGCCACCTGCTCGCGGTGTCGGGCATCGCGCAGATGCTCCTGGGCAAAGCCCCAGCCGGCAAGCGATTGCGCGTCGCCATGCACCAGACCCAGGCGCAGCGGGCCGACATCGGCGCGCAACCACATGGGCAAGGCCCGAAGTTCGCGCTGCTGTTCGGGCGTCACGCAACTGCGCAGCGTCTTGTGGATGCGATTGGACCGTTCAACCACCTGGTCCCCCACCCAATCGGGGTAGGCGCATCCGCAGCCCGCATCGCCGTCACTGCTCTCGTCGGCCAGCTCTGTTTCCACATTGCCCCGCAGCGCATCGAAGCGCAGCACCACCTGCTGGATGCGGGCGAACATGGCGGGGTCGGCGTCGAACCAGTGAAAGTCGCCGTTGAAGACCATGCGGGCGCGCCCGCGTTCGCCTTCGAACAGCTCCACCACCCGCTTCAGCGCGGCCTCGTTGCCGTAAAGGCCGCCCACGACGTAGAGAACGTCAAGCTCCGACAAGCGCTCCGGCGCCTCTCTGGCAAACACCGATGGCGCGTAGCGGTAGTGCAGCGGGCAACTTCTGCCGGCGACCGCAGCCATCGGGTCATGGGTCGCCGGGGCATCGTTGGCGGGTGGGAGAAGAACTTCCAGAGTCATGAATGGTTTCCTTGTCAGCCTGGCTGGCAGGCCGCGGTGCACACGGACGGGCGACGTGTCGTCGCCTGTGGATGTGACGACGAAAAGGGAGAGAGAGCGTCGAGGTTTGGGCTGTTGCCCAGTGCACCCGATTCGTAGAGCGCGTCCAGTCGCGCTGGATCGACATCGTTTGTTGGCAAGTCGAACACCAACGCGCCGTCACGCAGTCCAATCACCCGGTCTGCGAGAAGAGGCAGCAGCGCGGGCTGGTGCACCACGGTGATTTGTGTGGCGCCCCGGGCCACGCTGCCCAGCCAGCGGCAGGCATCGGCGGCAGCAGCCGGGTCCAAATTGGCCGTGGGCTCGTCGGCTAGGATCAGGCGGGGGCGCTGCAAGTACAGGCGCGCGATGCTGAGTTTCTGGCGCTCCCCCCCGGAAAGCCGGTCGGTCCGGGTGTCGCACCTGTCCTGCAGGCCTACCAGAGCGAGCGCCTCGTCGGCCTCAGCCACCAGCGCAGCTGGGTACAGGCGGCTCCAGCTGCGCCAGCCGCTCAGGCGCCCCAGGGCGCCGATCAGCACGTTCTCTCGCGCGCTCAGTCGGGCCACCATGTGCAGGCCCTGCATGACCTGGCCTACTTGGCTTCGCCAAACGCGCAGCGTGGGGTCGGACACCGACTGCTGCAGGTTGCGTCCCAGCACACTGACCTCGCCTTCGGTGGGGGCCAGCAGACCGCCGATCACCCGCAACAGGGTCGACTTGCCAGCGCCGTTGTGCCCGACGATGGCCACCCGCTCACCCGCCATGATCGTCAGTTCATCCAGCCGCAACAAGGTTCGCGCGCCGGCCTTCACGGCCAGTTCGCGAATGTGGATGGTGTGCATGTCGGGCGTCACAACAGAGCCTGACGGATACGCCGCGACAAGGTGTCGAACAACACCACCAGCGCAATGACGACCAGCAGAATGGTGGCCAGGCGGCTCCACTGGAACAGGCTCACGGCCTCGGAAATCAACAGACCCAGTCCACCGGCCCCAATCAGACCCAGGATGGTCGAATCGCGAATGTTGAATTCCCAGATGTAGAGGTGGTTCGACACAAACTGGGGCAGCACGGCGGGCCACACGGCGTTGAAGAAGACCTGCGTTCGTGATGCGCCAGTTGCCTGCACGGCCTGGACGGCGCCCATGTCCAGCGACTCCACCGACTCGGCGTACAACTTGCCGTACGTGCCCATGGAATGCAGCGCAATGGCCAGGATGCCGGCGGTCGGGCCCAGGCCCACGATGCCGACCAGCACCAGACCGAACACCAGGGTGTGAATCGCGCGCAGCACGTCAAGAAGGCCTTTGCTTCCCCAGGCCAGCCAGCGCGGCGCACCCAGGTTTCGCGCACTCAACAGACCCAACGGCAAGGCCAGTAATGCGCCAAGCAACGAACCCAGGGTGGCGATCTGGAACGTGACCCAGGTCGCGCGTCCCAGCGCCGCCAGAAAATCGGCTTCCACCACGCGGCGGTTCTCCACGCGCAGCAGGGTGCCATCGTCGCTGCGGTATTCCAGACGTTCAGGTCCGAACCACACATCCAGAAAGCTGGGGTAGGCGAATTCGCCGATCGACTTGATCAGGTTGGCCACGGGGTTGCGGCCCATCGACAGCTCGCCCGCCGCCCAGAGACTGCCCAGGCACACCGCGACCAGTAGCGCATAGGTCAGCACCAGCAGCGCAAAGCGCGCCCTGCCCGACCACCGCCATGGCCAGGTCGCTGGGTGGACCTGCAGCGCACTCACTTGGGTTGCAGGGTGCCGGTGGCCAGGCCCGCGTCCCGGATCGGCTTGTAGGCCCGGTTGTCGCTGTTGATGAAGCCGGTGTAGCTCGGTGGCATCAGGCCCGGCTGGGTCTTGAGCAAGGGGCCTACTTCTGCCAGTGCCGCCTGCAGACGCGCAACGAAGGCCTTGTCCTTGTAGAGCGCCTCGCTGACAGCAAAGGCGTCGTTCGGCAGCGGGTCTGACTGCCAGATGATCTTCGAGCGCTCTGCCTTGATCAGGCCCTGCGCGATCATGGCGTCGCGGTTGCGGTTGTAATCGGCGCCGGCATCGATCTGCCCGGCGGTGACCTGGGTCTGGATCGCCTGGTGCTTGGTATGCAGCACGCGAGAAAAATGCTTCGCGGGATCGATGCCCTGCTTCATGAAGAAGTGCAGAGGAATCAGGTAGCCGGAGGTAGAGCCTTTGTCGCCAAAGGCGAAGGTCCGGCCTTTGAGGTCGGCCACCGACTGAATGCCCGAGTCCGGGTGGGTGACGATCATGGCGAAGTATTCGGGCTTGCCTTCGTACAGGATGGTCGAGACCACTTGGGCATCGGCTGCCTGGTTGGCCAGTACGTAGCCCCAAGGTCCCATCAGGGCCATATCGGTCTCGCCATTGGCCAGCGACTTGGCCAAGCCTTCCCAACTGTCGACCGTGCGCAGCTCCACGGGTCGGCCCAGCCGCTGGGACAGGTGCTGGGCCAGCGGTCGATAGGTGGCGTCGTTGCGTTCCCGGTCCGGCTGAAACAGGCCGACACCGAACTTCAACGGCGTGGTTTGCGCCTGCGCGGAAAGCGCAGCGAGCAGCACGAACAGGCCGGCAAGCCAGCGGGTGAACACGGTCATGGGTGGTCTCCGATTGAAACGGGTTGGGCGAGGCCGTTGTGCACGGCATGAATAGAAACTGTCGCGGTAGCGGGGGCGGCCGATTCCAGCGCGCCACCGCAACTGCTGCCCTGGCCGGCGGTGCAGCCGTAGCAGTGGTCGGCGATCCGAATGGATTCGCCTTCGGGGTTGGCCTGCAACAGATCCCGCAAGTGCGGACGGTAGGCCTTGCCCAGGCGGGCCGGCAACCCCAGCATCTGGTTGAAATCGCAGTCGTAGAGATCGCCCTGCCAGTCCACACTGATCATGGAACGGCACATCACGGTCTCCAGGTTGTCGGCCTGGTACGCCTGGCGCAGCAGTTGCATGTAGCTGGCAAACGTGCCCTTGGAGACCAGGGTGCTGCCGAAGCGCTGCACCGGCATGTTGGTCAACGCAAACAGATGGTTGAAACGGATGCCGAAATGCTGCAGCAGTTCGCGCTTGTAGTCGGCCTCCAGTGCGCCCTGCGGTGGTGGCAGCGACGGGCCCTGCGGGTTGTAGACGAGGTTGAGCGTGAGGCCGCTGCCCTCGACACCGTAACCCAGTGCGTTGAGCTGCTGCAGCCCGGTGATGCTGAGGTCGAATACGCCGTCGCCCCGTTGTCGGTCGACGTTGGCCGGTGAATAGCACGGCATGGAGGCCACCACCTGAACACCTTGCTCGGCCAGAAAGGCGGCCAGATCGCCCTGGCCAGGCTCGCTCAGGATGGTCAGGTTGCAGCGGTCGATCACCTCGACTCCGAGGGCTCGGGCAGCCACCACCAGGCGCCTGAAATGGGCACTGAGCTCTGGCGCGCCCCCAGTGAGATCAAGCGTTTTGATGGCCCGCGCCTCAAGCACCTCGATCACCATGTCCACCGTGTCCCCGTCCATCATCTCGGTGCGGTTGGGGCCCGCATTGACATGGCAATGCAGACAGGACTGGTTGCAGCGGTAGCCGAGGTTGACCTGAAGCGTATTCAGGGGGTGTCGACTGATGGCCGGAAAATCGGTGGTGGTGAGCAGCGGCAGGGTGTCGTGCATAGGGCGTGCGGGCGAATTGATAGGCGTGAAGCCTGTTAGTCGTCCCGCAGGGGCCTCTCGTTACAGCTCCTCAAAAAAAACTTGCACGGGTGGTGTGTTCACCGTCCTACCATCTCAACAGTCGGGGCCCAAGGAGCGCACCCACAAGCCCCGTGAGCAGGATGCCGAGTGAATACCAGACTGCCACAAATGTGGCTGACACCTCGGGACACACGAGGGCGTACCCCATCGCACCCAGTGAACCGGCCATCAGTCCGGCGTTGAAACCCGCAGTGCCCAGCCGGGTCGGCGCCAACCCACGCAATGCCCAGAGCGCGCCAGCCAGCGCTGGCAACGACAGCAGCACCACGTTTCTGGGGCAGGTGAGCCAGGTCTCACCGAACAGCGTTGCTGCGCGTTGGTCAGGCGCGGCCGTGAGCAGCCCGATGGCGCCCAAGCCCAGCATGGTGGCAAAAACCACCAGCACCGCTCTCAAAGGCCATTGCGTGCGCGCAATGGGGCGCGACAGCCGAGCGGTCAGCCAACCAGCGGTCAGCGCCAGGCTCGCCCCGTAGATCAGCTTCATCCACGGTGCTGGCGTGGCCCACATGGCTGCAGGGATCGATCCCGTGCTCCACACAGCGAACAAGGCGCTGGTGAACAGGCCTAGCACCACCGCTGGGGCCATGCGTTGCAGCACAGGCGGTGGCTGGGCTGGCCCAGCGCCTCTTGCCAGTATTTCAATCAGCGTTTGTGTCTTCATGATCCTGTGTCCTTCACCCATTGCGCCAGTCGTTTCAATCCCCTGTGCACCTGCACCTTGATGGCCGATTCGGAAATGCCGGTGCGTGCCGATGCTTCGGACACCGACAGGCCTTCGAGCTTGGTCAAAACGATGGCCTGCCGTTGCGCCTCGGGCAACGCCTGAAGCAACCGCTCAAGATCGCGCTGCACACCATCTTCGACTGGTTCTGCCGCCAGCAAGTTCTCGTCCACGTCGTCCAATGCATCATGCAGGCCCTCTCGCCGGCCCCTGCGTCTCCAAAGATCGACCAGCTTGTGGCGAGCGATCGCCAAGACCCACGCGCTGACCTTCAAGGATGGATCAAACGTGCCGCGTTGCAGGTGCAGTGCCAGCAGCGTTTCCTGCACCAGGTCTTCTATCTCGTCCGGCATGGACTGCATGAACCGCCGCAGAAAACCCCGGATGCGCATTGCAATCTGCTCCAGCGCCAATCGGTAGGCCTCTTCGTCGCCCTGCTGCGCCCGAAGCCAGATCGGCCTAAGCTTGGCCTCGAAGTCATCAGAACCTGTCTCTAAAGGCATGTCGTTGGCGCGCTTGCTTTGGTTACACAGATCATTCCGAGCGGGAACAAATGCCAGTCAAAGGCATTGAAGACCGACGGATTCTGCACTGTCTGTAACCAATGACCCGTCAGCCCCGACTGTCAGATAGTCAACTGCTCGCTTCAACCACCGCCAGGAAAGTGTCGATGCAACCCTCGCCCAGATCCACCGCCCGCATGGCGCCACCGCAGCATGCGCACTCGGGAGAAGGCATGCCCCTGCGCCGGCGCCGCCTCCTCATCTCCGCGGCGGCCTGCTTGCCGGCCCTCTGGCCTTTGGGCCACAGCCACGCAGCAGCGTTTGACCACACCCATACCGTATTTACCGACCTGCTGAAGCGGCACGTCGTATTGCTTCGAGGCGGGCAGGCGTCACAGGTGCGATACGTCGACCTCGCAAGGGACCGCCGCACACTCAAGTCCTATCTGTCATCCCTATCGGACGTCAATGCAACGGAGTTCAATGCCTTCTCCCTGGCGCAACGGCAGGCGTTTCTCATCAATTCCTACAACGGGTTCACGCTTGAACTGATTCTCACCAAATATCCGGAACTGAACTCCATCAAGGACTTGGGGAGCTTTCTCACAAGCCCCTGGAAGCCAAAATGGATTCAGCTGCTGGGCGGCCAAGTGTCCCTTGATGACATCGAACACGGCATGCTCCGAAAGCGGGGTGTATACGACGATCCGAGGGTGCACTTCGCCGTGAATTGCGCGTCCATTGGGTGTCCGATGTTGCGTGAAGAGGCCTTTGTGGCCACGCGCATCGACGCGCAACTGGATGAGCAGACAGTCCGATTCATGTCGGACCGCTCGCGCAACCGGTTCGACGAATCCAGTGGCCGTCTTCAGCTTTCGAGAATTTTTGATTGGTACGGCGACGACTTCAAACGGGGCGACCGAGGCATCGACTCACTAGAGGCATTCGCAAGTCAACATGCCGACCTCTTGTCGGACTCCCCGTCGGGCCGGGATCGAATCCGCGGTGGCCAGTTCAAGCTCTCGTTCCTCGATTACGACTGGACCTTGAACGATGTTCGCCAGTAGGAGGCGCATCAAGTGAAGGAATGCAGATGGTCCTGAGTCTGCATCTTTCGAATTTTTTCTATCCGATCCCCACAGCGCAGAGCTGTACTTCTTGATAGCGATTTCTCCAGCCTCAGCGCAATCGGTCCGGTTGGTCCCGCTGCATTTGGCAAGTCATGCAGAACACCACGGCAGGGTCCTGCTGCAAACGGTCCTGGTCGATGTCCTCGTCGCATTCACAGCAACGGCCGTACGCGCCATGTGCAAGTCGATCCTGCGCGGCGAGGAGTTGGCGCTGACGCATGCGAATGCGTTCCTGCCGTTCCTGGGCCATCGCCTGCTGCTGTATGGCATCCATGCGCGAGAGGCGCCCAACGCTGGTTTGATCGAGCTCCACGGTGCTTGCTTCTTCGGCAGCCTGCTGAAGCGCGACCGCCACCTGCTGAAGCTCGTCGGTCACGCGCTGAACGAGTGCAGTAAACGCGGGTTGCATTGCTTGGCTCCCTGAGATTTCAACGCATGAGGAGGGTGGGCACCTTCGCTGCTCTGAGCAAGTCAGTCGTATGGCTTCCCATGAACAAGCTACGAAGCGGTGAATGGGTGTATGCGCCCATGATCAAAAAGTCGATGCCCTGCTCCTTGATGGCGGTTGCAATGGCACTCTCGGGATCGCCCGTCACCTGATAGCAATGCGTCTCGATGCCTGAGGCAGTGAGTGTGGACTGAGCGGCTTGCAGCTGCTTGGATGCTTCGCGATTGCCGTCTTTTCCCACCATCATGAGGTCGCATGGTATGCCCTTGAACAGCGGGCTTGAGGCCACCATTTCCACGCCGTTGCGCGCGGCTGCTCCGCCGTCGAAGGCAATCAGCACGTGAAGGGGGGGCGCAAAACTGTCGGTCACAGTAAGGATGGGCCGATCCATGGCGCGAACCACGCGCTCTACGTTGCGTCCCAGATCACGCAAGGTGGTAGTTGAAGATTCGCCGCGTCTGCCCATGACCACCATGCTCACGCCTTCGTGCTGCTCGGTGAGGGTCTCCACCAAAGAGCCGTGACGCTGCCGCATATCTGGCTCGGCCATGCCAGCAGCCTGAGCTCGCAGTCGCAGCCGGTTCAGAAAGCTGCGTCCTTCTTCTCGCTGTCGAACCGCGATGCTGGCCTCATCGTCGGCGAGTTGCGTAAGAAGGTTTTCTTGGGCGTTGACGCCAATGGTGCCACTGTGGTCATGACTGTGCGAGCTTTCCAGCTCGCGATCGATCACATGCAACAGCTCCAGGGACGCACCCAGACGCATGGCAGCCCAGACTGCCGCATCCGTCACGGTGTCAGCGTACGGTGACTGATCGACACAGGCCAGCACCTTCTTATCAAGATTCATTTTTGGTCCTTGCATCTCAGTGGCCCATCAGCATGTCTTCGGCGCCGTCCTTGTCGTGCACCGCGAATCGATCGACCATGGTGGCACTGGCTTCGTTGAGGCCGATCACCTCCACTTCAGTGCCCTCCCGACGGAACTTGAGGATCACCTTGTCGAGTGCGCTGATGGCGGTGATGTCCCAGAAGTGCGCTCGGCTCACATCAATGCGCACCTTTGCAATCACTTCCTTGAAATCGAACGAGGCAATGAAGCGGTCGGCGGAAGCAAAGAACACCTGCCCCAAGATGGTGTACGTGCGGGTACGGCCTTCGGCTTCAGAAAGCGAACGCACACGCAGGATTTGTCCCACCTTGTGTGCAAAGAAAAAGCCCGACAACAGCACGCCGGTGAGCACACCCTTGGCCAGATCATGCGTGGCCACCGTGACCACCACGGTGGCGACCATGACGAGGCTGGAACTCTTGGGGTGCTCCCGCAGATTGCGGATGGAAGCCCAGTTGAAGGTGCCGATAGACACCATGATCATCACCGCCACTAGCGCGGCCATGGGAATCTGGCCCACCCAGTCGCCGAGGAACACCACCATCAGCAACAGAAATATGCCCGCCGACAAGGCGGAGAGCCGCCCCCGGCCACCCGACTTGATATTGATGATGGATTGGCCAATCATGGCGCAGCCGGCCATGCCACCAATAAAACCACTGGTGATGTTGGCCACGCCCTGACCCACGCATTCACGGTTCTTGTCGCTTTTGGTGTCGGTCAGGTCGTCCACGATGGTGGCCGTCATGAGCGACTCCAGAAGGCCCACCACCATCAGCGTGAGCGAGTACGGGAAGATGATCAGCAGCGTTTCCAGCGTGAGCGGGATGTCCGGGATCAGGAAGAACGGCAGGCTGTCGGGCAACTCGCCCATGTCGCCCACGGTGCGGATGTCCATGTCCATGAAGATGGCCACGGCGGTGAGCACCACGATGGTCACCAGTGGCGAAGGAATTGCCTTGGTGATGTACGGTAGCCCGTAAATGATGGCCAAGCCCGCAGCGGTCATGGCGTACACGTGCCAGGTGACGTTGGTGAGCTCGGGCAGTTGCGCCAGGAAGATCAGAATGGCCAGTGCGTTGACGAAGCCGGTGACCACCGAACGGGAAACGAAGCGCATCAGCGCCCCCAGCCGCACCCAGCCGGCAATGATCTGCAGCACGCCGGTCAGCACTGTAGCGGCCAGCAGGTACTGCAGGCCGTGGTCTTTCACCAGGGTGACCATCAGCAGGGCCATGGCACCGGTAGCAGCTGAAATCATGCCGGAGCGACCACCGGTGAAGGCAATCACCACGGAAATACAGAAAGAGGCGTACAGGCCGACTTTGGGATCGACGCCGGCAATGATGGAGAAAGCGATGGCTTCTGGAATGAGGGCCAATGCGACGACGATGCCGGCGAGCAAGTCGCCACGGACGTTGGACAGCCAATCCTGGCGGAAAGAATTCATGAGTTCGTGAGGTGTGCTCAAGCCAAGCTGGCCCTTTGAGGGTCGAGTGGCGGAGCGGGTAAAGAAAGACGGAGCGCCTGCTTGGAGGCCCGACGGGAGATTTTTTACCTGCCGAACCCGGCAGGCACCGAGCCCTGGTGCGCTGGACCAACCACCCTGACCGCCATCCGGGCAGTGCCGGTGCGGTCAGTGAATGGGGGGGTGGAGCGGGGAGATCTACAAGGGTCTGTCCGGTGGTGCGGCAGGCATGCTGCAAGGGCTGCAGAGCGCCGACGTATGCGGGAAAACCCGCAATTCTACATGTGCTTACCCGGGATGACTAGAACTGGAAGGAACTTGGCGTGAAAGCGACACGGTCATGAAAAGCCGATGGACCAAAGCGCTGTCGTCTATGCCAGGCTGAGCAATAGGTAAACGACCACTCGCCACCACTCCGCCTGTAACTTCGATTAGCAACGCGATCCACCGTTTCTCCCGCTGCATTTACGCGCGCGAGTAAACAAACGGGTAACGCTCCGGTCATACCGATGGTCCAGACATGCAAAGTGAATCCGGTTGGGGCAGTAGATGGCACACCATCTTCGCTGTGAAGGCGCTCAGCGTTGCGCCTCCGATATAGTTTTCGAGGTCGCAGTGCAAATCCTGATCCATCACTTCCCACAACGCATCCCCTAAATTAACCGCAATCCCATCCATGAGCTTCTTTCCCTCATTGCCGGCAGACGCCGGTGTTCGCCACATCCTCACCCTGAATCCTGAGGCTGGTCGTGCGCTGGTCGCGTTCCATACCGCTGCCCTGCGAAACGCCGGGCCGCTGGAGCCCGCCCACAAGGAGTTGATCGCGGCGTACGTATCTGGCCTCAACGCCTGCCAGTACTGCTACGGTGTGCACTCCCAAACCGCGCAGGCCTTCGGGCTGGGTGCGGGCGTGCTGGAAGCCTTGCTGGCCGACGTCGACACCGCCGATGTCGAAGAACGGCTCAAGCCCCTGCTGCACTACGCCCGCAAGCTTACCCTGGAGCCCACCCGCATGATGGAACAGGACGCACAAGCCGTGTTTGCCGCCGGGTGGAGCGAGGCCGCGCTGCACGACGCCGTGCTCACCGTGTGCCTATTCAACTTCATGAACCGCTTGCTGGAAGGCCATGGCGTGAAGGGCAACCCCGGAGTGTTCAGCACACGGGGACAGGCCCTTCGCGACGAAGGCTACGAGCCCCTGCTGGCATTTCTGGACGCAGCCGGCAAACCCGGGGCGCAGGAGTGACCATGGATGTGGTGTGCCTGTGCGCCGCATGGTGTGGCACCTGCCGCGACTACCTGCCTGTGTTCACAAACATGGCAGAGGCACAACCCGGATGGCGCACGCACTGGGTTGATGTGGAAGACTTTGAGGCTGCACTGGATGAGGCAGACATCACCACCTTCCCCATGATTCTGATCGCGAACGGCGAAGGCACGCTGTGTTTCGCCGGCCCGGTCACGCCCCAGCCGGGCATGCTGCAGCGCCTGTGCGATGCGGCGCGTCAGGGCTCGCTGCGGCTCGGCGATGCCGAGGCCGCGACATGGTTACCCATATTGGAGGCCCTGCAGATTGGAAACGAAAAGACAATGAATCAGCCAGATCATTGACTGGCCGTATCATCCAGCCATGGATGCCATGGCCTCGCTGCTCAACAGCTTCTCCTTGCAAGCCGGTGTGTTCTACACCGGCAACATCTGCGGCATTCACGACTTTGAGCACGACGCAAGACGCGGTCACCTGCACCTGATCCGAAGCGGAACGGTGCAGGTGCGTGGCGTAACTCGGCGCCGCTTCACCGTCATGGAACCCACTTTGATGTTTCTGCCGCGCCCCGATCAGCACCGGCTGGTGACCGACGATGGACCCGGCGCCGACGTGGTCTGTGCCACGGTGCAGTTCGGTGGGTCGGGTGTCAACCCCGTCACGGCATCGCTGCCCGATCTGGTGCAGGTGCCCCTGGTGCAGATGCCCGGTGTGGACGCCTTGCTGGACCTGATGTTTGAGGAGGCCTTTCATGAACACCCAGGCCGCCAAGGCGTGCTGGACCGCTTGTGTGAGGTGCTCATGGTGCGCGTGCTTCGCCACTGCATGGCTCATGGCCTCACACAAGGCGGCGCACTCGCAGGCCTTGCCGATGCGCGCCTGGGGCGCGTGCTGGCCGCGCTGCACGAACACCCCGAGCGCCCATGGGACCTGCCTGGCATGGCACAGCTGGCCGGCATGTCTCGCGCCCGCTTCGCGGTGAAGTTCCGGGAAGTGACCGGCGACACCCCGGCGGACTACCTGGCCGCCTGGCGCGTGATGACGGCGCAACGCCTGCTGGCCCGCGGTGCACCGGTCAAACAGGTGGCCGATGACGTGGGCTATGGCAGCGCGAGCGCTCTTTCACGTGCGTTTGTGCGCCGGATCGGAATGGCACCGGTGCAATGGCTGCGGCAGCAAGAGCAAGCGTCTGGGTGACCGCCTTGCGGGAAACATCGGGTATGGAAATGGAGACGGCTGGTCACTTGCCGACCACGACGACCTCCTAGCATCAAGTGGTGTTCAGCCAACGCCCCACAAGGTGAGTGCTGAAGCTTTGTAACCACCACCCAGGAGTAACGTTTCCATGTCTGCCAACCCGTACATCCACCAGCTCAAGCCCATCGACCCAGCCAGCGCCGAAGGCGCCCAGAAAGCCGTTCTGGACACGGCCCAGAAGCAGGTGGGCTTCATCCCGAACATGTACGCCAACATGGCCAATGCGCCAGCGGTGCTGAGCACCTACCTGCACGGCTATGCGCTGTTTCGCAGCGAGTCAGGGTTGACTCCCACAGAACAGGAAGTGGTCTTCCTGGCCGTGAGCCAGACCAACGGCTGCACCTACTGTACCGCCGCGCACAGCATGATCGCGGACAAGGTCTCAGGTGTGCCAGCCCCCGTGCTGCAAGCCATCCGGGCGCGACAGCCCATTCCCGACGCAAAGCTGGCCGCGCTGTTCGCGACCACCATCGACATGGTCAAGAGCCTGGGCCAGCCCAGCCCGGCCACCGTTAAAGCCTTTCTGGACGCGGGCTACCAGGAACGCGACCTCCTCTACATCGTGCTGGCCGTGTCGGTGAAGGTACTCAGCAACTATTCCAACCACGCCTTCGCCACGAAGGTGGACGAACGCTTCGCTGCCTACAAGGTCAACTGAGCGGGCACACCCATGACACCCACGTTCGTTCCCGAGACGTTTGAACGGGTCATGGGCTGTACGGAGACTGAGCTGGTTTCCTGGTTGCCGCGTGCCCTGCCCGATGGAGCGCTGACCCTTGATCGGCCAGCGGGGCACGGCGTGGCCACCTGGGCCAGCGGCTCGCTTGAACTGCGCTGGCACACCCTGCCGCCCCGGCGCATTGCATTGCTGGAGATTCCGCAGTTGCAAGTGCGGTTTGTTTACCGAAACCTGAACGAAGAGCAACGCTACCGCATACAAAAGTGCTTTGACCTGCAAACCCACCGGGGCGGCGGTTGACAATCACACGGCCCCCTCAAGGAGACTACCGGATGAACTATCGCGCGCTCACCTTTGACACGGGAGGCACCGTTCTCGATTGGCACAGCGGCATCGCCAAGGCATTTGCACTGGTCGGAGAAAAACATGGCTTGCAACGGGACTGGCATGCGGTGACCAACGACTACAGGCGAGCAGCGATGAAGGCGATCGTGGGTCAGCTCCAGCCGCCTTTCAACATGGACGATGTGCACAGGACCGAACTCGATGCGGTGCTGGCGCAGCACAGTCTGGGCATGCTCACGGCGCAGGACCGTGCGCAGATCCATCGCGCATGGCATGGGTTAGACGCCTGGCCTGACTTTCCCGACGCCCTGACGCGATTGAAGCGCAAGTACCCCGTGGTTTCGTTCACGATGCTGCCACTGGCCATGGTGGTGGCGGTTTCCAGGCGAAATGGTTACGAATGGGATGCAGTGATCTCTTGCGAGATGATCGGCGCCTACAAGCCCGAGCCCCAAGCCTATGAAAGAACGGCGCAATGGCTTGGTCTGGCACCCGACGAGATCTTGATGGTGGCTTGCCACAACTTCGATCTCAACGCTGCGCGTGCCTGTGGGTACCACACCGCTTTCGTCAGACGAGCTCAGGAATGGGGCCCTGCTGGTCCACCCGATCCCCACCCTCATCCGGATTGCACCTTGGTGGTCGATGACTTTCATGCACTGGCGCAACGTCTGGGCGCCTGAGCGAGTTTGGTGACTCGGGTGATTCAGCGATTTCCCGTCCCCGGAATCCACAACGCCATAGAATCCAGCCCATGCGCCGATTGCTCGTCCTCTTCCTCTGTCTGCTGATGCCCCTGCAAGGCTACTCAGCAGCTGTAGTGGGTCCCTCGCCTTGCCCCATGCAGGGCATGATGGACATGGAGCGCGATACCAGTGCCCTTGCGCAAGCCATGGACGACTGCTGCAACGACCTCGGCACTTTCGAGATCACCGGCGAAGCCTGCAAGAGCGAGCTGGCTTGCGGCACACTGGTGGCGTGGCCGGCATCGCTGAACCCGCTCACGTTTTTGATCCAGAAGACCCACGCTCCAGCATCACCTGCCTGGCGCACCCTGCCTCCAGGCTTGCCGACGTCCCTCTGGCGTCCCCCCACCTCCATCTGAATTCCCCCTCGGCGCAGTGCATCCACCCGGTGCTGCTGCAGTCTCGCGCAGACTGGGCGAATACGTCCGGGCGTGCCCGCTTCGGAATTCAGATATGGAACACCCTTCGCTTCATCTCGCGCGCGCGGTATTGGCCCTCGCCGGCTTGCTGGCTGCGCTCTCCCCCGCCAGCGCGAGCTCTCAACCTTTGACGCTGCACGCAGCGGTACAGGCGGCAATCGCACACTCGCGCAGCCTTGACGCCTCCACCGCCGCCGCCCAGGGCGCGCGCGACATGGCGGTGGCCGCCGCACAGCGCCCCGACCCAGTGCTGCGCCTCTCGCTCGAAGACCTGCCGGTGGACGGCGCGGACCGCTTCCGTCCATCGGCCGTCATGCGCTCGATCGCGCTCATGCAAACCCTGCCGGGTGCGGACAAGCGCCGGGCCCGGGGTGTGCGCTTCGAGCGCGAAGCCGACGCCGCCCTGAGCGA
>PHCQ01000005.1 GCA_002840835.1 Betaproteobacteria bacterium HGW-Betaproteobacteria-16 | reverse complement strand
GCTCGGCGTTGATGAAAATCCGAAAAGCCTGAAATGTGCGCGTTGCAGGGTCCTTGCCCGGCTCGCGGGTTTTGACCGCGCCAGCCACGACTTCGGCCAACTCGAGGGTGGTTCGAAAAGGGCCCCGTTCCTGTCGGCGACGATCAATCGCCTTTGCAATCGGTTGAGCAAACCGTTCTTCGCCATATTCACGGATGACCTCCGACAGGGCTGAAATTTCGGCCGTTTCGAGCCACTGGGCCACGCTCTGACCGCGCGTGGTGTCCATGCGCATGTCCAGCGGGCCATCGCGACGAAAAGAAAAACCCCTCTCGGGGTCGTCGATCTGAGGGGAGCTCACGCCCAGGTCCAGCAACACCCCGTCCGCACTCGCATGTCCCAGTTCGCCCAGGTGGCAGAAGCCTTGATGCCGGATGGCAAAGCGGCCATCGCTGGCTGCCAGTTGGTGTGCATCTGCAACCGCCTGCGGATCCTTGTCGAAAGCCGTGAGTCGCCCCTGTGCAGAGAGGTTTTGCAGGATCAGGCGCGAATGCCCCCCGCGCCCATAGGTCGCGTCGACATAGTGTCCGTCGGGGTTGATCGCAAGCGCTTCCACAGCTTCGTTCAACAGGACGGTTTGATGATTCCATGCGTCTTGCACCATGACCTTCAGAAAGAAAAGTCCTTCAAGACATCCGGCATTTCGGCCTTCATGGCCTCGGCTTCCTTCTCCGCGTAGGTCGCGGCATCCCACAATTCCAGAAACGAACCCATGCCCAGAAGGAGCGCTTCCTTGGAGATGCCGGCCGCTTGGCGCAGTTCGGGCGAAATCAGCACCCGTCCCGCCCCGTCCATCTCCAGATCCATCGCATTGCCCAGAAACAAGCGTTTCATCCATTGCGCACTCATGGGCATCGACGCAAACTGGCTACGGAACTCCTCCCAAGCCGGCTGGGGGAAAATCATCAGGCAGCCATGAGGGTGCTTGGTGACCGTGAGCGGGCGGCCATCCACGCTCAAAGCCGCGCGATGCCGGGTGGGCACGGAGAGCCGGCCCTTGGCATCGAGACTGAGAGAGGAAGCACCCTGGAACACTGAAATCAATCCTTAAATGACACTTTTCACCACTTAATTGCACTTTTTCCCACTTTATCAGGATTTCTCCAGCGTGCAATGCTCCGCGCCTCATATTTTTTGTAATGAAATCAACCACTTAGAGGCGGAACCAGAAGCTATCGCAATCAAAAATGCTGCAAAAGCAAGCACTTACAACCGTCTCTGCATGTGATGCCTCAGAACTTTGCCGCCCTGGCGAATTTGTAAAGACAAGTCATCGAGCGTCCGGGTCAAGCGGAGGACCACCGATCCCCTCAGGCAAAAAAAAAACCGCACCATCCAGCAGATGGGGCGGTTCGAGCTGAGAGAGGAAACGTTCAGAGGATGTAGCGCGACAGATCTTCGTTGCGGCTCAGTTCGCCCAGTCGGCCGTCCACGTAAGCAGCATCCACCGAAATGGTCTGCCCCTGCAAACGGGCCGCATCAAAGCTGACTTCGTCCAGCAAATGCTCCATCACCGTGGACAGGCGGCGCGCACCAATGTTCTCGGTGCGCTCGTTCACATCACAGGCAATCTGCGCCAGGCGCCGAATCCCTTCAGCGTCAAATTCCAGCGTCACACCTTCGGTGGACAGCAAGGCCTGGTACTGACGCACCAGCGAAGCGTGGGTCTGCGTGAGGATGGCTTCAAAGTCGTCGACAGAGAGCGACTGCAGTTCCACCCGGATCGGAAAGCGTCCCTGCAATTCCGGGATCAGGTCACTCGGCTTGGACAGATGGAAGGCCCCGCTGGCAATGAACAGGATGTGATCGGTCTTCACCATGCCGTATTTCGTGGTCACGGTCGTGCCCTCCACCAGCGGCAGCAAGTCACGCTGTACCCCCTGGCGTGACACATCGGCGCCGCCTGCGTCACTGCGCGAAGCCACCTTGTCGATCTCATCAATGAAGACGATGCCGTTCTGCTCTGCGTTGTGCAGCGCGCGGGTCTTGATCTCTTCCTCGTTGACCAGCTTGCCCGCTTCTTCCTCGATCAGCAGCTTCATGGCCTCAGCGATCTTGAGCTTGCGCACCTGGCGCTTGCCTGCACCGATCTGGCTGAACATGCCCCGCAACTGCTCGGCCATTTCTTCCATGCCCGACGGCCCCATGATTTCCATGGTCGGGCGTGCTTCGGCCAGGTCGATTTCAATTTCCCGATCGTCGAGCGATCCTTCCCGCAGCTTCTTGCGAAACGTCTGCCGCGCGGTGCTTTCCGGCGTCGGCGCCATCGTTGCCGCATTCTCTGCGGCGCCGCCACGGGGCGGCGGAATCAGCGCATCCAGGATGCGGTCTTCCGCTGCATCTTCTGCGCGGGAACGCAGCTTTTTCATTTCCTGTTCGCGCGTCTGCTTGACGGCGATTTCTGCCAGGTCGCGGATGATGGCGTCCACGTCCTTGCCCACATAGCCCACCTCAGTGAACTTGGTGGCCTCCACCTTGATGAAGGGGGCATCGGCCAGACGGGCGAGGCGACGGGCGATCTCCGTTTTGCCCACGCCTGTGGGGCCGATCATGAGAATGTTCTTGGGCGTGATCTCTGCCCGCAGCTTTTCATCCACCTGCTGACGGCGCCAGCGGTTGCGCAAAGCGATGGCCACCGCTCGCTTGGCTGCCTTTTGGCCAATGATGAAACGGTCCAGTTCGGAGACGATCTCCTGAGGCGTCATGGAGGACATGGGGGTAGGTGGGGGTGAAGGAGGCCGCAGCGCGGCATCAATGAAGGGGATCGAAACGGGATCCGGTGGGCTGGCTGCGGGCGCCCAGGCGGCGCACGGGCAGACAACACCTCACAGGGTTTCGACGGTGTGATTCATGTTGGTGTAGATGCACAGCTCGCCTGCGATGCTGAGTGACTTCCGCACGACATCTTCAGCGCTGAGTTCGGTGTGGTCAATCAGGGCCTTGGCGGCCGCCTGCGCATAGGCACCACCCGAACCGATCGCCACGATCCCGTGCTCGGGTTCGAGCACGTCGCCATTGCCAGTGATGATCAGCGACGCCGTCTTGTCGGCCACAGCCAGCATGGCCTCCAGTCGCCTCAACACCCGATCGGTCCGCCAGTCGCGGGTGAGTTCGATGGCCGCACGCACCAGGTGTCCCTGATGCTTTTCCAGCTTGGCCTCAAATCGTTCAAAGAGCGTGAACGCATCGGCCGTGGCACCTGCAAAACCGGCGAGCACCTGGTCGCGGTACAACTTGCGCACTTTGCGCGCCGTGCCCTTGACCACGATGTGCCCGAGAGTGACCTGCCCGTCGCCGCCGATGGCGACCTGCACACCGTCAGGGGTCTGACGGCGGACGCAAACAATGGTGGTTCCGTGAAATGATTCCATAGCGCTAAGAAGTGGGGGTGATCGGATGGATCTCAAGCCCGGAAGAAGACCAGGGCACGTCGTCAAAAGCAACGCAGAACCGACCGCCAACACGCCCGGGCCAGACTGCCTGCGCCGCCCCTTTGGGGGTGATGCCGCCAATGGCGCGGGAGGTCAGTCGTTGCGAAGAACCACTTTGGCGTACTCGGTGATACCGATCACGTGGAAAAAAGCCGAAACCAGGCGGTGCGCATCAACGAACTGCACCGCTCGCCCCTCGGCATGGTGGCCCGACACCCAGTTCAACAGGGTACCGGCGGCGGAGAAATCCACCCGGATGAGATTGCGGCAGGAAATGATCATCACATCGGCCCCTTTCAGGCGCCGTTCCAGTGCCTCGAGCGTGGCCTGCGGATCGCCCCGGATCTCGCCGGACAACTCCACCAGACCCAACTGGTTGAACTCCGAGTTCTGGCTGTCCTGCACCGAATCGCCCGGGTAACCAGAGGCCACCTGCTCCATCTGCACCTCGCCCAGCACCGATTGACCGCTTTCGTCGATCTTCTGGCTCACCGAGCGGTAGTGGCACCGGGGCTGCTCCCACCCGGGAGGCGAGACTTCGTAGGTCACACAGAAGTCCAGTGCGGTGAGCTCGAATTCGTCGGCCCGGTTCATGACACGCAGCACCGCCAAGCGCAGCTCCCACCAGAGTTGCTCGACATCACGGCGGCCGGACGGTGTCAGGTCCTTGAGGAGGTCACGCAGGCTCGAAGCACCCAGGAAGCGCAACTCCACCTCCTGGTCGCCCCAGAGCGTGAACACGCCGAGCAAAGCCTTCGCGGCCTTGACATCCATGGCCTCGATCTGTGACCAGTCCAGCACCCACGGTTGCTGCACCCGCAACAGCACATTCTGCAGCGTACCCACCGCGTGTGCATCGACTTCAGCGTCGCACACCCAGGCAGCCCGGCCAGAATTCGCGGAGGGTGTGTACTTCTTCCCCGACAGCTTGCTGACCATGTCGGGCATGTCGAACCACTGGGGTGCAGACCGGCTGAAGCGATTGACGAAATCGACTGCCTGGCTCTCAAAAGGCGCCATCTGCCCTGTGGCCCGGTACAGGTCGAAAAGCGCGAGCCAGTCTTCCTGCTGCTCGACCCGGGCACCGCCCTCACCCAGCACCTCCAGCAGTCCCTGCTCGGCCCCGGTGTCGTCTCCGTTGGCGAAGCGGATGGCGGCTTCTTCCACCTCGGGGTCCTGCACGATCTCCTGCACATCCAGTGCGAAAAAGTGCGACGCGGAAAACGCAGGGCTGGCACCTGATCCGCTGTTCGATTTGGCAGGCGCCATCAATCCGGTTCTGGCTGACGAAGAGGACGGAGGACCCAGTTTTTCCTGGGCCATGGGCTCGCTGTCAGGGTTGTGTATTGCCGCCTCAAGTGGAAGCACAACCGGCGCGGCTGGCGGCTGTGCGGACGGCGCACCTGCAGCCGCGGGACCAAGCCCTGCATTGCCTGTCGCCAGATGCGCCGGCTCCGTTTCCTTGTATTGCTGGCGCCTGCGAAGGTCTTCAGGATCTGGTGCCGCCTTGAACGCGGGACTGCTGGCCAGTTCCTGGGGTGCACTGCCGGCGGCGTTGCCGCCACTGTTGAGGCTGGATGAGCCGGTGGCCGACGAATCGGGCCCTTTGGTCTTCCACCACTGCATCGACATCTGGGCTTCAATCTCATCGATCTTCTTCAAGGTCATGGCCCGGTCGTCCGGCTTGGACGGCAGGCTGCTCTGGAAGAAGGAAGGACGAACGCCCGGCCCTTCGGCACCCGAAGCCTCACGGCTTCGAATCTTTCGCAGCATGTCGAATTCGCGCTTGCGCACGAAGTCGTTGCGCCGCTTGCGCTCGATCATCTCCTTGAGCGCGGCTTTGCTGTATTCGCTTTCGCGATCGGCAGACCGGGTGTCCAGATCCGACCAGCTGGTGGTCGGATGCCGGACAAACTTCACCACCTTGGACAAAAAGCCGCCGTTGGAATCGTCCTTGGCCATGTCAGGTGAAAAAGGTTGAGCGGATGGAAGACGCGTGACGCAAATTCAAAATCAGTCGCCAAACATCTTTTGCTTGAGCTCGCGTCGCTGCTGGGCTTCCAGCGAAAGGCTGGCGGTGGGACGCGCCATCAGACGGCCCACGCCGATGGCTTCGCCCGTTTCTTCACAGTAACCATAGTCGCCCGAGTCGATGCGGGCAATGGCCTGCTCGATTTTTTTCAGAAGCTTACGCTCGCGGTCACGTGTGCGCAGTTCAAGCGCATGCTCTTCTTCGATCGTGGCCCGGTCTGCCGGGTCGGGCACAACCACGGTGTCTTCACGCAGGTGTTCGGTGGTCTCACCAGCATTGGCCAGCATGTCTTCCTTGAGCTGGGTGAGCTTGAGGCGGAAGAACGCGAGCTGAACGTCGTTCATGTACTCGCTGTCGGGCATGGCCTGCACGTCCTGGTCCGTCAACTTGTCGACAGACAGGTTTTTCCAGTTGTTGGCCCGCTTGGGGTCCTTCTGGATGGATGAGGGCACGGGAGGGGTCATTACGGCACGTTCGTTCATGGTGGAAAAGGTCGCCTTGGCGGCATCGGGAGCGTGGGTGGGGACCACCGCAGCCTGTGTCATCTGCTCCATCATCACCTTTTTGGCGGCGCGCTTGCCCAAGGGTCGGGGCGTGGGCTCGATCGGGGCAGGCGCAGCAGCGGCTTTGGCGGGCGCGGTTGCGCGTTTAGGGGTCGGTGATGGCACAGGTGGTTGGGTCGGTACGGAAGATTTTGGGGCCACCACGGGTGGGCTGGATGGCTTTTGAGGAACCGACTTCGATGAGCTGGGGGATTTGGGCGGCGCCTTGACTGCGGCCTTGCCTGATGACTTGGCAGCGGACTTGGCAGGTGCTGCCTTGGCCGCTGGTTTGGGGATCACTTTTACCGCGGTTTTGGCTGCGGTCTTGACCACGGTCTTGGCAGCCACTTTCTTGGCTGGCGACTTTGATGCGGGCGCGCTCTTGCCGGCTGCCGCTGATGATGCCGGCGACTTGGCGGCCTTCGCTTTGGCGGGAGACGTCAGCTTGGCGCCCGTTTTGCCTGTGGACGAGGCTGCGGACGGACGACCCTTGGCCCCCGACGCGCTCGGCTGGGCGGTTTTGGCTGTCCTGGTGGCCGGGGCTTTCACAACGGGTCTCCTCTCAGATCCTGACGATGCTCGGACTTCGGGCTGGTGGGATGCTGAGACCGGGGTCTTTCGCGCCACACCGCTGGCCGGACGGGCCGGCGATGACGTTGTTATACCTGCTTTGGAATGGCGCTTGCTCGAGGGCGCCACCCGCCCAGGCTGGTCTGCAATCTTGGGGCGCGATTGTAACGAAGCCGGGTCTTGCGAAGGCGACGCGCTGCCCGCAGGAAAACCCAATCGTTGGAGAAGCGAGACAAACAGCACGTTCAGCCCTGGTTCGTTCGGTGGTTTCCAGCAGCCTGCGTGATGTCAGACCAGCGACTGATCAAGCCCCTGGACCAGAATGTCCTTGGGAAGGTCCAGTCCGATGAACACCATCTTGCTGGTCCGGGCTTCGCCTTCGGCCCAGGCGGGTCCGAGATCGCTGCCCATCAGTTGATGCACGCCCTGGAAGATCACCTTGCGGTCGGTGCCTTCCATGTCCAGCACCCCTTTGTATCGCAGCATGCGCGGGCCATACACCTGCACGATGGCGCCGAGGAAATCTTCGAGCTTGGCCGGGTTGAACGGCCGGGTGGCCCGGTAGACGAAGCTCTTCACATCGTCATCGTGGTGGTGATGGTGCCCGTGTGCACCGTCGCCATGTTGGTGGGACGGGTGGTCACAGTGCTCACCGTGATCGTGATCGTGATGAGCATGGTCATGGTCCTCATCTGCCTTGAGGAAGTCGGGATCGATGTCGAGCTTGGCGTTGAGGTTGAAGCCGCGCAGGTCAAACACGTCCTTGATGGCCACTTCGCCAAAATGCACCGGGCGCATGGGGGCGCGTGGATTCATGTGTTTGAGTCGGTGAATCAGGGCGTCGACCTCCTCGGGCGCCACCAGATCCGCCTTGCTGATGAAAACCTGGTCTGCGAATCCCACCTGGCGCCGGGCTTCCTGCCGGTCATTCAGCTGCTGCGCCGCATGCTTCGCATCGACCAGGGTGATGATCGCATCGAGCAGGTACTGCTCGGCGACCTCGTCGTCCATGAAGAAGGTCTGGGCCACCGGGCCAGGATCGGCGAGTCCGGTGGTCTCGATCACCACGCGCTCGAAATCCAGCTCGCCCTTGCGCTTCTTCTGCGCCAGGTCCTGCAGCGTGGCGCGCAGGTCGTCACGGATGGTGCAACAGATGCAGCCGTTGCTCATCTGGATGATGTTTTCCTGGGTGTCGGCCACCAGGATCTCGTTGTCGATGTTCTCTTCGCCGAACTCGTTTTCAATCACCGCGATTTTCTGGCCATGGGCCTCGCTGAGCACGCGCTTGAGCAGCGTGGTCTTTCCGGAACCCAGAAAGCCGGTGAGGATGGTCGCAGGAATCAGGGACATGGCAGGCGGCGTTCAGACAGGCAATTAGGACATGGCGCAGCCGGGGAGTGTATTCGACAAGCCCGGCCGCTGGAGGGCTCATTCGCATGGCCTCACGAAAGAAGCGGACAGACCGATTTGACTGCGATTGTCAGTGGGCCAGGCGGCGCTGCGCGAGGCCTGCCCCAAGGGGCGCAGCAGGGCGCTCAGGGGCGCAGGTAGACAAAGCCTTCGCGCGCTTGCAGCCTGGCGACTTCGGCCACACCGGAGGGAACGACCTTGGCCTCCATGGCCACTTTCGCCGGATCGATCTTGCGCGCCACGAGAGTGTTGTTGCACACACGGAACTCGACCCCTTTGGCAGCGAGGTCTCCGATGGCGCCAGCGAAGGACTGGTCCATCTGGTTGGTGGCGCCATCAAGCAGGAAGTCGATGCCCAGACCGTGGGTGACGACCACGATCTTCGCGGTGGGGTCTGCCGCCAGGTGATTGCGGATGTTGTTGACTGCCCTGGAGGCCTGGGGAATGCCTTCACTCATGTGATAGACGACCTTGATGGCCTCTTGCGCCTGAGCCTGCGCCGAGGTGGCCAGCACTGCAACAACAAAGAGGGATTTGATGAACACCAGCAGTTTGGACATTGGGAAGCTCCGAAAAATTGAAATGTAATAACTTGCTTATGGATGGATTATGGTCGGTCAGAAACCAAGTAACAGCGGGATTACCCCTGTCCTGGAACTC
The DNA here is from genome assembly GCA_002840835.1 of Betaproteobacteria bacterium HGW-Betaproteobacteria-16. Classification (GTDB taxonomy): domain Bacteria; phylum Pseudomonadota; class Gammaproteobacteria; order Burkholderiales; family Burkholderiaceae_C; genus Hydrogenophaga. Next base: position 125,397 of record PHCQ01000005.1, on the reverse strand, counting down.
GGTTTCATCTTGAAACCAGGCCGCTACGGATGGCGAGGCTTTTCCGGTGTGGCCGGTGAACGCGCATCCGCCGCCACGTCGCCAGCATCGCTGCCCGCGGGACCGGAGGCCGTCTTCCCTTTGACCAGGGCACGTGGATGAGACGCATCGTAGACCTTGGCCAGATGCTGGAAGTCCAGCCGGGTGTAAACCTGCGTGGTGCTGATGCTGGCGTGACCCAGCAACTCCTGCACCGCCCTGAGATCGCCACTGGATTGCAGCACATGGCTGGCAAAGGAGTGGCGCAGCATGTGCGGGTGTACCGGCGTGGCGAGGCCGGCAAGCTGCGAGCGGCGCTTGAGACGTACACGAATGTGCTGTGGCGTCAGACGCTGCCCCCTGGCGCCGACAAACAACGCCTGCGCATCGACCGCCTCAGGGCCCAGCCACGTCTTGCGTGCCTCCAGCCACCGGGCCAGCGCCTGCAACGCGGCTCGGCCCACCGGCACACTTCGGCGCTTGGCGCCCTTGCCCAGCACATGGGCCTCGCCGTCGTGCATGTCGATCCAGCCCTTCGCACCCGGCCCGGCCCGCACATCCAGCCCGACCAGTTCTCCGATACGCAGCCCACAGCCATAGAGCAATTCGGTGATGCACCGATCGCGTGCCTCCAGCGCCGGCGAGTCAGCCTCGGCCACATAGGTGGCCAACTGCACCGATTCGTCCACGCCCAGCGCCTTGGGCAAGGGCTTGCCTGCCTTGGGTGCGCGCACATCCTGAACCGGGTTGTGGTCCAGCAACCCCTGTCGCCCCATCCAGAGGTACAGTCCACGCCAGCCTGAGAGAACCAGCGCGATGCCTCGGGGGCTGCGCCCGGCGCTGTGCATCTGTGCCACCCAGCGCCGGATGTGGGCGTTCTGCACCTCCTTCAACGACAGCCCGGCTTCCGCCACCTTGGCGGTCAGCTTCTCCAGATCCAGCGCGTAGAGCGCCATCGTGCGCTCGGCAAGGCGTTTTTCCACCCGTGCATGGGACAGGTAGGCCGCTATCAGTTGGGCGTCGCTTTCGGTGTGGGTCACAGGATCAAGGCCTGATGGCAAGACGACAAAAATCAATCCAGCTCTGGCTCGACCACCGGGCGCAATCTGGAGAGCGCCGCGCTGGTCAGTTCACCGATGCGCTCCAGGAAGTCGGTGCCCATGTCGGAGGCAAAACGCTGCGCGTCGGGCGACGCCAGCACCAGCAGGCCAAAGGCCTGAGGCGCCATGCCCGCGCGCAACGGGATCAGCGCCAGCGAAGCCGCCGTCGACGGGTCAAACAACCACTCCGCCGCCTCCAGACCGGGGTTGGCGCCGCAGTAGGGCAGCGTCAGTGAAGAGGCAAACGCCTTCACATCGTCACTGGCGCCTTGCGCAAACGCTTCCTGCTCGAATTCGGGTGACACGCCCCATACCTTGATCGCCACCTGCGGCACCAGAAACTGCGCTGCAATCTCGCGCGAAATGACCTCGGGCAGATCGCGCGACTCGCGGGTGAGCAGCAGCTCCCGCGTCCAGCGTTGCAGCTTGTCGGCAATCGTCGTGTTCTCCTGACCGTGACGGATCATTTCGGCCGCCTTGAGCTCAAGGCCTCGGATCTTTTCCCGCAGCATTTCGGCCTGGCGTTCCTGCAGGCTCACGGCGCGATGGCCGTGCGGGCTGGTTAGTTGCACCGCCGCCAGCAGACTGGCATGGCGCTCGAAGAAGTCTGGCGTGTTGGCCAGATAGTCGGCGATGTCGTCTTCGGTGATCGGCGGAATGGGGTTGTGCATCATGAATCTTTCAGTTTGGCGCCCTGCGTCGGCGCACGGCGATGGTGTGAATGGTCAATCGACATCGGGGACGTCGATCTCGCCTTCGAAAACGGTGGTGGCCGGGCCGGTCATTAGGACCGGCGCGGTGTGGGTGGCATCGTCTTGCCAGGCGATGGTGAGCACGCCGCCATGGGTCTGCACGTCCACCTCGCTGTCGAGCAGCCCCAGGCGAATGCCGGCGACCACCGCTGCGCAGGCGCCCGTGCCGCAGGCCAGCGTTTCACCTGTGCCGCGCTCAAACACCCTGAGGCGGACGTGGCTGCGATCCACCACCTGGAGAAAACCGGCATTCACACGCGCTGGAAAGCGCGGGTGCGTTTCGATCTGTGGCCCCCATTCCCGCACCGGCGCGGTGTCCACGTCGTCGACCAGCATCACGGCATGCGGATTGCCCATGGACAACACCGACACCAGCACCCGTCGTTCGGTGGTCAGGTCCAGCGGCCATTGTTCCCACGCGCCCGTGCTTTGTGGATCCAGGTCCTGGCTGTTGAACGGGATGCGGCCCAGCTCAAATGTCGGTGGACCCATGTCGACCGTGACCCGGCCATCGTCGTTGAGTCTCAGGCTGAGCTCACCTTGCTGTACCTTCACGCGCACGGGGTTGCGATCGGTCAGGCCTTTGTCACGCACATAGCGCACAAAACAGCGCGCACCGTTGCCGCAGTGCTCAACCTCGCCGCCGTCAGCGTTGTGGATGATGTACTCAAAATCCAGCCCGGGCCCGGGCGATGGGCGCACGGTCAGGATCTGGTCGGCACCAACGCCGAAATGCCGGTCGGCCAGCCAGCGGTATTGCGCCTTGCTCAGCCCCAGCGCGCCGCGCGTCTCGTCCAGCACGACAAAGTCGTTGCCTGCGCCCTGCATTTTGGTGAAGCGGATGTGCATGAGTGGATTATCCGTCCACATCGGTGCTCCCTGTCCTGTGGCATCGCCACTGACTGGTGCGCCTCACAGCGGTGCAGGCGCACCGCAACGGCTCTCGCCAGGCACACAGGCGGCTGATTGCGCACAAAGTCAGTGCTTTTTTGTATGCAATTTATCCAGAAACGCATACAAAACACTTGGCACAGTTGATGCAACAGGGCTGTCATGGATGACCAGACGCCCCCGCCCGCCGCCATCGAACTCATTGCTCTGACCAAGCGCTACGCCCAGGGCAGCGTGGCGGTGGACAGCATCGACCTGAAGATCGCAGCCAACAGCTACTGCTGCCTGCTCGGCCCTTCAGGCTGCGGCAAGAGCACCACGCTGCGCATGATCGCCGGACACGAAAGCACCACCAGCGGCGACATCCTGCTCGAAAACCGCAACATCACGTCACTACCAGCCGCCGCGCGCGGCACGGCCATGATGTTCCAGAGCTTCGCGCTGTTCCCGCACCTCTCGGCGCTGGACAACGTGGCCTTCAGCCTGAAGATGAAAGGCGTGGACAAGGCCACCCGCCACCGCCAGGCGCAGGACCTGCTGGAACGTGTGGCCATGGGGCACCTGGCGCAACGCAAACCGGGCGAACTCTCTGGCGGCCAGCAACAGCGCGTGGCACTGGCGCGGGCGCTCATCACCCAGCCGCGTGTGCTGCTGCTCGACGAGCCACTCTCCGCGCTCGACCCCTTCTTGCGCATCCAGATGCGCGCCGAACTGCGCCACTGGCAGAAGGAACTGGGCCTGACCTTCATTCATGTCACCCATTCACAGGAAGAGGCCATGGCCCTGGCCGACACCATGGTGGTGATGAACCACGGCCGCATCGAACAGGTCGGTTCGCCACACGTGGTCTACAACCGCCCGGCCAGCGAGTTTGTGGCGCGCTTCATGGGCGGGCACAACGTGCTCGACACCACCAGCGGCAAAGTTGCTGTGCGCAACGACCACATCCGTCTCGCACCGGCCGAAGGCGCTGGCTGGCCTGCCACCGTCAGCGATGTCGAGTACCAGGGCAGCTACGTGCTGCTGGGCCTGCGGCTGGAACAGACAGCAGCCAGCGACAAGGTCTCGGTGATGTTGTCCGAGGCCGATTTCGTGCAGACCCCCTACCACCCGGGCGACCGCGTCGGCCTGACCTGGGCTCCTGAGCAGGCCCACAGCTTCGGCGCGGCCTGACACCCCCTTTCGTTCTGAATTCCTTTCCCGTTTCAACCACAGCCACAGGAGCATCACCATGTCCGACCCGATCGATCCCATTTCCGCCGCGCCCGTCACGGGCCTCTCGCGCCGCAGCCTGCTGCAAGGTACCGCTGGCATGGCTGGCATCCTGGCCTCCGGCATTTCGCCGGCCATCGCACAGGAAAAGATCACCTTGCGCTACCTGGGCACTGCGGTGAACCAGGACAAGGCCATCGGTGAGAAGTTCGAAAAGGACACCGGCATCAAGATCCAGTATGTGGCCGTGACCACCGACGACGTGACCAAGCGCGCCGTCACCGCGCCGAACAGCTTCGACCTGATCGACACCGAATACTTCTCGCTGAAGAAGATCGTGCCCACCGGCAACCTCAAGGGCATCGACGTCAAAAAGATCAAGAACGCCGACAAGATCACGCCACTTTTCACCACCGGCAGCGTGGCAGGCAAAACCGTGGGCGACCAGGGCACGGCGCCCAAGAAGGTGATCTTCCTTGAAGGTGAAAAGAGCAAGGTCTTTGCCAAAAGCCCGACCCAGTTCATGAGCCTGATCCCCACCGTGTACAACGCCGACACGCTGGGCATCCGACCCGACCTGATCAAGCGCCCTATCGAATCCTGGGCCGAATTGCTGAACCCCGAATTCAAGGGCAAGGCCGCGATCCTGAACATCCCCAGCATCGGCATCATGGACGCCGCGATGGTGGTGGAAGCCATGGGCCTCTACAAGTACCCCGACAAGGGCAACATGACCAAGGCCGAGATTGATCTCACGATCAAGACCCTCATCGAAGCCAAGAAGGCCGGCCAGTTCCGCGCCCTCTGGAAGGACTTCAACGAGTCGGTCAGCCTGATGGCCTCGGGCGAGGTGGTGATCCAGTCGATGTGGAGCCCGGCCGTGACCGCCGTGCGCACCAAGGGCATCGACTGCAACTTCCAGCCATTGAAAGAGGGCTACCGCGCCTGGGCCGCCGGCTTCGGCTTGCCCGCCACGCTCAAGGGCCGCAAGCTCGATGGTGCCTACGAATTCATTAACTGGTTCCTCGACGGCTGGGCCGGCGCCTACCTGAACCGCCAGGGCTACTACAGCGCCGTGCTCGACACCGCCAAGGCCAAGATGGAAGCCTACGAATGGGCCTACTGGATGGAAGGCAAGCCCGCCGCACAGGACATCAAGAGCCCGAACGGCGACGTGCTGGCCAAGGCTGGCGCGGTGCGCGACGGCGGCAGCTACGAAGCGCGCATGGGTGGCATCGCCTGCTGGAACGCGGTGATGGATGAGAACGAGTACATGGTGAGGAAGTGGAACGAGTTCGTGGCCGCGTAAGCGGCCACGAACTCGCCCCCCGCGCCGCCTGCGGCGTCACCCCCCATAGGGGGGCGCCACTGGCGGCCCGGCAAAGCCGGTTCCGCGGTGGCCTGGAGGGGGCTTCGCTGCGCTCGCCGCGTTGCCCCGTCCTTCGCTTTCCGCCTTTCGTTTGATTGACATTCCATGAGCAGCACAACCACCGCCACCGCCGGTCCTGTCGCCGACAGCCCGAACCGCACGCTGCACGCCTGGTGGCAGGCGGCGCCGTTCACGTTGGTGTTTGTGCTGTTCTTCCTCATTCCGCTGGGGCTGATCGTGATGGTCAGTTTCTGGGATTTCAACGAGTACGAGTTGCTGCCGGCGTTCACGCTGCGCAGCTACTTCGCCATTTTTGAGGGTTGCTCCACGCTCACCGATCATGGCGATTTCTGTGTTTCGCTCTCTACCTATTTATCCACGTTGAAGTTCAGCCTGCTGGTCTGGGGCATCACCCTGGTGCTGGGGTTTGCGGTGGCGTATTTCCTGGCTTTTCATGTGCGCTCACCAGGCATGCAGACGGCACTGTTCATCCTGTGCACCGTGCCGTTCTGGACGTCGAACGTCATACGCATGATTTCCTGGGTGCCGCTGCTGGGTCGCAATGGCCTGGTCAACCAGACGCTGCAGGGCATCGGCCTGATCGAGACGCCCATCGAGTGGCTGCTGTTCTCCGACTTCTCGGTGGTGCTGGCCTTCGTGCACCTCTACACCATGTTCATGATCGTGCCCATCTTCAACAGCATGATGCGCATCGACCGCAGCCTGCTCGAAGCCGCCAGCGACGCGGGTGCCAGCGGCTGGCAGACGCTGTGGAACGTGGTCGTGCCGCTGTGCAAGACCGGCATCATCATCGGCTCGATCTTCGTCATCACCATTGTCATGGGCGACTTCGTCACCATCGGCGTCATGGGCGGGCAACAGATCGCCTCGGTCGGCAAGATCATCCAGGTGCAGACCAGCTACCTGCAGTTCCCGCTGGCGGCGGCCAACGCGGTGATCCTGCTCGCTGTCGTGCTGATGATCATCTGGGGCCTGACGCGCCTGGTCGACATCAGGAAGGAACTCTGAGCATGGCTCACACCACCGAATCGCGCGCCCCGGGCTTCTGGCCCCTGGCCGCCGTCTTCGCGCTCTTCGTGCTGTTCATGTACGGCCCGATGTTTGTGATCTTCGTGCTCAGCTTCCAGGGTCCTGAAGGCGGCCTCACCTTTCCCCTGCGCGGCATGTCGCTGCACTGGTTCCGCCAGCTCGCCGAGGGCCTGGGCACGGTGGACATCGGTGCGGCCTTCCTGCGCTCGCTGATGCTGGGTGGCGTTGTGATGCTGCTCACGGTGCTGTTGTCGGTGCTGGCAGGGCTGGCGTTTCGCAAGAAACTGAGCGGCGGCAACGCGCTTTTCTACGTCACCGTGGCCAGCCTGATCATGCCGTCCATCATCGTGTCGCTGGGCATCGGCCTGCAGTTCCGGCTGCTTGACGGTGGCCTCAAGTGGCTGCTCGAAGCGGTGGGCGCCACCACGACGCTAGAGGAATACGGCACAGCGCTGGGCCTGTTCACCTCGGCGCTCGGCGCACACCTCACCTGGACCCTGCCCTTTGGCCTGCTGATCATGTTCGCGGTGTTCAACCGTTTCAACCCGGCGTATGAAGAGGCCGCGCGCGACCTCGGCGCCACGCCCTGGCAGACCCTCCGCCACGTGGTGCTGCCCCTGATCGGGCCTTCGGTGGTGGGCATCGGCATGTTCGGCTTCACCCTGAGTTGGGACGAGATCGCCCGCACCTCGCAGGCCATCGGTGACGTCAACACCTTGCCGCTGGAACTGCAGGGACTGACCTCCACCGTCACCACGCCGGCCATCTATGCGCTGGGCACCGTGACCACCGTGGTGTCGTTTGCGGTGATTGGTGTCACGGTGGGCGTGGCCATGCTGCTGGGCCGCCAAAAGAAGGGCCGTGCCGGATGAGCGCCACCCGAGTCCGAAAGACCGAAGTCGAGGCGCCTGCGCCGGCGCCTCTGTCGGACAACGACATCTACGAGCGCATGGTCTCGGCCATCCTCGACCACCGCCTGCCCCCCGGCACCAAGCTGGTGGAGGACCGGTTGGCCGAGGCCTTCGGCGTTTCCCGCACGCGCATCCGCCCGGTGCTGGTGCGGCTCGCCAACGAGCAGGTGGTCACCCTCACACCCAACCGCGGCGCCTCCATCGCCCAGCCCAGCGAACAGGAGGCACGCGAGGTGTTCGAGGTACGACGCATGATCGAGCCCACGCTGGTGGAGCGCTTCATCGCCTCGGCCACCACCGCCGACATCCAGTCCCTCACCCGCTGCATCCGCGACGAAGAAGCGGCGCGCGCCGCGGGCGACATGCGCCGCGCCATCCGCCTGTCAGGCGACTTCCACCTGCACATCGCCGACCACGCCGGCCACGGCACGCTCGGCCGCATCCTGCGCGAACTGGTCTCGCGTACCTCGCTCATCCTCATGACCTACAGCGCGCCACACCACCTGGCGCGCGAAGACGCCACCGCCTGCGGCTGCCAGGAACACCGCGCCCTGCTCTCGGCCATCAAGCTGCGGGACCCACGCGAGGCCGCGCGCCTGATGCGGGAGCACCTGGATCGGCTGGAATCGCAGTTGAGCTTCGCGCCCACCCGCGACAGCGCGCCGGATCTGATGCAACTGTTCAGTTGAACATGAAGCATCTGCTGGTCATCAACCCCAATACTTCCGCGCGCGTGAGCGCGCTGCTGCAAACCCATGTGCAGGCCGCTGCCGGTCTCCACGTGCAGGTCCGTACCGTGACCGCGCGCTTCGGTGCGCCCTACATCGCCGACGAAGCCAGCTATGCCGTGGCCGCCCACGCCGCGCTCGACGCCTGGGCCGCCACGTTGGCCGGCCCTGATCCCCGGCCAGACGCGGTGCTGATCGGCTGCTTCGGTGACCCTGGCCTGATGGCGCTGCGCGAATCGAGCCCGGCACCGGTCACCGGCTTGGCCGAAGCGGCCTTCATCGAAGCCGCGCGCCACGGCCGCTACGCCATCGTCACCGGCGGTGAGCGCTGGGGGCCCATGCTGCAGCGCCTCGCACAGGCACTGGGGCAGGCGCAGCAACTCGCCGGCATCCACACCGTGGTGCCCACCGGGGCACAGCTCGCCGCCGACCCGGCCGCCGCCCACCGCCTGCTGGCCCAGGCCTGCCGCGACGCGGCCCACCAGTTGGGTGTGCAGGCCGTGATCCTCGGCGGCGCGGGCCTGGCCGGCATGGCGGCCGCCATCCAGAGCGATGTGCCCGTGCCAGTGATCGACAGCGTCACCGCCGGCACCCACTGGGCGCTGCGCACACCACCGCTGCCGCCGTCGCGCAGCACCCCCGGGTTCGACATCACCTGGGAAGGCCTCTCGCCCGAAATGCTGGCACTCGCCCCTGTTCCGACGGAGTGAACAGGCCCAGGCCCGGGATGCGACAGCCGGTTCACGCACGCTGTCGCACAATGTCTGGATGGTCCGCTCCACCCAACTCCTCCACCCCGCCCGCACGCCCGCTGCCGTGCGCCCCGCCGCCACCGTGCTGTTGCTGCGCGACGGCCCTCAGGGCGTCGAAGTGCTGATGACGCGCCGCTCGATGACGGCCAGCTTTGCACCCGGCGCCTACGTGTTCCCCGGCGGGGGCATCGACGCCGCCGACGCACAGGCGCACAGTCAGTCCACCCGCCGCGCCACGCAAAGTGATCTGCACCTCACACAGGCCATTGCCGCCATCCGCGAGAGTTTCGAAGAGCTTGGCATCCTGCTCGCGCGCCGCAACGATGGCTCGCCGCTGGGCACGGCCGACATCGCTGCGCTTGACCGCCAGGCGCCGTTTGCCCTTCAGTGTGAGGCGCAAGGGCTCACACTTGCGGGCGCCGACGTCTTTGTGCTCGCGCACTGGATCACCGACCGCGACCTGCCGCGCCGCTTCGACGTGCCTTTTCTGGTCGCGCGCATGCCTGAAGGCCAGGAACCCGTGGCCGATGAGTCCGAGCAGTTCGAACCGGTCTGGGTGCGCCCGGCAGATGCGCTGGTTCGTCATGCGGCGGGCGGCTTCTTCATCATCTTCCCGACCGTCCGCACGCTGGAGCGGCTGCAGGCGTACGAAACAGTGGACGATGTTCTGACTGCCTGTGCAGTCAACGACGAACCCTTGTTCACCAGTTGCCCGCGCGCCGGCCTGATGAACGCCCACGAGTCGCGCCACATGGAACACGAGCAACCCTTTGGTGAGCTCGCGCTGGTCAGCCCGCACGGGCAGATCGTGCACGAAATGGCATGGCAGACCGAGCGCCCGGTGCCGCTGCTCAAGAACGTGCAACGGCTCACCGCACCCAACCCCGGCTTCATGACCGGCCCGGGCACCAACAGCTACCTGGTGGGTGACCCGGTCAGCGGCCACATCGCCATCGATCCTGGCCCGGACATCCCGGAACACATCGAGCGCCTCTGGCGCGCCGCAGGAGGCAACATCCGCGCCATCGTCTGCACCCACTCCCATCCCGACCATTCGCCGGGCGCATCGCGGCTGCAAGCGCTGTGCGCCGAGAGACCCCCCATCCTCGGCCTGCCCAGCGCAGCCACATCCCGCGAGAACAGCCGCTTCACGCCCGAACGTGCGCTGGCCAACGCGGAACGCCTCGTCTTGCAAGGCCAGGACGGCGCCACCCACACGCTGCAGGTCGTGCACACGCCCGGCCACGCCGCCAATCACCTCTGTTTGCTGCTCGAAGAAGACGGCCTGCTGTTCAGCGGCGACCACATCCTCAACGGCAGCACCACGGTGATCGATCCACCCGACGGCAGCATGGGCGCCTACCTCGACTCGCTCGACAAACTCGACCAGCTCTGCGCGCAGCATGGCGTGGAATTCATCCTGCCCGCGCACGGTTATGTGCTGGGTGACCTGCGCCGAACTGCCGACAACCCGAGCGCACCGGAACACGGCGGCGCCCGCGCGGCGATTGCGCATCTGAAGGCCCACCGCCTCGCGCGCGAAGCCAAGGTGGCGCGCGCCATGCAACACCAACCCGAAGGCACGATGGACGACTGGGTGAAGCTGGCCTACGACGATGTGCCCGAACGCCTGTGGCCTGTGGCCAAGCGCTCCCTGCTGGCCCACGTGGAGCGCATCCAGAGCCTGGGCGGCTTCAACCTGTAGCCAACCACAATGCCACAGCCATTCAGGGCGCACGCATGAAGAAGCCTAATCGCTGCAGCATGGTGGGGATGTTGCTGGTCCTGACCCTGACCACCCAGCCCGTGCTGGCCAGCATGAACCTGGCCCTCGACAAAGGGTGCCTTTCTTGCCATGGTTCACCGCCGCGCGGCAAGACGCCGACCTTCACCCAACTGGCCGAACGCTACGCGCCACTCAAGGGTCAGGAAAGCCAGATCAAAGAAAAGATCAAACACCTGCGCGAACACCACCTGTTTGGGGGTGTGCCGGCTCACGAACGCCTGAGCGCCGACGAAGCCGGGCGCTTCGTGCGCTGGCTGGTGGACGGCGGCCATTGAGCCGCCGACGCTGGAATAGTGTGAAGCGCACCGTTACGCCGGATTCTGTGCATCCGGGACCCTCTTGCGAGGTCCCCGGATGTGACCGCCATTCATCTGGGCCGGGGGTTACCCACCCGGCTCGGTGCTACCTACCCGCCAACTCCGCGGAACCACGTCAACGTTGGCCTATTTGGTATTGCTGCGCGTAGAGATTGCCCGTTTCACCCGCACTGAAGCGGCTCGTCTCTGTTGCTCTGATCCTCACCTTAGGGCCTTCGGAGCGAGCTCCTCAAGCTTGTCGGTGGAGAGGTGTTACCTCCTACGCTGTCCTGTGCAGTCCGGACGTTCCTCCAGCACACCCTTTCGGGATGTCGTGCCAGCGGCGGCCTGGTGCGCTTCACGGGGGGATTATCCTCCGACTCACACCAGCCGCTCGATCCTTCGGAATCGCCATACCATTCGGTAGTACGCCGACTGCAGGACCAGCATGGCCATGTAGGCGATCGGGAACGCCATCCAGACGCCAGGCAGGCCCAGACGCAGGTCCAGCAGGTAAGCCACCGGCAGTTGCACGCACAGGATGCAGAAGACGGAGATCGCCATTGGCACCAGCACCGCGCCACTGGCGCGCATGATGCCACCCACCACCGCCTGGAAGCCGAACAGCAGCAGGCTCCACAGCATGATGTGAAGCAGCTGCTCAGCCTGCAGACGCACACCGGGATCGGTGAGGAAGAGGCCAAGCAGGTGGTGCGACAACGCATAGCCCAGCAGCACCAGACTGCCGGTGAGCGCCAGGTTGAGCCACAGGCCGGTGCGCAGGATCGGGCTCAGCCGCTCGACCTTGCCCGCACCGATGGACTGCGCCGCGAGGATGGAAGCGGTGATCGCGATCGACAGCGCAGGGAACTGCACATAGTTCACGATCTGCGTCACCGCGCCGTACGCCGCCGTGGCCTGCGAACCATGGCCGTTCACCAGCGAAAGAATGACCAGCTCCGACATCGAGATCACCACCATCTGCAAACCGGTGGGCAGGCCGATGCGCATCACCTTGCCGAGGATCACGCGGTCCAGTCGCAACGCGCCCAGCAACTCGGCGTCGAAGGCCAGCACATGCCGGCGCCGGTTGAGGCGCCAGACCAGGAAGCCCAGCGCCGCTGCGTATGACACCAGACCGGCGTAGGCCGCGCTCTGGATACCCAGTGGAGGCAGGCCCAGCCAACCCTTGATGAGCGCCGGCGTGAGCAGCAGCCCCAGCACGGTGGACAACAGCAGGGCCACCAGCGGCGAGACGGTGTCGCTCACACCGCGCAGCAACTGCGTGAACACGATGAACACCAGCAGCAACGGCATGATGAGCAGCATCACGCGTGCGTAGGCCACGGCGTCGTCGAGCACGTCTGGTGGCGTGCCCAGGGCCTGCATGGCTTGGCGCGCAAACACCACGCCAACCACCGCGGCCGCCAGACCGATCAACGCGCCCAGCACCAGCGCCGTGCCAGCGATGGCCTTGACCTTGCCTGGCTCGCGGGCACCCCACGCCTGGCCGATGAGCACCGACGCACCCGCACCGATGCCGATCACGAGCGAGATGAAGAAGAACACGATGGGAAACATGCCGGAGACAGCCGCGAGCGCGTGGGTGCCCAGCATCTGGCCAATGTAGATGCCATTGATGGTGCCCGACAGCCCTTGCAGGATGTTGGACAGCACCATGGGCACGAGGAAAACGAGGTAGACCCGCCAGAGCGGGCCTGTGGCAGTGGCTTGCATGGAATAACGACCAGGAGAGGATCAGGGATGGGCCGGGGCGTCGCCCTCGGCCGTGAAGGCGTCGCGCGCGAGCCAGGCCAGGTGCGCCTGCACGTCTGGCGGCCAGTGCGCGATGCGGTGCGCGAAGGCCTGGCCGTCGTGCCCGAACAAGGCCCGGGACGCTTCCTCGAAACCCTCAAAACCGCCAGCAATGGCACTCATGAACCGGTAGGCGCGCTCCTTGCCCAGGCGTTGCACGTCCAGGTCGCCCTGGCTGCGGCGGGCATCTTCCACCAGCCGTCGCAGCGCGGCCGAGGCGCCGCCGCGTTGTTGCGCGAGCCATTCCCAGTGGCGCGGCAGCAGAGTCACCTCTCGCGCCACCACTCCCATGCGAGGTCTGCCCACTTGCGGCGGAGCCGCCGCTTTGGCCTCACTGGGCGCCGGGCTGTCAGGCGGTGCGGGTGGGTAGCTGGCCGGCCAGGGATGGTCGACCTGGGCGCCGGTGCTGTCGTCGAACACCAGCAGTCCACCGGCCGAAAGATCCAGGGTGGCGAGTGCGCGCGCGACCTCGCCGTACGTGCCGAAGGCCACACGGCGGGCGCCGAGAAACGCCGTGCAAGCGGGATGGAGTGATTCAGTCATGGTGCAAATTGTACCCGGGTTTATTATTTTTACCCGGGTTATTTAGAAAGAGACGGCCGGGCCTGATGCGCATTGGCGACAATACGCGGGCTCCTCCGTCTTCTGCTTGATCACCACAAGCCCCACGACAATGATCCGCCTCTCAGAACTCAAGCTGCCCTTGACCGAGCTGCCCGCCGAACACCGACGCGCCGCCGACGCTCCCGCCGAAACCGACCTCGACCGCACCCCGGTACCCCACCCTGTGGAAGCGCTGACCCGCTTGGCCGCACAGAAGCTGGGTATTCCCACCGAGGTCATTCAGGCCCTGCAGGTGTTCAAGCGCAGCTTCGATGCGCGCAAGGCCGACCTGCTGGCGGTCTACATCGTGGACGTGTCGCTGGTGGACCCATCGGCAGAACAGGCTTTGCTTGAGCGGCACCAGAACGACGCGCACATCCTGGCCACACCTGACATGACCTGGCAGGCGCCGGTGCACGCCCCGGCGGACTGGCCCGCCGTAGAAAGCGACCGGCCGGTAGTGGTGGGTCTGGGGCCTTGCGGCCTGTTTGCGGCGCTGGCGCTGGCCCAGATGGGACTGCGACCGATCGTGCTCGAACGCGGCAAGCCGGTCCGTCAGCGCACCAAGGACACCTGGGGACTTTGGCGCCATGGCGTGCTCGACCCGGAAAGCAATGTGCAGTACGGCGAAGGCGGTGCCGGCCTGTTTTCAGACGGCAAGCTCTACAGCCAGATCAAGGACCCGCGCTTCCTGGGTCGCAAGGTGATGCAGGAATTCGTGGAAGCCGGTGCGCCGGCCGAAATCCTGTATGCCGCCCACCCCCACATCGGCACCTTCAAACTGGTCAAGGTTGTGGAGGCCATGCGCGAGAAAATTGTCGCGCTGGGGGGCGAGATCCGGTTCCAGCATCGCGTGTGCAATGTTCGTTTGAGCAACTCGGAGGGCGTACAGCAAGTGACCGGCCTGACCGTGCAGCGACTGGACACCCACGAAGTGCTTGAAATGCCGGTGAAGCGGGTGGTGCTGGCGCTGGGGCACAGCGCGCGTGACGCCTTTGCCATGCTGTTCGACGCTGGCGTGTACATGGAAGCCAAGCCATTTTCGGTGGGCTTTCGCATCGAACACCCCCAGAGCGTCATCGACCGTGCGCGCTGGGGCCGCCATGCGGGCCACCCCCTGCTGGGTGCGGCCGATTACAAGCTGGTGCACCACGCCAAGAACGGCCGCGCCGTCTACAGCTTCTGCATGTGCCCGGGCGGCACGGTGGTGGCGGCCACGTCCGAAGCCGGCCGGGTGGTCACCAACGGCATGAGCCAGTATTCGCGCAATGAGCGCAACGCCAACGCCGGCATCGTGGTGGGTATCGAGCCTCGCGACTTTCCCCAATGCTTCCCGCAAGACACCCCGTTGTGGACCGCCGCCTTCGGGGAGGCCGACGGCCCTCGTTACGCAGCGCAGGCTACAGCTTTGGCATCCACTGGAAAGACCCACCCCTTGGCCGGGGTGGTGATGCAGCGGCAACTGGAGGCCCGGGCGTTCGAACTGGGTGGAGGCACCTACGAAGCGCCCGGGCAAACCGTGGGTGATTTCATCGCGGGGCAGGCCTCCACCGCGCTGGGCTCGGTGACACCCTCCTACCGGCCCGGCGTGAAGCTGATCGACCTCGCGCAGGCCCTGCCCGGCTACGCCATCGAGGCAATGGTGGAGGCGCTGCCGGTGTTCGGTCGAAAGATCAAGGGCTACGACATGGCGGACGCGGTGCTCACCGGCGTGGAAACCCGCACCTCGTCACCGCTGCGCATCACCCGGGGCACCGACTTCCAGAGTCTGAACACACAAGGCCTCTACCCGGCGGGCGAAGGCGCAGGTTATGCGGGGGGCATTCTCTCGGCGGGGGTCGACGGCATCAAGGTGGCAGAGGCGCTGGCCAGTGGCCTACCAGGCCTGTTGCGCGCCGGCGAAGCAGCTTGACATCAGGTTACAAGTCGCCTGACAGCTTTACACAGGCGCCAAGGTCGATTGACATGAGGTGATCACGATAGAGGCTCCAAACAACAGGAGCCCCCTCATGAAAACCTCGTTCAAACCCGTTCTGATTCCCGTCCTTGCCGGCCTGATCGGTCTGAGCGCCAGCGGCCTTGCTCAAGCCAAGCAGGATCGGGCCCGTGTGATCAGCAGCACACCCGTGGTGCAAAAAATCGCTGTGCCCCGCGACGTCTGCTATGACGAAACGGTCGTTGTGCCAGGTCGCAGGAGCGGTGCCGGCGCGGTCATCGGCGGCATCGCCGGTGGCGCCATGGGCAATGCCATCGGTGACGGCAATGGCCGCGCCCTGGCCACGATGATCGGTCTGGTGGGTGGCGCCATGGTGGGCAACCACATCGAATCGCCCCGACATGCCACGACCCAGGTGGTGCGCCACTGCAGCACACAGACCCATTTTGAGCACCGCACCGTCGGCTACGACGTCGTCTACAAATACGCTGGCGTGAAGTACAAGGTGCAGATGCCCCGTGACCCAGGACGCTATGTGAAGGTAAATGTGAACGTGACGCCTGCCTACCCTGGCCGCCCTCACCATGCCCATGGCAAGCCCCACGTGATGCAGGCACCGGCCGCCACCCACGTGATGGTCGGCCCCCAGTACCACGCAGCGCAGCAAGAGATCCAGCCGGTGTACTACCAGGGTGGCCAGCGCAACTGGCGCTGAAAGTGAAGCGAGGCGAGATCAGGGAGCGATCAACCTAATCCGGTGGTCTCTCGCCAGCTGGCAACGTGGAAACGAAAAAGGCGACCGAAGGGTCGCCTTTCTTTTGGTGAACGGGTCCAGGGAAGGCGCATGAAGCGCCTCACTTCAAAGCTTCTGCAGTGCGTCGATGCGCTCTTCCATCGGTGGGTGGGTCGAAAACAGCTTGCCCAGCCCCCCGGAAATGCCCAGCGCCTGCATGGTCTTGGGCAGCTCGCCTGGCGTCAGGCCTCCCAGACGGGCCAGCGCATTGATCATGGGTTGCTTGCGGCCCATCAGCTGAGCGGCGCCGGCGTCGGCACGAAACTCGCGCTGACGGCTGAACCAGGCCACGATGATGGCGGCCAGGAAACCCAGCACAATGTCCATCACGATGGTGGTCACGAAGTAGCCGATACCGGGACCGCTGCTGTTGCTGTCCCTGCGCAGAAAGCTGTCTACCGCGTAGCCGATGACGCGGCTGAGGAACACCACAAAGGTGTTCATCACGCCCTGGATCAGCGTCATGGTGACCATGTCGCCGTTGGCCACGTGAGCCACTTCGTGGCCGATCACGGCCTCGACTTCCTCCCTGGTCATGCTCTGCAGCAGGCCCGTGGACACCGCCACCAGAGCAGAGTTCTTGAAGGCGCCGGTGGCGAAGGCATTGGGTGCACCGTCGTAGATGGCGACCTCGGGCATGCCGATGCCGGCCTTGCTGGCAAAGGTCTGCACGGTCTGCACGATCCAGGCTTCGTCAGCGTTCTGCGGCTGGTTGATCACCCGTGCACCGGTGCTGAACTTGGCCATGGGCTTGCTGATCAGCAACGAGATGATGGCGCCGCCAAAACCGATGACCAGCGAGAAGCCGGCCAGCGCGGTCATGTTCAGGCCGTTGGCGGTGAGGAAACGGTCCACGCCCAGGATGCGGGTGGTGATCAACAGCACCGCCATCACGGCGACGTTGGTCAGGACAAACAACAGGATGCGCTTCATGTTTTCTCCAAAAATGGCTGACGCCAGGGCTTCCCGGCATGGCTTGCGATCCGGAGCGTGCCCGCAAGGTTCCCATGTTCACCGGGGTCTCGGTCCAGGTCTGCCCGGAAGAGGCAGCGCATGATACCGAGAATCCAGTATGGGGTCAGGGCAAGGGAAATCAAGCGCAATGCCTTGAAATTCAAGGCGTTGCGCCGAACCCGGCCGTGGCTGGAAGACGCGGCGGACGAAACACCGACGAATCGTCATAAAACGCAGGCAGGGCGTTGTCGGCCCACCAGCCCGGCACACCCAGCACCGGCAACGGCGTAAAGGGTTTGGCGGCCAGTTCGTCGCGATCCAGGCGGCTGGCCAGCCATCTGTCCCAGTCGGCCAGATCGCTGCCCAGCGCCTCAGGGACCGCCCGGCGGTACACATGCGCGGTGATCGACTTGTACGGCTGCACCAGCTTTTCCAGCAGGGCGTGGCCAAACAGCACCAGCCGGGCTTGCGGCCAGAGCGGACGCAGTGTCACAAAGAGCCGCTGCCAGTCGCGTGCCAGCAGCGCCTGCCACAAGGGCTCCGGGGCCTGCAAAAGCGCGGCGTTTTCGTCAAACAGGGTCAGCGCGTCTCGCACCCTGCCCCGCACCGCGCCCACGCCGGCCGCAGCGATTTCAGCTCCTTGCAATTGGTTGAGCTTCTGCTTGGTGCATGGAAAACGCAGCCAGATCAAACCGTTGAAAAAGTCGTGCAGGTTGTCGCGCGTGGGCACGCAGCCGGTTTCGAAGATATGGCTCTCGTAGGCGACGCCTTGCGGCAGCTCGCATTGAGGAACAAAGCGCAAAGGGCGCGACGCGCCCACAAAGCGCCCGGAACCTGCCTGTTCATTCAGGGCCTGGGGCAGACTTGCCCCGGCACCCACCCGCTGAAAGGCGGTCTCGCCATCGGGCGCGACCGCCGAAAACCAGGCCTGCCCCCAGTCAAGCTCCCGTTCCAGACCCATGTCAAGTCGCGCTCGCTCTGCTTGGCATCAGCCTCTCGGCCCCTCAAGCTACTTGGCGCCAAGGCAGCGCCTCGCCAGAGCGCAAGGGCTTGAGTTCGGCCTCTCCAAAACTGAAGCTCGCCGGGGGTGTCCAGCTTTCCTTGCGCAAGGTGATGGTGCCTGTGTTGCGCGGCAGACCATAGAACGCCGGTCCATTGAAGCTGGCAAAGGCTTCGAGCCTGTCCAGCGCGTTGGCGGCCTCGAACACCTCGGCGTACATCTCGATGGCGGCGTGGGCGGTGTAGCAGCCGGCGCAGCCGGTGGCGTGTTCCTTCAGGTGGGCAGGGTGCGGCGCGCTGTCGGTGCCCAGAAAAAAGCGATCACCGCCGCCCGTGGCTGCGGCGACCAGGGCCTGGCGATGGGTCTCGCGTTTGAGCACCGG
The DNA here is from genome assembly GCA_002840835.1 of Betaproteobacteria bacterium HGW-Betaproteobacteria-16. Taxonomy (GTDB): domain Bacteria; phylum Pseudomonadota; class Gammaproteobacteria; order Burkholderiales; family Burkholderiaceae_C; genus Hydrogenophaga. The sequence continues at coordinate 107,049 of PHCQ01000005.1, read as the reverse complement.
CAGGCAGTAGTAGTGCGGACGGATGCCACCGGTGAAGATGGCGTTGCGGTTGTACAGCAGATGGTGCGCCGTGATCGTGGCGCCCAGGAACCGGTCGCCTTCGGCCACGTACTGAGCCGCTTCCTTCGTGGTGATGTGCTCCATCACGATCTTGAGCTCGGGGAAGTCGCGGCGCAGTGGCGCCAGGTGCTGCTCGATGAACACCGCTTCCCGGTCAAACAGATCGATGTCAGGCGACGTGACCTCACCGTGCACCAGCAAAAGCACGCCAGCGCGCTGCATGGCTTCCAGGGTCTTGTAGGTCTTGCGGATGTCGGTCACGCCGGCATCGCTGTTGGTGGTGGCACCGGCCGGGTAGAGCTTGACCGCCACCACGCCCGCGTCTTTCGACCGGGCGATTTCATCGGGCGGCAAGTTGTCGGTGAGGTACAGCGTCATCAACGGCTCGAACGCCATGCCAGCCGGCACTGCGGCACGGATGCGATCGGCATAGGCCATGGCCTGGGCCGCCGTGGTCACCGGCGGCTTCAGGTTGGGCATGATGATGGCGCGGCCAAACTGCGCTGCGGTGTGGGGCACCACGGTGCGCAAGGCATCGCCGTCGCGCACATGCAGGTGCCAGTCGTCAGGCCGGGTGATGGTGAGGGTGCTTGGGGCGGTGGGGTTCATCGCCCGATTGTCTCAAACCGGCAAGGAAACCATCTGCAGTCCCAAACCGCTTCCGACGCGAAGTGCCTTCAATCAAGGGCACCCGCGGAACCGGCTTGGCCGGGCCGCAGGGTGCGTCCCCCCTCGAAGCGCCGCTTGACGGCGCGCCACGGAGGGGGGAAGCCGCGTCAGCGGCGCAGGGGGGAGTCTCCTTCAGGGCATCTGGTCCGTAGGGTATTTCCACAGATCGCGCAGCAGGTAGCTCGCGGGCAGGTTCAGCGCCACGTTGTTGGGCGGAATGGGCTGCTCGAACCAGCGGCGGTAGATCTGCTGGATCTCACCGCTGTAGATCATGCGCCGCATCTCGTCGTCAATGACTTTCTTGAAGGCGGGCTCGTTCTTCGGCAACATGATCGCCAGGGGCTCGGTCGTCAGGAACTTCCCTACCACCTTCAGCGCTTTCGGATCCGGGCGCCCTGCCGCCAGGCCGTAGAGCAGCACGTCGTCCATGGCGAAAGCTTGGGCCTTGCCGTTCTCCACCATTTCCACGGCGCGCTCGTGGTCGTCGGCTTCGATGATGTCGAGTTTGAGCTGGCGCTCGAAATCCACCTTGCGAAGCGCTGCCAGGGGCGTGGTGTTTCGGGTGGAGACCGCCGTTTTCAATGCGGGGTGATCAATGCGGTCGATCGGGCTGTCGGCCTTTACCAGTAACCGGGCGCCCGTGATGAAATGTGGCACGGTGAACGCCACCTGCTGGCGCCGGGCAGCGTTGTTGGTGGTGGATCCGCATTCCATGTGGGCCCGGCCCTTTTCGATCGCTTCGATCCGGTTGGCGGGTGTGACCTGCAGGTAGCTCACATCGAGCCGATCCAGCGCAAGCGACCGTTGCACCGCCTTGGCCAGCATCACACACACATCGAGCGCATAGCCCACTGGCCGGCCCTGGGGGTCCAGGTTCGAAAACGGCACAGACGACTCGCGGTGTGCCAGCACCAGCTTTTTCTCAGCCTTGATGCGATCCAGCAAGCCGCCCGTCTGAGCCTGCGCCAAAGAAAGAGCCGAAAGCAGACTCGCGGCGACAAGCAACGCACGAGCGCAGAAACCATGGGACATGAACAAGCTCCGTTGTGGTGAACCTCCCTGGTCAACCATCCATCCAGCCAGGCTGGATGGGCAGGGGGAGCTTAGGGAGTTAGCAAGGCAGATGCCAATGCTGTTATGGCATGCCGCCATGCCACCCGACTTTTGTCACGAAACCCGGCCGCAACCGCCGGGGCGCCTTGACGGCGATCTGCTTGCTTCAGGCCTTGTTGCGTGCCAGGCTCTCCGCCAACCGGCTCCAGAACACCTGCACCGTGCGTTTGCCCTTCTGGGCGTCCAGCGGGCGGGCCCGGTAGATGCGGATGTCGAGTTCGGCCTCCAGGCCGGCGCCCGCAGACACCAGCTTCTTTGCCCGCACTTCCTTGCGCACGGCGCTGGCGGGCAGGAAGGCAATGCCATGTCCCTCCAGCGCCATCGCCTTCAGGCCTTCGGCCATGTCGGTCTCGTAGATACGATCCATGTGCACGGGCGTGCCGCCTTGCTTTACCAACTGATCCACCGCGCGCCCCAGGTAGGCGCCCGGGGCGTAGGCCAGATAAGGCACCGGCTGGCCGGCCGTACCGGGCAACACGTACATCGGCGCGCCCTGTTCGTTGGGCCGCACATAGGGCGCCAGCAACTCACGGCCCAAGGGCAGCATTTCATAGCGCTCGGCATCGAGCTGGATCGGCTGGGCCGCATGGTGGTAGGCGATCAACAGGTCGCAACTGCCCTCGACCAGACGCATCACCGCATCGTGAACATTGAGTGCAATCAGGCGGCTTTTGATCGGGCCGCTGATCTCGCGCAGGCCGGACAACCAAGACGGGAAGAAGGTGAACGCCAATGTGTGCGGCACCGCAAACTCGATGACGTCCTGCGCCGCCGCGGTGTGCGCCCGCAGCATCGCCCGCGTGCTCTGGAGCGCCTGGAGCATTTCCAGCGACTGGTCGTACAGCGTCTGACCGGCCGGTGTGAGCCGCGTGGGATACGACGAACGATCCACCAGATCGGTGCCCGCCCAGGCTTCCAGCGACTGGATACGCCGGGAAAAAGCCGGCTGGGTGACATGCCGCAGCTGCGCCGACCGGCTGAAGCTGCGGGTTTCAGCGAGACTGACGAAGTCCTCGAGCCATTTGGTTTCCATGGACGGCGATTATGGAGCGGCCCGGAAGCAGGAGCGGGTGGGGGTTATACCAGCGCCCCGCTGCCCTTGAGAACTCGATCAATCTGCCCCGGACTGCTGCAGCGCCCACATCCCCGCATAAACACCCCCCGACGACACAAGCTTTGAATGCGTCCCCCGCTCCACAATTTCGCCATTCACCAGCACCAGAATCTCATGCGCATCCACCACGGTCGACAAGCGGTGCGCAATCACCAGCGTGGTCTTGTTGCGGGCGGCGGACTTCAGTTCCGCCTGAATGGCGCGCTCGTTGGCCGAATCCAGCGCCGAGGTGGCTTCGTCAAAAATCACGATGGGCGGGTTCTTGAGCAAGGTGCGGGCAATGGCCACACGCTGCTTTTCGCCGCCGGAGAGCTTCAGCCCCCGCTCACCCACCATGGTGCGGTAGCCCAGCGGCAGCTTTTCGATGAAGCTGTGGATGTGGGCCGCGCTGGCGGCCGCCACCGCCGCCTCATGGCCAGCGTCGGGCTTGCCGTAGAGGATGTTGTATTCGATGGTGTCGTTGAACAGCACCGTGTCCTGCGGCACGATGCCGATGGCTTGTCGTACGCTGGACTGGGTGACTTCGCGGATGTCCTGGCCGTTGATGAGAATGCGACCTGCGCCGTGGGGTCCCGTGTCCTGTTGATTGCCGACGTCGTAGAAGCGGTAGAGCAGGCGCGCCAGGGTGGATTTTCCTGAACCGGACGGCCCGACCACGGCCACGGTTTTGCCGGGTGGGATCTCGAAACTCACACCGTGCAGGATCTCGCGCGCCGGCTCGTAGGCGAAGCGCACGTTCTCGAACTTCACTGCCGGCGGGCCATCCAGCGCCAGCGGCTGGGCATCGGGCGCATCCGCGATTTCGCGCTCCTTCTCCAGCAGCACGAACATCTTGTCCAGGTCGGTCAGGCTCTGCTTGATCTCGCGGTACAGCACCCCCAGGAATCCCAGTGGAATGTAGAGCTGGATCATGAAGGCATTGACCATGACCAGATCGCCCAGTGTCATCTCGCCGTCCACCACGCCTTGTGTGGCGCGCCAGAGCATGAGCACCAGGGCAATGGCAATCACCAGTTGCTGACCCGCATTGAGCAAGGACAGCGTGGTCTGGCTCTTGATGCGGGCGCGGCGCAACTTTTCCAGCGCTTCGTCGTAGCGGCTGGCCTCAAAGGCCTCGTTGTTGAAGTACTTGACCGTTTCATAGTTCAGCAACGAGTCGATGGCACGGGTCTGGCTGACCGATTCCAGCTCGTTCATCTGGCGCCGGAACTTGGTGCGCCATTCCGTGACCACCACGGTGAAGCTCACATACAGCACCAGCGCGACCAGCGTGATCCACACGTAGCCCATGTCGAACTTGGTGCCCAGCAGCGCCAGCACCATGGTCACCTCGATAAGGGTGGGCACGATGCTGTAGAGCGAATACGAGATCAGCGACTGCACGCCGCGCGTGCCACGCTCGATGTCGCGTGTCATGCCCCCGGTCTGCCGCTCCAGGTGGAATCGCAGGCTCAGGGCGTGCAGGTGGCCAAACACCTCCAGCGCAATGCTGCGGGTGGCACCTTCGGTGGCCTTGGCAAACACCAGCTCGCGCAACTCGGTGAACACGCTGGTGGACAGGCGCAGCCCGCCGTAGGCCAGCAGCAGCCCCAGCGGCACCACGAGCATGGATTCCACGCTGCCGGGCTGAATGCTCATCGCGTCCACCAGCTCCTTGAGCAGCAGCGGCACGCTCACGTTGGCCATCTTGGCAGCCACCATGAAACCCAGCGCCAACACCACACGCCACTTGTACCGCCACAGGTAGGGCAGCAGGCGCGACAGGGTGGCCCAGTCAGAGCGGCGAGGGGCCTGAGCAGCTGATGACGCGGCGTCGACGGGGAGCGGGTGGGTGACGGCTGTGGGGCGCATGAACGAGAATGTGGGCTGTTATGTGTGTTGTCGTTTCCAGATTGTGACCATGTCGACCGAATCAAGCCCTCGCCCTGAAAGTGCCCTGCCCCAGGACCGTGAACTGGTGCTCAAGGTCATTCCCATGCCGGCCGACACCAACGGCAATGGCGACATCTTTGGTGGCTGGGTCATGGCCCAGGTGGACCTGGCTGGTTCGGTGCTGCCGGCGCGCTATGTGCGCGGCCGCATGGCCACCGTGGCGGTCAACCAGTTCATTTTCAAGCAGCCGGTGCGGGTGGGCGACATCCTGAGCTTCTTCTCGCACGTCACACGCATTGGCAACACCTCCATCACGGTGCAGGTCGAAGTGTTTGCCGAGCGCTTCTCGGCACAGGGTCAGTATGTGAAAGTGACCGAGGCCAGTCTGACCTATGTGGCGATCGACAACGAAGGTCGGCCACGCCCCATTCCAAAGGACGGGCTGAAAATTCCAGGTCTGGCGGGTTGATCAAGCGGCGGGCAGCCCACAGTCTGCCACTTTGCTAGCATGCCGACGTTTGCGCCGGGCGCGCAACGAACCCCCATCCCGCCCCTTCGGGTGGCCCTTCCGACAATCATCAAGGGATACTTGCCATGAAACTTCGAACTGCTCTTCCCGCCGTGCTGGGCCTGTGCTTTTCCCTGCTCAACGGCACTGCCCACGCCCAGGTACCCGAACAAGGTTTTTTGTGCTGCAACATGCGCACGGATGGCAGTTGGATCAGCGACATCAACTACGAAGAGAGTGGCAAGCGAATCATTCCCTACGGCACTCCGTTGACCTTCAAGGGCTACGGCCGCAACCGGGTGGAAGTGGAGATGGAAGGCAAGAGTCAATGGCTGGGGAATGACTACAGCCGCGACCTGAGCAAAGAGGCTTTTGCCCAGCGCTACATCGTCGCCACCGATCCCCGCACGGTGGTGGCAAAGGCCAGCCCCAAGATACGCCAGGCGATCGAGACCGCGCGCGTCACGCCGGGCATGACCCGCGAGCAGGTGGCGATGGCTGTGGGCTACCCCGTCAGCAGCGAGAACCCGAACCTGGATGCGCCGCGCTGGCGCTACTGGCTGTGGAGCTACTCGCCCTTCACCGTGATCTTCAATGAGCAAGGGCGTGTGACCTCGGTGGAGACCGATGCGGATACGATGCTCAAGGTGTTTGTGAAGTAGAAAACCACCCCCTCACCGCAGAGCTTGCACTCACCCCCGCCGCGCGTTGCGCGACCCCCTCAAGGGGGCGACATCAGAGGCCCGGCAAAGCCGGTTCCTCGATGTCTCTTGACAGAGGCATTCATTGTTGCGGCGACAGACTCAGCGCCAGCGCGAACGCCACTGCTTATAGATGTGGTCCGCCAGCGCCTGGCTCCCAGCTTGGTACTGGCGGGTGGCTGCGTTCATGTCTGCGGGAGACTGCACGCTGTCAGGGTGTCGAGCGATGGCTGCGGGGTACACATGGCCCGGCGCGGCCAGCCAGGTGGCGATTTTTTCGGGGGTGATTTCGATGTGGAACTGCATGGCCAGGTGAGGGCCAATGGAGAAGGCCTGGTGGGCGCAGGTGGCGGATGTGGACAGGCGTTCTCCCCCTTTGGGCAAGGCCACGAAGCTGTCGTAGTGCCATTGGTAGACCACGGCTTCACGCGCTTCACCCAGCCAGGTGCGCGCTGCGTCGCTGTCTGCCATCTGAATGGGTAGCCAGCCTACCTCGGGTTGGGGCAGTCGCTCCACGCGTCCACCAAACGCTCTCGCCATGAGCTGGCCGCCCAGGCAATGACCAATGACCGGTATGCCCAATGCGTCGGCCTCACGGATCAGGGCCTCGGCCTGACGCAGCGTGGGGCGGTCGTCGTTGGCGCTCCACTCGCCACCCAGCACGGCAAGCGCGCGAAAACCGCGCACGGAGTCGGGGTACGCCTCGCCGGCCTCGGCACACAGCACCTGCCACGGCACGCCCTGGGCATCCAGCCACTGCCCCAGGTAGCCGGGGGCATCTTCCAGGGTGTGCTGCAGCACGAGCACTTCCGGTGGGTGGTTGTTGGGCGCGTTGCTGGATCGGTCAGTCATCCGACCCATGATACGAAGTCATCTGCCCATAGAGGAGCCAATGGGGAACAGCGCCGGGGAACCGATCAGAACTGGCCGTGGCGACCGGCCCCGCTGGCGAAGCGGCGCGCGCCTTCCAGGGCGTCGGGAATGCGCTCACGGCCGCGCTCCCACTCCTGCTGCAGGGCTTCTCCCATGGGCAGGTCCCACTGCCGGTAGGCACTGTCGCGGTCGGTTCGCAGGGTGGCTTGCGGGAATTTCGCCAGTTGCTGCGCCAGTTCGACAGCAGATGCGCGCGCCTGGCCCGGGGGTACCACCCGGTTGGCCAGGCCGATGCGTTGCGCCTCTGCGGCCTCCACCTTGCGCCCGGTCAGGATCAGGTCCATCGCATGGCCCATGCCGATCAGTCGCGGCAACCTGACCGTGCCACCGTCGATCAGCGGCACGCCGAAACGGCGGCAGTAGACGCCAAAGTAGGCATCCTCTTCCATCACCCGAAGGTCGCACCACAGGGCGAGTTCCATGCCGCCTGCCACGGCGGCGCCGCTGATCGCGGCGATCACGGGTTTGCTCAAGCTCAGCCTGCTGGGGCCCATGGGGCCGAGGGCCCGCTCATCGCTGGCAGCGAAGTCCAGTCCCTCAAGACCGCCGCTTTGCTCACCTTCCGCCAATGCCGCGCCGAACTGCAGGTCCCAGCCAGCGCAAAAATGCCCGTGCGCACCATGAAACACCGCCACCTTGGCAACGGGGTCGTCTTCAAAGGCCAGGAAGGCGGCATGCAGGGCGTGGGCAGTGGGCGTATCGACCGCATTGCGCACCTCGGGGCGATCAAGGGTGACGATCCAGATGCCGTCGGCTCGCTTTTCGGTGGTGACGCAGGCGGTATTCATGGGCTTGTTTCCCCTGGGTTCGTTTGCTGGCCCTCGCCCCACCACCCCACACGCGGGGTGTTCAAAGCCTGTTCCAGTTCGGCCTGCGTCACCTCAATCTCCAGCCGCAACAAGGCCCCCGCCATCGCCTTGCCCAGGTTGTCCAGGCGCAGGTTGCGCGCGCCACCGCCTTGCAATGCGCCGCGCAGCACGAATTTGAGCGCCAGGATGTTGGGCAAGGGCCAGGCGTCCACCTCGCCTGGCAGCCAGGGCGCGAAATGCGCCTGCACGCGCGCTGCAGTGACCTCTCGTGCCAGCAAGGCGTAACCCGCTGCGTTCCAGGCGAACAGGCCAAAGTCGACCCAGTCGGCCTTGTCGCCGCTGCGCGCGTGCGCAATACGCACCAGGGGAATGCGGACGGTGTCGCTGCGTGGTCCGTCTTCAGATCGTCGGGCGACAGGCTCGGCACCCACGGCGTCCGGTGGTGCAGGTGGTGCGGCACCGGCCTTGGCCTTTGCGTTGACCGGCACGGCAACCGACGCGGAACTGCCCAGCAGGTCGATCCTCACACCGGCTTCCACCGTCTGCCGTGGCACCAGCGTGGGCCAGATGCCCAGCAGTTCGCTGGTGTTGTGCAGCCCGCTGAAGCCACAGGTGTAGGCCGGGCCGCTCAGGCCGATCCAGGGAAACAACCGGCCAAAACCGTCGGCGGCGGCCTTGCTGGGCGTGCGCAGCACGAAGCGCGTCCAGATTTCGTTCAGCTCGTTGAGCGCGACCGCATCGGGCACAGGCGCCAGCGCACCATGGGCGGAATTCAGACCCGGGTATTCAACAAACAGCTCGTCAAATGGCACGCGCTTGTCCGCCAGCAGCGAGCGGATGGTGGCCTGGGCGGCCTGTGCCTTGTCCCAGGCATCGGGCCACGAGAAACCCCAGGTCACTTCTGCCTTGTGGCCATCCCGGTAGCCGGCCACCACCTTGAGCGTGCCGGTGGGAGCGCTGCCTCGTGCACCGGTCAACCGCACCCGGTCGTCACCTTCGTCGCTCAGCTGGATGCTGCCCATGTCGAGCACCACGTCAGGCGAAAAGTAGGCGTGCGGGTTGTGCACCTCGTACAGCAGTTGCTGGCGCACGGTGTCGAAGTTGACACGCCCACCTGTGCCAGGCGCCTTGGTGATGAATGCGGTGCCGTCCTCCCACACTTCTGCGATGGGGTAACCGATGTGGGCCAGATCGAGAATGGCCTGCCAGGCGCCCTGGCTGCCGAAGTTGCCACCACTGCCCTGGCCGGAACACTCCAGCAGGTGCCCCACGGTGAGGCCTTGCGCCAGCCGGTTCAGGTCGGTCTCGGTGGTGGCGTCTTCCAGCGTCCAGCCCAGCGCATGCACCAGCGGCCCCAGGAACAGCGCCGCGTCGGCCACACGGCCGGTGATGACGATGTCCGCCCCGGCCTCCAGCGCGCGCACGATGGGCGCAGCCCCCAGGTAGGCGTTGGCGAACACCAGGCGCTCGCGCACGGCGTCCACGGGGGCGCCATTGAACAGATGGGCAAACGTGTCTGACGGCGCCTCGGTGCTGAGCAGTTGGGGCAAGACATCGTCGCCAGAGACCACTGCCACACGGGCCTGAAGGCCCTTGGCGGCGAAAGCCGCCAGCACGGCCTGTGCCGCACCGTGCGGATTCAGGCCACCTGCGTTGCAGACGAAGCGCACGCCGCGCGGCTGCATGAGCGGCCACAGGCGCAGCAGCATGGGCACCACGTCGCGCGCGTAGCCCAGCGCCGGGTCGCGTTGCCGGTCTTTCTGCAGGATGGCGAGCGTGAGTTCGGCGAGATGGTCGCTGGCAATGAACTGCACATCGCCGCGCTCGATGCTGGCCACCACCGGCTCCCAGTTGTCACCGTAAAAACCCAGGCCTGCGCCGATTCGGATGGACTTCATGACGATTGGATGAATGGGGAAGTCACAGCATAAAACCTTGCATCATTTTTGCCAAGCATTCGCTTTGTAAAAATACCTGCCCGCGGTCCGGATTGCCACTGAATTCATGAATCACCAATGCCTGATGCTGGCACGTAAGCGACTCGAATCGGGACAACCCCTAGCGTCAGTCTTGTGCAAGACAGCTATAAACACCGCACACCGTCTGGGTGACCTGCCACAAAGCCTGCAGCAGCCGCCGGGAGGATGAAGGCGCCAGACCACACAGGAGAAACCGCGTGCAACTGCTGCAACTGCTCATCAGCGGCGTGGCCCAGGGCTGTATTTACGGACTCATTGCCCTGGGTTTCGTGCTGATCTACAAAGCCACGGAAACAGTCAGCTTCGCCCAGGGCGATCTGATGATGGTGGGCGCCTTCGCCGGCCTGGCCACCATGACCGTGCTGGGCTTCCCGTTCTGGCTGTCGGTGCCGGCGGCCATCATTGCCATGGGCCTGTTCGGTGTGGTGCTCGAACGCGTGGTGATCCGCCCCATTCTGGGGCAGCCGGCCTTTTCCATCGTGATGCTGACCATTGGTGTGGGCTACGTGCTGCGCGGCCTCATCACCATGATTCCCGACATCGGCACCGACACCCACACGTTGCCCGTGCCTTACGCCGGCGAGGTGCTTCGCTTGGGCGCGCTGGTGCTCTCTGCCGAGCAAGTGGTGGTGATCGGGGTCACCGTCGTGCTGTGCGCCGGGCTGTTTGCCATGTTCCGGTATTCCAAGCTGGGCATCGCCATGCAGGCAGCCTCGCAGAACCAGCTCGCGGCCTACTACATGGGCATTCCGGTCAAGCGCATCAACGGCCTAGTGTGGGGTCTGGCGGCGTCGGTGGCGGCGGTGGCCGGCCTGCTGCTCGCACCCATCACCTTCGTGCACGCCAACATGGGTTTCATCGGCCTGAAAGCGTTCCCGGCTGCGGTGGTGGGCGGCTTCGGCAGCCTGCCCGGCGCCATCGTTGGCGGCCTGATCATCGGCATCGTTGAAGCCCTGGCCGGGTTTTACCTGCCCGAAGGCTTCAAGGACATCGCGCCGTACATCGTGGTGCTGATCATGCTGGTGCTCAAGCCCAACGGCTTGTTCGGCGAAAAACTAAGGAAAAAGGTATGACGATGCCGAAGTGCCGCGAACGCCACAACACATTCCAGAGCCACGGCGGAACCGGCTTCGCCGGGCCGCTCGTGGCGCCCCCCCGGGGGGGTAGCGCCGCAGGCGATGCGGGGGGGCTATGAGGTTTCTTTTCAAGACCGACTACAACCAGGACATCCGCCTGGCCAAACATGGCGGCCATGTGTTCTGGTACGGGCTGCTGTGCCTGTTCATGGTGGCCGCGCCCTGGCTGGTGCAGGAATACTGGCTCGCGCAGTTCACCTTCGTGCTGATCTACGCCATCGTGGGTCTGGGGCTGATGCTGTTGGCCGGGTTCACCGGTTTGTTCTCGCTGGGCCATGCGGCATTTCTGGGCGTGGGTGCGTACACGCAGGCCATCATGGTCAACGCCGGCTTTCCGTTTCCGCTGGCGCTGGCCTGCGCCGGTCTGCTGTCTGCGGCGGTGGGCATGGTGGTGGGTTTGCCGGCCTTGCGGGTCAAGGGCATCTACCTGGGCATGGCCACACTGGCCTTCGGCTTCATCGTGGAAGAAGGCATGGCGCGCTGGGAGAGCGTGACCGGCGGCAACGCCGGCATGATGGTCAACTACCCTGCCCTGTTCGGCTGGGAGCTGGACACACCGACCGAGTTCTACTTCCTGTGCCTGACCGTCACGGTGCTGTGCACGCTGGGCATCGTGAACCTGCTGCGCTCGTCCACCGGGCGGGCTTTTGTAGCCATTCGCGACTCGGAAATCTCGGCGCAGAGCATGGGCATTCACCTGGCGCGCTACAAGACGATGAGCTTTGCGCTGTCTGCCGCCCTGGCGGGCCTGGGCGGTGCGCTGTATGCGCACCAGATCCAGTTCCTTTCGCCCGACCAGTTCAGCCTGCTGCAGTCGGTGGACCTGCTGCTAATGATCGTGATCGGCGGCCTGGGCTCCATCCATGGCGCGTTCCTGGGGGCCATCTTCATCATCGTGATGCCGCAGCTGATCTCCATCGGCAAGGACTTCCTGCCCGCCGTGATCGCAGACGCCACCGGCCTCAAGGGCGTGGTGTATGGCGTGGTGCTGGTGGCCATCGTGCTGTTTGAACCCATGGGGCTGTATGGCCGCTGGCTCAAGATCCGCACCTATTTCCAGCTGTTCCCGTTCTACCGCAAGGGCATGTTCAAGCGGCAGAAATCGTTCCAGAAATCCGACAGACTGAAATGAACCACCCGAACATCCCAATCGAAGGACGGGCTCCTGTCCAGGGCGCCGTGGAACCGGCTTTGCCGGGCCACCAGCGCCGCCCCCTGGGGGGTGACGCCGCAGGCGGCGCGGGGGGGATCTTGCTCTCTGCCCAGAACCTCAGCGTTCGCTTTGGCGGCGTGCTGGCGGTGAACAACGTGAGCTTCGACGTGAAGCGTGGCGAGGTGTTCACCCTGATCGGGCCCAACGGCGCCGGCAAGACCACGGTGTTCAACCTGATCAGCCGCATCTACACGCCCACCACCGGCCACATCGACTACGCGGGCCCTGACGGCAAGCTCAAGCTCACCGAGCAGCCCCCTCACAGAATAGCCTCGCTCGGTATTGCGCGCACCTTCCAGAACATCGAGTTGTTCGAACACGCCACGGTTTTGCAGAACCTGCTGATCGGGCGCCACACGCACCGCAAGACCGGGCTCTGGGGTGAACTGTTCTTCACCGGCAAGACCCGCGCGGCGGAGATCGAGGCGCGCGAGAAGGTGGAGCATGTGATCGAGTTACTCGATCTGCAACACCACCGCGAATCCATGGTGGCCGGCCTGCCTTATGGCGTGCGCAAGGTGGTGGAGCTGGCGCGGGCGCTGTGCACCGAGCCGCAGTTGCTGCTGCTGGACGAGCCGTCTTCAGGCCTGAACGTGGAAGAAACCGACGACATGGCCTTCTGGATCACCGACATCAAGAACGAGCTCGGCATCACCGTGCTGATGGTGGAGCATGACATGTCGCTGGTGTCCAAGGTGTCTGACCGCGTGCTGGCCATGAGCATGGGCGAAGAACTGGCCACCGGCACACCGGCGCAGGTGCAGGCCCACCCTGGCGTGATCGAAGCCTATCTGGGGTCTGTGGACGATGTGTCCAACCTGCGCCGTGATCACCAGAAGACTGCAGGAGTTTCAGCATGAGCCACGCCGGGCCGCCCCAAGTGGCGAAGGCCCCCCTGGGGGGCAGCGCAGTACACGAAGTGACAAGCGTGGGGGCCATCCAATGACTGTTGCCACCTCTGATGCCCCAGTCCTCAAGCTGCTCAACGTCGAAAGCGCGTATGGCCCCATCAAGGCCATTCGCGGGGTGAGCCTGCAGGTGCGGCGCGGCGAAATTGCGACCGTGCTTGGCTCCAACGGCGCCGGCAAAACCACCATCCTCAAAACCATCAGCGGCATCATCGATCCGCGCAAGGGCAGCATCGAATTCAAGGGCGAGCCCATCACGGCACAGGACCCGGCCTTCATCGTGCAGCAGGGCCTGAGCCATGTGCCCGAGGGGCGCGAGGTGTTCCCGCTGCTGAGCGTGCGCGACAACCTGCTGATGGGCGCCTACACCCGCAAAGACCGCGACGGGGTGGCGCGCGACATCGAGGTTGTGTTCGGCTATTTCCCCATCCTGCGCGAGCGCGCCGCACAGGACGCCGGCTTGCTCTCCGGCGGGCAGCAGCAGATGCTGGCCATCAGCCGCGCGCTCATGGCCAACCCCGACCTGATCCTGCTCGACGAACCCAGCCTGGGCCTGAGCCCGAAGCTGACCAAGGAGATCTTCGAGATCGTGGTGCGCATCAACCGCGAACGCGGCACCACCATTTTGCTGGTGGAGCAGAACGCCAACATGGCGCTCAATGCATCGGACTACGGCTATGTGCTGGAGAACGGCCGCATCGTGATGGAAGACACCTGTGCCCGGCTGCGCGAGAAGGACGACATCAAGGAGTTCTACCTGGGCATGAAGGAAGAAGGCGTGCGGGCGGACCGACGCTGGAAGAAAAAGAAAAACTGGAGATGACGGAGATGCACCCCCTGCGCCGCTTCGCGTCTTCCCCCTCTCCATTTCGCGCCTTCGGCGCTGGGAGGGGGACGCACCCTTGGCCCGGCGGAGCCGGATCCTCGGGAGCCCTGGATTTGGGGGCATCTCGCTCCGACCATGTGTGGGCCCTTGTCATCGTCATGGATCACTGAAATGAGCACACTTTGGGATCTTTCCCACATCCAGCCGCAGCCCAACATCGTTATGCCCGGCGAGACCATTCCAGCCCTGTTCTGGAACGCCGCGAAGGCGCGTGGGCCGAACGTGTGGATGCGGCAGAAGGACTTCGGCATCTGGCGCACCTGGACCTGGAACCAGACCGCCGAGGCGGTGCGCGAGATTTCGCATGGGCTGATGGCGCTGGGCTTTGGACCGAAGGAAACCGCATCCATTCTTTCGAACACCAACATCGAATGGGTGTTGTGCGATCTGGCGGTGCTGAGTGCGGGCGGTGTGTCCAACGGCATCTACCCCACCGACGCTTCTGAGCAGGTGCAATACCTGTGCGAAGACTCCGGCACCACCGTGCTGTTCGTGGAAGACGACGAGCAGCTGGACAAGGCCCTGGCGGTGCGTGAGCACCTGCCCAGGCTGCGTAAGATCGTGGTGTTCGACATGGAAGGCTTGCGCGAGCTGGACGACCCGCAGGTGATCAGCCTGGACGCGCTGCGCGAACTGGGCCGCGAGCATGCACGCCAGCACCCACAGTTGTTGGAGGAGCGGGTGGCCGGCTGTCAGCCGGACGACCTGGCCATCCTCGTCTACACATCGGGCACCACCGGCAAGCCCAAAGGCGCCATGCACAGTCACAAGGGGCTGATCTACACCGTGCGCGGCTACAACACGCTGATCTCGCGCGACGAGAACGACGAGTGCATGTGTTTTCTGCCGCTGTGCCACATCGCCGAGCGCATGGGCGGCGAGTACTTCTCGCTCTACACCGGCGCCAAGCTCAATTTCGTGGAGAACCCGGAGACGGTGCCGGAAAACGTGCGCGAGATCGCTCCCACGGTGTTCACCGCCGTACCGCGCGTGTGGGAGAAGTTCTATTCGGGCGTGATGATTGCGCTCAAGGAATCCGGCAAGCTGCAGCAGGCGGCCTACAGCTGGGCCATTGGCGTGGGCCAGCGCGTGGCCGATCTGGTGCTGGCCAAGCAGCCCGTTCCCGGCTCGCTCAGGTTGCAGTTCCATGTGGCGCGCATGCTGGTGCTCAACAACGTGCGCAAGCTCATCGGCATCCACAAGGCACGCTTCCTGGTGACCGGCGCAGCACCCATTTCGCCCGATCTGGTGCGCTGGTACATGGCGCTGGGCGTGCCCATGCTGGAGGTGTGGGGCATGACGGAAACCTGTGGGGCCTCCACCGGTATTCCGGCCGAACGCATCAAGCCGGGCAGCATTGGCCCGGCCGCCAGCTACAACGAAGTGAAGCTGGACCCCGCCACCGGCGAGATCCTGGTGCGCGGGCCCAACGTGTTCATGGGCTACCTGAACCTGCCCGAAAAAACCGCCGAGACCATCGATGCCGATGGCTGGTTGCACACCGGGGATGTGGGTGTGGTCGATGAGGAAGGGTTTTTCCGCATCACCGACCGCATGAAAGACATCATCATCACCGCAGGGGGCAAGAACATCACGCCCAGTGAGCTGGAGAACGAACTGAAGTTCTCGCCCTACGTGACCGATGCGGTGGTGATCGGTGACAAGCGTGCCTACCTCACCGTGATCATCATGATCGACCAGGAGAACGTGGAGAAATTTGCGCAGGACAACGACGTGCCGTTTTCCAATTACGCCAGCCTGACCCGTTCACCCGAGGTGCAGCAGCTCATTCAGGAAGAGATCGACCGCGTGAACAAGAAGTTTGCCCGCGTGGAACAGATCAAGAAGTTCTTCCTGCTCGACACCCAGCTTTCTGCCGAAGACGAAGAACTCACGCCCACCATGAAGCTCAAACGCAAGCTGGTTGAAAAGAAGTATTCCCCGCAGATCGAGGCCATGTACGGCTGATCCTGCACACGCAACCGCAACGCCACCGCCCATCACCCGTTCACAACCAAGGAGACAAGTGCATGAAGACCAAACCGACACTGATCGCCGCCAGCCTTTTGCTGGCCAGCGCAACCGCCTTTGCCCAGACCCAGGGCGTCACCAAAGACGAGATCGTGCTGGGATCGATCCAGGATCTTTCCGGCCCGCTGGCGGGCTTCGGCAAGCAGGTGCGCTTCGGCATGATGCTGCGCGTGGACGAGGCCAATGAGCAGGGCGGCATCAATGGCCGCAAGATCAAGCTCAACGTGGAAGACTCCGGCTACGAGCCCCGTCGCGCCGTGCTGGCCGCGCAGAAGCTGGTCAACCAGGACAAGATCTTCGCCATGGTGGGCCACATCGGCACCGCGCAGAACATGGCCGCCATGCCGGTGCAGTTCCAGAAGAACGTGATCAACTTCTTCCCTGTGACCGCCGCGCGTGAGATGTATGAGCCCTTCCACAAGCTGAAGTACTCGTTCGCCGCCACCTACTACGACCAGATGAAGGCCGCTGTGCCGCTGCTGGTGAAGGAAAAAGGCGCCAAGAAGGTCTGCACCATGTACCAGGACGACGAGTTCGGCCTGGAGGTGTTCCGCGGCGCCGAAGAAGGTCTGAAGAGCTTGGGCATGAAGTTCGCCGAGGTCACCACCTTCAAGCGCGGTGCCACCGACTTCGCCTCGCAGATGCAGAAGTTGGCCTCCTCCCAGTGCGACTTCGTGGTGATGGGCACCATCATCCGCGAGACCATCGGCGGCATTGCCACAGCCAAGCGCCTGGGCTTCAACCCCACCTTCCTGGGTTCCAGCGCGGCCTACACCGACCTGATCCACAAACTGGGCGGCCCGGCCATGGATGGTTTCTACGCCACCATGACGGTGCAGAACCCCTACCTGGACGCAGCCTCGCAGCCGATCCGCTTCTGGGCCAACAAGTACAAGACCAAGTTCAACGAAGACCCGACCGTGTTCTCGGTGTACGGCTATTCGCTGGTCGACTCCTTCCTGCGCGCCGCCAGCAAGGCCGGCCCGAACCTGACCACCGAGAGCTTCATCAAGGCCATGGACACCATGGTGATTCCACCGGACATGTTCGGCAGCTCTGAGATGACCTTCGGTCCGCAGAAACGCCTGGGCAGCAATGCCACCCGTCTGTCGCAACTGGAGAACGCGCGCTGGAAAGTGGTGTCAGACTATTTCAAGGTGAACTGAACCTCCAAGTCTTGTTCACTGCCGCCGGCGCGCACGTGCCGGCGGCTTTTTTTTGCCTGTGGCTGGGTGCTTGCGCTAAGGTGGTCGCATGTCACCCACCCTTGCCGGCCTGCTGGCCGACGCCCTGCTGGCGCTGCATGTGGCCATCGTGCTGTTCGTGGTCGGCCTGTTGCCGCTGGTGCTCGTCGGCGGTGCGCTGGGTTGGCGCTGGGTCCGCCATCTTGGCCTGCGCCTCACCCACCTGGGCCTGATGATCTTCATCGCCGCACAAACCTGGCTGGGGCAGTTGTGCCCGCTCACCGTGTGGGAGCAGGCACTGCGGCGCACGGCGGGCCAGGGCAGCTACGGTGAGGGCTTCATTGAACACTGGCTGTCCAGGCTGCTGTACTGGGACGCGCCCTGGTGGGTGTTCGTGACGGCCTACACGGGGTTTGCGGTGGTGGTGCTCTTGGCGTGGTGGTGGGTGAAGCCAGGTCGATGAGCGCCAGATGGTGCGCCTTGCCAAAAGCCGTGGCCGATGCCCCCTGCGGGCATGGCCAAGGTCGACAACCAGCGCATGCGCGGGTATGCAACGAAGGCATGCAGAAAAAAGTTCGTGCAAAAGCTTCGTTTTTTTGGTATGACTGCCACTTCGGTAGACCAATTTTCTCAGGGGGTTTGCTTGATGCGCACGGTTTGTCGCCGTGGCAACAAGGAAGGTGGCCCCTTAAATGTCTTCCTGGCCCAGCAAGCCGAGCGGCGAAAAGCCTGCCTCACAAGGAGAGCGGGGCCCAGGATCGATTGCGGATGGTCTGATCGCCTCCTATGAAGAGGTGTTCGCACTCGTCCCCGTCGCGTGCGCCATCGTGCGACTGTCTGATGGGCTGATCCTGGCGGTCAATGACGAATGGTGTGCGCTCGTGGGCATCCCGCGCGCCAGCGCTCTGGGGAACACCACGACGCAGCTCGGTCTGTGGCGCGATGACGAGCAGCGCAGCACCTATCTGGCCCATCGGGATGAGACCAGCCGCATCTATGTGCTGCGCGCTGCCGGCGGTGTGCGAAAGATGATCCGCCTGCGCACGCGGGTGCTGCGCACGCAAGGTGCCGAGTTGCTGGTGACCAGCTTGACAGAGGTGTCAGAAGAGGCGGCCGTTCGCACCGACCTGCAACGCGCGCTGGATGAACTTTCCCGCACCAACCTGGCACTGCACGCGCGCATCGAGCTGCACCATGAAATCGAACTGCTCGCCCAGGTCGGCGCCTGGACCAATGAGGCTGGCAAAGAGCACGTCAACTGGAGCGAAGGGCTACACGCGATCACCGGCTGGCCGCGCCGCTTCGCCCTCGACAAAAAGACCGCTCGAAGCGGCATTCATCCCGACGATCTGCCCACCTGGCTGGAAGCCCGTGAGGCCATGGATGGCCGGTCGGTCGACTTCCGCTGGATCACCCTGCAGGGTCAAACGCGCTGGTTGCGCAGCCGGATGGGGCGATCCCGGGTGCCTGGCAATCCCGAAACCGACTTCGGCGTGGTGCAGGACATCTCGGCAGAGATCGAGGCGCGACAGGCGCTTCAGTCGCAGCTCGACCTGCTCAACGAAATTGCGCAGCGCGTGCCTGGCGTGATGTACCAGGTCCATCGGCGCCCCGACGGCCAGACCGAGGTGACGTTCCTGAGCGATCAGGCCGAGCAGATGCTGGAGCTGGGCCCACACGAACACAAGACCGATCCCCGCGCGCTGTTCGCGCGCGCACACAGCGAAGACCTCCCCCGGCTTCTGAGCGACCTGGATCGGTGTGCCTCCCTGGGTCTCAACCTGCGAGAGAACTACCGGGTCTGCCTGCCATCGGGCGCTCAGCGCTGGTTCCGGTTCGAGGCGTCACCGCGCAACGAGCCCGATGGCTCGGTGCTGTGGCACGGCTATGTGGCCGACGTCACCGATGAACGCAACGCCCGCGCGGCCATGGAGCGCCAGCAGCAGCTTCTGCAGGCCGTGAGCACGGCCATGAGCCTCTACATCACCTCCGATGGCAAGACAGAGGTGTTCGGTCGCCTGCTCGAGAGCATCTGCGAGGTCGTCGGTCCCACCGCCTCGTTCCTCGCCGAGACAACGACATCAACCACCGGGTCGCTGGATCGCCCGAGCAGCCTGGAGGGCGTCTTCATGGGCGCCGCAGGCAGGCCGTTGCCGTTTCGCCTGGAGGATGCCGCCACCGTTGACCTGCTGGCTGGCGGAAGTGCGGTGGTGCTGCCGGCCAGCCACCCCTGCCATGCAGCCCTGCAACAGGGGTCGCCGACGGACGATCCGCTTGTGCTGGTGCCCCTGCTGGCCCAGGTGGAGCTGATCGGACTCATCGGCCTGCAGCATCCCGATCCGGACGCCGTGATCCGCGAACTGGGTTTCCTCGAACCGCTGATCCGGACGGCCTCGCAAGTGCTGCTGGCCTGGCGCGTTCACAGCGAGCGCGCGGGCACCTTGAAGCGTCTGGCAGAGACTTCCGAGCAGCTCAGTACCCAGAGGCGGGCCTTGCAGGTCGTGCTCGACAGCATGGCGCAGGGCCTGGCCAAGCTCGATGCGAACGAGCGCATCTCGTTCTACAACCGCCGGATGGTGGAGCTGCTCGATGTGCCGGACGCCCTCATGGCATCCGGACCCACCCACACCCAGGTGGCGGAATACCTGGCTCGCCGAGGCGATTTCGGCGAAGACTTCGAACTGGTGGATCCCGGCGCCCGGGCGTATGTTCAATCCCCGGGCGGCGTCGAAGCACCAGAGGTCTATCTGCGCAAAACCCGGGATGGCCGCTACCTTGAAGTGGGCACCCGGGCCTTGCCCGAAGGCGGGGCCATTCGAACGATCACCGACGTGACGCCCTACATGGCCACGCAGCAGGAGCTCGCGGCCGAGCGGCAGCGGCTGGCCTGGATCCTGGAAGCCACGCGCACCGGCACCTGGGAAAACCACATCGGGAGTGATGACCTCAAGATCAACAGCCGCTGGGCAGAGATGGTGGGCTACACCCTGGACGAGCTTGGCGAAGTGACGAATGCCACCTGGGAGCAGCTCGTCCACCCGGACGATCTGCTCATGGCTGAAGCGGCCAGGAACGCCCACATCGCCGGGCTGGCTCCCTTCTATGAATGCGACATCCGCATGCGGCACAAGCAAGGGCACTGGGTCTGGATCAACACGCGCGGTCGCGTGCACCGGCGGGCCAGCGACGGCCAGCCGCTGTACATGTCCGGCACACACATTGACATATCAGACCGGGTGAAGGCGCAGGAAACGGTGAACACCCTCAACGAGAACCTCGAGCGCCTGGTGGCCGACAGAACCCGGAACCTGGAGCGCACGCTGCGCGACATGGAGGCCATCGCCTACTCCATCGCCCATGACCTGCGCACGCCGCTGCGCTCGGTCAACGGCTTCGCGGCCGTCTTGCTCGAAAGCGAAGCGGAGCGACTGAGCGAAGCGGGCGCCAATTCCCTGGCCCGCATTGTGGGCTCGTCGGCCCGCATGGGGCAGATGCTGACCGAAATGCTGGATGTGCTGGCGGTGGTTCGCGCTGAGATCATTGGGGAGAGCATCGACATGCACGCCCTGGCCGTTGGCATCGACCACCAGTTGGGTCTTCGATCGGCGGGTGTCGACCTGACACTCGATCCCGTACCCAATGCGATCGGCGATGAAAAACTCATCAAGCAGGCGCTGCGCAACCTCATGGACAACGCGTGGAAGTACGCCCGCCATCGCGAACCGCCGCAGGTGCACCTGGGGTTTGATGCCGCGCGAGACGCCTACTTTGTTCGCGACAACGGCATCGGTTTCGACATGGTCCAGGCCCCGAAGCTCTTTGGCCTGTTCCAGCGGCTGCATGGCGATCCCTCTGTGCCCGGCCTGGGGATAGGCCTGGCCATCACAGCGAGGATCATCGAGCGCCACCGCGGCCGGATCTGGGCAGAGGCCACACCTGGCGAAGGCGCGACCTTCTGGTTCAGCCTGCCCATGGACACCGGCCAGACCGGCTTGCCGGAGGCTCCGTGACGCTCCCTGAGCCTGGGTCGCGCAACCAGCGGCCGATCTGCCCTTCTGGGGTGCGCTGGGCCAACACCCGACTCATACCCTCGCACCGACCGGGGATGAAGGCGGTGCAACTGGCCCAGGGTCACATGTCCGACTATATTAGTCAACTATGGACAAAGCCACCACGCCCCCCACCCAGCCCGCTCCACGGACCTCGATCGACAAACACAAGATCCGCTTCCTGTTGCTGGAGGGCATCCACCCCTCGGCCATCGAGGTGCTGCGCGCGGCGGGCTACAGCCAGATCGAAAGCCTGCCCGGCGCCCTGCCCGACGATCAGCTCCTGGCCAAACTCGCCGACGCGCATTTCGTGGGTATCCGTTCGCGCACCCAGCTCACGGCCGAAGTGCTGAGTCACGCCCACCGCCTCACCGCTGTGGGCTGCTTCTGCATCGGCACCAACCAGGTGGACCTGGCGGCGGCGCGCGAGCGCGGCGTGGCGGTGTTCAACGCGCCGTTTTCCAACACCCGCTCGGTGGCCGAGCTGGTGTTGGCCGAAGGCATTCTGCTGATGCGCGGCATCCCGGAGAAAAACGCCGTGGCGCACCGCGGCGGCTGGCTGAAGTCGGCCAGCAACTCGTTCGAAATCCGCGGCAAGACGCTGGGCATCGTGGGCTACGGCGCCATCGGCACACAGCTCTCGGTGCTGGCCGAAGCGCTGGGCATGCACGTGGTGTTTTTTGACGTGGCGACGAAGCTGCCGCTGGGAAACGCCAAACCGCTCACCAGCCTGGACGAGCTCATGGCCACCGCCGACGTGGTCAGCCTGCACGTGCCCGAAACGCCCGCCACGCAATGGATGATTGGCGCACAGCAACTTGCGCGCATGAAGCCCAGCGCCGTGCTCATCAACGCCTCGCGCGGCACGGTGGTGCAGGTGGACGCACTGGCCAGCGCGCTGCGAAACCAGGCCTTGCTCGGCGCCGCCATCGACGTGTTCCCTGAAGAGCCGCACAGCAACAAGGACATGTTCGAGTCGCCCCTGCGCGGCCTGGATAACGTGATCCTCACACCGCACATCGGCGGCTCCACGCTGGAGGCGCAGGAAAACATCGGCATCGAGGTGGCAGAAAAGCTGGTGAAGTACAGCGACAACGGCACCACCACCTCGGCCGTCAACTTCCCCGAAGTGGCCCTGCCCGCGCACCCCGGCAAACACCGGCTGCTGCACATTCACCGCAATGTGCCCGGCGTGCTCTCCAGCATCAACCGCATTTTTTCCGACCACCAGATCAACATCGCCGCGCAGTACCTCCAGACGCGCGAAGACGTGGGCTACGTGGTGATGGACATCGACGCCGCGCATTCCGAGCTGGCGCTGGCCGAACTCGCGCGCGTGCCCGGCACCTTGCGCAGTCGCGTGCTGTTTTGAGTCGACCAGCCCACAACACGCCCCCGGCACCGGGGTTTCATCCCAACAGCGCCATTCGGGCAGTCAAGTCTCGTTGACGTACCCGAGCGCCTGGGCCGCTGCCTGATCTTCGAAGATTGCCATGGCTGTGCTCATGCGTTTGAACCCCAGCTTCTTGTAGAACGACTCTTTGCCGGGCACCGAGTAGAGAATGATCTTCCTGTGGCCACGGGACAGTTCCACCAGCTTGGCCACGATCTGTTTGCCGAGACCCAGGCCTTGATGGCTGGGCAGCAGCGCTACGTCACAGATGTAGGAGCAGTCGACGCCATCAGCCAGCGCCCGCCCGACGCCGACCAGCTGTTGTTCGTCGTAGACGAAGCACTTGAACATGCTGTTCGTGAACGCGGTCTTCAAGCCGCTCGGACTTTTGCTGCCGAGTGGCGCTGCGTCGTAAAGCGCCGCAAGCTCATTCCAGTCGAGACCGTCGGTGGAATAGGACCAGATGAGTGGCACGTGGGGCTCCTGTGAAACGGGGTGAATTCAAGTCTGGGCGCAGGCAGTGGGATCGTAGCCCAGGCCTTGAGATTTGCGTGCCATGCTCGTTGCTGGACACGGCATGTCAGGCTTGAACCGCCCTTCAACACAGGCGTGTTTAGCGTTGCATCGCCACCTCAATGGCCACCAACACGAACAAAGCGATCCAGAGGCTGGTGCCGAGCATCAGCACCGACGGGCGCCAGCCGGTTCTGGCCAGACCGCCCAGCGAGGTCTTCATGCCCAGCGCGGTCACACCCACCATCAGACACGCACGCGAGCCTTCGCCCAGACTCAGTTGCAGACCGGTGGGCACCCAGCCCGCCGAATGAACGCCCACCAGGCCCACGAACAGCACCAGAAAGCCCGGCACCGGCAACTTGAACTTGCGCGTAGGCGGGGCAGCTGAGGTCTGCGCAGGAAGTTTGCGAACCGCCACCGAAATCGCCATGACCACCACCACCAGCAGGCTCACCCGAAGCAGCTTGACGATGGACGCCGTGTCCCCGGTTTCCTGACCCAGCGAATAGCCGGCCACCACCACCTGCGCCACGTCGTGGATGGTGCCGCCCAGAAAGACACCCGCCCACAGGGGCGGCATATCCAGAGCGCTGGCCACCAGCGGGTAGAGCAGCATGGCCACGGTGGACAGCACGGTCGCCAGCACCACGGCGCTCAGGGTGTTGCGCTCGCGGTGTTCATCTGCCGGCAGCACGGCCGCAATGGCCAGCGCAGCGGCGGCACCACAAATGGCGGTGGCGCCGCCTGCGAGCAGGCCCATGCTCCACGGCAGTCGCAGCCAGCGCGCGCCCAGCACACCACACAACACGGTGCTGAGCACCGCCAGCGCCACGATGAGGCCGGTGGCCCAGCCGAGGCTTTCGATCTGCCCGACCGTGATGCGCGCACCCAGCAGACCAATGCCCAGACGCAGAACCACGCGCATGCACGCGTCCACGCCAGGTGCCGTTCGCGGGTCGTGGCTCTGGTAGTGGAAGGCCGCGCCCATGAACAGGCCGTACAGCATGGGCGGGCCACCGTGCATGCCCGAGACGAAGACGGCGGCCAGCGCAATCACGGCGCACAGCGCCACACCGGGCCACAGCCTCACCAGGTGGCCGGACCGCGCCTGCCAGATTTCCATGCTGCCGGAACGCCACCCCTGCGGCATGAAGCGGTGCCATCCAGGGGCACCGCCGGGCCGGCTCTGCCGGACGGCCAGTGCCGCCCCCTTGAGGGGGTGGCGCGAAGGGCCGCGGGGGTGTTTCATTTCTCCACAAAGGCGCGTTCGATCACGTACTGCCCGGGTTGGCTCATGTTGCCTTCTCGCAGGCCCAGCTTGTCGAGCAGGTCGCGCGTGTCGC
The DNA here is from genome assembly GCA_002840835.1 of Betaproteobacteria bacterium HGW-Betaproteobacteria-16. GTDB lineage: Bacteria > Pseudomonadota > Gammaproteobacteria > Burkholderiales > Burkholderiaceae_C > Hydrogenophaga. The sequence continues at coordinate 82,632 of PHCQ01000005.1, read as the reverse complement.
GCAGCATTTCCGGGCTGCCGCAGAGCATGAAACGGTCGTCTGATGTGCTCAATGGCGGCAGACCCAGGTCGTGCGGGAGGCGCCCGGTTTCCAGCAGGGTGGGAATGCGTCCCTGGTGGCGGAACGCCTCGCGCGTGACCGTGGGGTAGTACAGCAGCTTGGCCCGCGCCTGTTCGCCAAACCATTCGCTCCGGGGCAGGTCCTGGGTGATCAGGCGCTCGTAAGCCAGCTCATTCACCTGCCGGCAGCCGTGCACCAGCACGATCTTGTCGAACAGCTCGTACACGTCGGGGTCGCGGATCACGCTCATGAACGGCGCCAGACCCGTGCCGGTGGACAGCAGGTAGAGGTGGCGCCCGGGCGTGAGGTTCTGTGTGAGCAATGTGCCGGAGGCCTTGCGCCCCACCAGCACCGTGTCACCCACCTGGATGTGCTGCAGCCGCGAAGTGAGGGGTCCATCGGGTACCTTGATGCTCAGGAACTCAAGCGTCTCTTCGTAATGCGGGCTCACCATGCTGTATGCACGCAGCAAGGGCCTGCCGTCGACCATGAGGCCGATCATGGCGAACTGGCCGCTCTGGTAGCGAAAGCCCGGGTCGCGGGTGGTTGTGAAGGAAAACAGGCGGTCGGTCCAGTGGTGGACCGACAGCACGCGGGCTTCGAACAGATTGCTCATGTCAGGACTCCAGTGCAAGCGTGGATGAGAGTTCGCGCAGATAGGGCCAGGGATAGATGCCGCGGTCGTGACCATCGTCAAAACACAGCTGCAGGCCAAACTCACCCACCGGGTGCAGCTCGGTCATGCGGGTGGTGGCGGGCGACGTGGGACCGATGCCATCGCGCCGCAGCTTCACGCACGCGGCGCAACGGCATGCGCAGCGCAGGTCGTGCGCGTTCATGGAGGCCTGCAGGCCGTCGCTCCAGCCGATATCGAGCTGGCCCGATGCCTGGTGGTGGACGATGTCCACCGGGTGCACGCCGTCTGCGCTCATTCGATCGATCCCCCCACGCCCTGGGGCCCCATCTCCACGCTGAGGCCGGCCAGGCCGCCTTCCATGAGGTCGCCCCCCATGGCGGCCAGGCTCTCTTCGCGGATGAGCCCCTTGATGGTCTGCACCAGGGCGATGAATTCGGGCGTGGACGTCATCTCAGGCGTGCGCGGCCGGGGCAAGGGCACCACAATCTCTGCCTTCACGCGGCCCGGCCGCGCCGTCATCACGTAGATGCGGTCCGACAGAAAGATCGCTTCGTCGATGTCGTGGGTGATGAACAGCACGGAGATGCGCAGGCGTTGCCACATGTTGGTGAGGATCTCCTGCATCACCACCCGCGTCTGCGAGTCCAGTGCACCGAAGGGTTCGTCCATCAACAGCACCTGCGGGCTGGTGGAGAGCGCCCGCACAATGCCCACGCGCTGCTTCATGCCACCCGAGAGCTGGTCCGGGTAGTGGTTCTCGAAGTGCAGCAGGCCCGCCAGCCCGAGCAAGGTGCGTGCGCGGGTTTCGCGTGCGCTGGGCGACACGCCCTGGATCTTCATGCCGAATTCGACGTTCTTGCGCACGGTCATCCAGGGAAACAGCGAGTACTGCTGAAACACAACGCCACGGTCGGCACCAGGCTCTTCGATGCGCACGCCGTCGAGCCGGGCCTCGCCCGCACTGGGCTGCACAAAGCCCGCCGCCACGTTGAGCAGGCTCGATTTGCCGCACCCTGAAGGACCGATGAGCGAGACGAACTCACCGGGCTGCACGTGGATGGAGACCGAATCGACCGCCTGGACCACCGCACCCTTGACCTTGAACTGGATGGACACGTCCTGCATTTCGACGAGGCCGCGAACCGCCGCTTCGGGCTTTGACATCACTGCGCTCATGAGCGCTCTCCCGGTGAAGCCGATGACTGCCAGGGCATGGCGAGGCGAGCGGCCTGGCGAATGGCGCTGCTGCACAGCAAGCCCAGGATGCCGATGGTGATCATGCCCAGTGCGATTTCCGGATAGGAGATGAGCGAATACGCCTCCCACGTGAAGTAGCCGATGCCGAACTGCCCCGAGATCATTTCTGCCGCGATCAACGACACCCAGGCCACACCCATGCCAACGGCCAGACCGGTGAAGATGTGCGGCAAGGCGGCTGGCAGCACCACCTCAAACAGCAGCGTGGGTTCGCGTGCCCCTAGCGAGCGGGCGGCGCGCAGCAGCACCGGATCGATCGCTTCCACCCCATGGATGCTGTTGAGCAAAATGGGGAAGAAGGCACCAAGGAAGGTGATGAACACGATGCTGACCTCGTTGCTCGGCCACAGCATGATGGACATGGGCACCCAGGCAATGGCCGGGATGGGGCGGAACACCTCCAGCGCCGGCATGCTGATCTGGCGGAACCAGCGGTAGCGGCCAATCAGCAGGCCCAGGCCGATGCCCAGCACCGCCGCAATGGCAAAGCCATAGAGAATGCGGCGCACGCTGATGCCGATGTTGGTGACGAAGGTGGTCGACTGGTTGACCTCGATCACCTTGGCGAACACCTCTGCCGGGCTGGGTATGTTGCCGAAGCGCACATAGAAGTCGAGCCGGTAGTGCGTGGCTAGGTGCCAGGCCAGCAACACACTGCCGATGGAGATCACGGCCATGATCCAGCCGGTCATCTGGTCCCGCACCCAGGCACCCAGAAGGCGCAGGCCTGCAGGGGATCCGGACGAGCCCACGGCAGCGGGTTCGGTGACCACGGTGCCCCGGGACGTGCCCTGCCCCTCCGCGCTGTTCAGCAGCGTCACCGTGGCCCTGGCGGCCGGCGCCTCCAGCGGCTCGTCGGCGTGAGCGAGCGGGTTGGGGTTGTCAGGCACGTAACCCACTCGGTCACGGCTCACGTCAAGCAAGGAGGCGGCGCGCATGGTTCATTTCCCGATCATGGCCAGATCGCTGGCGGGCACCGCCAGCGCCAGGGCTTCATCAAACGTGGCCAGCTTGCCGCCGTTCTTCGCAGCAAAGGCCTCGGCGTCCTTCTTCAGCAGAAAGGGCACCACCACAGGGGCTTTGGGCTTGCTGAGGTTGACCGAATAGAACGCCTTGTCGGCAAACAGCTTGATGCCCAGCGCCTTGTCAAACAAGTAGGCCACCGAGACCTTCTTGCCTTCGGTCTGGTACTGCCGAACCCCCGCCAGCAGGCAGGCCGGTGAACTCACAGGCACCAGGCCCGCGCCTTCCAGCCAGATCTCACCCGCGTCCTTGGGGTTGCTCACCATGCGGTTGCAGATGGGGTCGCGGCCCGTGATGTCGTAGTTGGCCAAGGTCTGCTTCTGCGCGTCGTAGTCTTCGCCGCGCTCCTTGAAAGCCTGGCGTACATAGGTCTCGTTGACCCAGGCGTTGACATCGAACTCCTTCACACGGCCCAGCTTGGACAGCACGCCGTGTGCGAGCTTGATGGTCTCGATCCAGCGGGGCTTGATGGTCGGGTCCAGCGTGTGGATGCCGTTGGGGCCAAGGAACATGTAGCCCACTTCCTTTTCGATCTTGGTCCACTCCTCCACCTTCTGCATCGCCATGCTCGGGTTCTTGCGCACCCAGTCGTTGGCCTCCATCAGCGCCTTGATGTAGGCGACCACGGCTTCGGGGTATGCATCGGCAAAGTCCTTGCGAACCACCACACCGTGAAAGGTGGGCACCTTGGTCTGCGCGCCGTCAAAGATCTTGCGCGCGAAGCCGCGGTAGGGCAGCAGGTCGGCGAAGGGAACAAAGTCGCCGTGCGCATCGATCTTCTTTTCCTGCAGGTTGGTGGTACCCACCTCGGGGCTCTGGCTCACCAGGTTCCAGTAGTCGTTGGGCCAGCCGCGTTCCTGCATGGCCTGCAGCATCATGCCGTGGGCGGCAGAGCCAAAAGGCACGGACACGGTCTTGCCCTTGAGGTCGGCCAGTTCGTAGTAGGGGCTGTCCTTGTGCACCACCACTCCATTGCCCGAACCAAAAGCGTTGTAGGCAATGATGGCAACCAGCAGGGATTCGTTGCCCCGGCTCTGCTGGCCGGTGGCGCCGTTCACCAGCAGCGGGTAGTCGCCCATCATCCCGATCTGCAGCTTGTTGGCCACCATGCCATTGGTGACCGGCGGACCGGAGGTGAAGTTCTGCCAGTCCAGCTTCCAGGTGATGTTGGCGTACTTGCCGGTTTTGGGCAGGTGCTTTTCCAGCAGCTTGAGTTCCTTGAGCACGATGCCACCGGTGACGGTGTTGGTGGTCGTGTTCTGGGTGCCGATGCCGATCGTCACCTCCTTCTTGGCCTGTGCCAGCGACACAGATGGCAACAGGGCCAGGCCCAGCAACGCGCCCATCGCGGGGCGCACGAAGCGGCTGAACCAGGGAGGGCGTGGGGTCAGTGTCTTAGCAGTCATGAGAATCTCCAGGTGAGTTGAACAATCCATCAATCAATCGGGATCCGGGCGTGGCCTGGTGTGCTGTCCTGCAAGCTATTTGCGGGCCAGCAAACGTGAGCTCACGCGGTTTCGCTCAGCAGACTGCGCTTGTCTTTGCGCTCGGCCCATAACGCCGCGTCGGGCAGGGGCTCTTGTGTGGTGGTGATCACGGGCCACCGGGGTGCGAGCGCGGCGTTCAGCGCGACGTACTCCAGCTGGTCGGGGCTCAAATCCTTCTCTTCCAGAATCGCCTCCACCGGGCACTCGGGAATGCACACACCGCAGTCGATGCACACCTCGGGGTCGATCACGAGAAAATTCGGCCCCTCGTGAAAGCAGTCCACCGGACACACCGAGACACAGTCGGTGTACTTGCAGCTGATACAGGCTTCGGTGACGACGTGGGTCATGACGCACCTCCCGCGCTGCCGTGCATCTGGATCGACGTGAGCGCGAGCTTGGCCAGCTTGCGCACATCGGGGTCGCTGTCTTTCAGCGCGCGCTCCAACGGGGCGATGGCGCGGGTGTCACCGATCTCGCCGAGTGCGATCACCGCTTCCTTGCGCAAGTTGCTCACCTCGTGGGTGGTGGCCTCTGCCAGCACCGGCACCGCAGCGGCCGCCTTGAGCTTGCCCAGGCTGCGCGCAGCCTTCACGCGCACCTGCCAGTAGGCGTCGTCCATGGCGCGGATGAGGTCTGGCACGCCCAGCGCGGAACGGGTTTTGGCGAAGGTGGTGGCGGCTTCTTCACGAACCTGCCAGGCGGTGTCGACCAGGGCGCGGCTGAGCGCCGGGTGCACGCTCACGGCGGTGGATTCGCCGGCATAGCCCAATGCCCCCACCGCCACCCGCCGCACTTCGGGCTCGGCATCGTGGGCGGCGATCTGGGTGAGATCCGCAATGGCCTGGGGCCGCTTGAGGTAGCCCAGCACGCCCACCGCTTCGCGCCGCACTGCGGGGTCCGCATCGCCCAGTGCCTGCAGGGCAGGCTCGAAGGCCTCGTCCACCCGCAATGCCTTCACGGCATGCAGGGCCGCCGCTTTCACGCGTGGGTCGGCATCCACCAGGTACGGCAGGATGGGGCCGGCCGATGCCGGCTCTTTCAGCTCGGCAAGGGTGTAGGCCACGGCGTCGCGCACGTCGGCGTCGCTGTCCTTGAGCAAGGGTACCAGGGCGTTGAGCACTTCCGGCTCTTCAATGCCTTCGAGCGCCTTGGCGGCCTCCAGGCGCACCAGCGGGCTGCTGTCGCCCAGCGCTTCGATGAGCAGCGGGGCGGTGTCGTCTTCTTCGTCGGTGTAGGGGAGTTCGAGCACGGCGACGCGGCGCACGCCCGGGTCGCTGTCCTGCAGGCGCTGGCGGATGCTTTGGTGAAGGATCTGGCTCATGCTCACCTCACCAGGTAGGGGATGTTCACGTGCACAGCGCCAGTGGGGCAGTCCTTCTCGCAGGGCATGCAGTACCAGCATTCGTCGAACTTCATGAATGCCTTGTTCTTCACCAGATCGATGGCAAGCACATCGAGCGGGCAGACATCGACGCAGACGGTGCAACCCTTGTCGGCGATGCACTTGTCGTCGTCAACGACGACGGGCGCCTGGGTTCGTGTGGTGGTGATGGTCATGGAGATGGCCTTTCGGTGGGTGATGCGGTTCAGGCGGCTTTGGCGGTGGCCGGGCTGGCCACGCGCAGGCGTTGGTAGGCGGCCTTTTCCTGGTCGTTCAGCTCGACCACATAGGGCTCCACCTCGCGTTTGCGGAACCTGGCGTTGCCGTTGGCGTCGCTGGTCACGTTGGTGTGGCAGAACCAGTTTTCGTCGTCCTTTTCCGGGTGGTCCACACACAGGTGGTACAGGCCCCAGCGGCTTTCGGTGCGGAACAGCGACGAACGCGCGGCCAGTTCGGCGCAGTCGCGGATCGTGTGGGCCTCCATGGCGCGCATGAGCTCGTGCGGGTCCTCGGCCACCATGTGGTCCAGGTCTTCGCGGATCTCGTCGAAGCGCTGCAGCCCGATCTCCATCTTGCGGGTGACCTTGGGCGGCTGCAGGTAGTCGTTGACGACGCGGCGGGTCTTGTATTCGACCTGAAACGGGGTGGGCCCTTCGCTGCGCGACAGCGGTGCCATGACGCGCGCACGCTCAATCTGCACCCGGTCCTGATCGACGCGTGGATCGCTGGAACCGGCCACGTAGTCGGCGGCGTTTTCGCCGCAGAACTTGCCGTAGACGAACGCGCCCAGCATGTAGTTGTGTGGAATGCTGGCGCAGTCGCCCGCCGCGTAGAGGCCGGGAATGGAGCACTCGCCACGCTCATTGGTCCAGATGCCGGAGGCGCTGTGACCGCTGCAGAAGCCGATCTCGGAGATGTGCATCTCGATCATGGCCTTGCGGTAGTCGGTGCCGCGCCCTTCGTGGAAGCGGCCACGGCTGGGCCGCTCGTTGGTGTGCAGGATGTGCTCGATCTCGCTGATGGTTTCTTCCGCCAGGTGATCGAGCTTTAGGAACACCGGGCCTTTGCCGCCTTCGAGTTCGTTGAAGAACTCCATCATCATCTGGCCGCTCCAGTAGTCGCATTCGATGAAGCGCTCACCCGCGTTGTTCGAGGTGTAGCCGCCGAACGGTCCGGTCACGTAGGCACAGGCCGGGCCGTTGTAGTCCTTGATCAGCGGGTTGATCTGGAAGCACTCGAGGTTGGTGAGCTCGGCACCGGCGTGGTATGCCATCACATGACCCTCGCCGGTGTTGGTCGGGTTCTCGTACGTGCCAAACATGTAGCCGGAAGCCGGCAGCCCGAGGCGCCCGGCGGCGCCGGTGCAGATCACCACGGCCTTGGCCTTGATGACGTAGAAGTCGGCGGTGCGGCAGTCAAAGCCCATCACCCCCGTGATCTCACCCCCGGCGCCGGTGAGCAACCGGGTGGCCACCACGCGGTTGGTGATTTCCACGCGCGCTTTTTTTAGCTGGCGGTAGAGCACGCGCTTCATGTGGTGGCCTTCGGGCATGGGCAGCACGTAGCTGCCGATGTGATGCACCTTGCGCACGGCGTAGTCGCCGGTCTCGTCCTTCTCGAACTTGATGCCCCACTTGTCCAGCTCTTCGATCATGGCGAAGCTGTTGGATGCGTAGGCGTACACCCCCTTCTGGTCCACGATGCCGTCGTTGGCCACCGTGATTTCCTTGGTGTACTGCTCGGGCGTGGCGTGACCGGGGATTACGGCGTTGTTCAGGCCATCCATGCCCATGGAGATGGCGCCGCTGCGTTTCACGTTGGCCTTGTCCAGCAGCAGGACGCGCAGCTTGGGATTTTTTTCCTTGGCTTTCACCGCGGCCATGGGGCCGCCGGTGCCGCCACCGATCACCACAATGTCGTACTCAAGTTCGATGGTTTTCATGTTGACCTTTCCGGGTTGTTCAAGGCTGAGAAGGTGGTGCAGACAGACAGGCTTCAGATGGGCGCGCGATCGACGCGCACCTTGTACTGAAAGGCGTCGCCGCGGTAATAGAGGTGTTCGTAGTCGATGGGGGAGCCGTCGGTGGTGTGCGTGGTGCGCTCGATCACCAGCACCGGCGAGCCCTCTTCCACCTGCAGTTGACCGGCCAGTCGTTCATCGGCCAGCGTGGAGCCGATCTGCAGATCGGCATGCCCCAGCGACATGCCGTAGTCGTTTTCCAGGATCACGAAGATGTCGCGGCTGGCGAGGTCTTCCTTGGCCAGACGCGCGCCGATGTCGGCCGGCAAATAGGTGACGTCGAGCGAGATGGGTTCGCGGTTGAGGAAGCGGATGCGCTGCAGCTCGGTGACCTTGGCGCGCTTGCTCAGGTGCAGCCGCTCCTGCACTTGCGCCGATGGCACCACCGTGCGCATGGACACCACACGCGCGAAGGTCTCATAGCCCATCTTGCGCATGGCTTCACCAAAGCCTTGCAGCCGGCCCAGATCCTGAAAGGCCTTGGGCTTGGACACGAAGGTGCCCTTGCCGTGAATGCGGAACACCAGGCCTTCGTTCTGCAGGTCGTTCAATGCCTGGCGCACCGTGATGCGGCTCACATTGAAGGCCGTCATCATTTCACTCTCTGAGGGCAACTGCTCGTGCGGCTTGTAGGTGCCATCGAGCACACGCGAGCGCAAGATCGCCTTGATCTGCTCATACAGGGGCGTCGGCGAGGACGCCTGTATCTCGTCCACCGTGCGCGGGAGAGGCAAGTTCGTGACAACTGCACGCAAACCGTTTGAGGCCATTCGTCTGCTCATTTCTCTAACTCGTTATGACAAGTCATGTTGAGCAAAAGCTGTGCCAGGCCAAAAACCGACATTTCGCACTGCAAATGAGCACCTATTGCGCCAAATCAACGACATCACGCCGCCGCTGGTGCATGCCCATCCCTAGGCTGGTGCATCGCGGGTGGCCGCCACCACGTTCTTGTGCGTTCGGCCTCCCGCTGATTCACCCATGCGCCCCCCGGTGTCTTTGAGGGCCTCAGCCTCGCCGCTGCCAGCCCCGCAGCAGCAGCGCATTGCTCACCACACTCACGCTGCTCAGTGCCATGGCCGCGCCGGCCACCACCGGTTTGAGCAGGCCGGCCACGGCCAGCGGGATGCCAATGACGTTGTAGGCAAAGGCCCAGAACAGGTTCTGGCGGATCTTGCGGTAGGTGCGGCGCGAGATGTCGATCGCGTCGGCCACCAGCGCCGGGTCACCGCGCATGAGCGTGATGCCGGCCGCGTGCATGGCCACGTCGGTGCCGGTGGACATGGCAATGCCCACATCGGCCGACGCCAGGGCCGGTGCGTCGTTGATGCCATCGCCCACCATGGCCACCGAGCGGCCTCCTTCCTTGAGGCGGTTCACGATGGCGGCCTTGTCCGCCGGCAGCACCTCGGCCTCGATATGGTCGATGCCCAGTGCGCGGCCCACGGCCAGCGCACTGCCCAGGTTGTCGCCGGTGACCATCACCGTGCGCACACCCAGGGCCTGCAGGCTCTTCACGGCGGCCGCCGCGCTGGCCTTGGGCGAATCGCCAAAGGCCAGCATGCCCACGAGCACAGGCGATGCCGTCACGTCCGCCAGCCAGGACACGGTGCGTCCTTCGTTCGCCAGCCGTTGCGCGGCTTCGCCCAGTGCGGCGGTGTCCACGCCCAGTTCCTGCATGTAACGCGGGCTGCCCAGTCGCAGCGCACGCCCCTGCACCTCGGCCGACATGCCACGCCCCGGCACAGCGCTGACCTTGGCGGCTGAGAGCAGCGGCAGGCCGGCCTGCTCTGCTGCCGTCATCACCGCGCGGGCCAGCGGGTGTTCGCTGCCGGCCTGCAAGGCCGCGCTCCACGACAGCAGTGTGTCTTCATGGCCCGGTGCGGCAAGGGCGGCCACCAGTGTGGGCTTGCCCTCGGTGAGCGTGCCCGTCTTGTCAAACGCCACGGTGTGGATGCGGTGTGCCACTTCCAGCGCCTCGGCGTCCTTGATCAGAATGCCCTGGCGTGCGGCCACGCCGGTGCCGGCCATGATGGCCGTGGGTGTGGCCAGACCCAGGGCACACGGGCAGGCAATCACCAGCACCGCCACCGCGTTGAGGATGGCCTGCTCCCAGTCACCGGTGGCCAGCCCCCAGCCCAGCAGGGTGAGCGCCGCGATCAGCAGCACCACCGGCACGAAGACGGCACTCACCTTGTCCACGATGCGTTGAATCGGCGCCTTCTTCGCCTGCGCCGACTCGACCATGCGCACGATGCGCGAGAGCGTGGATTCGGCACCCACGGCGGTGGTTTCCACCAGCAGCAGCCCTTCGGCATTGACGGCACCACCGGTGACCTTGTCGCCCGCGTGCTTGGCCACGGGCAGGCTCTCACCGGTGATGAGCGACTCGTCCACCTGGCTGGCGCCGATGGTGACCACGCCGTCCACCGGAATGCGCTCACCCGGGCGAACCACCACGAGATCGCCCGCCTTCACCTGTTCAATCGCCACGTCCACATCGCCGTAGGGCATGCGCACGCGCGCCACCTCGGGCTTGAGCGCGTTGAGGGCCGCGATGGCGGCGGCCGTCTGGCGCTTGGCGCGCGACTCCAGCCACTTGCCCAGCAGCACCAGCGTGATGATCACTGCCGAGGCTTCGAAGTACAGGTGCGGCGTGCCATGGTCGACGTGCTTGAACAGCAGGTACACGCTCAGGCCATAGCCTGCACTGGTGCCCAGGGCCACCAGCAGGTCCATGTTGCCTGCGCCGGCCCGCAGGGCCTTCCAGCCTGCGCGGTAAAAGCGCGCGCCCAGCCAGAACTGAACGGGTGTGGCCAGCGCGAGCTGCAGCCAGCCATTGATTGTCCAGTCGGCGCCAAAGAGCATGGCGATCATGGGCAGCACCAGGGGCACAGACAGCACGGCGGCCAGCGCCACCGGCCACCAAGGCTCACCCCTGCTTCTGGCGGGCCCTGCCAAGTGGTCAGCGCTGGGCTCTTTGCCCACGCTGTAGCCGGCCTTTTGCACCGCAGCCACCAGGCTGGCCGCCAGCGTGGATGGGACGGCATTCACCGTGGCACGTTCGGTGGCCAGGTTGACGCTGACGGCCTTCACGCCGGCCACGGCCTTCAAGGCCTTTTCAACGCGGCCGACGCAGGACGCGCAAGTCATGCCTTCGATGGGGAACTGGTGCTTGATGAGCGTTGCTGTCGCGGTGTTCATGACATATCTCCAAGGGGTGAGGGGATGGAGATGCGGATGTTTGGCCTTGACACGGTGTCAAGCGCAAGCCTTCACGCTGGTTGACCTTGCCCCCGTGGCAATGCCCAGAGTAAGGGTTCCCTCAACCCTTTATGGAGTCATCCATGCACGAATTTCATCTCCCCGACATGACCTGTCGCCACTGCGCTTCCAAAGTGAGCGTCACCTTGAAGCGGGTCGATCCACTCTGCGAAATTGAGGTCGATGTGGCACAAAACCGCGTTGGCGTTAAGAGCACCGAAGACCGCGAGACCTTGCTCGAAGCCCTCACCGACGCAGGCTACCCGCCGCTCTGAGCGGCTAGGGCCTGTTCACACTATTTTTCCAAGTGCGAATGGGTTGAAAACAGCGCCAATCTAGGCGCGCGACGACGGCCAGACTGGATGTCTGGCCTAGGAGTGCAACAACGAGTGGCGCTGTTTTCAACCCATTCCCTTCGGGTTGCGGCCAAAAAGACCATGCGCGGCGTTACGAAGCCTTGCCGGGGGGGCGATCTCGGCTGCGTTTCGCGCCTTGCGCATGGCCTTTTTGATCCGCAACGCATCTTGGAAAAATAGTGTGAACAGGCCCTGATTCAGGACCCTCCCCGCGAGGGTCTTGACCTTCCCACGGTGGCAAGGTACATCCTTCGTCTCATGCACCCCCCACGGAACACGGAGCACACCATGAACCCCCTCATGAACATCGGCGAAGCGGCCAGCGCCGCAGGCGTGTCGGCGAAGATGATTCGCCACTACGAACAGATTGGCCTGTTGCCTGCGGCCGAGCGCAGCGATGCGGGCTACCGCCTGTACGGCGAGCGCGAGGTCTCGGTGCTGCGATTCATCCGGCAGTCGCGACGGCTGGGATTCTCAGTCCCGCAGGTCGCAGAGTTGATCGGCCTGTGGAGCGATTCGCAGCGCAGCAGCCGGGAAGTCAAGGCCGTGGCTCAGCGCCACCTGGCCGACCTGGAAGAAAAGCGCCTTGAAATCGAGCAGATGATGGCAGGGCTTTCCGTGCTGGTGAACGCCTGCCATGGCAACGACCAGCCCCACTGCGCGATTCTGGAAAAACTCGCGTGGGGCAGCCCGGCCGAGCACCAGCCTGAGCACAAGCCACAGATCAGGACGTCGCACGGCAAAAGAGAAGCGCCCGGCGCGAGCACCGCCAGCACCGCCAGTCACATCGATCTCATGGCCTGGATGCGCGGCGTCCAGGTTCACCATGGCGCGCATTGAACCTGGAAACACCCCCGCGCCGCTTCGCGTGCCTTGCAGGCCGCAGCATCGCCGGAGTCGATGCTTCTTCGGGCTGTCCAAGCCTGCGCAGGCAGGCTTGGAGCCGCGGCCCTCAGCCCCCTCAAGAGGGCGGCACTGGCCGTCCGGCAAAGCCGGCCCGGCGGTGCCCCTGGATGGGACCATTTCATGCGTCGTGGGTCGCGCGCTGCCCGCCATACCCCATGCGGCTCGATCTGTTCGGTGGCCCACCGACCGGGGCGGCGCCAAGTCGCACACTGATTCAGTAGGACTCGTGCAATGCACGGCTCCATTGATCTGCATCAAAACTGTTCGAGCGCCAATGTATAGCCTCGGACCGTTGCCTCTCCAACCCTGAACGAACATGCACCTGTCCCGCCGCTCACTGCGACACATCACCAGGATGATCCTGGTGATGTGGCTGTTTGCGTTGGGCGCAGGTGTGGCCAATGCCTGCCTGCTGAACACGCCGAACCACAGCAGTCAGTCATCGTTCTCTGTGGCAACCCCCGGCACGCCCCTCGCCCACGCTCACCAGAAAGAAGCACCGAATCCCGGCACCGCCGGATGCCTCAAGTTCTGCGATGAACCCAGGCTGGCCATCAAGAAGCTGGAACAGTCCGTCAGCGATGGCGGCGCGGGCATGCTGGGCACCTTGCCCCAGGCACCGGTGCTGGTGTTGGCTTCGACCACCGCCGTTCGACTTCCGGTGCTCAGCCACCGACCCGCGCACCTGGCCTTGCCCATTGCTGCGCGACCCCACCGCTTGACGCTATAGGACGCATCGCGGGCCACCGCGATCCGCACTCCTGCGTTCTGGCCGGCCCCAGCGGCCCACCCCTTTCCGAACACCGCAATCGTGACGCCATCGCTGGCGGCACCCGTATTCATTCACAGGACACCACCATGAAAAAGCTCATCACCCTCATTGCGCTCTCGACCACCGCTTTCCTGACCGCGTGCGCGAACCCGACCCCACCGGGCACTGGCCCCGTACCGGCGGCAGACGACGCCGCGCATGCCGAGCACCATCCAGCTGCGGCAACCGCACCGACCCCTTTGGCATCTGCACCAGCAGCAGCTTCCGCCATGGAAGATCGCATGAAGAACATGCAGGCCATGCGCGACAAGATGATGAACGCCAAGACGCCGGCCGAACGTCAGGCCTTGATGGACGAACACATGAAAACCATGCACGAAGGCATGGCGATGATGAAAGGCATGGGGAACATGCAAGGCATGCAGGGCATGCAGGGCATGCAGGGCATGGGAGGCATGTCGGGCATGAAGGACATGCCGATGAAAGACATGGCCAAGCACCATCAGATGATGGAGATGCGCATGGACATGATGCAGACCATGATGGAAATGATGATGCAGCGCATGCCGGGTGTGGCCAGCCCTCCCGCCGCCAAGTGACTGCCCGCCCAGTGAGACATGGGACCGGGGACTGCCGGGCGCCCCATGTTGAGCGCGGTCGAATCTGCCTGGGTGTGACGGCTGCCGACCGAGGACGTCACCTGCCAGCCTGACTGGCCCCCTTTGAATTGCAAACTGGAGAATCTCTTGAACCCAAAAAAATCAACCTGGAAACTGGCCGTCCTGTCGGCGTCGCTGGCCTTTGTCAGCCTGTCTGCCTTCGCCGCAGATCGCAAGATCTATGTGGCCAACGAGGGCGCAGGCACCGTGAGCGTGATTGACGGGGCCACCTTCAAGGTCACCCGCCACATTGCGGTGGGTGCGGGGGCGCACAACGTCCAGGTGTCGCCCGATGGAAAGCTGGCCTGGGTCACCAACAATGGCGCAATGAAAGCGTCTGCCTCAGGCAAGGGCCATTCTGGCGCCGGACACGGCGCCATGGCGCACGCCGGCGAGGTCTGGGCCATCGACACCGGGACCGAAGCGGTGGTGGCGCGGGTGGTGGTGGGCAAGCACCCAGCCCACGTGGTGGTGTCTGCCGACAACCGCTGGGCTTATGTCACCAACGGTGGCGACAACACCGTCAGCGTGGTGGATGCGGCATCGCTCAAAGTTGCCGACACAGTTCCCACCGGCGAATACCCCCACGGCCTTCGCCTGAGCCCGGATGGCAAACAGGTGTATGTCGCCAATCTGAAAGGCAACACGGTGTCGGTCATCGACACGGATAGCCGCAAGGAAATCGGGCAGATTCCGGTGGGCAAAGGCCCTGCCCAGGTGGGCTTCACACCTGATGGCCAACTGGCCTTCGTGTCTTTGTCGCAAGAAGCCAGCGTTGCCGTCATCGACCCGGCCAGCCGCAAAGTGATCCGCAAAGTGTCTGTCGGCGATGTGCCGATCCAGCTCTATGCGACCCCCGACAACCGCTTCCTCTTTGTGGCCAATCAGGGCAGCCGGAAGAACCCTGGCAATACTGTGAGCGTGATCGACCTTGCCAATTTCAGCACGCAGCTGATCCAGGTGGGCAGTGGCGCCCATGGTGTGGTGGTGGGAACGGACGGTCGCCATGCCTATGTGAGCAATCTCTACGCCAATACGGTGACGGTCATTGATGTGCAGACGAGCAAGACCGTGGCCACCGTCCCGGTGGGTGCTGGGCCCAATGGCATCAGCGTGACACCCTGAAGGACCGCCAGGAATGGCGCAATCGATAAGCGGATGGAACGGGTTGATACAGAAGACCAGCAAGGAGCACCGTCATGGACATGACAACACACCGGCATCCCGCCGGCCATTCACCGCCCCATCAGAACGATCCAGCGACGCTCAAGGACCCTGTTTGCGGCATGACGGTGACCGAACAATCGCCTCACCAGACGGTGCACGAAGGGCGGACCTTCCATTTCTGCAGCGCGAAATGCCTGGGCAAGTTCGTGGCGAGTCCCCGGCAATACCTCGACCCGGCGCCAGCGCCAGCACAGGCGCCTGCGGCGGCGGGCACGGTTTACACCTGCCCCATGCACCCGGAGATCCGACAGGACCATCCCGGCAACTGCCCCAAGTGCGGCATGTCACTGGAGCCCCTGCTGCCCGAGCTGGAGGAACAGGACAACCCCGAACTCAAGGACTTCCAGCGCCGCTTCTGGTGGACCCTGCCGCTCACCGTGGTCGTCACCGTGCTGGCCATGTTCGGTCACGGCCTGGGCTGGTTCGACATGGCGGTGCAGAGCTGGATCGAACTTGTTCTCACAGTACCGATCGTGTTATGGGCGGGCTGGCCCTTTTTTGTGCGCGGTGCGCAGTCGGTGGCCAACCGCAGCCCCAACATGTGGACCCTCATCGGGCTGGGTACCGGGGCGGCGTTTGTCTACAGCACCGTGGCCACGGTGGCGCCCCAGGTGTTTCCCGAGTCGTTTGTATCGATGGGACGGGTGGCGGTGTATTTTGAAGCGGCTGCGGTGATCATCTCGCTGACCCTGCTGGGGCAGTTGCTGGAACTCAAGGCGCGCTCGCAGACGTCGGCGGCCATCCGTTCCCTGCTGGGCCTGGCGCCCAAAACCGCGCGGCGCATCAAGGATGACGGGCAGGAGGAAGACGTGCCACTGGCACACGTGCATGTGGGCGACCTGCTGCGCGTGCGCCCTGGCGAGAAGGTCCCCACCGACGGCACGGTGACCGAAGGCGCCAGCGCGCTGGACGAATCGATGCTCACGGGTGAACCGCTGCCGGTGACGAAGCGGGTCGGCGACAAGCTGATCGGCGCCACGCTCAACACCAGTGGCGCACTGGTGATGAAGACGGATCACGTGGGCTCCACCACCGTGCTCTCGCAGATCGTGCAGATGGTGGCCATGGCGCAACGCTCGCGTGCGCCCATGCAGCGCATGGCCGACCAGGTGGCGGGCTACTTCGTGATGGGGGTCGTGACGGCGGCACTGCTCACCTTTTTCGGCTGGGGCCTGTTCGGCCCCGAACCGCGCTGGGTTCATGGGCTGATCAACGCCGTGGCCGTGCTGATCATCGCCTGCCCTTGCGCACTGGGCCTGGCCACACCCATGTCCATCATGGTGGCCACCGGGCGGGGCGCCACCAACGGCGTGCTGTTTCGCGATGCCGCCGCCATCGAGAACCTGCGCAAAGTCGACACGCTGATCGTGGACAAAACCGGCACGCTCACCGAAGGAAGACCGCAGTTCGAGCGCGCCATTGGCCATGGCAGTTTTTCAGAAGCCGAGGTGCTGCGCCTGGCGGCCAGCCTGGACCAGGGCAGTGAACACCCGCTGGCCGCCGCCATCGTGGCCGCCGCCAGACAACAAGACATGGTGCTCGACAAGCCCGAACAGTTCGACTCCGGGTCCGGCATCGGTGTGCGCGGTGTGGTGGGCGCCGCCCACCTGGCCCTGGGTAACACGGCGCTGATGCAACAGCTGGGGGTGGATGCATCACCCATGGCCACCGAGGCCGAAGCCCTTCGTTCAGAGGGAGCCAGTGTCATGTATCTGGCGGTGGACAACACATTGGCCGGCCTGCTGGCCGTCTCCGACCCGATCAAGACCACCACGGCCGAAGCGCTCGCGTCGCTGCGCCAGGCCCACATCCGCGTGGTCATGGCCACTGGCGACGGCCTGACCACGGCGCGCTCGGTGGGCCAACGCCTGGGCATTGAAGAGGTGCACGGCGAAGTGAAGCCGGCAGACAAACTCAAACTGGTGGAGAAGCTTCAGGCCGAGGGCCGCGTGGTGGCCATGGCAGGCGACGGCATCAACGACGCGCCGGCACTGGCGCGGGCGGATGTGGGCATTGCCATGGGCACAGGCACCGACGTGGCCATGAACAGCGCCCAGCTCACGCTGGTCAAGGGCGACCTGCGCGGCATCGCCACGGCCCGCGCCCTCTCGGTGGCCACGGTGGCCAACATGAAGCAGAACCTGGCGTTTGCCTTCCTCTACAACGCACTGGGCATCCCGCTGGCCGCCGGCCTGCTGTACCCCTTCACTGGTTGGCTGCTCTCGCCCATGATCGCCGCGGCGGCCATGAGCCTGAGTTCTGCTTCGGTGATCGGCAATGCCTTGCGACTGCGAGGGGCAGCGATACGAGAGGAGTGAGAAGCCTGCAGATAGCGCAGACCACTTGGAACAGGAAACCCTGGGGCCAGCCCGAGCTGGCGTGCTGACACGATCAGGGTTGCATCAATTGTTGCAACCCGTTCCGTGACAGCCTGCTAGCCGTTCGACAAAGGCGGCTTGCTGCGGAGGCCGGGCACCAGGCAGGCGCGGATTTTGGCGTCCAGACTGGCGGTCGCCCGCAAGTCTGCTTCGACGTAGCGCCTGGCATTCATCGTCAGGTGCAAGGGCGCTTCAGGGGTGGCATCCGTCAATTCGCCGCGTTCTTGAGACAGATCCCGGTCTTTGAATGGCGGGCGTTCAACACCCTGCCTGGCTCCAGCGTTCAGGGTCATGTCACCAGTTCGATTTCACGACGGGCGCCCTGGATCGGCAAGGTCTCGTTCGCACCCGGGTTGGGGGCGCGCTCGTGCTCGGGGTCTTCCGGGATGAATGCGGGAACCGGCCCCTCGTCGGGTTCGACGGGCGGCGCACCGGGCTCGAACTCTTCCGGCACGTCTTTTTCGGGGTGGTGGGGCTTGTGCAATTGGGTGCGTGACATGGCGATGTCCTTCTCAAACAGGTGTGGCGTCGGCGGCTGCCACGGCTGGCATGGCTTACTGAGAAGTGCTGAGCGGTGCCGAGTGATCGTTGTTCTGCCCAGGCATCGGTTTGAGCACTGGCATCGCTTCAGGTTCCTGTGAAGGTTTCCTCGTGCCGTCCGTTTCCTTCTCCACCGGTTCTGCCTGGACAGAGTTTGCCGGCGGGAACACCGACGCGGCCGAAGGCACCGAGGTGTTCACGTCCGCACCGGCACTTGCACCGGCTTCGGCCGGCACCGGCTGGTTGACGATGGGGGTTGGCTGGGCAGTCGGTGTCTTGTCACAGGCGGTCAGCAGCAGCAGGCATGTGCTGAGCGCGATCATGGTCAATGGCTTGTGCATGTTGGCGTTCTCCTTGAGGTTGGCAGGCGTTTCAATAGGGGGGGTGGGGCGGATCCGATGACGGGCTCATTGCGCGCGCACATAGCGACGCCATGGGCCGGGCTGCTGACCGAGGCGGTCTGCGACCACCGCCAGCACTTCCCGGTTCCAGCCGAGGCCGAAGTGGCTGCCTTCGACTTCGACGTCTTGCACGAGGCTCGAGCGCTTGTGGTGGCGGCATGTCTGCCAAGCGACCACGCCGTCCGAGCGGCTGTAGATCGAGGTAGTGCGCAGCGGAGGCGGTGTGCGCAGGCGCAGGCTCAGCGCTGGGTCCATCACCGCCGTGCGGCCACTCATCAGACCAAAGAACCCACTCACGTTGGTGTGGTCTGTCTCCGTGTTGAAGGGCGTTCCGATGGTGATCACCTGCCGGATGCGAGGGGCCATCAGCTTGCCAATTTCGCGTGCGTAAAGACCGCCCAGACTCCAGCCAATGAGCGTGGCCGGCTGGCTGTGACCCGCGAGCAAGTCAGCGACCTGCGCCTTCAAGGTGTGCAGCCAGGCGTCGAGGTCACCCTGGGGGCCGGTATTGAATCCCTGGCCCCAGTCAAAGGCGTCGTAGCCGAGCGACCGGCAGTGTCCGCGCAGGGTGGCGACCGAATGCCCGTCTGCGCCCAGACCCGGGAAGATCACGACAGGGTGCCCGTCACCGGTGGTTGCGGCATCGGTGTGTGCAAAACCTTGCCAGGCAAATTCCATGGCGGCACGAAACGGCTCCGCCCCCAGCATGGCAAGGGATGGACGTGCAACAACTTCAGCGGCCAGGTGTTTCATGTTCGCGATCTGTTTGCCGGGCTGATGCGTTTCCAGGCATCTCGCGCGGCGTGACTTGCGCGCGGCCAGTTCAGTCTGGAAGCACTGTGGCTGGTGGTCCACCCTTCGACGTCAGTGCTCGCAACCACCCCTGCAGGGGCGCCGGTCAAGGGAACTCGGTTGGCTTCTTCGTCGAGGGATGAATTGTTCGGGTTCATGATGGGTACGCTTTGCTGTAGGAGTGGAACCGGCGGCAGGCCATCAACGGCACGACCGCGAGGGAAGGCGTTCACGACAGCCAGCAGAATGGCGGCGCCCAGGAATGAGACGATCAGATCGGGCAGGCTGAAGTTGCCCTGATCGATGGTGCCCACACCCGTCAGCGGTGCGATGAACCAGCCTCCGAGCATGGCGCCGACCACGCCCACGCCCACGTTTCGGAACACGCTTTGCGGGTCAGGGGTCCTCATCCACATGCTGGCCAGCCATCCAATGGCACCACCGACGAACAGCCAGATGAGAAAGTCCATGGCAATCGCTCCTGAATACCGCGGGTGTCCGGTGCGGGTGCACAGGACTCAAGCAGCCATGTTCGCGTGGTAGCCCGGCTTCGTCTGTACGCCTGCGAACATGGTCAGAGCTGCGTGTCGATCAGCGAGGCCAGCCACTCGGCAAGCTTTTCCCGTGCTGGCCTGGCCTGCCACTCCTCGTAACTCACCCTGTGCGACAGCGCGAGATCGGCCTCAAAGGCAGCGGTCTGTGTGCTGGCGAATGCCCTGTCGACGATGTTCAGCGTCGCTTCGTCGTTGAGGCGAAACGACCGGTTGTCAAAGTTGGTTGAACCGACGGAGGTGAGCAGGCCGTCAACGATCATGAGCTTGCAGTGGTACATCGTGGGCGCGTATTCGGCAATGGTGGCGCCGGCCTTGAGCAGCGGCCCCCAGGTGGCCCGGGAAGCCCTGCGCACCGTCTCGCTGTCGATGTGCTCGCCAGGCACCACGATGCGCAGCTTGACGCCACGCTTCAGTGCGTCGAACAAGGCCTGCCGGGTCAGCTCGTCAGGCACGAAATACGCCGCGGACAGGTCGATCGAACGCGACGCCGCCGTCACGGCCAACAGGTACATCAGCTGCATGCTCTCGCTGCCACCGCTGGGTGAACTGCTGAACATCTGCGCCCAGGCCGGGCCAGCCGGCGCCAGCACGGGAAAGTAGTCCGGGCCATGGAGAACATCGCCTGTGACCTTGATCCAGTTGTCGATGAAGACCGACTGCATCTGCGCGACCACGGGACCTTCAACTTCGAAGTGAGTGTCCCGCCAATGATCGGGGTCCTGTGCTCGGCCCGTCCACTGCGGCGCCACCCCGACGCCGCCGGTGAACCCGACGCGACCGTCGGTGATCAGCAGCTTGCGGTGGGTCCGGTTGTTCATGCGCCCCAGGTTCGACCAATGCGGTGGATGAAACCGCCTGACCTGAACGCCGGCCTGCTCCATCGTGGTCACCAGACGGGTGTCCATCTTCTCGCTACCAACCCAGTCGAGCAGCACATGGACCTTCACGCCCTGCCGCGCCCGCTCGGCCAGGGCCTCCGCAAACGCGCGGCCGATGTCGCCCGCCCAATAGATGTAGGTCTCGAAGGTGATCGACACCTGGGCAGCGCTGATTGCCGCCAGCATGGGCGGAAAGATTTCGTCGCCGTTCATCAGCGCACGAACCTTCGTTCCCTGCAGGAAAGGTGGCCCCAGCAGCACGCCGAGCTCTTGCACGAAACGGGGGTCATCGAGCGGATACAGCCGCTCGATGCGGTGCTCGACCTTCGTTTCGCCACCCACGAAGTTCGAGACCAGCAGCCCGACTACCAGGCAAAGGCTGGCCACGACACCTGCGATCAGTGCGCAACGGGACTTGTGACGCATGAGATCACAACCGACCGATGGGTCAGCGCTTGCGCTTGGGCTTGGGCGCTGGCGCGGCCTTGGGCTCGGACATGGCTGCCTTCAGGTTGCGTTTTGCCTGTGCCGTGGCCTGACCGCGCACCGTCCCGGCGACACTGTTCGCCGCACTCAGCCACATGCTCATGAAGGGATTCTTCTTCAACCAGGGATTGGCCATGTCGTTTCTTTGGTGGTGAGTGATCTCATGGGTCCGAAGGCCGATCGCAAACTGCGCTCCTCGACAGGCCGGGTCGCGCATCGCTCAGCGTTTGAGACGCACGATCGCGGCACCCAGGGCAAACGCAGCAGCCACAGAGACCAGCGGGCTTCTGCGCACGGTGGCGCGCAGGCTGCTGACCCAGTCGGCTCGGGTCTCGCGAAGACGATGGACGCCAGCCTGCAGCGCTTCATCAGCCGCAGCGATGCCGTCGTCCATGTGCCGCTCTGCACGCTCTGCGGTTTGACCAAGGGTGTCGCTCAGGCCTTGTCCTGCGTTCATCACCAGAACCGCCGCCTCTGGCGGGGCGCTCTCGTTGCGCTGCGATGTGGCAGCTTCAGGTGACCGGTCTGGCTGGTCACTGGTGGGCCAGGGAACGGTGGACCGGCTGACCGGAAGAATGGTTTGACTCATGGTGGGCTCCTGTCGGTTCATGCCGCCTGCGCCATCAGGTCTGCTTTGCGTTCAGACATGCGCGTGCCCAGCTCGACCATGTCGAGCGTCGAGGCCTTGGCTTTGGGAAACATCTCGTTCTGCTCTTCCTTGACATGGTGCTTCACGTACTCCGACAGCACCTTGACCTTGGCATCAAACATCTCGCCATCGGGTTCGACGCCCTCAATCTGTGCAATCAGGTCCTTCAAGCTGGCGTGTTCGACCGTGGCCTCTGGCACCAGCAATTTGTCTTTCAGTTTCGCTTTCACCGCCGGGTAGAAGATCTCTTCCTCAATCTGCGCATGCACGCTGAGTGCGGTGCAGATCTCGGCAACCAGGTCCCTTTTCTTGGCGACCGAACGGCTTTTTTCGTATTCGGCAAACATTTTGCTCACGGCCACGTGGTCGGCCTTGAGCATGGCGATGGCGTCCTTTGGTGCAGGCTTGGCCTTCTGGGTGGCGGTGGTCTTGGTGGTGGTCATGGATCGTCCTTGAATGGATGGTGCGGAGGGGTGTGCAGGTGCTGCACGGTCAGGGAAATCAAAGAGAGGAATCGGGAACAGGAACCTTAGTGAGGCAGGCCAGTCCGGGTCTGTGCGCTTGCGCACGCGGGCGGTATCGCCTGACGTGGCCGAGGGTGACCTCGACAGGGGATCACGCCACCCCCGAGCCCGCATCGGCCGAGGCCAGCGCCTGCTGCTGCTGGACCCGGACCATCAGGTTGCGCTGCAACAGCGCCGGCAATGCGCGCATGTCGCGCATGGCTTGCCGAAGTGCCCGGGTGTCGATGCGCCAGCATGTGCCAGCGCCTTGCACCACCGCACGCCACGGCGTCCTGACCACGCCCAGCAACAGTTCCGAACCCAGCATGGACTCGCGACCCACCACGCCCACCTCGACCGGAGAGCAGCTCTCGCTGTCGAGCACCAGCGAGATGAAGCCCGTGTTGGGGAAGTAGGCGTGTGTGAGTGCGGCGCCGCGGGTGCTCAGCTCTGTCGATGGCACGAGATCAAACCGCTCGCAGCGCGCGAGGAACTGGTGTTGGACACGCCTGGGCAGACGTTCAATGAGATGGTTTTCGGTGTCTTGCATGGCTCCTGTCCGGTACAGAGACGAAGTCCTTCACAGCGTGAACTTCGACGGGTCGCTCGGGCCCTGTGCCCGGCGATCCCTGAGCCATATTGGAGGGAGTCAGGTGTGGTGACCGTCTGGCACCGCACACAGAACGTGGGGCGCCCAAAGCAGACGAACAAGAAGGGCTCGCCAAGTCGATCCGCGTGCCTGAGCACGTCCGCTTGTCATTTGGTAACTGACGCAACTGTTCTGGTAGACGGGGCATCTCGATGTGCAGAACACCGTCGTGGTAGCGGGCCTGGCCGTGCCCGCAGCGCACAATGGCCGCCTGGCTCGCCACGCCAGGGTCAGCGGCCCGCGACCCGGACCATGGACGCATTGACGAGCCTTTTACGGGCGGCGCGCCCGCAGAAAGAGACACGGGGGCCAGCGTTCCCCCGAGAGGCTCATCGCCAGAGCTTGCCGCACAGCCCGCGGTACACAAAGGGCTGAGAGGGGGTCGCGGGTTGAGTCCCCACAGGCTCCAGGGACACGGCCAGCTCCACCGCCGGGAAAAACACCTGCTCGGCAGTTTCGGTCAATGTCAGGTGCGTGAACTGACCATTGGGCAGTGGCCCCACCGCGGCAACATCGCCCGCCTTGTCGATGCGCCACAGGTACAGCGTCTTTCCTTCTGGCACGTTGACCGGCGTCACCTGCTTGATGTCAACCACCTTGCCTTGACGCAAGCTGGAGATGATCAGGCCCGGTTGCCCCTGGGCCGTGCCCAGCACGCCCACGTAGCTGTCGGGCAATTCCATGCCGCGCTGGTAGTCACCGTGGGCCTGCCATACCGCCGGCAACAGGGTGCCCAGCAACAGGCCCAGGGCCAGGGCCCCTGCGGGCGCCGGGGCCAGCAGGCTGCGCCACCAGGGCATCCTGGGGATGGGGGTCGTCGCGGGGGCGATCGCGGTGGCTTTCGATATGCGGCCCCACAGTTCAGCGCTGGGCGCCTGGGCTGGCAAGGCGCTGTGCAGCGGTGCCAGGCGTTGTGTCCAGTCGTTCACCGCTGCCACCAGGGCCGGCTGGCGCTGCATGACGGCTTCGAAACGGCGGCGCGCCCTGCCCTCCAGCGTGCCCGCCACGTAGGCCGCGGCCAGTTGCTCCACAGCCGATGGATGCTGGTACCAGTTCATGCCAGGGCCTCCATGCAGCCCTTGAGCCGCATCAAGCTGCGCCGCGTCCAGGCCTTGACAGTACCTAGAGGCCGCTGCATGCGCAGCGCGATCTCGGGATGGGTCAGGCCATCGTAAAAGGCCAGCAGCAAGGCCCGCCTCGGTTCGGGCTCCAGGGTGCCCATGCAACGCGTCAGCTGCGCATCGTCTTCATGTCCCAGCAGTTGCTCCATCGGAGATGCGCCTTCTGCCTGGACATCGTGCATGTGCTCTTCTCCCTCCTCGTCCCGCCAATACAGTGATGCCTCGGGTTTGCGCTTGCGCAGGAGATCGATGGCCCGGTGGCGCGTGACCACGCACAACCACGCCAGCGTGCGGTGCTGCCCAGGTGCCGCCGCTTCGGACCGGTTCCAGATCGAGACAAACACCTCTTGCAGCACATCCTCGGCCATGGCGGAATCTTGCGTCACCCGCAGGGCCACCGCCATCAGCCGACTGGCGACCAGCGCAAAAAGGGCCTCGAACGCTTTCGCATCTCGCAGCGCAATGCGCGCCAGCAACTGGCTCACTTCATCACGGTCATCCATCAGGAAGAGCTCCGGGGGTGCAAGGTGGATGAGCATATCGCACCGACACGCCCATCCCCTGCCCCAGCCATCGGGCGTCAGGCTCAGTACGTCAGGCTGACGGCCGCCTTGGGGTCGGGCTGGGCGTCAAGCCTGGCGACAGGTTTGGCAGGAACCACATGCCACACACCGCCCTGGCCATTGCCGTTGCGGTCACCGGGCTTGGCGTCACCGGCAAAGTAGTAGAGCGGCTTGCCGTTCACCGTCCACTGGCGCACACCGTTGGCGTTGATCAGACCAAAATCACCCTTGGCCACCGCCTCGGGTTTGGCGGTGAAGGCCGGCCAGGCGGTCAGGCAGGCACCACTGCAGTTGCTCTTGCCTGCTTCGTCCTTGTCAAAGGTGTAGACCGTGCGGCCTGCCGCATCTGCCAGCACGCCCTCTCGCATGACGGGCTGCGCCTGGACGGCGCTGGCGACAAAGATGGACAGAGCGAAGGCGGCCAAGTGTGAGCTGTGTTTCATGATTTCATCATCCTGTGGTGTTGGGTTTGAAGGTCGCAACATTGCGTCCCACCTACAGAACGGCATGAACTGGCGCCTGGATGCAGGGGCCTGAAAAAAAAATTCCCGCGATGAGAGGCCGTGGAAACAAGGGAAGCCGCCAGCGCGCGAATGCAGGCGGAAAGGACCGCATGCACGATGGGGGTTCCCGGTAAGTTACCGCTCCGCTCACCCTCCCAATAACCGTGTCCGCCGACTGGCCCGTGCGGCTCATGCCGGTTGGTGCTTGTTCTCTGTCGTTCGCCCATGGGGCATGAGCATCAAGGCCAGAAGGGCCGATGTCCCCAGACCGGCAGACAACCAGAGAGCGCCCGAGCCCCATTGCACCAGCGCCACCCCGAACAGGAACGGCGCCATGGCCTGCGCCACACGCGCGGGCAACATCAGCCAGCCTTGGCGCATACCGTAGCCTTGGGGCCCGAAAAGCACCAGTGGCAACGTGCCTTTGGCAATGGTCAGGATGCCGTTGCCAGCACCGTGCAGAACGGCGAAAAGGGGCGCTGCAACCGGCCCTGCGATCAGCAAGGCCGTCACCCCCACCGGATGCCCCAGCGCAGCCAGTCGCGCCGACAACAGGGGGTGGACATGGCGCAGGAAGCCGAATTCCAACAGACGGCCCGCCACCTGTGCAGGACCGATCAGCGCGCCCACGCCCACCGCCACCGCCAGGCTGGCGCCGCTGGCCTGCAAGAGGCCTGGAAGATGCGCCGCCATGGCTGTGCTGATGAACCAGGTGGTAGCAAAGACGTAGGCCAGCAAAACCGTGGTGAAGCGTCTGCGATCAGCGGGCGGTGGCTCGCCGTCCATGTTCACCCGGCTTGCCGGCTCGGTCGGCGCCACTGCCACGTGCGGCAACGCGGCGTTCAAGGGCAGGCCGAGCACCAGATGAAGACCGGCCCACGCAAAGCAGGCACCCCGCCAACCGATCTCGGCTTCCAGCAAGGTCGACAGCGGCCAGCCCACCGTGCTGGCAAAACCCGCGATCAAGGTGATGCCGGTGATGGCGCTGCGGGAGCCACGACCGTACAAGCGAACCAGTGCCGAGAACGCGGCCTCGTACAGACCGCTCCCCATGGCCAGACCTATCAGCGCCCAGGCCGCAAACAGCGACCACACGCCTTGCGATGTGCCGAGTGCAGCCAGCCCGAGCGCAAAAAGCAGACTGGTGCCCATCAGCACGGGTCGCCCGCCATGGCGATCGATGGCGCGCCCGGCCCACGGGCCAATCAGCGCGGACACCCCCAGCGCCACCGAGAATGCGGCAAACACGGTTGGCGTGCCCACACCCAGGTCGCGCGCCATGGGGGCTGCCAGCACGGCCGGCAGGTAGTAGGTGGATGCCCACGCCAGGGTTTGGGCAGTCCCCAGCGCCGCGATCGTTCCCGCGTTGTGTGGTATGACCATTTCAGCCGCAGCAGGCTGCGGTAGCCGAGGCTGACGTGCTGGCGACCTGGGCGACGGGTTCAATTGGTGCCGGCGCTGTTTTCGATCCGCACCCGCAGCCTGGCTTGCCTTGTGCTTTGCTCGTTTCGTCGAGCACGCAGCAAGCGGTAGCGTCGGCCTTGGCTGGCCCGCCGCAGCAGCCGGTGCCGGCTTCACCAGCAGGTGGGCTCCCCAGGTCCACCGAACACACGCCGGTCTGCGGCAACTCAAGCTGCACGTCATCGGCGGCGCTCAGGTCGCCTGCCAAGGCAGCCACCACGGAACGCGCCTGCTCGTAGCCCGTGGCGAGCAGGAAGTTGGGCGCACGACCATAACTTTTCGCGCCGATGGCGTAGAAGCCTGCTTCGGGATGCGCGAGTTCGCGGTGGCCGTGTGGCCGCACGGTGCCGCAACTGTGCACATTGGGGTCGATCAATGGCGCGAGCGCATCGG
Organism: Betaproteobacteria bacterium HGW-Betaproteobacteria-16; assembly: GCA_002840835.1. Taxonomy (GTDB): domain Bacteria; phylum Pseudomonadota; class Gammaproteobacteria; order Burkholderiales; family Burkholderiaceae_C; genus Hydrogenophaga. The sequence goes on along the minus strand of PHCQ01000005.1, from coordinate 55,709 downwards.
TGCTTTCCAGCCACGGGTCCAGGCGAAGCCGCAGCTCCCGTGCGATGCTGAGGTCGGGCCGGGCGCCGGTGGATGCAATGATCTCGTCAATGCCCTCGATCGGTTCTTTGGTGGCGTCGATAGCGAGCACACGCAAGCCCTGGGGTCCGGCGGCCACCTCGCGAATGCCGAAACCGAGGTGCATTTCGAGCCGACCTTGTTCGACGAGGGCGCGCAGGCGTACACCCAGTTCACCGCGCGCAGGCAGGCCATCGTTCTCGCCGCCACCAAAGAGCCTGCGCAGATCGTTGCCCCGCACCGCCCAGGCCAGGCGCGTTGCGGGTTCCGCTTCTGCGAGGGTGGCCAGGGCCAACAGGTTGCCGGCAGCCGAATGCCCCGCACCCACCACGAGCACCTTGCGGCCGGCATAGCGGCTGCGATCCGTGCCGAGCACATCGGGCATGCCATGCACGATGCGTGCGCGGGCGTCTCCCTCACCCGGCACGGGCAGGCCGTGCACGCCCAGCGGATTGGGTTGCGACCAGGTGCCCGAGGCATCAATCACCGCCCGGGCGCGCATCTCGCGCATACCCTCGGCCGTCTGGACTTGAAGCACGAAGTCGGCCTGCTCCCGTCCGGCGGTCTTGGCTTTGTCGAAGCCGTCGCGCGAGACGGCCATCACACGGGTACCGAACTGGATGTGCGGTGCCAGAGCCGCCGTGCGTGCCAGGGGGGCGAGGTAGTCGTTCACGAGTTCGCCCGCGGTCGGCAGCTTGTCTGGCTCTGGCGCAACCCAGCCAGCCGCGTCAAGCAGCTCGCGTGCCGCACGGTCGATGTTGTAGCGCCAGGGTGAGAAGAGCCGCACCTGCCGGTAGCTGCCCAGATGCGCTGCAACGCTGGTGCCCGCCTCCAACACCACGACAGGCAATCCGCGCCGCACCAGGTGAGCTGCCGCAGCCAGGCCCACAGGGCCTGCGCCGATGACCGCCACGGGGGAGGAAGAGGAATATTGAACTTTCATGAGTGACTCCTTCGTATTTCGTCGATTGACGAACAAATAATCCAAAAAAATGGACCAGAGAAATGGACGTTCGCTTCAGAGCGCCTCGACCAGTCTTTTGAGCATGGCCACACGATCAGGATTGATGCAATAACAAGTGCGCTGCTCTTCGGCCGAACCCAGCACCAGGCCCGCATCCTTGAGCACCTTGACATGTTGCGAAGTGGTGGACGGTGCCAGATCCACCACGTCGGAGAGCTTGCCGAAGTAGCAGGTGCCGTGGCTTGCGAGGTGCTGCAACAACCGGATGCGTGCCGGGTGCGCCAATGCCTTGAAGAGCGTGGCGAGCTCTTCTGCTTCAAGACCTTCGTCGACGGGCGAAGGTGAACGGCGCGATTTCGACATGGAACTATTTCGTAATTCGTAGAACGACGAAGAAATATATCGGGAAGCTGCCAATGCGTCAACCACCATCGCGGCGGCGTGGTGATGCTTCAAGAGTCTGGAGGCGCGCGTCATGGGCGGTTCCTGCGAAATGGGTGCTGATGTCGGATGTGGTTCTTTCGCAGGCATAGACGCATGAAGCAGTCAGAGGTGGCAACCCGCCTCAAAACGGTCACAGGACAGCGCCTGCCACCTTTGGCGGGCTGGGTCGTCCTTCTCTCGCCGGTTTGCCCCGGTTGCCCGGCCCCAGCGGGGCCTGGCCTGCCCCACCCATACCAAAACAGGAGCACAGAATGAATCCATCGAAACGACTTGGCATCGCCCTTGCTGTCAGCCTTGCCGAAGGCATCTCGGCTTGGGTGGCTCTGGCGCAATCACCCAGTGTGCGCACGACCCCGGAAAGGCCCGGCGATGCCGTGGCGCTGGGGCGCTACCTGGTGAAGACCACCGGATGCAACGATTGCCATACTTCAGGCTACAACGCAGCGGCTGGCAATCTGGCAGAGGCACAATGGCTCACAGGTGACAACCTGGGTTGGAAAGGCCCGTGGGGCACCACGTACGCCACCAATCTTCGCCTCTACTTTGCCGGCCTGACCGAAGCGCAGTGGCTCGCCCATGCCCGGGTCATGGAGCCGAGGCCGCCCATGCCGTGGTTCAATCTGCGTGCCATGTCGGATACCGACCTTCGCGCCATCTACCGCTACGTCAAGGCCGCCGGACCGGCGGGCGAACCGGCGCCGGCCTACTTGCCGCCAGGCAAGACGCCCGCAGGTCCTTTCGTGCAGTTTCCGTGAGGCCAGACATGTCCATTTCATGGGATCCCAAACCGGTGGAAAGCGCGCGCAGTGGGGTCGAGGTGCTGGCCGACGGCCGGCTGCGCTGCTGGATCGAGCACGACCTCCTCAGAGGTGTCACGCCGCCCATGCTTGACTGGTGGTTTCGCCATCTCGAAGGCGACATGGACTTCGAGGGCCAGCGCCTGTCGCGCTACCGGGTGTGGCACCCCAGGGACCACATCGAAGTGTCCTACACACGAAGGCTCGCCGACGGCAGTGTCGGCGTCGGTGCGCAGTTGCACATCGTCGAGATGTTTGGTGGCAATCCGCGCCATCGGGTCGACGCGCTCAGTGACATCGTGCGCCTCGACGAGCAGGGGTTCGAGCACCGCCCTCAGTGGCATGGCTTGACCGCCGCAGCGATGGACTACCGCTTCAAGGCAGTCCCGGGCGGCACGCATTACACCAACAGCCTGACCGTTGGCATCGCCTCGCCCTGGGCCTGGCCTTTGAATCTGTTGATCAGGCGGTTCGTGTTCGACGCCGGGCGCGCCCATGCCTGGATACGCCACAACATTGAAGAGGTCGGGCAGTTCGAGCGCTTTCTGCCGGCACTCTTCATCAGGGAAACCTCCCCGACAGATGCAGTCTGAGGTGTGCGCTGCGCAGCGCGTCGATCCGAAAGGCAGACCCTCAGCGGACCCACCAATTAGGTACTGCGATGGCGATGAAGATCGCCCGCCCTTTGCAGCAGAGGTCAGAAGGGCAGCCAGCGGCGATCACGGCGAAACCAGGCCTCGTGTCGCTGGCATCGCCAGGCCACCAACCTGTCCAGGTATTCGTGAAACCTGTGGATCAGACGGGCTGTCCAGGTGGTCCCACGCAGCGGACTGAGGGTCGAGCAGCAGACAAAGCGGCTTGGTGACTGGGAAGAGGATCGGGACAAGCTGTTCTCCTGGCGAGGTTGAAACGAACGGGTCATGCGAACACAGACGTTGTGAGACACAAAAAGTCGCACGAATTCTTTTGCCACCCTTGAAGCATTCCAGCGTCTATCCATGATCCGGTCGCCATCGCCACCGGTCTGGAGCGATCAATGTCCCATGCCGAAGCCAGTTTCTTCCCGTGTGCCACTCCCTCTGAATCGCCCCTCGCATTTGAACGGCGGTCGCGCCACAATCGCGGGCATCGTCTGACCGGAGAACCGTCGATGAGCGAATCCGAATCCAGGGTGGCTGAGGCCTACGCCGAGTTGCGGCACGCGCTGCTGGCCTACCTGCGCAAACACACGGGCGACGCGCAGGTTGCTGAAGATCTGCTGCACGATGTTGTCATCAAGGCCCTGGCGGCCACGCGCGACGAGGCCCAGGCCCCGCAGAACCTGACCGGCTGGTTGTATGCAGTGGCGCGCAACGCCGCCATGGACCACCACCGCCGGCACCGGCCGATGAACGAGTTGCCCGAGGAACTGGCCACACCCACGGCCAACGACGAAGATGCTGCGGTCATTGAGTTGGCCAACTGCCTGCGACCCATGGCCGAGCGCCTGCCCGGAACCTACCGCGAAACGGTCATTGCTGCGGAGCTGGACGGCATGACGCTGCTTCAGGTGGCCGACCTGCAAGGACTGTCACTGACCGCAGTGAAGACCCGGGCGAGCCGCGGTCGCCGTCTGCTGCGCCAGGAGCTTGTGCAGTGCTGCCGGGTGGCGCTCTCACAGCACGGTCAGGTGCTGGACTACGACACCGCAGAAGTTGCCAAGTGCCAGCCGACCGGGTCGAATTAGGCAGGCAGATGTGGGCTGACTTGCGCCATGCGCATCTCGGGTCGGATGTTGGTGTAGTTCACCAGGTCGGCCTGCAGCGCAGGGCCTGCGGCCTCCAGTGCAGCCTGGGCACTGGCCATGTCCGGGAAATAGGCGCTGGTGGCGGCCACGATGGCGCCCGCGGCTTCGGTCGTTGGCCAGAGCACCCTTTCGGACTCCAGACGGACCAGGCCGAAGGCCTTCACGGCTTCGCGGGTGATCTTCATGTGTTCGCTGGCGTAGTAGGCATGATCAAACGATGCGCCTTCGAACCATCGGTACTGTGCGGTGATTTTGGTCAGCATGGTTCACTCTAACGCAGGCAATGCTGCCTTGCGTGCTTGCCAGGTGTCCACTATGTGACGCACCGACGCCGGCGCTGCAGACGAGAGGGCTGCGCTCTGCGGCGCGGTGAGCTCCACGACATAGCCGTCGGGATCGCGCAGGTAGATGGAGTGGATGGTGCCGTGGTCCACCACGCCACGCACCTCGACACCCGCTTCGCGGGCACGCTCAAGCATGGGTTGCAGTGCATCCGCATCGACTCTGAGTGCGATGTGCAGGTCAAAGTCATGTTGTGTCTTGAAGTCGAAGGGCATGCTGGGTACGTCGAAGAAAGCCAGGCTGGATCCGTCGCCCAGACGGAAAAAGAAGTGCAAGGCCTGCACAGCCCGGCCAGTCTTGCTTTCCTCGATGGCGAAAGCCTCGGTGAGCGGCAGGCCAAGGAGGTCTTCGTAGAACTGCCGGGTGCGTTCGGCGTCGCTGCACCGCCACACGTTGTGATGCAGGCCGTGGATGGGTTGGGATGAGGACGGACCCATGTCTCAGGCCTCCGCCAAGGTGACGGCATCCACCGCCTGTGTCTGCCCGAACATGTTCATGAAGACGGCATGGGTCTGGGCATAGGCCGGTCTGGCCTTCATGGTGTTCAGCCAGCGCCCCAGATGGGGCCAGGGGGAATAGTCCATGCCGGCGGCCTCGCCCACGGTAACGATGCCCAGGCCCAGGTAGTCGGCCAGCGTGATGCGATCGCCCAGCACAAAGCGCCCGACTGGGCCGAGCATGGTTTCGTCAAGGATCGAGAGCAAACGCTCTGCTCGCGGCTTCGCCCAGGCCAGCACAGCTGCCTGCGCTGTGGCATCGCCACGACCATGGTTCGGGAACAGCTGCGGGTACGCGAATCCGTGCGCCAGCTCGCGCGACAGACCGGTGTTGAACCAGTCCATCGCTTCATTCACCCGCGCTCGCTCCTGAGGATCGACCGCGTAGGCGTTCGACCCCACAAGATCAGCGAGGTACTTCAGGATGGCCGACGACTCGGTGAGTCGAAAGTCACCGTGTTCCAGCACCGGCACCGCCTGGTTCGGGTTGATCGCGGTGAACGCAGGGCCGTGCTGTTCATCTGCAAAGAGGTCGACAAGTCGGTAATCGATTAGCAAACCGAGCTCTGCCGCGAACATCATCACGGGACGACTGGACGTGGAAATGGGGTGGTAGTGAAGACGCAGGGCGGATGGGGTCTGCTGCCCTTTGTGAACAGATGGGTGCTGTGAGGTTTTCATCGGTGGTGGCTCCAGGGGTTGCGGTCCGATCGAATGGGATGCACTCTGAAAGACGGCGGGGCCATCCGAAGGTGGCAAGGCATCGACCCCATGGCCCACTGGGGCCACCGAAAAAGCGTTCTCCGGACGACCTCGGGAACGCGTCACCCGGTCTGGGAACGCCGCCACGCGGCCGGCGGCTGGCCCACCAGGCGCTTGAAGGCGCGCGCGAAGGCGGCTTCGGATTCGTAGCCCACTTCCTGCGCCACGGTCGCCACCTTGAGATGACCTTGGCGCAACAACCCCGCACCCAGCTGCATGCGCCAGTTCGTCAGGTACTGCATCGGTGCCTGCCCGGTCAGTTCGACGAAGCGCTCGTGCAGCGCCGATCGCGACAGCCCGACCTGCCGACCCAGCTCTTCAACGCTCCAGGGGTCGGCTGGCCGCTCGTGCAGCAGTGAGATGGCTTGTCCGACGTGCCGGTCGCGCAAGGCGCCCAGCCAACCCGACGCGCCCGGCGGCAGCGATTCGAGGTAGCGCCGCGCGGCATCGACAAACACAAACTCGCTGGCACGCTCCAGAATGGCGGCGCTGCCCGCACGGCGTTCGCGCGACTCCGCCACCGCCTGATCCAGCAGCTGCATGGTCCATGCACCGAGCGCACCCGCACGCAGATGCAGCTGCGGCGGCAAGGCGTTGATCAAGGGGTTGAAGGGCTTCATGTCGCAGGCCACGAAACCGCACACAATGACGGAGCGGGCGTCGTCGGCGGGGCCCGGCAGGCCGGGCCGCAGCACGCCGCGGTGGTAGGCCACGGTGATCGGCTTGGGATCGTTGCGTGTGTCGTAGCGCCAGTTGCTCTGATCTTCAAGCGCACGCATGCCAGGCGCGCTGGAAATCACGTGCCCGTCCCCGCGCGGAAACATGATGATGTCGCCGGTGGCCAGCCGCACCGGAGCCTGCCCGTCCGAGGCGGCCCAACCCTCGCCTTTGGCCATCAGGTGATAGGCCAGCACATGGTCGGCGCCCGGCATCAGCGCGCCCGCCAGCAGGGGTGACGGCGGCGTTTCGGCCGCCCATTCGCCATCAAAGCTCACGTAATAAAAGATCGCGCCGCGCAAGCGAACGCTGCGCAACACGTCGGACAAAGGGTCGTGGCTCATCGCAGGCTCGTGTTCGTGTGGTGTCTCGATCAAGTCGCGCGGACGCACGGCAAAACGCCGGCATCGCGCACCGTCAATTCCGGACGCGCGAGCAAATATGCCCAACAGAAGGTGAAGCGTCAACGGCCCCGGCTTTTGAGAATGGATCCGTCGGCGCCACATGCGTCGGCACACACCCAACACCCCTTCTCAGGAGCACAGACACCATGGACACCGTCATCGACAGACCCGCCCCGGATTTCACCTCCATCAAACAACGCCAGCAGGCCACCTGGGCCAGCGGCGACTATGCCGCCATTGGCACCACCTTGCAGATCGTCGGCGAAACGCTGGCCGAAGCCGCCGACGTGCGCGCCGGTCAGCTGGTGCTCGACGTGGCCGCCGGCAACGGCAATGCCTCTCTGGCGGCCGCGCGCCGCTACGCCGTGGTCACCTCCACCGACTACGTCCAGGCGCTGCTGGACAAAGGACGCGCCCGCGCCCAGGCCGAACACCTGCCGATGCAGTTTCAGCTCGCCGATGCCGAAAGACTGCCTTTTGCGAACGCCAGCTTCGACGCCGTGCTGTCCACCTTCGGTGTCATGTTCACGCCCGATCACCGCCGCGCCGCGAGCGAGATGCTGCGCGTGTTGCGCCCCGGCGGCCGCATCGCACTCGCGAACTGGACCCCTGCTGGCTTCATCGGTCGCCTGTTCAAGGTGATCGGCGCGCACGTGGCCCCGCCGGCGGGTGTGCAGTCGCCCGCACTGTGGGGAACCGAACCGCACATCGTCGAGCTGTTCGGTGCCCATGCCGCGCAGATCGAATGCCAGCGCCGGCACTTCAACTTCCGCTATCACTCACCAACGCACTTCGTGAAGGTGTTTCGCGAGCTGTACGGACCCACCCACAAGGCCTTCGCTGCGCTGGACGCTGCCGGGGCGCAATCGCTCGAACGCGCCATGACCGAACTGCTCGACGAATTGAATGTGGCCGGCCCCGACGCTCTGGTGGTACCCAGCGAGTACCTCGAGATCGTGGTCACCAAGGACTGAAACACCGGTCACTGACAAAGCAACATCAAGAGGCTGCTTCCATGAAGACCCTGAAACCACAGAACTCACACAAACCGCTGGCCACGCTCGCGGGTGGCTTCCTGCTGATGGGCCTGGTCGCCTGTGTGGCAGGGCCCGCACCCACCGACGAGATTCCCGCAGCTCTCGACCCAGGCCGCTCCGTGCGCGCCCTGACCACCGTGTCCGCCACCGGTGTGCAGGTCTATGAATGCCGCGCCGGCACCGACACCGCCGCCCCGGCATGGGCCTTCGTGGCGCCGGAGGCCGACCTGTTCGATGAGCGCGGCCAAACGATGGGCAGGCACGGTGCTGGCCCGTACTGGCAGGGGCTCGACGGCAGTCGCGTTGTTGGATCTGTGCGTGCCCGATCCGATGCACCCGAGCCCGGCGCTGTTCCCTGGTTGCTGCTGGCCACCCAGAGCACCGGCCCTGCGGGTGTGCTGAGCCCGGTCAGCTTCATCCAGCGACTGCACACCGAAGGCGGTGTGGCGCCAGCCGGCGGCTGCGACGCGGCGTCCATTGGCCGGCTGGCGCGTGTGGGTTACCGCGCCGACTACCGCCTGTTCGTTCCGAGCTGACCTCTTCCGCCTTGCCATCGCCCCTCTGATCGACGCCCAAAAGGGCGCTTCCCGCGGCGGACACCCCACGTACCGATCTCCACCCTCTGAAAGGAAATGACATGAAATCCCACCGTTGGATGGCCACCCTCGTGGTGCCACTCACTGCCGCCCTCTTCACCACCCAGGCCTCCCCCGCCTGGGCGGATGCCATCACCGACTGGAACCAGCGCTCGGCGCAGTTCGTGGGCGATGCACGCATGGGCACACCGCCTGCCGTGCGCTTGATGGCGCTGGTCCAGACCGCAGCCTACGAGGCTGCGCGTGAAGCCGCGCGTGTTCCAGCGACCCCGTCACATGCGGTGGACGCGGCGGTGGCTGGCGCCCACCGCACCGTGTTGACACAGCTGCTGCCGACGCAGCGCACCGCGATTGAAGTCGCCGTGCAGGCCGCACTGTCCGCCATGCCAGACGATGCGCTGCGGGCGACGCACCTGGCAGCCGGCGAACGCGCCGCACAGCGGGTGCTGGCCAGCCGTGCCGGCGAAATGCCGGCCGGCATCGACAGCTACCGGCCCATCACCGGCCCGGGTGTGTATGTGCCTACCGCGAGCCCGGCGGTGCCGCAATGGGCGCAACGCAAACCCTGGTTGCTCAAACATGCCGACCAGTTCCGCCCCGGGCCGCCGCCCGCGCTGAGCAACGCGCGCTGGGAACGCGACTACAACGAGATGAAGTCGCTGGGCCGGCGCGACAGCCAGCAACGCAGCACGGAGCAGGCCGATATCGCGCGCTTTTGGGACTACTCGCTGCCGGCGATCTACCACGGCGTGGTGCGATCGGTGGCCTTGCAACCCGGCCGCGACGTGCTGGCCAACGCACGGCTCTTTGCGCTGGTTGCGCAGTCCATGGACGACGCCCTGATCGCGGTGATGGATGCCAAGTACCACCACAACTTCTGGCGCCCGGTCACCGCGATCCGCAACGGTGACCTCGACGGCCACGACAGCACCGAACGCGACGCCAGCTGGGCACCGCTCATTGACACGCCGATGCACCCCGAGTACCCCTGCGCACACTGCATCCTGGCCGGCACGGTGGCCACCGTGCTGAACGCCGAGGGGCGCCAGGGAGCGCTACCCATGCTCAGCACCACCAGCCCCACGCTGCCCGGCGTCGTGCGCCGCTGGAACAGCCCTGACGACTTCATGCACGAAGTGGCTCAGGCGCGCATTCATGGCGGCGTTCACTTTCGCAGCTCCACCGAGGTGGGCCTGGCCATGGGCCAGCGCATTGGCGAGTGGGCATTGCAACGCAGCGCATCGGCGCAGCACTGATGCGGCGCCCAACGGAGACCAACATGAGCGAACACATCCTGGAAGCCGACTACGTGATCGTCGGTGCGGGCGCGGTGGGCATGGCGATGGCCGACACACTGGCGGCGGAGACCGCCGCCAGCATCGTCATCCTGGACCGACGCGCCAGGCCGGGCGGCCACTGGAACGACGCCTACCCGTTTGTGCGCCTGCATGGCCCCTCGGTCACCTACGGCGTGAACTCGACACCGCTGGGCAACGGCCGCATTGATGCTGTGGGCCTGAATGCTGGCCTCAACGAACTGGCCAGCGGCGCCGAAATCTGCGCCTACTTCGAGCGCGTGATGCAGGAGCGTCTGTTGCCCAGCGGCCGTGTGACGTGGCTGCCCCTGCACGAAGTGGGTGAAGACGGCGTGGCCGTCTCGCTGGTGAACGGCATGCGCCAGCGCCTGGTGGCCAGGCGGCGCTGGGTGGATGCCACACAGGCCGACACCCAGGTGCCCGCCACACACGGGCCGCGCTTCAAGGTGGCCGAAGGGGTGACCTGCCTGACCCCCACCGAGCTGACCCGGTGGCGGCAACCTGCGGCCGGCCACGTCATCATCGGTGGCGGCAAGACGGCCATGGACACCGCCCTGTGGCTGCTGGCGCACGGCGTGGACCCCGACACCATCACCTGGGTACGGCCGCGCGAGTCCTGGTTGCTCAACCGCGCCAACGTGCAGCCCACGGAAGCGTTCGCCGTGCAGACGTTGACGGCCATCGTCGCCGAACTGGAGGCCGCGCGCGATGCGGATTCGCTGCCGGATCTGTATGCACGCCTGGAGGCCGAGCAGTTGCTGCAACGCATCGACCCAACAGTGCAACCCACGATGTACCGTTGCGCCATCGTGAGTGAAGCCGAGCTGGGTCAGTTGCGCCGGATCACCCGCGTGGTGCGCATGGGCCATGTGCAGGCCATTGAACCTGATCGCATCGTGCTCGATCGCGGCGAGATCGCGACCACGACCCGCCATGTGCATGTGCACTGCAGCGCGGGCGGGTTGCCACGCGGCCCCGCACAGGCGGTGTTCCAGGGGCACCGCATCGTGCCGCAGTACGTGCGCCGCTGCTCGCCCGCCTTCAGCGCCGCCTTCATTGCGCACCTGGAGGCCACGCTTGACGACGAGCAAGAGAAGAACGCCCTGTGTGAACCCGTTCCGGTTCCAGAAGTGCCACTGGACTGGCTCCGCATGCACCTGCAGACCGCAAAAAATCAAGCGCGGTGGTCACAGTATCCGGATCTGCACGACTGGTTTCGAAGTTCCCGGCTGGAAAACTACACGTGGCTGTTCTCGCGGCCGAACGTACAGGCCGATCCGACCTGGAAAGGCTTGCAGACGCGACTGAAAGCGGCGCGTGACCCGGCGCTTGAAAGCATGGCGATATTGCTCCGATGCGAAGAAGGTATGCAGGAAGTTGACGATGTGGCCTCAGCGATGGTTTCATCGGCATCTCAACCTTGGTGAGCGGACACCAGGCCTGAGGGCCTGAAGGCCTGCCTGCCCCGGCCGCTGGGTTCGCTGCCGCACAGACGTTCAGGGGTGCCGGGCTCAGGCTGTGCTTCGATTGCGCCTGATGCGCGACGTCGGAGCCTTGAAGCGGTGTCGCTGACAGCATTTCGTTCGCACCAGGAAATCGTGTTGACCAGCCAAGGCATCGAAGCTCCCCATGCACACTTTCAAGATCTACCGCTACAACCCCGACACCGACGACAGACCGCACATGCAGGAGATGGCGCTGGAGGTGGGCCCCGGGGATCGCATGCTGCTGGATGTGCTCATGCGCCTGAAGGCCATCGACCCGAGCCTGAGCTTCCGGCGCTCCTGCCGCGAAGGCGTGTGCGGTTCAGACGCCATGAACATCAACGGCAAGAACGGGCTGGCCTGTGTGACCAACATCCACTCGCTGCCGAACACCGTGGTGCTGAAGCCGCTGCCGGGGTTGCCGGTGATCCGCGACCTGTTTGTGGACATGAGCGGCTTCTTCAAGCAGTACCACTCCATCAAGCCGTGGCTGATGAACAGCGACCCCCTGCCCGAACGGGAACGACGCCAGTCGCCCGTGGCACGCGATGAGCTCAACGGCCTGTACGAATGCATCCTTTGCGCCTGTTGCTCCAGTGCCTGTCCGAGCTTCTGGTGGAACCCCGACAAGTACGTCGGGCCGGCGGGGCTGTTGCAGGCCTATCGCTTTCTGGTGGACAGCCGTGACCAGGCCAGCAGCGAGCGACTGGACGATCTTCAGGACCCCTTCCGCCTCTTTCGCTGCCGCACGATCCTGAACTGCACCGACGTCTGCCCCAAGGGGTTGAACCCGGCGCTGGCGATTGGAAAGATCAAAGAGATGATGGTGCGGCGCAGTGTGTAGGGTCTTGCAGCTGCGACTTGTTCGCCGCTGGCTCGCGCAGGCCCTTCGTACGTTACCGCACGGACAGCACAGACCTGACTGAACAACATGTCCACCAGAGGCCGCATTCCACCCCGGGCCTTTGCAGTCGAACCAATCAGAGAGGCCTTACCCATGAGTGCGTACCAGGGCATCAGGATCTTCAGCAGCGTCGTGCTCGGTTTGATGGGCGCCGGCATTGCCTACGCAGCCTACATCGCGGTCACCTACTGGACGGGCATCAGCGTCTGACGCGGGTGCAGACACATGAACAAGCGTCAGGCACGTTACTTTGCGATCGGTTCCACACTGCTGGCCACACTGGTGTTTCTCGGCCTCACGCTCGACAGCCACCGGCAGTTCCCGAAGCTGACCAACGCCCAGAACATCACACCGGCCGTCACGCTGGGCAAGGATGCCTGGCACAAGAACAACTGCATCAACTGCCACACCATCTTCGGTGAGGGGGCGTACTACGCACCTGATCTCACCAAGATCGCGCAACAGCGCGGTGCGCCCTATTTGCGCGCCTTCCTGAAAGACCCCTCGAAGTTCTACGACGAGCAGCGCCATCGCCGGCTGATGCCACAGCAGAACCTGAGCGACGAAGAAATCGATGGCCTGATCGCATTTCTGGACTGGGTCAGCAAGGTGGACAACCAGGGCTGGCCACCTCGCCCGATCGTGGTCACCGGCCTGGGCGCCGGCGCAGCCAACGCGACGATTCCTTCAACCGCCGCCGCCACAGGCCCGTCCACGCCCGCATCAGGATCGGCAACGGCCACGACCGGCAAAGACCCGGTGGCCTTGGGTGAGCGCGTGTTCATGACCGCCGCTCCCGCCTGCACCGCCTGCCACTCGCTCACCGCCGGTGCCGACATGGCGGGCCCCTCTCTGGCGGGCATTGCCACGCGCACAGAGAAAACACTGGCGTCGCCCGACTACAAGGGCACCGCCACCGACCTGGCCTCCTTCATTCGCGAATCCATCACCCAGCCGAGTGCACACCTGGTCCCGGGTGCCATGTATTCCGCCAACGGCGCGTCCTTCATGCCGGATACCTACGGCAAGGACCTGACACCCGAGCAGATCGATCAGCTCGCTGCCTACCTGGCGACCTTCAAGTAGCGGGAGAGGCCGCGAAGCCGCCCAGCCCACACAGACAACGGGCCACCGCTGCCCCCATCCAGGAGTTTGTTCATGCGCTACAGGTCTCAATCGGTTGCTTACTGGTATTTTGCGGTGGCCATGGTGTTGTTCGGGTTGCAGTTGGTGTTCGGGCTGCTGTCGGCCGCCAAGTACCTGGGCCCCGATCCGTTGCTCAACATCCTGCCGTTCGACGTGACCAAGGTGATCCACACCAACCTGCTGATCGTGTGGGTGCTCACCGGTTTCATGGGTGCCACCTACTGGATGGTGCCCGACGAATCGCGCACCGAGCTCTACAGCACCAGGCTTGCCTACATTCAGCTGGTGCTCTGGACCCTGATGGGCGTGACCGCCGTGGTGGGCTATCTGTTTCGCTACGGCACCGGCAACAAACTGCTGGAACAGCCGCTGCCCCACAAGATCGTGATCGTGATCTGCATGCTGATTTTTCTCTACAACATCGGCATGACGATATGGCGCTCCAAACGCTTCACCACCACCGAAGGCGTGCTCGTGCTCGGCCTGGGCCTGGCCGCGTTGCTGTACCTCCCCGCGCTGCTGCACTACGAGAACTACACCGTGTCCATCTACTACCGCTGGTGGACCATCCACCTGTGGGTGGAGGGTGTGTGGGTGATGATCCAGGGCGGCTTCCTGGCCTACCTGCTGATCCGCCTGTCCGGCGCAGACCGGGAGGTCATGGAAAAGTGGCTGTATGTGATCGTGGGTTTGGTCTTCATCGCGGGCATTCTGGGCACCGCGCACCACTACTACTGGGTGGGTGTTCCGTCGTACTGGCTGCCCATTGGCGGCATCTTCAGCGCGCTGGAACCTGCGGCCCTGGTGGGCATGGCGATGTTCGCGTATTCGGCCATGCGCCGCGCAGGCTTTTCGCACCCCAACACACTGGCCCTGCACTGGACCATCGGCAGCGCGCTGTTCACCCTGTTCGGTGCCGGTCTGCTGGGTCTGGCGCATACCTTTCCAGACGTCAACAAATGGACCCACGGCACGCTGATCACTGCGATGCACGGACACGCTGCCTTCTATGGTGCCTACGCCATGATCGTGCTCGCGATGATCACCTACGCCCTGCCCGCGATGGTGCCAGGGCGCAGCGAGAAGGGCAGCAGCCTGGGCTACTGGGCGTTCTGGATGCAGTTGGGCGGCATGTTCGGCATGACGCTGTCCTTTGCCACCGCCGGCATTGCGCAGGTGTACCTGGAACGCATCATGGGCATGGGGTATCTCGACGCTCAGCTGAAGATACAGGTGCACTTCGTCATGCTGGTCGCCACCGGCTCGTTGTTTGCCGTGGGCGTGGGCCTGTTCATCTATGACTTCTTCCGCCATGCCCCACGCTTCGATGTGGAGCCGGGTGCCCCTGAACCACACGCTGCCCACGCCGAACCTGTCCTGTCGACGCCGTGAGTGCCCCCTTGGCCGCGCCCCTGCTCCACACCGTCGTCCCGCCACAAGGGGCCGATCCGTCGTCCCCCGAGCCGTACTACCTGCCATCGGGTGCGGAGGTTGCCATCTTCGCGCACTGCCACGCGCTGGAGCTGGCTGTGATGCTCAAAGGCCCCACCGGGTGTGGCAAGACGCGGTTTGTGGAACACATGGCCTGGAAGCTCAAACGCCCCCTGATCACCATTTCCTGCCACGACGACCTGAGCGCGAGCGACCTGATCGGCCGCTTCCTGATCCGCCACGACGGCACCGCGTGGCAAGACGGGCCACTGACCCGTGCCGTGCGCGAAGGCGCCATCTGCTACCTGGACGAAGTGGTCGAAGCACGCCAGGACACCATGGTGGTCTTGCACTCCTTGACCGACCACCGCCGCAGCCTCCCGATCGACAAGACGGGCGAGTCGCTGGTGGCCGCGCCCGGGTTCCTGCTGGTCATCTCCTACAACCCGGGCTACCAGCGCATGCTGAAAGACCTCAAGCCCAGCACCCGGCAGCGCTTCGTGGCACTCGACTTCGACTTTCCACCGGCAACGCGTGAGGCGGCGATCATTGAACGCGAAGCCGGCACAGACCATGGCACGGCCATGGCACTGGTGTCGCTGGGCCAACGCCTGCGTGCGCTGCGCGACCGGGGCCTGGCGGAAGTGCCGAGCACCCGCCTGTTGATTGCAGCGGCCGCGCTGGTGGTCAGTGGCATCCCCATTCGGCAGGCGTGCCTCAGCGCGGTGGTGTCGCCGCTGTCGGACGACGAAGCGCTGGTGGGTGCGATGCGCGATCTGGTCGACGCCACTTTCGTCTGAGAGGCCCCGCCCGATGGCCGAAGCCGAGGATGTGATCACCGACGTGGCGCGGCATGCCACCGTCTTCACACATGGCTTGTGGCAGCGTCACAGAGCCAAGGCGCCCACCCGGCCCGTGACCCTGCTGGCGGATGTGGCGCCTCGGCTGGACTTGCTGATCGAGGCGGTGTTTGGCTGCTCATACCGCTTGCGCACGGCGCAGCTGCCGGCGCGCCCCACCTTGCTGGCCCAGGCGTTTCAACGGGCATCCTTCCCGCGAGCGCGTGTGGCGCTGCCGGCCACCGATGGCCAGTGCCTCTGGTTGCCGCCTGAAACCGGCCTCGCGGACAGAGAACTGGCCATGGACCGCTTTCGCGCCCTGGCCCTGGCGCAGGCCATGCGGGCGAGCCGTGGCAGCGCCGCAGGCCTGGCTCTCTGCGCCTCGCCGCTGGTGCAGGACATCTACCTGCTGGTGGAGGCCATTGCGGCCGATGCAGCGCTGGCGCAGCTGTTGCCCGGCATGGCGAGGTCCTTGAATCACTTGCGCAACGCAGCGCTCACAGCCCGCCCACCCCGGGTCCAGTTCGCCGAATCGCGCCTACCGCTGGAGAACCTGGCACGGACCTGGATGGCGTTGCCTTGCGATCAGCCACCTGCGCAGGCGCCTTTCAGCGCGTCGCCGAACCACTCGGTGCGCCTGGCTCAACGCCTGGCCGCAGACATGGTGCGCGAGCACCCCGGCATCGTCCGCCTGGGCCCATCGCCCTTGTTTCGCGACTGCTGGACCGGCGACTTGCGCAGCCCCGACGCAGCCACAGACTTCACCCCTGCCGACCGCAACGGGGAAGGCGACACCGCCACCCGGGCACCACGCAGTGCACGCCTGACCCGCCGCCCCGAAGTGCGCGAAGGCAACGAGCAGGAGGATGAGAAGTCGCCGGGCGCGTGGATGATCCCGCCCGACGTGCCGCACGAACAGGCCGAAGATCCGCTGGGCATGCAGCGGCCCACCGATCGCGATCAGGCGGCGGGTGCCGACGAGTTCGCTGACCTGGTCTCCGAACTGGCGCAGGCGCGATTGGTCTGGACACCGGGTCAGGCCCCGGAGGTGCTGTTGTCCGATGACCCGCCCACCACGCGCCCCAGGCACAGCGACAACAATGCCTCAGGCGCACCCCATGCCATCTGCTACCCCGAGTGGGACTTCCGGATCAAAGCCTACCGCCATCCCGGCGCCACGGTGCGGCTGCTGCCAGCGCCGTTTGGTCTGCAGCAGTGGGTGGACGACACCCTGGCTGCGCACCGGTCTCTGCTCGACGCCATCCGCCAGCGCTTCGCAGCCCTGCGTCCCCAGCGCACCTTGCGGCACCGCCAGACGGATGGCGACGACATTGACCTGGAAGCCTGCGTTGAAGGCATGGCGAACATGCGCGCCGGTTGGCCCATGGCACAGGACCTGTATTGCTCGCAACAACGCAGCCGTCGCGACATGGCCATCCTCATCCTCATCGACGTCAGCGGCTCCACCGATGGCTGGATCTCCAACAGCCGCCGCGTCATCGACGTGGAACGCGAGGCCTTGCTGCTGGTGTGCATCGCCCTGGGAGCGATGGGTGAACCCTTCGCCGCACAGGCCTTTTCTGGCAACGGCCCTGCCGGGGTGAGCCTGTGGGACATCAAGCGCTTTGACGAGCCCTATGGCCCGCCGGTGTCACTGCGCATTGCGGCGCTGGAGCCCGATCAGTACACACGCACGGGCGCCGCCTTGCGCCACGCCAGCGCCACGCTCATGCGCGAAGGTGCCACCCACAGGCTGCTCCTGCTGTTGTCCGACGGCAAGCCCAACGACTGCGACGTCTATGAAGGGCGCTACGGCATCGAAGACACCCGCCAGGCCGTGACCGAGGCGAAGCTTCAGGGTATTTCGCCGTTCTGCCTGGCGGTGGACCGGCAGGCCGCCAACTACCTCCCCGCCGTGTTTGGCGCGCATCACCATGCCCTGCTATCGACGCCAGGGGCATTGCCTGCCGTGCTGCTCGACTGGCTGCAGCGCCTAGTGAAAAGCTAGGAACCGCCGCGCATACAGGTTGCCCATGAAACCATTTCCGGGGCAGCGCATCAGAGCATTTGTGTATGCATGAGACGGAGTGACACAAGAGACTGATCCAGCGGCCGCTGGCTGGACGCTAGCAGCGAAACGCCAAGCCTGATCATGGTGCACAGAGAAGGGGTGTTGGTCTTTGCCGACAGGCCGCTGCGACTGTGGCAAATGGGTGTAACAGACGGGGCTTTGGTGCAGTTGACCCAGTGCCTGAGTGTAAAAATCAGCGGCATCGCCCACCTGAAATGGGCGTTTCGAGATGCCAGGACCGGCCGTGAAGGCCTTTCAAATATGAATGTTCACAAGCAACGCGACCGCAGCAGAACCGAGCCGCCCCGCTCCCGAGCGAAGGAGCCCATGGATGAGTCACGGTATCAGGAGCTCATGCGCAGCCTGAACCACCTGTTCGTCGAAACCGAACACGGCACACAAGCCCAGACGGCCGCCGAACGCCAGCGGGTGATCGAAGAGATCAAGGCCCTGATGAATCACCATGGCTTGTCGGTGGAGGACCTGGACGGTTGATTGAGTCTGGAGGAACACGGCACCGTTTGATCGGGGCAAGGGCTTCAGAGATTTGTTCGCTCTTTCAGGGAAATGCGCCGCGAACGCCGGCCCTGAACAAGCTGCGACCCGAAGTGGCGTTCGCTTGAGGGCCAAGCCAGGACTTTGCTGCGCCGTTCCTGGGACAAGTTGACAAATCTCAAGCGATCTCTCCACCGCAGCGCTCAAACTCACTGACAGTCCAGGCCAGGAGTTCACCATGCGCAACAAGCGATACCTGTCTGCCGCCACACTGTTCACGGCCCTTGCGTTTGGCCACGTAGCCGCCATCTCACAGCCGATGTTCGAACAGGGTGTTCTTTTTACAGAGACGCGCCTCGCTTTGTACACCTTTGACAATGATGTCGCCGGCTCTGGCAAGAGTGTCTGCAATGCGCCATGCAGCAATATCTTCCCGCCGTATCTTGTGAAAACCACGGATACCGTCTCGGGTGATTATTCAGTGGTGGTCCGCCAGGACGGCAGCAAGCAGTGGGCCTACAAGGGTAGGCCTTTGTACACCTTCTACAACGACAAGGCTGGCGACAAAGGTGGCGATGGTCTCAACAGGAATCTCTGGCACCTCGTTCGCGAGTGACGGCTAGCTGGCCGACGGCGCCGGGTGGGCGACAACCGCGGGGTCAGACCTGCGGCCAAACAGCCGGCCGAACCATAGCGACACATCATCCACCAGCGTGAACACCGCCGGTATCACCAGCAGGCTCAGAACGGTGGAGGTCATCAGGCCGCCAATCACGGCCACCGCCATGGGCGATCGGAAGCTGCCATCGGCCGCGCCCCAGCCAATGGCGATCGGGAGCATGCCGGCGCCCATGGCGATGGTGGTCATCACGATCGGTCGCGCGCGTTTGTGACACGCGTCCAGAATCGCATCGAGCCGGTTCATGCCGTGCTCTCGCCGCGCCTCAATGGCGTACTCCACCAGCAGGATGGAGTTCTTGGTCGCCACGCCCATCAGCATGATCAGGCCGATCAATGACGGCATGGAGAAGCTCTTGCCCGTCAGCAGCAGGGCCACAAAGGCACCACCCAGCGACAACGGCAGTGCCGCGAGGATGGTGACCGGATGAAGGAAGGCTTTGAACAGCAGCACCAAGACGATGTAGATGCACAGCACGCCCGTCAGCATGGCAAGACCAAAGCTGGCAAACAGCTCACCCTGCACTTCGGCGTCACCGATCTCCAGCACCGACACGCCTGCCGGCAGATTGCGCAGGCTCGGCAGCTTTTCCACCGCTGTCTTCATGTCGCCCAGCGCAATGCCGGCGAGCTCGACCTCGAAGTTGATGTTGCGGGCGCGGTCGTAGCGGTCGATGACGGCCGGGCCGCCGCCAAAGGTGAGCGTGGCCACCTGACCCAGCATCACCGGGCCCTTGCTGCCGGGCACGGCCAGCCGCTCCAGGGTTTGCAGGTCATGGCGGGCAGATGCATCGAGCTTGACCACGATGGGAATCTGCCGCTGCGGCAGGTTCATCTTGGGCAAAGCGTTGTCGTAGTCACCCACCGTGGCAATGCGCAGGGTCTCGGCGATGGCGCTGCTGGTCACGCCCATTTCGGCGGCACGAGCCAGGTCGGGGGTGACACTGATCTCGGTGCGCACCAGTGCGGCGGTGGACTGGATGCTGCCCACACCGGCGATGGTGCGCAGGTCGCGCTCCACGGCGGTGGCGGCGGTCTGCATCGATGCAGCGTCGTTGCCTGTGAGCGTCAGTATGTACTTCTCACCGGAACCTCCCAGGCCCACCTTGCTACGCACACCGGGCAGATTGGACATGGCCTCGCGCAACTGGTTCTCGATCACCTGCTTGCGCGGGCGGGTTCCGCGTGCGTCGAGCTGGATGGTCAGCGCCGCCTTGCGCGATTCGGCCGCCCCCTGCGGCGCAAACGGATCGCTGCCGGCAGAACCCGAGCCGATGGTGGTGTAGACCGATCTCACATGGGGAACCGCCGCCACCAGCAAACGCGCACGTTCGGCCGTGTCAATGGTCTGCTGCAACGTGGTACCCGGTGGCAGCTCAATGTAGACCTGCGTCTGCGAGTTGTCGTCGGCCGGGATGAAACCCTGCGGCAGCAACGGGATCAGCATCAGCGAGCCCACGAAGAACATTCCCGCGCCGATCATGGTGATCCAGCGGTGGCGGATGCACCAGGCGGCCCAGCCCTGGTAGGTGTTGAGCCAGGCCGGTTCTTCCTGGTTGGTCATCCACCGCCAGACGCCTCCGGCCACGCGGTTGCTGCGCGCCCAGTTGGGCATGTCTTTGGCCATGACCACAGGCTTGAGCAGGTAAGCAGCCATCATGGGCGTGAGCGCACGCGCCACCACCAGGGAAGCGAACACCGCGAACGACGCCGTCCAGCCGAACTGCTTGAAGAACTTGCCGGGAATGCCCGACATGAATGCCGTGGGCAGGAACACCGCAATCAGCGTGAAGGTGGTGGCGATCACGGCCAGGCCGATCTCGTCGGCCGCTTCCATGGATGCCTGGTACGGCGTCTTGCCCATGCGCATGTGCCGCACGATGTTCTCCACCTCCACGATGGCATCGTCCACCAGAATGCCGATGACCAGTGACATGGCCAGCAGCGTCACCACGTTGATGGTGAAGCCCATGTAGTGCATGCCGATGAACGCTGGAATGGCCGACAGCGGCAGTGCCACCGCCGAGACCACCGTGGCGCGGAAGTCGCGCAGAAACAGCCACACCACCAGCACGGCCAGGATGGCGCCCTCATAGAGCAGCGTCATCGAGCCATCAAACTCTTCCTTGACCGGAGTCACAAAGTCGAACGACTCTGTGATGCGCAGATCCGGCCTGGCCTCCTGCAGCGTCTTGAGCTTGGCGCGCACGCCGTCGCCCACCTCGATCTCGCTCGCGCCTTTGCTGCGCGCCACCTCGAAGCCCACCACCGGCTTGCCATCCAGGAAGGCCGCCGCCATGGGCTCGGCCACGGTGTCCTTGATGTCGGCGATCTGATCCAGGCGGATGCTGCGCCCGTCGGACAGCGAAAGTTCAAGACGAGAGATTTCTTCTGCGGACCGCAGAGAGGAGAGCGTGCGCAGTGGCTGCTGACTGCCACCCAGATCCACCCTGCCACCTGCGCTTTCAATCTGCACCTTGGCGAGCTGACGCGAGATGTCGGCAGCGGTGGTGTTGAGCGCCTGCAGCTTGAGTGGGTCCAGCAGCACCTGCACTTCGCGGTCGACACCGCCCACGCGGTTGATCGCACCCACGCCGCGCACCGAAAGCAGCAGTTTGGCAATGTCGTTGTCGACAAACCACGACAGGTTTTCGGCGTCCATCTTGTCAGACGCCACCGTGTAGGCCAGCACCGCACCCCCGGCGAGCTCGATCTTGTTGATGATGGGTTCGCGCAGATCAGTGGGCAGATCACCACGCACCTTGGCCACCGCCGAACGCACGTCGTCCAGCGCTTCCTGTGTGTTCTTCTCGATCACGAACTCGGCCGTGATGGAGACGGTGCCGTCCTGCACCTTGGTGTAGATGTGCTTGAGCCCCTGCAATGAAGCAAGCCCGTTTTCAATGATGCGGGCGACATCGTTCTCAAGCTGGTTGGGCGATGCACCGGGCAGCGTGGCCAGCACGGTGATGTTGGGCACGTCCAGATCCGGGAAGTTCTGCACCTTCATCTGCTTGAAGGAGAACAGGCCCGCCAGCGTGAGCATGACGAACAGCATCGCCGCCGGGATCGGATTGCGGATGGACCAGGCAGATACATTCATACTGGCTCTCCCCCACCCCCGATGCGCCGCTGGCGCCTCCCCCTCAAGGGGGCAACACCTGCGGCCTGGCAAAGCCAGTTCCGCGGTGTTTCTGGACTAGTGCCCTCTCGCTGGGAGCGTTTCATGCTTGAAGGTACGGTGTTCATTGCACTACTTTCACCAGATCGGCTTCATTCAGGAAGCCCGCGCCCTGCACCGCCACGGCTTCTTCCGGCTTCAGGCCTTCCAGCACCTCGACGCGCTCCGCCACCCGTCGCCCTGTTTGCACCTTGCGCTGGTTCGCCTTGTTCTGCTCGTCGATCACGAACACGTAATTGCTGCCGTCGCGCACCACGATGGACTGGCTGTCCACCGTGAGCGAATCGCTTTCTCCGAGGTCAAAGCTGCCCTTCGCAAACGTGCCGGCCTTCAGGTCCGCGTGGCGCGGCAGGTCCACAAACACCAGGATGTTGCGCGTTTGTGGATCGGCACTGGGTGCAATGGCGCGCACCTGGCCGTTGATCTCCAGCCCGGTGGCCGCCGTCACCTGCACTTTCTGGCCGATCTTGATTCGGCCCACTTCGCTGGGCGTGACCTCGCCGCGCCACTCCATGCGGCTCTGGCGGATCATGCGAAAAAGCTCTTGCCCGGCACCCACCACAGCGCCCACGGTGGCGCCGCGCGCAGAGATCACGCCGTCATCGGGCGCGAGCACGCGGGTGTTGCCCAGGCGCACCTCGGTGGCGCCAAAGGCAGCCTTGGCGGCCTCCCATTGCGCGCGTGCCACTTTTTCCTGGGTGAGGTATTGCGCCATCTGGGATTTCGACAACGCCCCCGTGTCCTGGATGGAGCGCGCGCGGTCGGCTTCGGCCTTGGCATTCTCGAAGCTCGCTTCGGCCTGCATCAGGTTCGCCTGGCTCTGCAGGCTGTCGGCCTTGGTGGTTTCGTTGGCGAACACGGCCAGCACCTGGCCTTTGCGAACCACATCGCCCACATTCACGTTCACCGACGCCAGTCGCAGGCCGCTGACCTCTGCCCCCACGCTGGCTTCCTGCCAGGCGGTGATGTTGCCGTTGGCCTGCAGGCGGATGGGCAGGCTGCTGCGCACTGGCTTGGCCACGGTGACAGTGAGCGAAGGCTTGGGTGCAGCATCCTCCGGGGCCTCAGTGGTTTCGGCAGACGTGGCGGGCCGCTTGATGAACACCCCGGCCACCACAACCAGAACCAGGGCAAGGGCCACCCAGGGCCAGCGTTTTTTGGGCGATGAAGAAGCTGCGTTCATGATGGTTCTTTGATGGCGTCAGAAGGGTTCACCGGATCGAAGCCGCCGCCCAGGGCGACGTAGAGCTGGATCCAGGCATTGATGCGTTCCTGTTGCAGCGCGACGGCGCTGCTGTCGGTGTTGAGCTTGAGGCGGCGCGCTTCTTCCAGTTCGTTCAGGTTGGCCAGCCCCGCGCGGTACCGGGCCTCGGTGGCCTGCAGCGACTGGCCGTAACCAGCCACAGCCACCTCGCTGGCAGCCTTGCGCTCGCGCAGACCAGAGAGCGTGACCAAGGCCTGCTCCACCTCGGCCACCGCCTGGCGCAAGGTGGCGGCGTAGGCGACCTGGGCTGCTTCATAGCGCGCTACCGCACTGTCCGCCTGAGACTGCAGAGCCTCACGCCCCACCAAAGGAAAGCTCAGTGAGATGGGGCCGATGGACCAGGAGTTAAAGCTGACCTCTGTGCCGCCGCCGGAGAGGCGGTTGCGCAGAACGCTGCCAGAGAGCGACAAGCTGGGCAGCAAGGCAGCCCGCGCCACGCCCACGGCTTCGCTCGCGGCCACGAGTTCGCGTTGAGCGCGATACACATCCGGCCGTTGCCGGATCACATCGGCCGGCACAGCGTTCACCGACAACATGCGATCCATTTGTGGCGACTGCAGCAGGGTCTGGAGGTCTGGCGCTTGCACCAGACGCTGGCGCACTTCGGGTTCTGGCACGGCGGTGAGCGCCGTGAGTGACTTCAGTTGCCGCTCGCAGGCTTCGTCCTGCTGCTGGTAGCGCGCAGCACCTTCGGCACCGCTGGCGCGGGCCAACGCAGCCACGGCCGGCGCTGTGAGCCCGGCACGCTCTGAAATGGCATTGTTTTCAGCGGTGATGGCCCGGGAGTCACGGTCGCGCGCTGCCACCGCCAGTTGTGCCTGGCAAAGCCGTTGCCCGAAGTACAACTGCGCGAGTTCAGATGCCACCAGCACCCGCGCTTCATGCCAGCCTGCGTTGGCGGCTTCCTGCTGAGCCTGCGCGCTGCCCCGGCGCGCCTGCGCTTCGCCCCACAAACCCACGGTCCACGAAGCTTGCAGGCCGGCCCCCAAAGCGGTGCCCAGCGGCACGGTGGGATCGGTGATGCCACGGCTGGCGTTGGCCACGGCGCTCAGTTGCGGGTTGTTCTGTGCATCGGCCCCGGCACGCGCCGCCCGGGCGGCAAACACCTGCGCACGCGCTGATGCCACCGACGGGCTCTGCGCCTGGGCACGAGCGATCCAGTCGGTGAGCACGGGGTCTTCAAAACGGCTCCACCACGCGGTGAGCTGCTCCGGGCTGCCCTGGTGCGCCAATGGGGGCGCGTACCAGGTGGCAGGCAGTTCCACGGATACATCGGCCGGCGGCTTGGTCACGCTGCACGCGCTCAACAACGCCGCGCTGGCCGCTGCGGCAAGCAATCGTCTCATGAGGAAGGGGTCCCTGAAGGTTGGTGATCCGGAATGCGACTCTATTCGATCTGGCGCTCCGAACATTTCAATATTTTTCAGAACGGTTTCGTTTTTTGACAACCCAGGGGGCATCCATCCCGAACGGCACCTGAAGGCTCGACGTCTCCACGCTGCTCAAGCCTTCACTTCGACCACCTGTTCGAAGCCGCCAAAGATCATGCGTTTGCCGTCAAAGGGCATGCGCGGGTTGTCTGGGTTTGACGGATCCATGCGCGGGTCTTCCATCATCCTCTTCATGCCGGCGTCGCGGGTGGCCTTGTCTGGCCATTCCACCCACGAAAAGGCGACCGTCTCATCCACCGCGGCCTGGACAGCGCGGCGAAAGTCAGTGACTTTGCCATCGGGAACGTCGTCTCCCCATGCCTCGATCACACGGATGGCGCCCAACTCGATGAACAGGGTGTCGAAATGGCGCGCGTGCTCGATGAACTTCTGCTTGTTGGCCCTGGGGACCGCAATCACGAAACCGTCGATGTAAGACATATCTGTACTCCTGTTGGGTTGACTGACCGATCTGCGCGCGCCCATCTTGGGGCTTCTCGCCACCCTACGACGAACGACAGGCGGCCAAATCGACATCGCAAGCCTCAACGACAGATGTCAGCGCCCGGTACCCTGCCGTTTTCACTAGGTGGAGCGCAGCCGCCGCGGTGTGAGAATCAAGCGATGACTACCTCCACCTCCTCCTTTCTTTCCGAAGCAGACGGCACCAAGGTCGCGACATACACCTGGGCCAACGTCACTGGCAAGCCCACGGGTGTCGTGCAGATCGCCCATGGGCTTGCCGAGCATGGTGAGCGCTATGGCCGGTTTGCCAACGCGCTGAACGCGGCCGGATTTGTGGTCCATGCGGTGGACCACCGCGGGCACGGGCGCACCGCCAACGGGCGCCTGGGCGACTTTGGCACGGCTGGCTTTTCAGGGCTGATTGCCGATATGGCCCAGTTCGGCAAAGTGCTTCGCGCGCAGCACGACAACCTTCCTGTGTTTCTGTTCGCGCATTCAATGGGATCGTTCGCAGCGCAGGCGGCCATGCTCGACCACGCATCCACATGGGCGGGCGTGGTGCTGTCTGGCTCCACCGCGCTGGACGTGCTCGCCGCCGGCATGGCCAACGCACCTGCAGACGCACCTGCCGGACTGGCGGCATTCAATGCGGGTTTTGAGCACCGCACAGGCTACGAATGGCTTTCCCGCGATGACGCCGAGGTGGATGCGTATGTTGCAGATCCCTGGTGCGGGTGGGAGGTGCCGGAAGATGTGATTCCTTCGCTGTTCGCACCCGCATCTCGACTGGCAGACCCAGCGCTGCTGGCGGGCATCCGCAACAACCTGCCCGTCATGATCGCCTCTGGCGACGCCGACCCGCTCGCTGGTGGCGGCGCATTGATTCAGCTCCTGGGGCAGCGCTACCGCGACGCAGGCCTGACCGATGTGACTGTCAGGCTGTATCCAGCCGCTCGCCACGAAATCTTGAATGAGACCAATCGTGATGAAGTGACGGCCGACATCGTCGCTTGGCTGCGCACCCACTCTGCATAGGTGACGCCTCCATTCTCCGGAGGGATTTCTTCTGGGCCGATGCTTCGATGGCACCAGGCACGGTGGTGCCTTGGCGATTCGTTCCTTCGCGATCAATGGCGGGTCAACGCTGGGTGCCGTCAATCGATTCCTACAGCTGGACGACCGCTAAACTGCGGAGGTCGCTCACCAGCACTCTGGGTCATGCTTGGGGCAACTCCGGGAAATGGAATCGGGCATTGCCACAAGTCACTTGGCGCCCATTACGCCATCGCCAAACGGGTGGTCGATGACCATTTTCCAGGTGCCTTCCGGCTGGCGGCGAAGCACCGCAACCGAAAGGGCGCTGGCTTGCTCACCATCAGGTTGCGGCGCTGTCCACTTCATAAGGTGCAGGGCGGTGTCCCCGGCGATAACGACTTCGTGCGCGCCATAGGTAAATGAAACACCTGCCTCGACATAAGAAGCAAACATTGTTCTCAGCGCAGCTTCCCCCGTGACCGGGCTGCCGGGTTCACCAACGACCACAGCCTCCGGCGCATAGGTGGACATCACGGCATCGATGTCGCCCTTGGCGAAGGCAGCGGTCATCGCATTGACAATGGCAAGAACTTCATTTTTGGGATTCATTTGACTCTCCTGGGTTTGGGCCAAAGCGGGCATGGCCAAAAGGGTCATCACCAGCGGCAGCATTTGCACATAACGCATGTCCACATCCTTTCTTTGTTGTTGGACGGACTCATGCTAATTTCAGGTCGTGTCAGAAAATGGCAGTGGCTTTATGAGACTTTTTCGGCTGTTCCAGCTACTCGACGAACTCCGGCTGCGGCGCAACGCTGTGCCAGCGCGAACCCTTGCGCTTGACCTGGGTGTATCGCTGCGCACGCTGTACCGGGACATTGCCGATTTACAGGCGATGGGCGCTCCGATCCGTGGTGAAGGAGGCGTCGGCTATGTGATCGAATCTGGCTACTTCATGCCTTCACTGAGACTGGACGAGGACGAGTTGTCGGCCCTGGCACTGGGCGTTCGGCTGGTCGCTGCGCGCGCAGACCCCGGCATGTCGGAAGCCGCGCGCCGCGCAGCAGCCAAGTTGGCTTCGGCCGTGGGGGAGGATGCGCGCCGCGAGCTTCTCGACAGTTCATTTGAGGCAGGACCCAGCGATGCCGCCAACACCCCCCATCTGGGTGTACTGCGTGACGCAATTCGCCACCACCGGGTGCTGGAAATTGACTACACGAGCATTGCTGACCAGTTCTCGACACGGCTCGCTCGCCCGCTCGGACTCACGGTTTTCGACTCGGTCTGGCTTCTTACGATCTGGTGCGAAAGGGCTCAGAGCTTCAGACACTTGCGAGTTGACCGCATTGGCGAGGTTCGCGTCACTGCCCGGCAGTTCAGGGATGAACGCGGGCGGCGCTTCTCAGACTGCTTGGCTCTTGAAGGACGCAGCACGTTTCTGCATTCAAGTCGCCAGTAGGTTCAGCCGGGCACTCCGGCGGACAACCTGATCTTCCGGCAAAACCGCCAGTGAGTTTGGGTGTGGAACGGCTGGCGCAGAAGCCAGACCTCAGGTTTCCGCAGTGCTACCCACACCGATCACTCGTCCGAGGCCAACCGGACAAGGTCCCGAGAACGACTGGAAGCGCCAAGTACGAACTTGAGTTCCCGACCCAGAGCAGCCGATCCGCTGGAATTGTTCCGCAGGGGACGACGGTGGCACATTGTTGATCAGGTTTTCCCGTGGCCTGTTCTGAAAGGAGAAAAGCTATCAGTTGCTCCAGCCTGGTTTGATCCGCATCTCGAAGTCGTCGATCAACTCCTGGATCACTATGACCCGCGACAGCACCTTCGAGGTGATCAGACCATCCGTTGCAGCCGATGACCTGTAGAGGGCGAGCCAATTGAGCAACCGCCGTTCAGTGCGCAGGGCCGCGCCTCTGTTTTTTGTAGTGAAGGCATCGGCGCAGACGTTGAGGCACGTCAGGGGTCATTCGCCACCAACTCACTACAGTGAAAAAGACGAAGGTATCACCTTCATACGGCAGAACGAAGCATGCGATCAGAGTCGGAAATTCAAGCACCATGTCCATGGCACGCGCTGGCTTCCGAGGCTGCCTTGGATCTGGCCCGAACGTCGACGGGCGGGCTCACCCAAGCTGAGGCAGACGCTCGCCTCCAGGAACAAGGCCCCAACCGGCTGCCCGAGCCACCACAGCGCAGCGCCTGGCTGCGGTTCCTGCTGCACTTCCACAACATCCTGATCTACGTGCTGCTGGGATCGGCAGTGGTCACCGCCGCGCTGGGGCATATCGTCGACACCCTGGTCATCCTGGCGGTGGTGCTCGGGAATGCGGTGATCGGTTTCGTTCAGGAGGGCAAAGCGGAAAAGGCCATGGCTGCGATCCGCCGCATGCTCGCGCCGCGCGCGGCGGTGCTGCGCGACGGCGATCGCCGCTCGGTCGATGGCGAGGCGTTGGTGCCTGGCGACGTGGTTCTGCTGGAGGCGGGCGACAAGGTGCCCGCCGACCTGCGGCTGATCCAGACGCTCAACCTGCAGATCCAGGAGGCACTGCTGACGGGCGAGTCGATGCCCATCGAAAAGCGAACCCAGGCCGTGGCCGCCGAGGCCGCCATCGGCGACCGGATGTGCATGGCCTACAGCGGCACGCTGATCACCTGCGGCGCAGGTCGTGGTGTGGTGGTGGGCACGGGCGCCGAAACCGAGATCGGGCGCATCAGTGACATGATGTCACGGGTCGAGACGATGACCACGCCGCTGATCAATCAGATGAACATCTTCGCACGCTGGTTGACCGTGCTCATTCTTCTGATCGCCGCCTTGTTGCTTGCCTTCGGCTACTTCGTGGGTCACTTCGCGTTTGGCGACATTTTCATGGCGGTGGTGGGCCTGTCGGTTGCAGCCATTCCAGAGGGTTTGCCCGCGGTGTTGACAATCACTCTCGCGGTGGGTGTGCAGGCCATGGCGCGCCGGAACGCCATCGTTCGCCGCCTCCCGGCGATCGAGACCCTGGGCTCGGTATCGGTGATCTGCACCGACAAGACAGGCACCCTGACCCGCAACGAGATGATGGCCGCCTCGGTGGCCACCAGCGCGCATCACTTTTCTATCGATGGCACTGGCTATGAGCCGCGAGGAACGATCCGGCTTGATGACCACCCGGTCAACGGGCAGGAGTACCCCATCCTGGAGGAACTGGCGCGCGCAGCCGCTCTGTGCAACGACGCCTCACTGTTGGAGCGCGACGGAGCCTGGACGGTCGAGGGCGACCCGATGGAAGGTGCGCTGCTGGCCCTGTCGGGCAAGTGTGGTCTGGAGGCGCGGCAAGAACTGGCCGCCTGGACGCGCACCGATGCGATTCCCTTCGACGCCCGGCACCGCTTCATGGCCAGCCTGAACCACGACCACGAAGGCCATGCGCTGATTTCGGTGAAGGGTGCACCGGAGCAGATCCTGACAATGTGCGTACAGCAACGTGGCCACAGCGGGGGCACTGAACCGTTGGACTTGGCCCATTGGCAAGAGGAGGCCGAACGCATCGCTGCGCAAGGGCAGCGGGTCCTCGCTTTCGCGGTCAGGCAAGTCGCTGCAGAACACACCCTGCTCGCGTTTGCCGACGTGGGTGGCCCACTGGTCTTGCTCGGGCTGGTGGGGCTGATCGACCCACCACGCGCCGAAGCGGCAGAAGCGGTGGCCGAGTGCCGAGGCGCGGGCATCCGCGTCAAGATGATCACCGGTGACCACAAAGGCACCGCTGCAGCCATCGGTCGGCAAATCGGCTTGCAGAACCCGGACAGCGTGCTGACCGGGGCAGACCTCGATGCCATGGACGAGACAGCGCTCGCTGCAGCGGTGGTCGAGACCGACATCTTTGCCCGTGCCAGTCCGGAACACAAGCTGCGGCTGGTGATGGCCTTGCAGTCCCACGGCATGACGGTGGCCATGACCGGGGACGGCGTGAACGACGCACCCGCGCTCAAGCGGGCCGACGCCGGCATCGCGATGGGGCTCAAAGGCAGCGAAGCCGCCAAGGAAGCTGCGGAATTGGTCCTTGCGGACGACAATTTCGCCTCCATCGTCGCGGCCGTGCGAGAAGGGCGAACGGTTTACGACAACATCAAGAAGGTCATCAGCTGGACGCTGCCGACCAACGCTGGTGAGGCCATGACGATCGTGGTGGCACTGCTTTTCGGGCTGGCGTTGCCGATCACGCCGGTGCAGATTCTCTGGATCAATCTGATCACCGCAATCACGCTGGGCATGGCGCTGGCTTTCGAGCCCACCGAGGCAGGCACCATGCGCCGCGCACCCCGTCGCAGGAACGAGCCGCTGCTCTCGGGTGAACTCGTTTGGCACATCGTGTTGGTGTCGCTGCTGTTTCTGGGTGGGGTGTATGGCATGTACGCCTACGCGGTGGATCGCGGCTATTCGCTGGACCTGGCGCGCACGATCGCGCTGAACACGATGGTGGTGCTGGAGGTTTTCCACCTGTTTTTCATCCGCAACATCTACGGCACCTCGCTCACTTGGCAGGCCGTTCGCGGCACGCCCACGGTCTGGGCCACGGTTCTGGCCGTGGTGGTGGCGCAGTTCGCCATCACGTACCTGCCGGTGCTGCAGGGCATCTTTGTCACAGAATCTGTGCCCTTCTGGGACGGAGTGCTGATCGTGGGCGTCGGTGTGGCGCTCTTCGCGCTGCTTGAATCCGAGAAGCAGATCCGCCTGGCGCTGAAACACAAGGCGATGACGTCCTGATATCCAGCATTGCCAAACCTGCGGGGTTGTCATGAACGGGCCGTTCACCGAGATCGCCTTGCTGCTGCTGATCGCAGCGCTGTTCGGTGCGCCGGTGCTGCTTCCGAACAGCACCAGGGGATACCGCCCACCTCCTGGTGACGACCAACCCATTGAAGGTATTGCACCGTCCGTCGCGCTGCAAGATGAAGGTCGAACGCCGTTGAGGATGATCGGGCCTCCTCTTCGGTGTTCAGGTCCAACAACAACGTGGCCATGTGTTGCTGGTGCAGCGCTGATGCAACACTCAGGTTGCGCGGGCTGTTTCGGTCACTCCCGCTGCCATGCAGGAAAAAGTCCACCCCCAAGCGACTGCACCGGGATCGCCAGGTAGGCCAGCAGCCTGGTCGCGCCGATCTGAACCGCGTCACTCACAAGAAGGTCGACCATGAGAGCAGCCTGACATGAAGCTGCAGAAGACCGCCACCCGTTTCAGTTCAGCGCGGTGGCGATGCACCCAGGTACGGACTGGACTGGCCACACCCCAGAACCACACCGGTGTGCCTACGATCACCAGATCGTAGTCGGCCGGGTGGCGGCACGCTCGCGCGATGGCTGGGCGCAAACCGAGGATCGACTCCAGCGCCGAGCGCAGGTGGCCCGTCACACCCTGGCGCGGGGAGCGGTCCTCGATGCGTTCGAGGTCAGCATGGCAACGGGCCGCGATCTGCTTTGCCACAAGGTCGGCGTGACCGCTGCGGGAGTAATAGACCACCAGGATTCGGCTCACGACAGGTTTCCTTTCAAGGAACACAACAGAATGACTTCACCATCGATCTCATGTGCACGCAATGGCGCCTCCCGCGACCGGCACGTTCTTCTTCACACGGCAGCGTCAACGCATCAAGGCTGCGCTCGCCAGCTACCATCGGGCTGGCGGCAGGCGGTGCCCCACATTTGCTCTGTCCGGCCGCCGATCACGGCATTGATCTGGTATTCGCGGCACGGCCCTTCCTGGCTGCCATAGGTGCGCGTCGGCACCACGGTGTATCGATGTCCGGTATCGGGATTGACCCATTGGCTGGGCACGCCTGTGCGCACCGTCTCCAGGGTCTGCGCGGTCATGTAGCGGTCGCGCTCGGCCATGGAACGTCCCACGGTCCCTCCCACGGCAACGCCCGCCAGCGTGCCCAGGATGACCGCCGCTGTGCGGCCGCTGCCCTGACCAAACTGTGACCCGAGAGCCCCACCAACGAGCCCACCGATCACCATGCCACTTTGTTCCTGTGTCACCGGTGCCTGGCAGGCGGTCAATGTCAGGAGGGCGGATGCCAGCAGGGCGGGAAACGTGTGCTTTGAAGAGAGTATTTGCATGTCGAAAATGCCTGTGGCCATCGCTGTTGCAGCAGAACTTTCAGTCTGCACGCCGCTCTCTCCCTGGCGTTTGAGCATGCTCAATGGCCGATGTGAAATCCGACGCTTCGCGACCTCCGACGCGCCCTGCCGGGCACCGCCTGCCATTGGCACCTCCCCCTGTCTGCACGACCGGTGCGGTTGCGGTTGACTTGCGGCGCGATTGAGCCATGTCAAGGCAGTATGAGCAAGTTGGCGTATGTTGCAGGCTGCCTTCACCTGCTCAAGAGACCCCCGCGAGAGATGCCTCCACATGCCTTCGGTTTGCGTCGAACCTGTGCAGCGAACCCTTACCCTGGTCCCATGCGAAGACCAGGCCACTTCACACATTCGATGGACACAAGATGAAAAGAACAGCGTGGCTGCTGATCACAGCGGCGATGTTCGGCTGGGCGCTGGCTGCCTGCGCAGTCGGGGAGGCCGGGAAGTCGGCGCCCTTGTCGGCCGGCGTCCTGACCCCCGACTACCGGGCGATCGCCAGGCTGGCGGGGCCCGCCGTGGTAGGGGTGGAGGTGATCGGCATGCGCACACCTTCTCCCCACGAGTGGGATCCCAACACGGGGATGCCCGCGCTGCCATTCAAGGGCAAGCTGCCGTTTCATGGGCAGGCGTCCGGTTTCATTGTCAGCAGCGACGGACTGGTTTTCACCAGTGCCCATGTGGTCCAGGACGCGCGCCGGATCACGGTGCGCATGGCTGATCTGCGCCAGTTTCGAGCGCTGCTGGTGGGCAGCGACACCATCACCGACGTGGCCGTGCTGCGCATATCGGCGCAAAGCCTGCCAACGCTGCAAATGGGTCGCGTGGATGAGGTCCATGTGGGGGATCCGGTGATGACCATCGGTTCACCCTTCGGGCTCGAACAAAGCGTCTCACATGGCATCGTCAGTGCCAAGGGCCGCACACTGCCAGGTTTTGCCACCGTGCCGCACATCCAGACCGATGTGCCTGTCAACCCGGGACACTCCGGCGGACCGCTGCTCGATGCCAGTGGCCTGGTGGTCGGCATCAACTCGCAGATCTACACCTTCTCGGGGGGCTACCAGGGCATGTCGTTCGCGGTGCCGATCGATGTGGCGATTCGGGTCAAGAACCAGATCCTGGCCCACGGTCAGATGTCGCATGGCTACCTGGGCGTGAGCATCCAGGATCTGGATCTCACCCTGGCGCATGCGTTTGGTCTCGATCGTCCACGCGGCGCGCTGGTCTCGGGTGTCGACCCCGGCGGTGCGGCCGAAACAGCAGGCTTGCGCATGGGGGACATCGTGACGGCTTTCAACGGCGAGCCGCTTGGGCGGGCAGGCGATCTCATGAGCGAGGTGGGTATGGCCTCACCAGGCGATCGGGTCCGTCTTTCGGTGTGGCGAGCCGGGCGAGCCATCGAGATCGTGGTGCGACTGGACCCGGCCATGGAGTTCGACGACGAAATCGCTACCGGGACAGGTGCCAGCCCGTCTGTGCGGGAAGAACCGGGCTGGCGGCTGCGGCCGTTGACCTCTCAGGAGCGCAGCCTGTTGGGTGTGGCGGGTGGACTGTTGATCGAGGAAGCGGGCGCGCTCACGGCGCAGGCGGGTCTGCTTGCCGGTGATGCGCTGCTGTCGATCAACCTCGCTCCGGTGCATTCCCTTGAAGATGTGCGCGAGCTTCTGAGCGAACGTCCGCTGAACGCCGCTCTGCTGGTGATTCGAGATGGGGAGCACAGGTTTTATCCGATTGCACTGGATTGAGCGGGTCAGCTGCAGGGAGCACTGCAGGTCCGGGGTCTCAAAGGGTTGGCCCATGCTGCAGAACCAATTTCGCACCCGCACCTTTGATCCCACCTGGGGATTGCGGGCATACTGGTCATGGTGTTTCACGTTTCAGAACCGGGTTCTCCGGTGCTCGAAACCGGGGAAGGCGCTGGGTGCATATGTGAAGTCGCGCATGCGTTCGTTCGTGGTACTGATGCTGGTGATGGTGTTCACCGGTTTTGCCGTTGGCGTGCTCTGGTGGCAGAGCAGCCGCTCACAGGTGCAGCTGCGCGAGCAGGTGTTGCTACAGGCCGAGCAGCGAAGCCTGCACCTGGCAGACGCCATGGCAGGACAGGTGGATGGTCTGTTCCGTGCGATGGACGTGGCGGTGAAGGCCCTTCGCGTTGAGTGGGCGCAAGCGCCCGGGCATTTCCCGCTGAAGGTCCGGGATGTGCTGGCCTCTTTGCCTCCGGGCCTGGTGTCTCATGTGTCGGTGGTCGACGCCGAGGGATACGTGGTCTTCAACAGCCTGGACAACAGGGTCGGGCTGTTCGTGGGCGACCGGGCCTATTTCAAAACCACTCAGGCGGTCGGCGACGAGCTGGTCATCGGCGAGCCGGTTCGATCGCGCCTGACGGACCAGTGGCAGTTTGGCCTGGGGCGGCCCCTGCAGCGCGATGGCCGGTTTGACGGCGGCCTGTATCTGGTGGCGTCCACGGAGTTCCTGGTCGGCAAACTGGCGGCACTCACGCTGTCTGAACAGGATGTGGTGTCGCTGATCCATCCGAGTGGCGCCTTTCTGGCACGCAACCGCGACAACGAGACCGCCATGACGCAGGTCCTGCCGCCGGACCGCCCGTACATGAGCCAGCCGGATGCGCGCAGCGGGGTGTACCGCGCGCGGGGTCAGGTGGATGGGATCCAGCGCACCTACGGCTGGTACCGAATGCCGCAGTCGGGCGCGGTGGTGGCCATCGGCCTGACCGATGCTTCGGTGCTGGCGCCGCTGGCACCGGCGCTGCAGCGAGGCCAGTGGCTCACCGCAGCGCTGTCCCTGCTGATTTTGTTGGGTGGTGGCCTGATCACAGCACTGCTCTGGCGTGTGTCACGCAGCCAGGCGGCAGTGTCAGAGCGCGAGGCAGCACTGCAGGTGAGTGAGGCGCGAATGAAGGAGGCGCAGCAACTGGCTCACCTGGGCAGCTGGACCCTGGATCTGGTGAACGACCAGCTGTCGTGGTCGGACGAAATTTTCCGCATCTTCGAGGTGGACCCGGCGCAGGTGCAGCCTTCCTTCGAAGGGTTCTTGCAAGTGGTGCATCCCGACGACCGCGCGCTGGTGCAGCAGGCTTACGAAACCTCGGTCAAAGAGCGCAAACCCTACAACGAGGAGCATCGGCTGCTCTTTCCAGACGGCCGTGTGAAACATGTGCGCGAACAGGGTAGAACCGAGTACGACGGCGACCAGCCGCTGCGCAGCATAGGCACCGTGCTGGACATCACCGAGGTGAGCGCGGCACGCGTGGCGCTGCAACGCCTCAATGAAGAACTGGAGTTGCGCGTGACCGAGCGCACCCGTGAACTGGCGCTGGCCAACCAGGAGCTGGAGACGTTTGCCTACAGCGTGTCACACGATCTGCGCACGCCGCTGCGCAGCATCCACGGGTTTGCCAGCCTGCTGAAGGAAGAAGCGACCGGTCTTTCGGCCCAGGACCGCTCGCATCTGCAGCGCATTCAGGATGCGGCCCGACGCATGGGTACATTGATCACTGACCTGCTCGATCTGGCACATCACAGCCGCGCCGAGATGCGCTGCGAGGCATTGAACCTGAGCGAGCTGGCGCATGCGATCGCCCGTGAGCTGGAACGTGGGGACCCGGAGCACCGGGTGACCTGGGACATTGAGGACGGGCTGCAGGTGATGGCCGACCCGCAGCTCATGCGTGTGGTGTTGCAGAACCTGCTGGGCAACGCCTGGAAGTACACCAGCCAGCAGGCCCATGCGCAGGTGTCGTTCACGCGCACGCAGCATGCCGCGGACATGCAGACCTTCTGTGTGCG
The DNA here is from genome assembly GCA_002840835.1 of Betaproteobacteria bacterium HGW-Betaproteobacteria-16. Lineage (GTDB taxonomy): Bacteria > Pseudomonadota > Gammaproteobacteria > Burkholderiales > Burkholderiaceae_C > Hydrogenophaga. Next base: position 19,631 of record PHCQ01000005.1, on the reverse strand, counting down.
CGACAACGGCGCAGGCTTTGACATGACCTATGTGCAGCAGCTGTTTCAGCCCTTCAAGCGCTTGCACGCTCACCACGAGTTTGAAGGCTCAGGGGTGGGGCTGGCCACGGTGGAGCGGTTGATCCAGCGCCACGGCGGCACGGTGCGCGCAGAAGGCGCGGTGGGCCAGGGCGCGGCGTTTTACTTCACCCTGCCAGACACACCAGCAGCTGCCACAGCGTGAAGCAGGCTGTGGGGCGGAGAGACCCCACTGGGTTCGCCCACCCTTCCCCCTGAAGAGCCACCGGCCCATCCCCGGTCGGTCTGGATCTCCATCAGTTGTGCAGGATCGCTGGCCTCTTTCAGCTTTTTCGCGGCATTCGTGAAACGCGTCAACGCTTCATGTGCCGCCTTTTCCGGTCATTGACGCCGGTCAACCGTGATCCACTTCACTTGCGCTGCAATGCACGGATGGTCAACGTTTCGATGAGCGAAACCGCTGCAGCCGACACTTCGCCAACGGAAGGTGAGGAGGCCGGGCAGCGCCTGCTCGGGATTCTGCGGACCCTGGTCGAGGAGTTACGCCAGCCGTCCGACCGGACCGCCACGCTGGGCCTGGACGATTCGCTGGAGCGCGACTACGCGCCTGGACAGCCTGGCCCGCGTCGAACTGCTGACCTGCGTCGGACAGGCTTTCGGTGTGCAGCTTGACGAAAGCGCATTGACCGAGGCGGAGACGCCGCGTGAACTTCTGCGGCATCTGGCCCGCGCACCGCGCACCGCTGCCGCACGACCGTTCGCGCAACCCCGTGCGACCGCGACGCCGCCCCCTGACACGGAAGCGGTTGCGCCGGACATCGCATCCACGCTGGTGGACGTTTTTGAATGGCATTTGCACCACCATCCCAAGCAGGCGCTGATCACACTCTACGACGGAAGCGGCAACGAGCCGATCTCGCTCAGCTATGCCGATCTGCATGCCGATGCGAAGTCGGTGGCTGCGGGACTGCGGGCGCTCGGCCTGGAGCCGGGCGAGGCGGTCGCGATCATGCTGCCGACCGGGCGCGAATTCTTTGCCGCTTTCTATGGCACGCTGTTCGCCGGCGGCGTGCCGGTGCCGCTGTATCCGCCGGCGCGTCCTTCGCAACTGGAAGACCATCTCAAGCGCATCGCCGGCATCCCGCGAAACGCCAGGGCGCGAGCGCTGCTCACCGTCGAACGCGCAAAACCGCTGGGGCATCTGTTGCGCGCCGAGGTCGACACGCTGCGGGCGGTGAGCACCTTGGCCGATGCGATGAAGAACGGCGCTGACGCAGGAGTGACGTCAGCCCGGCGGCCAGTCGCCTCGGACGTGGCCTTCCTGCAGTACACCTCTGGCAGCACCGGCGAACCCAAGGGAGTGGTTCTGACCCACGCGAACCTGCTCGCGAACCTGCGCGCGATGTGGCGCGCCTCGGGCGTGGGCCCACGCGACACCTTCGTCTCCTGGCTGCCGCTCTACCATGACATGGGGCTGATCGGCGCCTGCATGGGGGCGCTGGTGGTGGGTTTCCGTCTGGTGCTGATGTCGCCGCTGGCTTTCCTGGCGCGTCCGCAACGCTGGCTGGAGGCGATCGATCGGCACCGCGGCACGATTTCCGCCGCGCCCAACTTCGCCTACGAACTCTGTCTGGCCAAGGTCCCCGATGCCGAGCTCGCACTGCTGGATCTGTCGAGCTGGCGACTGGCCTTCAACGGTGCGGAACCGGTCGGCCCCGACACGCTTGAGCGGTTCGCCACGCGCTTTGCGCGCTGCGGCTTCAGACGCGAGGCATTGACCCCTGTGTACGGCCTGGCCGAGAGCTCGGTCGGGCTGGCGTTTCCGCCCCGGGATCGCGGGCCCTGGATCGAAGCCCTTGACCGTGCCGCGCTGACCCGCGAAGGCACGGCGCGGCCCGCGCGCGACGGCGATCCGTCGCCACTGCGGCTGGGCTCGTGCGGGCTGCCGTTGCCGGGACACGAAATCCGCATCGTCGACGCCGGCTCGCGCGAACTGCCCGAGCGACGGCAGGGCCGCGTGCAGTTTCGCGGACCGTCGAGCACGCAGGGCTACCTCGACAACCCACAGGCCAACGCGAAGCTCTTCGACGGCGAGTGGCTCAACACCGGCGACCTCGGATTCATGCTGCACGGCGAGCTGTTCCTCACTGGCCGAGAAAAGGACCTCGTCATCCGTGGCGGTTTCAATATTCATCCGCAAGAGCTCGAGACCGCCGTGGCCGCGCTGCCCGGCGTGCGCAAGGGCGGAGTGGTCGTGTTTCCGGCCACCGATCCCCACCACGCCACCGAGCGCCTGGTGGTGCTGGCCGAGACGCGCGAGAGCGACCCAGCCCGCCTGGAGCGACTCGCGCGCGACATCACCGCACTGTCGGCCACATTGCTGGGCTCGCCGGCCGACGACGTGGTGCGGGCTCCGCCGCACACGGTGCTCAAGACCTCCAGCGGCAAGGTCCGCCGCTCAGCCTGCCGCGAGCTCTACGAGCGTGGGCAGCTTGGCACAACGCAGCGCGCGCCGTGGCGCCAGTGGCTGGCGCTGGGCGCCTCGGCGGCCGCATCGCGCAGTCGCAGCGCCTGGAAGGCAATCGTTCGCCGTGCCTGGGGTCTGTGGGCCTGGGCCGTCATTCTCGCGCTGGGCAGCGTCGCATGGTGCCTCATCATGCTCTGCCCGCGCCTTGAGTGTCGCCGCGCCGTCACACGCAGCACAGCGCGCGCGGCCATGCGCCTGACCGCACTGCCCGTGCAGGTGCACGGACTCGAACACCTGCCCGCCGGGCGCGCATGCATCGTGGTCGCCAACCACGCCAGCTACCTCGATGCGGTGTTGCTGGGTGCGCTGCTGCCGCCTCGATTCGGTTTTGCCGCCAAACGCGAACTCGCCAATGCACCGTTCGTCGGTGTGGCCTTGCGCCGCCTTGGCACCGCTTTCGTCGAGCGCTTCGAGACCGCTCGCGGCGTCGAGGACAAGCGGTTCATGCTCGAACGCGTGCGCGCCGGCGAAGCCTTCGTCGTCTTCCCCGAGGGCACGTTCCGCCGTGCCCCTGGCCTGCTGCCCTTCAAGCTGGGCGCCTTTGTCACCGCGGCCGAAGCGGGCGTACCGCTGGTGCCGCTTGCGCTTCATGGCACACGCTCGCTGCTGCGTGCCGGCGCCTGGCTGCCCGAGCGGGGTCCGGAGCAGATCCGGCTTCTGGCGCCGATCTGCCCCGCTGGTGCAGACTGGGACGCCGCGCTGAGCGCGCGCAACAAGGCCCGCCAGGCGTTGGGTGCCGAGCTTCGCGAGCCCTTGCTCGATCCTCTCTGAATCTCCTTCCAACGGCTAACGTCGATCGACCTGGTCACGCTGCAGATCGGCCTTCAGCTCACTGATGGACCTCTCATCCAGTGTCTCCTGCGCGAGCAGCGCCTGCGCGCCACGTTCGAGTACAGCGCGGTTGTTGTCGAGGACGGTGGTGGCGTGCTCGAAGGCGGCCATGACGATGGTGCGGATGGCCTCATCGACCCGCTGGCGCGTTCGCTCTGACAAGACTGGGCCGCTCTGCTGGAGTGCGGCAGGCACGTCCAGCATGGTCGAACGCTGTGCCTCCAGAGCGACATAGCCCAGACCTTCGTCCATGCCGTAGCGGCTGACCATATCGCGCGCGATGTCGCTGGCCTTGGCCAGGTCATCGGCCGCGCCCGTGGAGAGCTCGCCAAACACCAGTTTCTCGGCGGCGCGCCCGCCCAGCAGCACGGCGATCTTGCGTTCCAGCTCCTTGCGTGTCATCAGGTAGCGGTCTTCGGTCGGGCGCTGGATGGTGTAGCCGAGCGCGCCGATGCCGCGCGGGATGATCGAGACCTTGTGCACTGCATCGCCGCTCGGCAGTGCCAGCGCGACCAGCGCATGCCCCATCTCGTGGTAGGCCACGGTTTTGCGCTCTTCAGGGTTGAGCACGCGGTTGCGCCGTTCAAGTCCCGCAACGATGCGTTCGACCGCGACAGTGAAGTCCGCCAGTGTCACGTGATCGGCTTTGCGCCGCGTGGCGGCCAGTGTCGCCTCGTTGACCAAGTTGGCGAGGTCGGCACCGGTGAATCCCGGCGTCAGCGCGGCCACCTCGTCCAGCTGCAGCGCCGGGTCCAGCTTCACCTTGCGCACATGCACGCGCAAGATGTCCAGCCGGCCCTTTTTGTCTGGCCGGTCGACCAGCACCTGACGGTCGAAGCGCCCGGCCCTCAGCAACGCCGGGTCGAGAATCTCGGGCCGGTTGGTTGCGGCCAGGATGATGAGTCCCACCGAGGCATCAAAGCCGTCCATTTCCGCCAGCAGCTGGTTGAGCGTCTGCTCCTTCTCGTCATGTCCGCCCAGGCCGGGAAAGGCGCCGCGCGCGCGACCCAGCGCGTCGAGCTCGTCGATGAAGATGATGGCCGGAGCCCTGGCGCGTGCCTGCTCGAACAGGTCTCGCACCCGCGCCGCGCCGACGCCGACAAACATCTCGACGAACTCGCTGCCCGAGATCGAGAAGAAGGGCACCTTCGCCTCGCCGGCCACCGCCTTGGCCAGCAGCGTCTTGCCCGTGCCGGGCGGGCCGACCAGCAGCACGCCCTTGGGTATGTGCGCGCCCAGGCGGCCGTATTCCAGCGGATGTCGAAGAAAGTCCACCACTTCTTCCAGCTCCTGCCTCGCCTCATCGACGCCGGCCACATCGGCAAAGGTCACACCGGTGTCGGTCTGGATGTAGACCTTTGCCTTGCTCTTGCCAATGGACATGAAGCTGCCCATGCCTTGCTGGCCGGCGAAGCGGCGCAGCAGGAAAACCCACAGGCCGAAAAACAGAAGGGCAGGCAACACCCAGGACATCAGGTCGCGCAGCAGCGTGCTCTGGACGACACGCGTGTAAGGGACCTCCCAGCGCTCCAGGCGCTCGGCCAGTTCAGGCTCAACACGATTGGCCACCAGCGCCGTCTTGCGTCCTTCAGGCGTCTTCAGCTGACCGGTGATGCGCTGGTCAGAGATGGTGACCTGGGCAACGCGACCATCCTGCAATGCTTTCTCGAATTCACTGTAGGGCACGGCCTCGACCTGCGTCGTGGACCGCCACAGGTCCTGGAACGTCACCAGCAGCAGCAGGGCAATGAACCAGTAAGCAAAGGTCCAGGTGGGCTTGTTTTGCATGAAGATGGGCCGCCACCTTGAGTGGTTGGTGGCAGCGCAAAAACCCGCTCAGGAGGTCAATGAACGCTGGTTGCCATTGAGGAACGCCATCCAGGAGTTCGTCAGCGCTTGCAGGTCGTCGTTGGGCGCTGCAACGCGCGCGAGCTTGTCGGTCTCGACCGCGTGGCCCAGACGGCCGACCATGTCTTGCTGCATGTCCACCACCACCGCACCAATCTGTCGCCAGTACCGCGTGGCGCCATCGAGGTCGAAACGCATCAGATCGGCCTGGATCTCCAGCAATTGCGCGGGATCGTTCGCCTCTTTCAGCCTTTTCGCGGCGTTCGTGTAGTGCGCCAACGCTTCATGTGCCGCCTTTTCCTGAATGCGGCGCATCGCTTCGAAGCCCTGGAACATGGCGCAGGCGCTTTCGGTCAAGAGCGTCAGTTGCTGGCGCGGCAGCTCAAACGCAGGATTCCCTGCGCCAACTTCGGCTGACGCCATCGCCGCGGTGTTGGTGTGTCGTCTGGTGGCCATGGTCGTGTCCTTTTCGTCAGGAAGTGAATGAAGGTGGTGCAATTGATCATGATGGAGGTGAGCGCCGTCTCTGGCGTTGACCCGCATCAATGCCGGGCGACTTGTGCAGGTGCAGCAATCCGCAGCGACCTTGATGTGGCTCAAGGGGTCCTGCGGCGTGTGCCGGAACATGGCGGCATGCACCGACCCACCACATCTGACCCATCCCCTGCCCCTCCGCACGGACCACCGCCCATCGATGTGCCGCTCAAGCTGTGGCTGGCCCGCATGGCCAACGGCCTGTCGCCTGCCTCGCTCGCCATGGCGTCCACGGACTGGTGGCTTCACCTGCTGGTTTCACCAACCAAACAGTCTGAACTGTTCGCCAGCGGTGTGCACAAGACACAGTCCTGGCTGCATTACCTCTGGGGCGTCTCGCTGGGGCGCTGCGAGGACTGCGTGACACCCGCGCCGCAGGACAAACGGTTCAGCCGGCCCGAATGGCAGGCGTTGCCGTTCAACGCGCTGGCTCAGGGGTTCCTGCTGCAGCAGCAATGGTGGGCCGAGGCCACACAGGGCGTGCGCGGCGTTTCGCGCCACCATCAGGAGGTCACGGCATTCATGGCGCGACAGTGGCTGGACATGCTCTCTCCGTCCAATTTCCCCCTCACCAATCCGCAGGTGCTGCAGGAAACGATGCGCACGGGTGGTACGAACCTCGTCAACGGCGTCAACAATCTGGCACGTGACGCGCTCGCGGTGGCCACGGATGGCAAGGCACGCGGTCTTGAGGCCTTTGCGCCCGGTCGCGAACTGGCACTCACACCCGGCAAGGTGGTGATGCGCAACCACCTGATCGAGCTGATCCAGTACGAGCCTGCCACGCCCACGGTGTACCGCGAGCCGGTGCTGATCGTGCCGTCGTGGATCATGAAGTTCTATATCCTCGACCTCACGCCCGAAGACTCGCTGGTGCGCCACCTCGTTGCCCAGGGACACACGGTGTTCATGGTTTCCTGGCGCAACCCCGACAGCGGGGACGCGGCGCTCGGTATGGATGACTACCTTCAGCATGGCGTGCTGGACGCGATACACGCGGTGCAGGAGCGCTGCCCGGGCACGGGCGTGCACGCCACCGGCTACTGCCTGGGTGGCACGCTGTTGGCCATGGCAGCCGCGCTGCTCGGCGCGCGGGGCGAACACCCGTTCAAGAGCGTGTCGCTGTTGGCGGCTCAGGTGGACTTTCAGGAACCAGGTGAACTGGGCCTGTTCATCGACGAAAGCCAGATCGCCTTTCTGGAAGACGTGATGGCCGAACACGGCTACCTGGACGGCCAACGCATGGCGGGTGCCTTCCAACTGATCAACTCCAAAGATCTGGTTTGGTCCAAGCTGGTGCACGAATACCTGATGGGGGCACACACGCCTGTGACGCCGCTGCGCGCCTGGAACGCCGATGCCACGCGCCTGCCCGCACGCATGCACAGCGAATACCTGCGCCGCCTGTACCTGCACAACGATCTGGCAGAGGGACGCTACCGTGTGAAAGGAGAGCCGGTTCACCTGGACGCCATACGCGCGCCACTTTACGTGGTGGCAACGGAACGCGATCACGTCTCGCCCTGGACCTCGGTCTACCAGATCCTGCGGCTGACCCAGACGCCTGCCCAGTTCGTGCTGAGCAGCGGTGGGCACAATGTCGGCATTGTCAACCCGCCCACCGGCCCCATGGCCCATCCTGAAGCAGGCTACCGGATCGGCCACTGGGTGGCGCGGCAAGCGCCCGTCGACCCGATGGCATGGCACGCGAAAGCACAGGTCCACGCGGGCTCCTGGTGGCCACACTGGCAAAGCTGGCTGGCTACACAGTCCTCACGACGCGTCAAGGCTCGGCCGGTGATGGGCCTGCAATTGAACGGACGCCCCGTGCCCGCACCGGGTACCTACGTGCACGACATGCCCGGCGAATCCGGGATCATGAGGGCACGATCCAGAAGAGCCAGGCCCCATGAAGAATAACTGGCGTTGCATTGGATCGGGCCTTCGAGTGAAGCTGAAAAGGTCCTGAAGCGTGCCCAGGGCGTGCACCTGCAAAGCTCCCGGACAGCTCCCTGAAAGTGGCAACCAATGCACATGTAGCCTAGGTTGACGTGCATGTGTATCGCTCGCCCGGGGTTCTTCAGAGCCGCGGCGTTCTGAAATGGTTGGTTCCGATTGAGCGGCCTCAATGGGTCCAGATGGCGTGGGTTCTAGCATGACTGCAGGTTCGCACGAATTCCCTGTGCGAACCGCAATAGCTCGCCCAACCACCACAGAAGCCACACCATGATCACTCTCCAGAAAAGACTTCTTGCACTTGCCTTTGCCTGCTGTGGAGGCGCCGCGATGGCCCAGCCTGCCGTTTTTGATGAATACATCAGTCGCATCCAGGCACCTTGACATCGCTTCGGAGAGCAGAACATCAGAACACGACCACACATCCATCAGGAGCGAGAGCAGTGACCAAGAAGAATCAAGACACGACGCGACACACGGGCAACGTTCGGCGCTGGACCAGCAGCGTGTTGGCGGCAGCCATCCTCGGACTGGCGGGGTCCGCTTACGCAGGGAAGATCATCTCGGTGCCTTCCGCGTCCGGTGCGCCGGGCTTCGGCGGCTGGAACCTCGGCAACGTGAAGGTGCTGCTGAACGGCACGGGCAGCCGGTTCGACCCGGTGACGGGCGCCTACCTATTCGGCTCCGACTCTGACTTCACCTACCAGGCCAACATGTTCGACCGCATCGGGACGATGATGGGCATCGTGCTGGCCAAAGACTGGCCAGTGGGCGAGCCCGCAGGCATCAAGATCGTCAACGACGACCCAAACGCCAAGCAGGACAAGCCCGCCAACTGCATCATGGCGACGTCCTACCTGAAGGACCATTACCTGGATTCGGCAGAGCCGAGGCAGGTGGTCTGTAGCAGCCCGTTCCAGACCCACAAGCGCTTCAAGGTGGCGATGTTGCCCTCCACGGTGGATGGCCAGGGCTCCGAAAGTATCGACCTCGTGTTCAACGTCGCGCCCGAAGCCGGGGAGCGCACCTATGAGATGTACCAGAAGATCAACAACTGGACCGGCAGGCGCCTGGCGGGCTTCAAGGTCGAAGTCGGCTTCGGTGTCGGCGACGCCTTCCAGCGCGCCAGCGCAGTCGGCGCAACGGAACATCTGAACATCGCTGTGCCATCGAATCTGTGGAGCCCGACGCAACTCGCCACCTTCTCAGCCGGGTTGTTCGGGCCGGTGGACAAACACACCGGCGAGGTCGGCTTCTTCGACCCGGACACACGCGCCGGCTTCTACATCGACGAGTACGTGGCGGGCGACCAGCCGCTGACCGACACGCTCACTGCCACGCGGCCGCTGCCCAGTGACTACCCCAACGTGCCGACGGGCATCGGCGCCGCCTCAGCACAGTTCGGGCCCTGGTTACCCAACAGCATGCTGCCCACCGGCATCTTCTTCGACGACGACGGCAATCCCGACACCGATGCGGCGCTGGTGGCCTGGTATGGCTACAACCCGGCGACAGGCGGCTTGGGCTGGATGCGCGGAGCACGGGAGTCGTTCGCGGCGATTCCGGCTACCGAGATCCAGGCGATGGGTGCGAACCTCTCGTATACCTCGGGCGTGATTGACGATCTGGTCAACGTCGGCCTGAATTACGTGGTGCGCATCGGCGACGTGGCAACCTTCCCGACCACGGCCAACAACACCTTCACGATCCGCGTGACGCCGGCGGCCGATACCTCCGGAAGCCCAGCGCCCATGTTTGTTGGGGTGCAGCCCAATCCGCTGCTGGTGTACTCGAGTTCCGTTGGCGCAGTGCGGTTGGACCCTCAGCCCACCTTCGCGATAGGCGGCTTGCTGACGGCCCGCGTCGGTGACAAGGACCTGAACACGGATCCGCTGGTTGCGGAAGCGGTGACCGTCAGGATCAGCACGAGCAGTGGCCTGCAGGACAACCTCACGCTGGTTGAGCAGGGCCCGAATCGTGGCGTGTTCGCAGCCATCCTGCCTGACGCCTACAGCAACGTCTTGCCAGGCACTGTCGTCACGATGTCGTACACCGACGCTTCCGCGAGCACGGTGAGGACGGCGAGCACGACGGCACAGGGCGCGCCGGTGCCGATCCTGTCAGACGTGTCGATCACCAACCTGGCGGTCCCGACGACTGTGCTGGACGGCCAGTCGCGGACGCTGATGCTGAGCATCGCCAACGACAAGCAGGCTGCGGCACCCGCCACCGGCGAGGTCTTGCTGACAGGCACCGATGGCAGCGAGTTCCGGGCCGCGTTCAGTGAGTTGCGCGCCGGCGGCAAGCGGAAGTTCAGCTTCCGCTGGACCGCCAGGCTCGCCGACCCGAGGACGCCGGCAACGGTGGAGTGGCGTGCCAGCGTCATCGTTGACGGCCAGACGGTCGACGGCATCGACGCCAGTTACACCACGCAGGTGCTCGTCAAGCCGGGCAAGAACGCCAGGTAGAGCTCCCCGCCGGGACGTCGTGCGCCTGCTCTGCCAGGCGCGGGCGTTTCGGCCCCCTCGTGATCGATGCGTGGCGCTTCGCACCGCTACCCGCTCGTCTGGCTCAGATAGCGCACAGCGGACCGAAGACGACACTGTCCGCACCACCGGAGCGGATGTCGATGACGTGGCCTGAATGGCGGTCATCGCTGGACTCCTTGGTTGGTGGTGTTCGCCTTGAACCAACGACCGGTCATTGACACCTCTCAACCTTGATCCACTTCACTTGCGCTGCAATGCAGGGATGGTCAACGCTTCGATGAGCGAAACTGCTGCTGCCGATGCTTCGCCAACGGAAGGTGAGGAGGCCGGGCAGCGCCTGCTCGGGATTCTGCGGACCCTGGTCGAGGAGTTACGCCAGCCGTCCGACCGGTCAGTCGCGCCGGGCCTGGACGATTCGCTGGAGCGCGGCCAGGCTGAACGTGGACTCGGTTTCGTCGGGCCACCTGGATTTGCATGGGGGTCTCAGGCAGCGCCAGCAATTCTGCAAGCGTCAGCGCTCCGATCAGTCGTTCGTTGTGGTTGATCACGCACACCAGTTCCCAGGTGGTGTTCTGCGGTGCGGAGTCGCGAGAGCACTTCCCCCGTCGTGTCTCGGGCGTTGGCCAGCACGGCGTGAGCGCCGCTCAGGTCGGCAGGTGTCTGGCGACGCGTCTTGTTCTTGTATCTGTGCAGCATCGTGAGCCCATTCGGCAGCGCCGCAGGCAGCGGGAGGCAGGGCAGGTTGGGCATCCAAGCCTCTGCAGGGACATGAGGGCGACACCTGCAACTCGCAGCATCGCTCAACCGGACTGGGCCTTGAGTGCCGGGCCCAGTGTTCGGTATGGGTGAATTGAGGACGTGCTCACTCAGTCCCGAACATCTTCGGACGAGGCCAGGTCCGCCAAGCCACAGTGGGGTCAAGTGACGCCTGCCCTGCAACGGCCGACCCCGATCCGGACCTATCCCTTCGTGAACCAGGAGTCGGTTGCCTTTCGCTCCCACGCGGCCAGTTGCTTCTCAGCCTCGTCCTTGGCTATGCCGTAGCGCTCCTGAATCTTGCCGGCGAGTTGGTCGCGGTGACCGGCAACGACATCCAGATCGTCATCGGTGAGCTTGCCCCACTCAGACTTGACCTTGCCCGTGACTTGCTTCCAGTTTCCTTTGATGCGATCCCAGTTCATTTGAATTTCCTTTCAGTGGACGTACAAAACAATGGCTGCACGGCTCAAGGCCGGACGGCAATTTCATTCTTCACAGCCTTCACACCGTTGACTTTGCGCGCGATGGCTTCAGCGGTTTCCTTTTCTTTGAGGCTCTTCGCGAAACCTGACAACATGACCGTGCCATTGAGCGTTTCGACCCCGATGCTGGTCGCGGCAACCGTTTTGTCTTCGGCGAAGCGAGCCTTGATCTGGGTCGTGATGACGGTGTCGTCAACAAACGCGCCGACTGTTTCTTGACCACGTGTCACAGCGCAGCCGGACGCGGTGAGCAAGAGCAGTGCAGAAATACCTGTGACAAGGGTGAGACGGATGTTCATGGTTGAGCTCCTTTGGTGATGTTCAATTGGCCATTTCAGTTGGTCGCTGCCCTTGGCCGGGTTGGCAATTCAAGAAAGCGTCTGTCATCACGTGCGCAGTGGAAAGGTGCCCCGAACCACCGGTCACGTAACGACATCAGGGCCACGGTCAGCGCGGGGCATGCTGATGCGCAACACGCCGTTGTGGTAGTTGATGTGGCTGCCATGGGGATCAATCTGGTGTGGCAGGGTCAGCTTGCGCCGGAAGCGGCGGTAGGCGCAACGCACGATGCGGTAGGTGCCATCGCCACTTTCCTGCTCGACGCGCCATTCGCCCGACACGGTGAGCTGGTCGCCATCGATGTCGATCTCCAGTTCCTCCTGGAGGGTTCCGGGCAGCTCCATGCTGACGATGATGCGGTCTTCCTCGACGCACAGGTCTGCGGCCACCAGCCCTTCGCCGGCGCCTCCATGGCGGTCGGCGGACTTGCTGGGAATAAAGCGCGCGAGCACCCCGTCGACGTGCTGTCGCAGCTCACTCCAGCCTCGTGCGAGCGAGGCCCATGCATGTTGTGTGCCCTCACGCCAGGGTTCGATCAAGGTGCTCATGGCGTCACTTGATCGCGATGCGTTTACTGGCCTGGTCTGACTTCTTGGGCAGCGTCAGCGCCAGGATCCCGTCCTTGTAGCTGGCCTCGACCTTCCCTTCGTCTACCGGGCAGGCCAGCGTGAAAGTGCGGCTGGCGTAGCCCTCCTGGCGTTCACGACGCAGCACGCGCCCACCATTGCCCTTCTCCTCTTTCTCTGATTTCACTTCTGCGCTGATGGTGACCACGTTGCCGTCGATTCGCACGTCGATGTCGTCTTTCTTCACGCCGGGAATCTCGGCCTTCACGGCGTAGCTGCCGTTCTGCTCCGAGAGATCGAGCTTGATGCGGGGCGCGGCGTCCGGCGCCTCGAATCGCCACGGCCGCATGAGTGAACGAAAGGCGTCGTCGAGGGGATCAAGTGCAAACGGGTCCAGGGTGCGAAGTTCGTTCATGGTGATGCTCCTGTTGAACAGTGGGAATGGGTCGCCCGGCAGGTCCGCAGCATCCAGCGACGGAGTGCCAGCGCAGACAACATATTGAGGCGGTGAAAGTCCGACGCCATTGAGTGAACGCAATGCAGTTGCACTCCCCGGGCACCGTTGATCGAGGCTATGCGCCAGGTCTTCCGGTGCGGTCACGAAGGCCCTCTCTTCCAGCTGCGCGGCCGTCACCGAAATCGCGTCGTCCAGGCCTTTGGAGCGACCGATCACCTCGCGGCGTCACCATGATGAGCAGACCGCGCACGCCTTGGTGGTGCATGATTTCGAGCGTTTTCCTGGGGGCATCGGGGTGCTGGCGTCATTCAAGCGGCGGCTGCCACTGCCCCACGAAAAGATGGCCCGCCATCCTTGCGAATGGGCGGGCCATGGTGAAGGTCCCCGGCGGTGCCCTCTCGGGTGTAGCCGGTCTGAGGTTGCCTTCATCCCTCGTGGTGTGAGAACCACACCATGAACACTTCCCCCTCAGGGGAAATCCTCACCTGGCCTTTGCATTCCGGTTTTATCCGGAGAAGCATCGGCAACTGCAGTGTGCGCGGGATAGGGGGCCGTGGCATTGAGCACGCTCAATGAAATTGAATGTCTGCGGACCATGACGTATTGCGTGGGTTGTTTTGGCTTTCGGGCCGGTCCAGAGATGGAAAGTGCCAGCGCGTTGCTCATTCTCAATGGATCCCATGCGGGGACACTCGAAACTTGCATTCAGGTGGGCGCCACGAGGTTGCCCCGGTACCTGAGGTGAGCACACCATGGCGGCCAGACAACTGCTGTTCCGAGAAGACGCGCGGGCACGCCTGCGCAGGGGCGTGGATGTGCTGGCCGATGCAGTGCGGCTTACGCTGGGTCCACGCGGCCGTACCGTGATCCTGGAGCGCGACTTCGCTGGTCCACAGATCGTCAATTCGGGCGTGATCGTCGCGAAATCGATCGAACTTGAAGACCGCTTCGAAAACATGGGCGCACAACTCATGCGCGAGGTGGCTTCGCGGACCAGCGACATGGCCGGCGACGGCACCAGCACCGCCACCGTGCTGGCCCACGCCATGATTCATCACGGGTTGCGGTACCTGTCTGGCGGCATGAATGCGATGGAGCTCAAGCGCGGCATGGAACAAGCCATCGAAGCGGTGGTGAGCGAGCTGCGCGAGATGGCCAGACCCTGCGCCGACGCCACCGAAATCGCGCACGTGGCCAGCATATCGGCCAACAACGACCGATCGATTGGGGAACTGCTGGCAAAGGCCATCGACAAGGTCGGTCGCGAAGGTGCGATCACCATCGAAGACGGCTCGGGCCTGACCAGCGAGCTCGAAACCGTGGAGGGCCTGCAATTCGATCGAGGCTACCTGTCGCCCTACTTCATCAACAACCCCGAGCGCCAGACCGCAATGCTCGACGAGGTGCTGATCCTCCTTTGTGACAAGCGCCTGTCCTCCCTCAAGGACTTGCTGCCCTTGCTGGAGGAGGTGGTCAAAAGTGGTCAGCCGCTGCTGGTGGTGGCCGAAGACATCGACAGCGATGCACTCGCCACACTGGTCATCAACACCGTGCGCGGCACCTTGAAAGCCTGCGCGGTCAAAGCGCCAGGCTTTGGCGATCGGCGCAAGGCCATGCTGGCGGACATGGCCTTGCTCACCGGGGGCAGCGTGGTGAATGACGAGCTTGGCCTGTCGTTGGCCAAACTGCAGCTGTCTGATCTGGGGCGCGCCAAGCGGGTGGTGGTGGGCAAGGACGAAACTACCATCATTGGCGGTGCCGGCCAGCCGAAGGACATCCAGGATCGTGTGGCCAGCCTGCGTCTCGAGCGACAAACATGCACCTCGGACTATGACCGCGAGAAACTGGACGAACGCATCGCCAAGCTCTCTGGCGGCGTTGCACTCATCAAGGTCGGTGCCGCCACCGAAACCGAACTGAAGGAACGCAAGGTCCGTGTCGAGGACGCCCTGCACGCCACGCGCGCAGCGATCGAAGAAGGTGTGGTCCCGGGGGGCGGGGTGGCATTGCTCAGGTCACGCTGGGTGTTGCAGTCGCTGCACGGCCCCACGCTCGACCACGACTCCGGCATTCGCCTGGTGGAGCAGGCGCTGGAGGAGCCATTGCGCTGTATCGCAGCCAATGCCGGTGTGGAGCCCTCGGTGGTGGTGCAACGTGTGGAAGACTCGGGCGAACGCAACCATGGCTTTAATGCTGCGACATTGACGTACGGCGACATGCTGCAGATGGGTGTGATCGATCCGGCCAAGGTGACAAGGCTGGCCCTGTTGAATGCGGGTTCCATTGCGGCGCTCGTGCTCACCACAGACTGCATGATCGCCAACGCACCAAAGCCGCAAGGGCGGACCGAAGAAAGCGGTGCAGATGCCTACATGCCCGGCATGTGATGCCGTGTTCAACCCCTGACGCGCACCACCCCCATGTCTCCTCGACCATCTGCAACCCCGCGTCGGGCGCCTCGCGCCTCGACAAAGAGAAACAAGGCTGCGCCAGCGGATACGCCGGCAGCGCCCGAAGCTCCTTCCGTACGCTCGCCGCGCGATGCATCCTCCGACATGGAGCGCGCCTTGCCCCACCAGCGAAGTTCTGAAGAGACACCGACCCATTCTGATGGCGCTGCGCCGGCTGTGAGCGGTTTTGTCGAGCCCGGCCCGACCGGGGCCAGAGAACCATAAGTCTGGTCTGGTGGCGATTGCGAATCAGGGCACGAGCACAGCCGCGCCCTGTAGCCGGCCCGATCGCAGGTCGTCCAGCGCCTCGTTCGCCTGTTCAAGCGCATAGGGCGTGCTCACCACGCGAAGCGAACGCCCCGACACGAAATGCAGAAAGGCGGTCGCGTCGGCCCGCGTCAGGTTGGCCACGGACAACAACTGCCGCTCCTCCCACAGGATGCGGTACGGAAAGCCGGGAATGTCGCTCATGTGGATGCCTCCGCACACCACGCGCCCACCCTTGCGCACCGCACGCAGTGCGGCCGGTACCAGGTCGCCCACCGGAGCGAAGATGATCGCAGCGTCCAGGGGCCGCACAGGCGCCGAATCGGAGCCTCCCGCCCACGTTGCGCCCAAGCCGCGCGCAAAGGTCTGTGTGCGCACGTCGCCGGGACGCGTGAAGGCATGCACTTCCCTCCCCTGAAGCCGGGCCACCTGCAGCACCAGATGGGCCGCCGCGCCGAATCCGTAGAGGCCGATGCGCCGGGCTTCATCGCCGGCCATGCGCAGCGATCGCCAGCCGATCAGGCCCGCACACATCAGTGGTGCCATGTGCACCGCATCCATGGTCTGTCCCAGCGGCAGGCAGAAGGCGGCCTCGGCGGTCACATGGGTGGCGAAACCGCCGTCGCGCCCGTGGCCGGTGAACACCGGTTGGTCGCACAGATTCTCCCGGCCGGACCCGCAGTAGTCGCAGTGGCCGCAGGTATGGGCCAGCCAGGGTACCCCCACGCGATCCCCACACCGCAAGGTTTTCACGCCGCTGCCCACACGATCGATGATGCCCACGATCTCATGCCCTGGCACCACCGGAAGAAGGGGCAAGGGCAGTTCGCCATCGACGATGTGCAGATCGGTGCGACACACTGCGCAGGCTTCAACACGGAGGCGAACCTCATCTGGCCCGGGTTCGGGCAGGGGACGCTCCTCCAGGCGCAACGGCTGGCCAACGGCGTGCATGACCATGGCACGCATGTTTTCAGAAGGGCGTGGATTCGGGCGTGGGTGCATGGGCATGCCGCTCAGTGTGGGGGCGTTGCCGAGCAGGCGCTTGAGCGTGCGCAACACCTCCGGCAAAACCATGGCCGTCGGCGTTGAGGTTGCGCAATGCACTCTTGGCGATGGCGCAGTACCTTGTCTGAATTCCTTCCTCACATGCCTGGGAGATCCATGGAAGCCCCCCGATCCATCCTGCTTCAGATCGACAACACAGCTCGCACAGTTCAGCGCATCTGGCTGGCCTGCCAGTTGGCCGAGGCCTTCTCGGCCGACGTGACGGCACAACCCTGCATGCTGCCCGGCATGACGCGTTTCCCGGCGACCTGGGAAGGCGCATCCGCAGCCGCCGAATTCATGCTGGCCTACGACAAGGAGTGTCTGGACCGGGCACACGTGACCTTTCTTCGCGAGTGCACCGGTTCCAGTCGACTGCACTGGTCCGATCCGCTGCCGGAAGGACCCCATGGCTTCGCCGCCCGTGGGCTTTACGCCGACCTCATGCTCCTCGGACAGCGCGATTCGAGTGACCCCGCCGCAGGCGAACTGCCCCCCGATTTTCTGTCCGATGTACTGGTGCGCAGCGGGCGCCCGGCACTCATCCTGCCCTTTACCGGACAGTTCGATCCCCTGGGAGGAAAGGTGCTGATCGCCTGGAAAGAGACCAGGGAGGCGGCTCGCGCCGTGACAGCCGCACTGCCGTGGCTGAGGCAGGCGAGCCACGTCCATGTGGCGTGCTGGGGAACCGGGTCTGCCAACGCCCTGGCGTTGCTGGAGAGCCAGTTGTCCTCACATGGCATCCGCATCGTTCCCCATGCAGGCGGGCCAGAGCCGGAAGACGTCGGCAATGTGCTGCTGTCCATGGCTGCCGATGTCGATGCCGACCTGCTCGTCATGGGCGGCTACGGGCACAGCCGCGCGCGTGAATGGGTCATGGGCGGTGCCACGCGCACCGTGCTTCAGACGATGACCTTGCCGGTGCTCATGTCGCACTGAACGCGACCTTGTCGCAGTGCACCTACGGATGCATCCCGCGCAGGCGGCTTTCTATTTCGCCAATGTCAAGGCCGGTGAAGTCTGCGGCATGTGCTTTTTGCAGATGGCTGACCACGCCCTCGCTCAGCACATCCTTGAGCTCACCGAGGAGTTCGCTTGAAGCGATGATCCAAAGGGAGCCGTAGGTGCCATCGGCCAGGCCAGCCTCCAGGCGTTGCGTCAGTTCCATGGCAAATTGGTGCAGGAGCTTTTTGCGCAATGGGGTATGGGGCTCGAAGTGGGTGGCTGCGCTGCTGTGGTCGCTGCTTTCGTGCCCTTGCCGGTCGCGCTCGAGATCGCGGCCCTTCTGGCGGCCCTCGGGAAAGTCGATCGTGGCCAGTGCGACCAACGGATCGGCCAACGAAGCACGGCTGAAGATGCGGGCCTGCGAGCCATTCGCGACGAGAGTCCATTGTGGTTTCATGTCTGTGTCCTTTCAATAGGCGGGCAACCATCTTCGCTCTCTCCTGGGGCCCACCGTTGAGCTTGATCAACGGCCCCACTCGGCGCGCAGCACCAACGAGGTGCAGCGAGAGCCTCCGTGCATATCTTGATGCTCGTCGCCCTTCTGCACGAGGGGCTTTTTGTGCCTCATCGATTCAGTGCACCACCCGCAATTCGTTGTTCACCTTGGTCACGCCGGGTGCCGACCAGGCAGCTCCCTGTGCGGCATTGTGCTCGGCCCACGAGTGCACCTGACCGCGCAAGGTGACGGTGGAGCCGTCCACGGAAACCTCGATGTGTCTGGCCTCCCGCTCAGCCTGCCGGGCCAGCGCCTTCTGCAAGCGCGCGGTGATGTTGTCAGGTGTGGCCAGGAACTGCAAAGAAATGCGGTTGGACACGCCCACCACGCCGGTGATCGGACGCACCATCTGCTCGGCCATGCGGCGCTGGTAGTCCCACGTGACGTTGCCTGTCAGCGTCACCCAGCCCTCGTTCACGTGGACCTGTATCTGGTGCGCCGGGACGAGCGAATGCCAGCCGAACGCCGTCTCGATGGCCTGAGCGATATCGGCGTCAGCTCGAGTGTGGCCACTGGCCAACCGGACATCGACTTCCTGAGCAATCGCTTTCACGCCGCCCACCCTGAGCACCGCACGCTCCGCCACGTGCTTCTCCATAAAGGTATCCAGATGGCCTGCGAGCGTCACCATGCCGTCCTTCACCGCCACCGAGACATGCGCGGCGTCCACCGCAGGATCCCACTCCAGTTCGGCCTCGACATCTTTCTTGAGCTGTTCATCGGTTTTCATGGGTTGTACCTCTTTGTGTGGGCAGATTCAGCTGTGGCTGGCCTCACCCACATGAGTCGACGGAGCGCATCGAAGCGGCGCGCCGCTCACGCCCTCTGGCGGGCGTGTAGCCAGCAATTGGTGGATGGATAGCCAACCTCGCTCAAGCGCAACGGCAAAGCCGGCCAGGTACAGCCGCCAGGCGCGCAACGACGTCCCGCTCGTGAGCGCCCGCGCCTGATTCACCCGCCCCTCCAGGCCGCTCAACCAAGCCCGCAGCGTGCGGGCGTAGTGAGGCCCCAGATTCTCAGCGTCCTGCAACGCCAGGCCGCTTGCACTCAAGCTGCGCCCCATGTGGGACACATTCACCAACTGATCGCCAGAAAAAATGTGCTTGTCGAATGAATTGCCTCCCCTTGCACCCAGCCGATGGTCCTCAACACCGCCTGCAGTGAGGCCGTGTTTGAGCAGCAAGCCGCCGGGCTTGAGCATGCTGTGCAGCCGCTTGAAGTAGCTGTCCAGCTGGGCGCTGTCCACATGTTGGAACATCCCCACGGACGCAATCCGGTCGAATCGCGGCGTCAGTGGCAGGTCGCGGCAATCGAGCAGGCGCATGGCTACGCGGCCTTGCAGACCCTTTTGGGTGATCAGATCGTTCACGTAGGCGTGCTGGTCACGCGACTGCGTGATGCCCATGGCCTGAACCCCATGGTGCTCGGCGGCCCAAAACAGCAGGTCGCCCCAACCCGCGCCAATGTCCAGGAGCAGTTGCCCCGGGCGCAGTTGGAGCTTGCGGCACATGTGCTCCAGCCGGGCATCCTGGTCCTGTGCAGGTGTCATGGACGGTTTCT
>PHCQ01000141.1 GCA_002840835.1 Betaproteobacteria bacterium HGW-Betaproteobacteria-16 | reverse complement strand
CCAGAGCTTGTTGCAGAAGTTGCGGTAGCCCTCGCAGCGCTTGCTGTCGAAGTTGATGCTGCGGCCCAGCGAGGCCAGCGCGGCGAAGGTGAAGCGCAGTGCGTCGGCTCCGTAGGCCGGGATGCCTTCGGGGAATTCCTTCTCGGTCTGCTTGCGCACCTTGGGCGCGGTTTCGGGTTTGCGCAGGCCGGTGGTGCGTTTGTCCAGCAACGGCGGGAGTGCGATGCCGTCGATCAGGTCCACCGGGTCGAGCACATTGCCTTCGCTCTTGCTCATCTTCTGGCCTTGCGCGTCGCGCACCAGGCCGTGGATGTAGACGTGCTTGAACGGCACCCGGCCGGTGAAGTGGGTGGTCATCATGATCATCCGGGCCACCCAGAAGAAGATGATGTCGTAGCCAGTGACCAGTACGGTGCTGGGCAGGTAGAGGTTGTAGTCTTCGGTCGCGCCATCTTTCTGGTCTGGCCAGCCCATGGTGCTGAAGGGCACCAGGGCGGAGGAGTACCAGGTGTCGAGCACGTCGGGGTCGCGCATGAGCACCTTGCCCGGCGCTTGGGCCTGGGCCTCGGCTTCGTTGCGCGCGACGATCACGTCGCCGTCTTCGGTGTACCAGGCTGGAATCTGGTGACCCCACCAGAGTTGGCGGCTGATGCACCAGTCCTGGATGTTGTTCATCCACTGGTTGTAGGTGTTGACCCAGTTCTCAGGCACGAAAGTCACTTCGCCCGACTGGACGGCGGCAATGGCCTTGTCGGCAATGGAGGTGCCGCTGGTGTTCTTCTCATTGCCCTTGGATTGCATGGCCACGAACCATTGGTCGGTCAGCATGGGTTCGATCACCTGGCCGGTGCGTGCGCAGCGCGGCACCATGAGCTTGTGCTTCTTCACTTCCACCATCAGGCCGAGGGCGTCCAGGTCGGCCACCACGGCCTTGCGGGCCACGAAGCGGTCGAGCCCACGGTATTTTGCAGGCGCGTTGTCGTTGACGGTGGCGTTGAGCGCCAGCACGCCGATGATCGGCAGGTTGTGGCGTTGACCCACCGCGTAGTCGTTGGCATCGTGGGCAGGCGTGACCTTGACCACGCCCGTGCCGAAGGCGCGGTCCACGTAGTCGTCGGCAATGACCGGAATGTCGCGGTCGCACAGGGGCAGCTTGACCATCTGGCCGATCAGGTGGCTGTAGCGCTCGTCTTCCGGGTGCACCATCACCGCCACGTCGCCCAGCATGGTCTCCGGGCGGGTGGTGGCCACGGTGAGTGAGCCGCTGCCGTCTGCCAATGGGTAGGCAATGTGCCAGAGCGATCCGTCTTCTTCCTCGCTCTCCACTTCCAGATCAGACACGGCCGACATCAGCACCGGGTCCCAGTTCACCAGGCGCTTGCCGCGGTAGATCAGGCCTTGTTCGTACAGGCGCACAAAGGTTTCGGTCACCACGGTCGACAGCTTGTCGTCCATGGTGAAGTACTCGCGGCTCCAGTCCACGGAGTCACCCATGCGGCGCATCTGCGTGGTGATGGTGTTGCCGCTTTCTTCCTTCCATTCCCAGACCTTGGCAACGAAGTTCTTGCGCGCCTCGGTGGGCGTGGGACCCATGTCGTGGCGGCTGATGCCTTGTGCCTGCAACTGCCGCTCCACCACGATCTGCGTGGCGATGCCGGCGTGGTCGGTGCCTGGCACCCAGACCGTGTTGTGCCCGCGCATGCGGTGGTAGCGGGTGAGGCTGTCCATGATGGTCTGGTTGAACGCGTGGCCCATGTGCAGCGTGCCTGTCACGTTGGGCGGAGGCAGCTGGATCGCGAACGAGGGCGCGCCTGCCTCTGGTACACCGGTGCCCCGGAAGCCGGCGCGGCCATGGCCTTTCTGTTCCCAGAAGGGGCCCCATTGGGCTTCAATGGCGGCGGGTTCAAAGGATTTCGACAGGCTGTCGAGACCAGGCTGGGCGGGCGTTTGAGACATGGTGGGAATCCGGGGGTAGAGGCCGGGAGGTGCAGGTGGAGTGACTTGCTCCCAGCAGGGAAGCCCTCGATTTTACGGGCCGTCGGCGAGATCCCCGGCCGGGTGGTGATGTCAGACTTGCCGAGACCGGACTGAGGGCAGCCCGCAGACAGATGCAGAATCGGTCGCCCGGCGCAGCCAGGCGCACCCACCATCCCGAGGAGACACAAAATGAAGAAAGCGTTGGTCGTTCTGTTGCTGCTGCTGGCCCTGCTGGTGGCCTACCTGCTGCTCTGGCCGCTGCCGGTGAATGCCGTGGCCTGGCAAGCGCCGCCGCCCCCTGGCTACACAGGCCCTCACGCGGTCAATACCCGCCTGGCCGGCCTGCAGCACATCGAGCTGGGTGGCGAAGAAGGGCCCGAGCACGTGATGATCGGCCCGGACGGACGCCTCTACACCACCGTGGCCAGCGGCAAGGTGTTGCACATGGCGCCCGATGGGTCGGACCTGAAGACCCATGTGGACACAGGCGGCCGCGTGCTGGGCTTTGACTTCGACCGTGCGGGCCACTTGATTGCAGCCGATGCCATGCGCGGTCTGCTGCGGGTGAACGCACAAGGTGAAGTGCAGGTGCTGAGCGACCGCTGGGGCGACGACCCGATTCGTTATGCCGACGCGGTGGTGGTGACGCGCCAGCCGAACACACCCGAACAGATGTTCTTCACTGACGCGTCCACCCGTTTTGGCGCCCGCGAATGGGGCGGCACCTTCGAGGCCAGCGTGCTGGACATCCTGGAGCAGTCGGCCACCGGCCGGGTGCTGGTGTTCGACAGTGCCGAAGGCCGCACCGAACGGGTCGCACACGGCCTGTCGTTTGCCAACGGCATTGCGCTCTCAAAGGACGAGCAGACCTTGTTCGTGGCCGAGACCGGCAAATACCGCATTTGGGCCATCCCAGCCGCTGCACGCAACCTGGACCTGAGCCAGGGCCCCGCAGGCGGTGCGCGTGTGGTGTTCGACAACCTGCCCGGCTATCCGGACAACCTCATGCGGGGCGAGAGCGGACGCATCTGGGTGGGGCTGGTCAAGCCGCGCAACCCGGTGATCGACAACATGGCCGAGAAGCCGCTGCTGCGTGAGATCACGTTGCGTTTGCCGCGGTCCACCTGGCCCATCCCGAAGGCTTATGGGCACGTGTTTGCGTTCACTGAGGATGGGCGTGTGGTGGTGGACTGGCAGGACCCATCAGGGGCTTATCCGGACACCACGGCGGTGACTGAGACGGCGGATCGGGTATATGTGCAGAGTTTGCACGCGAGGACTTTGGGGTGGATGTCTCGGCCTGCTGACTTGCCTTGATTGGTGTTTTCGGGTGTTGGGGCGTGCGTTGTCGTTGTGTGTTGTCTTTCGTGGCGTGCCGGGAGTTGCGCCCGGCGGCGCACCTACTTTCTTTGTGTCGACAAAGAAAGTAGGCAAAGAAAACGACCCCTGCTGCGCGAGACCCTCCGCTGCGCTACGGGCACCCTGCGGTGCTTGCCTTGGGCGGGGTCTGCGCAAACTTGCCTTCGGCTCAAACATGCGCAGCCCTTGATCCGCCCAAGCCTGCGCTCCTCGGCTCGCGCAGAAGGGGCTTTCTCCGGAGGGCGGTGCCTTAAGCCTGAGGGGAAGTCCGCTCCCGACTTTGCCGTGTGGCCGGGCTGAGCAGCGCAGCGGCGTGGGGATCAGAAATTCGCATGTCCGAAGGCCGCGCAGCGGACAAGTTTGCGAATTTC
>PHCQ01000080.1 GCA_002840835.1 Betaproteobacteria bacterium HGW-Betaproteobacteria-16 | reverse complement strand
AAAGGCCATGCGCGGCGTTGCGAAGCCTTGCCGGGGGGCGACCCCGGCTGCGTTTCGCGCCTTGCGCATGGCCTTTTTGATCCGCAACGCATCTTGGAAGAATAGTGTTAACAGGCCCTAGGCTCCTGGGCGGCACGCGCTACGCGGCCGTCGGCGTTTGGAAAGTACAGCATGATTTCGGTACCCTGTCCCACTTCGGAGCGCACCTCAATGGCACCTCCCAGTGCGCTCATGACACGCCCGCAGAACAGAAGACCCATGCCACTGCCACCGCAGTCGGCGCGGGTCGTCACCGGCTCGAGGGTCAGGCGCTTGAGCACGTCGGGCGGTATGCCGGGCCCGTTGTCGAGTACGGCGACGGCGGCCTGTTCGGGCACGCCAGGTGCAGGCGTTGCGCGGGTCAGCGCAATCTTCACCTGGGGCGGGACGGACATTTGATCGGCATGCGAACGCAGCGCGATCAAGGCGTTCTTCACCAAGGTGCACAGCACAAGGTAGAGCAGATCACGCCGACCGGGCAGCGTGAAATCGGCGTTCAGTTCCGTGCGAAGCCAGGCCTCTTCGCCTGCTTCAAACGGGTACTCCTGCTGCACCGCCGCCACGAGTTCGCTGGCGCGAAGACTGGCCGAGGCATCGCCCAGACTGGCGTCGCGTGCCGACTGCACAAAGGTGGACACCAGCGACTGAGCGTATTCGGCGCGGCGCTGGGCGGCGTCGATCATGAACAACACATCGCCAGGTTTTTGCTGGGCAATGTACGCCACTCCGCTTTCGCCATCGGGCACGTCACGGTGCCGCTCGCGCATGGCCGACAGATAGCCCCGCACCGTGGCCAGTGGCGAGGTCACTTCGTGCGCCAAAAAACCCAGCGTTTCCCGCAGCGCTGCCTCACGGCGATCGAGCAACGCATTCTGGCGGTCACGCTGCAGGCAGGCGGCCAGGGCCTCGCGCAGGGTTTGCCGGGTCAGCGCCTCGTCCAGCGGCTTCTCGAGAATTGCCTCCACCTGGCCCTGGTTGACGGCCGAGAGGGCCATGTCCTTGTCTGCATAGGCAGACACCAGCAGCCGGGCCACGTGCGGGTATTCGCGCCGCACCGCGCTGAGCAGCGCCACCCCGTCGCGCGCCGGCATGGCGTAGTCGGTGAGCAGCACCGCCACCTCGTGTCCCCTTTGCGCCAGCAAGGCCAGCGCCTGGTCGACACTGTGGGCGGTCAACACGAAGAACTCATTGCCGTACAGGCGTGCAAACCACTTGCAGGCATGCACCTCGTCGTCCACCATCAGGATGGCGTGGGGCCCTTTTCGGGCCTGACTGACACCGTTCGTTTCCGTGTTCATTCGGGTCTCGGCAGGTCAAAAGTGAATTCGGTCCATTCGCCCAGCACGCTGTCCACCGCCAGCGTACCACCGTGGCGCTGCACGATGCCGTAGCTCACGCTCAAACCCAGACCCAGGCCGGCGCCCACGTCACGCGTGGTGAAGAACGGTTCAAAAACCCGGCCCAGGTGATCGGGCTCGATGCCGCGTCCGTTGTCGCGCACGGAGATTTGCAGGCGTTTGCCCTGTCCGCTCACCTTCAAGTCGATGCGCGGTGCTGCCCGCTCCGCTGCCTGGACCGCATGGGCGGCGTTGCTCAGCAGGTTGATCAGCACGCCGATGATGGCGGGTTCGTCGCCCAGGGCATGGGTGTCCTGCGGCAGATCGATCGCGACCTCGATGCCCTTGAGGTCGTAGCCCGACAACCGCACCGCTGAACGCACCGCGTTCTCCAGCAGGAAGGGGCGCTGACTGTCTTGACCAGGCTTCTGGTAGGCGAAGGTCTTGAGGTCCGAGACGATGTTCTGCACGCGCTGCATGCCTTCCAGCGCATCGTCCAGGCTTTCCTTGAGCATCGCGTCGCTCTTGGCGCCCGGGCAGGTCAGGCCCATGTTGATGGCCATCAGGCTGTAGTTCACCGGGTTGTTCAGCTCGTGCAGCAGGCCGGCCGAGAGTGTGCCGATGGCGGCCATCTTCTCGCGCTGGATCAGTTGGCCTTTGACTTCGGCGAGAGTGCGGTTGATTTCCTGCAAGGACGCGTTTTTCTCGGACACCTGCCGCTGGAGGGCGAACATGTTGAAGCGCCCTCGCTCATTGAAGAAGGTACAGAACGAACTGATCGTGGCAGAAAACAGAATGAAAAGTGAAACGCCTGCAAAGCGATTGATGTCCTGCAAGCCCTCCGGATGAAAGTAGCAGGCCAGTGCGTACACCGCGTAGGTGAACAGGCCGAAGGTGAGGCTCTCCAGAAAGGCAATAGGCAGGATGATGCCTGTGGCATAGAGCGCCAGATGCAGACCCACGAAGTAGATGGAACTCACGCCATCGGTGGCCCAGATCATCCAGGCGATCATGACCTGAGGCAGTGCGAGCCACAGCAACGTCAATGCCCGCACCCAGCGCAGCCCCCGACGGGAATGCAGGACCATGAAGACAATCAAGGTCAGACCAGCCACCAGGAACCGGGCCGGCGCCAAGGTACTGAATGAGTCGCGGTACAGCGTGTAGTCAAGGCCCAGCCCCATGAGCACCAGCACGATCGACACAATCGATCCTGCCTTGCTGTAGGACAACCTGAATTCGCTAAGTTCCAGATGGTAGGGGGACAGGGTCATCGCCGGCATGACCTCAGGGCGACTCGGGTACTCGGAATTCTGCAAACACGTTTACGCCCGTCTCATCGGTGAAGATGCGGGTGTCCAGTCGCGGCTGCGGAAGTACTGACTCAAGCGAGGTTTCGTCGCGGTAGATCAGGTGCCATTCCAACAGGTGCTCCATCACGTTCTTCTGCGGATTGACCGAGTGCACGTTGGTGACCATCACCGAGCCTCCAGGGCGTGTGCGCACCACAAAATACTCCAAAAGTCGCGAGCAGACCTTGTCCGACAAATAGTCAAACAGCCCGGCGCAATAGACGAAGTCAAACAGGTCGCGGTCCAGACCGTCTTCGCGCATGGATGCCCGCTTGAGCAACTGATGCACCGACTCCTGGACGTATTCCACTTTGACCTGTTTGCCACCCTTCTGGGCTGCTCGCTCGATACAGGAGCGCGTGTATTCAAGCGTAGGCTCGCTGAAGTCCAGCAGCGTGAACTCCAGGCTGTCGGCATTGGGGTCCGAGGCGATGAAGCGCTGGATCTCCACCGCCGGGCCACACGCCACATTGAGCACCCTGACTTTGCGCCCTTCTTGTTTTGCCACAGCCGCTGCACGCCCGAGATATTCAACCAGAATATCGATGCGGTTGCGATGTGCCTGCGCCACGGCGGCCTTCAGAAAGAAGGCGTTGATGATCTGGAAATAGGTGCTGTTCCCCTGCCTCGGATCGGCCAGGATCTGGTTGACCATTTCATAGTCACCCGCATAGCCCAGGGGCTTGGCGAATGTGCGGTAGACGAATGGTGCGCGCAGAAGGAGCGGATGCAAGGCCGCCTGGGCGAAGCCCCGGTGGGCCACCGAGTCTTCCAGCGGTACCTGCATGCCCTCTTCTTCCAGCCAGACAAAGTATTCCGCACCCTTTTGCATGATGGGCGCAGCGAGTTCGTCGAAAACGTCTGTGCGAATGCGCCCATCTGGTTCGCGCGGCAGAACGGATGACATGTCGGCCTGATCGGTCCATCGCGCCGTCTCTGACAGGAAGGAGCGGAATTCGCTGATGGTGACCTGGTAACTCTCGCGGATACAGAAGCGCGACTCCCAGTCTTCCACAAAGCGAGTCGCCTCGTTGCGCACTTGGCCCATGTCACCGCGAATGGCATTCAAATCGGACCACTCGTCGATCAGCGCCACCGACACCACGGCCATCAAGCCGGTGTTGAGCAGGCTGACAACCACCGCCTTCCCATCGTAAATGATGCGTTCACCTGAGCGGATGGTCAGCTCTGACAAAACCTCACTGACCTGCACGATGGAGTACGGGTTGTAGATCTCCATCACCAGCGAGCGCCGCTGCAGGCTGGTCAGGGATCCGCGCGCGCTTTCTCCCTGGCTGTTGCGAAAAGTGACGACGTGATCGAAAGGGCGTTGCAGGTACACGTTGTGGCCGGTTCGGCTTGAGAAGAGACGGCTGAGTTACGCCGTCCCGGAATGGACTCCCCGCCAGAGTGTATTCAAGGTCCGGCCACTGTGCAGCGGCCGGACGCCCCTCAAACCAGCAGCGCGTTCACCCGCTTCACATAGGCCGCCGGGTCGTCCGGCAGACCACCTTCGGCCAGCAGGGCCTGGTCAAACAGGATGTGTGCCAGGTCGTCGAAGTGAGCGCTGCCTTCGAGCTTCTTCACCAGCGCATGGTCGGCGTTCACCTCCAGGATGGGCTTGACATCCGGTGCCTGCTGGCCGGCCTGTTTGAGCATCCGGGCGAGCTGGGTGCTCATGCCGTGGTCTTCCACCACCAGACAGGCGGGCGAATCCACCAGCCGGGTGGTCACGCGAACGTCCTTGGCTTTGTCCTTCAGGCTCTCCTTGAGCTTCTCCAGCAGCGGCTTGAAGGTTTCGGCGGCGGCTTCGGCGGCCTTTTTCTCTTCCTCGTCCTGCAGCTTGCCCAGATCGACCGAGCCCTTGGCCACGCTTTGCAGCGGCGTGCCGTCAAATTCGTGCAGGTGCGACAGGGCCCACTCGTCGACGCGGTCGGCCATGAGCAGCACTTCGATGCCCTTCTTCTTGAACACCTCCAGCTGCGGGCTGTTCTTGGCGGCGGCCAGGGTGTCGGCGGTGATGTAGTAGATGGCCTCCTGGCCTTCCTTCATGCGCGCCTTGTAGTCGGCAAAGCCCACGCTCACCGAGTCGGTGGTGGTGCTGGCGAAGCGCAGCAGCTTGGCGATCTTGTCGCGGTTGGCGAAGTCTTCGCCCAAGCCTTCTTTCAGCACCGAGCCGAACTCTGCGTAGAAGGCCGCATACTTGCCGGCGTCTTTATCGGCGGCGGCCTTGTCTTCGGCGGAGACCACATCAGTCACGCCGTCGGCGCCTTCTTCAGCTTTGTCTTCCGTCTTTGGCGCCACGTCCTTCTTCGCCATGTCTTCCAGCATGGCCAGCACGCGGCGGGTGTTGCCTTCGCGGATGGCTTTTACGTCGCGGCTTTCCTGCAGCAGTTCGCGGCTCACGTTCAGCGGCAGGTCGGCCGAATCGACCACACCCTTGACCCAGCGCAGATACGACGGCATGAGCGCCTCGGCCTCGTCCATGATGAACACGCGCTTCACGTACAGCTTGATGCCGGCCTTGCGGTCACGGTTCCAGAGGTCGTGCGGTGCCTTGGCCGGGATGTAGAGCAGTTGGGTGTATTCGGTGCTGCCTTCCACGCGGTTGTGGCTCCAGGCCAGCGGCGCTTCGCTGTCGTAGCTGATGTTCTTGTAGAACTCGGCGTACTGCTCGTCGGTCACGTCTTTCTTGCTGCGCGCCCACAGCGCGTTGGCCGAGTTGACGGCCTCCCAGGTGTCCTGCTGCACGTACTCGCTCTTCTCGGCATCCCACTCTTCCTTCTGCATCAGGATGGGCAGGCTGATGTGGTCAGAGTACTTGCCGATGATCTGCTTGAGTTTCCAGTGGCTCAGGTACTCGCCCGCATCGTCGCGCAGGTGCAGGATCACGCTGGTGCCACGCGCGGCACGCTCGATGTTCTCCACCTCGAAGTCGCCGGTGCCACCACTGACCCAGCGCACGCCTTCTGCCCCCGGCAGGCCGGCGCGGCGGCTTTCCACCGTGATCTTGTCGGCCACGATGAAACCCGAATAAAAGCCCACGCCGAACTGGCCGATGAGCTGGGCGTCCTGCTTCTGGTCGCCGCTGAGGCGGCTCACGAAGTCCTTGGTGCCGCTCTTGGCGATGGTGCCCAGGTGCTCCACCGCTTCGGCCAGGCTCATGCCGATGCCATTGTCGGTGATGGTGATGGTCTTGGCCGCCTTGTCGAAGGCCACGCGGACTTCCAGGTTGGGTGCGTCTTCAAACAGGGCGCTGTTGTTCAAAGCTTCAAAACGCAGCTTGTCGCAGGCGTCCGACGCGTTGGAGACCAGCTCGCGCAGGAAGATGTCGGGGTTGGAGTACAGCGAATGGGTGACGAGGTGCAGCAGCTGTGCCACCTCGGCCTGGAAGGACAGGGTTTGTTTGCTCATGATTTCAGTTGGCTGGAAAACGACAGACCGGCGCACACCGGAACGAAACAGCGCATGGCGCGGACCGGCATTCTGGCACCGGACCGCAGGCCGACCATTTTGACAAGGCCGGGCCGGGACTCAGATGGCGGTGGCTGGCGCCGTTTCAAGAGGCCGTCAGCATCCCGGGCAGCCTTTCCGCGAGCAGGTCAATCACCACACGGTTCTTCAGCGGCAGGCGCCGGCTGTGCGGCCACAGCAGGTGCATGGGGAAGCCAAAGGGCTGCGGCTCTTCAAACACCTGCAGCAATTGGCCTGAGGCCACGGCCGGTGCCACCAGCCATTTGGGCAAACGCACCAGGCCGAGCCCGGCCACGGCGGCGGCGCACATGGCCTCGATGCTGTCGAACACCAGGGCCGGCGCGGGAATGGGCAAAGTGTCTTCAGACTGCTCGCCACTCGCAAACCGCCACAAACCCGAAGCGCCAGGCCGACCATAGACGATGAAGCGGTGCGCCGCCTGCTGCGCACGCAGATCGGCCAGGCCGGCCGGTCGGCCGCGGGCAGCCAGGTAGACCGGCGCCGCATACACCCCCATCCACTGGTGCCCCACGGACCGCGCCGACAGCACCGCGCTGTCGGGCAGCGCACCACTGCGCAGTGCCACGTCCACACCGTCTTCCACGAGGTCCACGCGTCGGTCGTTGAGCGACACCTCCAGCACCAGTTCGGGGTGCTGCTGCGCCAGCTCCAGCAGCAAGGGCACCACGCAGCGCCGTCCCACCACGTCGGGCATGGACACGCGCACCCGCCCGGTGGGCACCAGGCGCCCGGCGTCGATCTCCTGCTTCGCAGCCTCCAGTTCCTGCAGCGCGCGGCGGCAGCGCTCATAGCAGGCAGCGCCTTCGTCCGTCAGGCTCTGGCTGCGGGTGGTGCGGTGGAACAGCCGCACGCCCAGGCGCGACTCCATCACCGAAATGCTCTTGGCGACCGCCGAGCGCGTGATGTGCAGGCGCTGCGCCGCCTGCGCAAAGCTGCCGGCTTCCACTGCCGCCACGAACTCTTCCACACCTCGAAAACGCTCGCTCATTGGCAATCTCTGTTCAACATTGTGTTGAAAATTATCCACCACACGGCCACATATGGAACCAATAGCATCGGTCGCTGGTTTCAACCCTTCAAGCATTCACACCATGACCGACACCCCCAATACCCTTTCACGCTGGCAACTCAGCGCCTACGGCCGCCAGCACCTGGCCTACGTCGAAGCCCCCATGCCCACCCCGGGGCGGGGCCAGATCCTGGTGCAGGTGGCCGCCGCGTCGCTCAACTTCCGCGATCTGCTGATGATCGACAACGGCATGGGCACGCCCTTCACCGCCCCTTGGACGCCCGGCTCCGACATGGCCGGCCGCGTGATGGCCGTGGGCGACGGTGTCAAGCGCTGGCAAGCGGGCGACGACGTGATCAGCACGTTCTATGCGGGCTGGACCGACGGCAAACCCTCATCCGAGGTCTTTCCCCTGGGCGGCCCCGGCCCGGGCATGCTGGCCACGCACGTGCTGCTCGACGCCCAATGGGTGGCGGCCGCACCCGCCACCCTGAGCCCCGTGCAGGCCAGCACCCTGCCCTGCGCGGCCCTGACCGCCTGGTTTGCGCTGATCGAACAGGGCGGGCTGCGGGCCGGCCAGACGGTGCTGATTCACGGCACCGGTGGTGTCGCGCTGTTCGGTTTGCAACTGGCGCGTTTGCACGGCGCGCGCACGGTGGTGGTCTCAGGCGACCCAGCCAAGCGCGCCCAGGTGCTGGCGATGGGTGCCAGCCATGCACTGGCACGCGATGGCGACTGGGTCGCCGAACTTCGCGAACTGACCCAGGGCCAGGGCGCCGACCATGTGCTGGAACTGGTGGGCGGCGCCAACGTCGAGCGCTCGGTGCAAGCCCTGGCGCCGGGCGGCAAGCTGTCGGTCATTGGCGTGCTGGACGGGGACCGCATCGGCACCTCCGCCTACCCGCTGATCCGCCACCAGACCGTGCTGCAAGGCATCAACGTGGGGCATCGCCGCGCGCTGGAAGACCTGGTGCGCGCCATCGACGTGAACCGGCTCACGCCCGCCATCGCCGCCACTTACCCGGCGAGCGAATTGCCCGCCGCACTGGACCACCTGGCCAGGGGCGCCTTCGGCAAGGTGGTGGTCACGTTCTGAGTTGGGGAACGTTCACGGTGCGGGCGCCAGCCACTGCTGGATCTGCATCGCCACCTTCGGGCTGGCGAGCAGATCCAGGTGACCGGTGCGGTAGAAGATGCGCTGCCGGCGCTTGTCAAATTGCAGTTGGCGCGCAGGCTGGCCGTGTTGACCCAGTGCGCTGCTGAGCGGCACCAGGCCGTCGCCCATCAGTCTGTCGGCAAGCGCGCCTCGCTGGCCGGCGAGCGTGCCTGCCAGGGCAAAGCAGTCCACGCCTTCGGGCAAGGGCAGCGGCACGCGGTGGTCTTCGGGCGACGCGAACAGGTCGCGGCCTTGCCAGTCGGCGTCTTGCACATGTCCATGACGCAGGTCGGCAATGCCCGCGCTGCGCAGGCGCCCCAGCCGGGCAAAGGGCGCAGTGAACGGCGTGGCGGCCAGCAGCAGGTCCACCCCGTGGCCGGCACGTTCCAGCGGCGCGCCGTGGTGTGGCGTGCCCAGAAACACCAAATCGCGCAGCAGCCCCGGCCACTGCAACCCTGCTTCGCGTGCCACATGGACCGCAGAACGGAATACCAGCCCGCCCATGCTGTGGCCCAACAGGGTGATGCGCTGCAACGGCACTGGCCACACGGTCATCAACTGTTCCAGCATCAGTGCCAGTTCGCGTCCGTTGACCGAGGTGTGCAAGCCGCTGTTGTAGCGCAGGTAGACCGGGGTGCAGCCCAGTGCCTGGGCCAGGTGCACGCCATGGTCGTGTCCGGCGCGGCGCCACTGGGTATCGTTCATGCACAGGCCGTGCGCCAGCAGCAGCAGGTGCGAACTGGCGGGGGTGCCGGTAGCCGCTTTCAATTGCGCAGCCAGACTGTCGGGCGCCATGCTCAGGGTCTGGCCGCCCTGCCGCAGCTCCATGGGCTGGGCCAGCGCATTGCCCATGGCCAGCAGTTTGTCGCCCATCACCCCATTGAGCGCCGCCAGCACGGCCTCGCGGGCCGGTGAGGATTCGGGGTGCTTGGCAGGGTCGTCCAGCAAGGGCAGCAACGCACCCAGCAGCGCATCGGTGGCATGGCTCACCAGCTGGGTCGCACCGCGCACGCCCCGGTACACACGCCCGGTCAGGCCCCCGGTCTGTTCAGGTACCGCACCACTGGACAATCCCAACCGATTGCGCACCGACTGGTGCACCCCTTCGGTGATGTCGATCACACCGTGGGTGGCCTGAACGGCCAGTTGGGCGGCGGCGCGCAGGTCGGAGAGGCGCAGGTGGCGGCGCAAGCTGCGTGGGGGGTCGTTGGACGGCGTCATGCGCCATTGTGGCCGGGGTGCCGCAAAGGAGATGGGGGCAGCACTCTACGGCTGCCTTCGTTCGCCGGCCGCGCGATCTGAGGGTCGGCTATTGGGGCAGGGTTCGACCCGCTTCACGATCGACCGGCACAGCAAAGCCCTCGCGCGGGGGAAACGCGTTGGAGGCTGCGGCATGGCGCGGGGTGCCCTGTGCGTCCGACGCCGGTCTTTCCCGCGGGAGCGAGAAGTAAAAAGTCGCGCCGACGCCCACCTTGCCTTCGGCCCAGGTGGTTCCGCCATTTCTTGAAATCACGCGGTTCACGTTGGCCAACCCGATCCCGGTGCCTTCGAATTCCTTGAAGCTGTGCAGACGCTCGAAGACGCCGAACAGCTTGTTGGCGTATCGCATGTCGAAACCCACGCCGTTGTCGCGAACAAAGACGACGGTCTCGTTCTCGTGGCCCGGTTCATCTTCCAATGCGCCGACTTCGATGATCGTCTGCTCCCGCGTCTGGGTGAATTTCAGGGCGTTTGAGATCAGATTGGCCAGCACGACCCGCAGCATGGCGCAGTCACCAAAGACCACCGGCAATTCGCCGATGCGCCAGTCAACGGACCGGTGCTCGGCTTCCGGCTCAAACTCGTGGATGACCTCGTCCACCAGTGCCCCCAGATCGACGGGTGCCCTGGTCATTTCCTGGCGGCCCATGCGCGAGAAAGACAGCAAGTCGTCGATCAGCTCACCCATGCGCTTGACCGATTTGGCGATGGTGTCCATGTAGTGCTCGCTCTGCGCATCGAACGAGTTCCCCGTTTGCTCCTTGAGCAAGCCAAGAAAACCGTCAATGTGCCGCAGCGGCGACCGCAGGTCGTGTGAAACGGAGTAGGCGAAGGCTTCCAGCTCCTTGTTGGCCTCAGTCAGCTGGGCGGTGCGTTCGGCGACACGCTGCTCAAGCTCCTGGTTGAGCTGGTGGATTGCTGCTTCCCCCTGTTTGCGCTCGGTGAGGTCGTAGATCAGGCCAACGAAGCCGGCGATGTTTCCGCCCTCGTCTCGCAAGGCGGTGACGGAAAGGTTTGCCGGTACGCGCGTGCCGTCCTTGCGTGTGAGGGTCCACTCCCTTTCTTCAGGCAGGCCGCGGCGCGGGCGGGCGGCAAACACCTCGAATCCCGGCGAAATCTTTTCGCCCAGTTCCGAAGACAGAAACCGGGCATGCTGCGCCATTTCTTGAGCATCGTGCCAAAGCGCAGGCGTCTGCTTTCCGGCGACCTCCTCGGCGGTGTAGCCCAGCAGGCGCTCGGCGGCCGGGTTGAAACTGGTGACCACCCCGTCGGGCGCGACCGAAATGATGCAGTAGGCCGCGTTGGCCAGAATGGTGCGCTGGAAGGTGGCCAGGCGGCGCAGATCGTCTTCCCGCTGCTGGATGCCATCGAGCATGGCGTTGAAGCCCTGGCCGAGCCGGGCCAGCTCGTCGGCACCGGCGACCGGAATCCGGTGCAGGTAATCTGCCCCGGCACGAACCCGTTCGGTCGCTTCGGTGAGCGAGGCGATGGGACGCACAATCGTTCGCCGCAGCACCGCCATCTGGACCAGCGTGGCGGCCAGCAAAATGAGCATGCCAGCGCCAAAGATCCACATGGCCTGGTGCGTCTGCGCACTGAGTTGCTCCAGCCCCATGCTGATGCGCAGGCGACCGCCTTTCGGCAGGGCTTGCACGAGTTGCGCGGCATCGGCGCCGAGGTAGATGCCATCCGGCTTCCCTGGCAGCAGCGGTAGCCCGGCATCCGGCGCATTGCTGAAGCTGGCCAGACGGCGGCCGTCGTCCAGGACGATTTCCGCCTCCAGAATCTGCGAGTGTGCTCGCAAGGTATCGAGTATTTCCTGGGCCCGCACAGGATCAGCGAAGGCCACGGCTGCATCCGTGCCGACGGCGACCATCTGCGCGTACGGTTCCATGATCTGCCGGGCGCGGTTTTCCAGGGTCAGGGTTTGATAGAGCAGCAGCCCGGCGCCCGCCGCGACAAAAGCCAGCAGCGCCGTTCCCCAAAGGACAAAGGTGAGGCGGTTGTGGATGCTCAGCTGGCGATACATCGACTACCTCATCTTCCGGACCACACCGTTATCGAGCACTTCGCTGGAGACTTCCAGCATGCGGGTCTGAATGGTCAAGGCCGAGACTCGGGCCTGGTCCAGATTGATGCTCAGACGCACCCTGTCATCGACCTGAAAACGGATGGTTCCCCCTTCGCGAAGAAATTCCGGTGCGTCGCCAACGGTCAGGATCGGCTTGTTCTTCAACTTGTCGAGGGCGGCACGGCGCCTGGCATCGTCCTTGTAAGCAAGAAAAACCATCTGGCACGCCGGCAGTTGGTCCAGTGTTTCGGCACGGAACACTTCAAATGAGCGTCCCTGCTCCGTGCGGCCCTGAAGGCTCGTTTCCAGAATCTCCCCAAAAGGATCCGGACCCAGCACGCAGATGTGCCAGGGCGTGCTGCTGTCGGGAAAAGCGCTGGCCGGCCAGCTGACGTAATGGGCGAAATTGCGCAGAAACGCGGCCTTGACCCGGTTCGGGTTGGCCGGTGCCAGATCCTGGCTGGCGACCAGACCTGGGAGATACCACATCCATAACAGCGCAATGACCCACAGACGGAGGTTGGTTCTCATGGATTTGATCCGCATCAGAACCTCGCCACGTAGGTGAGCTGAAACTCGCGCGGGCGTCCGCGCGTGCTTTGCGAGGGCCGGTACTTCTCGTCGCGGAGGTTCTTGCCCATGAGGTCGACACTCATCCGTCGACCGTGCCACCGCCAGGCGTAGCCGATGCCGGCATTGATGAGGGTGTAGGTCTGGCGGGACGAGGCAGGGCTGTCCGGCAGGATCGTCTGGTCGCGCACGAAGTTGGCGCCGCCGACGAGGTAGAGCCCATGCCACCCGGGCTGCGAGAAGTCGTAGCGCGTCCAGAGGTTGGCGAGGTGCGGCGCGCTCATCTGCAAGGGTGCGTTGTGGAAGCGCAGCACGTTCTTGTAATTCGTCCGTCCGGACGCATCAAGCGTGGCCGGGTCCTGGGCGAGGATGGCGGCGTCGTTGCCACTGAACTCGGTGATGCGGGCCTTCATGCGGCTGTAAGAGAAGTACAGCTGCCAGTTGTCGGTCAGCGCGGCCGTCGTGTCCAGTTCGAAACCGCGCGAGCGCTGTTCACCGCTCTGCACGTTGTAGATGACCACACTGCCCTGCGCATCCGTGACGGCCAGGTCGTTGACGATGTTCCTGTTGCGGATATCGAAGAACGTGAGCGTGCCGGACAGACGACCACCGAGCAGATCGGCCTTGAGACCGACGTCGTGGCCCCGGCCCCGGGTGGGTTCGGCCGCACTGCTCGTCCCGTCGGGGTTGCGCAAAATCTGTGTACCAGGAACAAAGGATTCGGCGTAGGAGGCGAATGCAGAAAGCCCCGGGGTGAACTTGACCAACACGCCGTATTGAGGGGTCACCGCACTGGCGGTGATTTTTTCCTGGGAGACGCCCGTCAGGTGGTTGTCGAGCTGGCTTTCGGTTGCGGTTCTGCGCCATCCTGCGAGCACAAGCAGGCGATCGTCGAAGAAGCCGAAGGTCGAGCCGCCATAGATCGACTTGTCGACATAGTCGGTGCGCGTGTCGGTCGCGTTTTCCGTCAGCGCAGAACGAGGAATCGAGACATGGCGGTTCCAGGTGGAAGGATCGCTCAGGTCCCACAGCGGCAGCGGCGACGCCGTGGGATCGCTGCCGAGTGCCGGATCGTTGGGCGCCTGTGCGGCCCAGTTGTCGAAGCGGCGACGGCTGTACTGCCCACCGACCAGCAGACGCAGGCTGGTCTCGCCCAACTGATATTTGCCGACGGCATGGGCCCCCAGGGTGTCGTCGGCATTGGTGTAGGTCTGGCCCCGCAAGCGGCGGCCCTGCAAGCGCGTGGCGTTGTTGGCCATGCCGAGGTTGCCGGAGAAAAGTGCATCGATCTCGTACGACTGGCGGGCATAACCCGCGCGCAGGTTCCAGCGGTCATCTGCCTTGAAGTCGATCCAGGCGCTCGTTGACCGGGTCTTGCTGCGGCGGTAGTCCGCGTAGGACATGCTGTTCCAGTTGTCCGGCAGGCCGGGCACGTCGACACCGGACAGGTTCGGGTCGGCCGGGGACGGCGCGATGCCGGTCTGGGTGTTGTAGCCGGGCTTCTGCATGACCTGCGGCGTTTCGGTCTTGTCGAAGGCTTCGTACTTGAGCGACACACTGAGGCGTCCGGTGGGTTGCCAGAGCAGCGAGGGCGAGATGTTCCGGGCGTGGGCGTCGTAGGGCTTCCAGTAGTCGATGTCCTGATCGTGGGAGGCCGCGATGCGGTAGAAGAGTGTTTCTGAGGCTGGGCCGGTCACATCGGCTTCCACACGGTGTTGACCGTAGGAGCCCGTCCGCGCTTCGGCCCTGGCGGCAAACGTGCGCTGCGGGTTTTTGGTGATGACGTTGACGATGCCACCCGGGGCCACTTGCCCATAAAGAAACGACGCCGGCCCCTTGACGACTTCCACGCGCGAAAGGTTGGTGAAGTCGAAGATCGAGGGGCCGTAAAAGCCATCACGCAAGACCTGAATGTTGCCCGGTGTGGCGCTCACAGCGAAGCCGCGGATCGCGAGGTTGGCGTTGCCCTCGTTGAAATCGTTGCTGCGGTAGGTGACACCCGGCGAGTAGCGCGCGATGTCGAAGAGGTTTTGCGGCTTCTGGTCCTGAATGAAGGACTGGGTGAACGCCTGGATGGCAAACGGCAGATCCCGGATCGGCGCATCGAAGCGGGAGCCCGACACCGAATTCGAGGCGCGGTAACCCCGGTCCAGATGGGTGGAGACCTCGAAGGGCGAAACCCTGACGTTGACCAACTCTGCAATGTCCATGTCGGCCACGTCTGTGGCCGGGCGAGCCGGCGCCTCAAGTGCCAAGGCTGCGGGCAGTGCGCACAGCAAAAGGCCTGGCGTCAGGATGACCGGCAGGGTGGCGCGCGCATCGCTGCTCGGCAAGCCTGCCCGGGCTGGGCTGCCCGCAGGTCCCCATGCCGACGCCGATCCAATGGGGACGGCGTGGTGTGCCCCCTGCCATGCGCCCCGACCGGACAAACAGAAGATGCGCTTCGCCAAGCCCTTCGCGAGCCGGGGTGCCTTCATCTCGGTCATGATCGGTCTCCTCGGTACGGTCTTGCCAGACGTCAACCTCGAATGCTCGGCGCCTTATCGCCGAGGCTCTGCAGCGCACTGTTTCACCTGTTACAAGGCAAGTATCCTCCCGGTGGCTCGTTTACACAATGTCGAGAACCATGGTCCCATGGCCTCGGCGCATGCGTGAATGCGTAGTCACCCGGACCGTGACAAATTCACCCTCTGGGCTGCACCAAACGTCGCCTTCAAGGCCCGAAGTTCGCAGCGGTCAGCGCCGTAAGTCAGAACGACTCCTCGGCCCCCAGATAGCGCCACTGCCCCACCGGCAGATTGCCCAGTATCACCTTGCCGATGCGAATGCGCTTGAGTCCCACCACGTGCAGGCCCACCTGTTCGCACATGCGGCGGATCTGGCGCTTCTTGCCTTCCTTGAGGATGAAGCGCAACTGCTCGGGGTTCATCCAGTCCACCTGCGCGGGCTTCAAAGGCTGGTCGTCCAGACTCAGGCCGTGGCGCAGCAGGGCGAGTTTGTCGGCGGGGAAGACCGTCTGCACGTTTTGCGTCACCACGCCCGCGCCCTGCGGCCCGTTCGGTGCCCAGTGCACGCGCACCAGATATTCCTTTTCGATGCCGCTGCTCTCGCCGATGAGCTGACGCGCAACACGGCCGTCTTGCGTGAGTACGAGCAGGCCGACGGAATCGATGTCGAGCCGGCCGCAGGGCGCCAGGCCGCGGGTGTGTTCAGGTGCGAAGCGGCGGTTGTCCGCCGGGTGGCGGGCATCGCCACGCCACTGGCTGGGTGCGCCGATGAGCGTGGCGGCGGCTTCGTGGCCGTCTTCGGGCTGGCCGCTCACGTAGCCCATGGGCTTGTGCAGCAGGATGGTGACCTGCCCGGCCTGCTGGTGGCGGGCCTGTGGCAACACCTCCACCTGGGCGTCGGGCGCCACAGGCATGCCCATGACCGCGGGCTCGCCATTGACCAGCACCCAGCCGCGCGAGATCCATTCGTCGGCTTCGCGGCGCGAACACAGCCCGAGGTCAGCCATGCGCTTGTTGAGGCGGATCTCGCCGCGCACGTTGCCGACGCGGGCAAGATCGGGCCGGTGGGGTTGGGATGGGCGCGGGGCGCTGGACGGCG
Organism: Betaproteobacteria bacterium HGW-Betaproteobacteria-16; assembly: GCA_002840835.1. Lineage (GTDB taxonomy): Bacteria > Pseudomonadota > Gammaproteobacteria > Burkholderiales > Burkholderiaceae_C > Hydrogenophaga. The sequence goes on along the minus strand of PHCQ01000080.1, from coordinate 6,622 downwards.
TGCGTGGTGGTCTGTCGGTGCCGCCGTAGGGAGCGTCACGCGGTTCGGCGCGGCGCGGTGCAGGCCGGTCGTTCCAGCTGCGATCGTTGTCGCGCGGGCCTGCCGGTGGGCCGGAGCGAGGGCGGTCTCCAGCGGAACGCGGTCCAGTGGCCCTGTCGCTGCCCGGGCGGTCTGCGCCGAAGCGCGGACGCTCGGCGCGCTCGCCTTCAGAGCCGGATCGTCTGGCACCCAAGCCCGACGCAGGCTCACGCGGCGGCTTGGGTGCGGAGGCGGAAACCGATTTGGCACGCGCCGGGCCGGGCGGGCGCACGGGGGCACGGCGCGGCGCGAACGGGTCGGTGGGCTTCTTTTTGGCGGCGGCCGGCGTGAGCTTGAGCGTGCCGGGCTTTTTGTCGGAGTTCATGGGGGGATCATCCCAGATTGGCTTCCCGTCGACGCGCCCTCGGCGTCACCGTCCGGCGTGTGGTCCAGACTGACGTTTCCGGTGTGCTGCGCACCCCCTGTCGGCCCGCCGGCGGGAACTCCCGCTCGCTCGGGACGGGACCAGCCATGCGGGAATACCACGACGCCAAATGTCGTCAGAAAGACAAAATAATTCCAATTGGTGCAGGAAGATGGGGTCACCCGGTCCAAAAGGCCCGAGGCCAAAAAGGAGACACCCATGCAAGACAACTCAAAAGGCATCGCACGCCGCACGCTGCTGGCGACCGCCGCCAGCCTGCCCTGGTGGGGCCTGGGCAGCGCCCAGGCACAGGAAGGCAAGCTCAGAATCGCGCAATCCACCGCACTCACCGGTCCCCTGGCCGATCTGGGCACCGCCATGCACCAGGGCGCCCAGGTGGCGTTCGCCGCCATCAATGCGCGTGGTGGCGTGCATGGCCGCTCGATCGACCTGATCACGCAGGACGACGCCTACGACGTGCCCAAGGCGCTCGCCAATGTGGACCGCTTCCTGGCCGACCGCGACACTTTTGCGCTGTTCAACTGCATGGGAACACCCATGATCGACGCGATGATGCCCAAAGTGATCGAGAGCGGCATTCCCTTTTTCGCGCCGTTCACGGGCGCGCTGCTGAGCCGCCCCAGCGACGCCCGCAATGTGTTCAACATCCGGGCAAGCTACGCCGACGAGGCCGAGAAACTGGTGCAGCATCTGTCCACCATCGGTATCCGGCGCCTGGGCATCGTCTACCAGAACAACGCCTTCGGCAAAGAGGTGTTTACGGCCGCCAAGCAGTCCATGGACCGGTTCCGGTTGCCCGCAGCGGTCACGGCCACGGTCGAGAACAATGCATCGGACGCGGGCGCGGCGGCGGCCACGCTTGCACAAGGCAAGCTGGACGCCGTGGTGATCGGCCTGGCGGGCAAGCCTACGCTGGAGTTCGTCAAGGCGTTTCGGGCACTGCAACGCGGTGTCACGCTGTATGCGCTTTCGGTGATGGGCACGCCCACCACGGTGAAGGCATTGGGTGAGGACGCCGCTGGCATCGCGATTTCACAGGTGGTCCCCCTGCCAACCAATGAAGTCATGCCGGTGGTGCGCGACTTTCAAGCCGCCTGGAAAGCATCGGGAGCCACAGCCGAGCCTTCACACCTGGCACTGGAGGGCTACATCAACGCCCGCGTTTTTGCGGAGATCCTGCAACGCGCGGGGCGCAATCCCTCGCGTGCCGCGTTCATCGACGCCAGCTGGAACCTCAAAAAGTGGGACCTCGGCGGCTTCGACATCAACGCAAGCACGTCCGATCGCAGTGCCTCGCGCTTTGTGGAGCTCACCTTGGTTGGGCGCAATGGGCGCTTCATACGGTGAACGCCCCCCTGCGCCGCTGACGCGGCTTCCCCCCTCCGTAGCGCGCCGCTGTGCGGCGCTTCGAGGGGGGACGGCATCTTGGGCCGGCGGAGCCGGACCCTTGATGCCCCTGGACGAAGACACGCCGTGCAATCGTGTTTTTTCTCCCTCTCCCGCTTGCGGGAGAGGGTCGGGGTGAGGGCCGCAGCCGCGCAGATTCACCCCCTGTTGATGCAATGCGGGTGACGCACAGAGCCTCACAATTCGCCGCTGCGCAAGGCCTGCAGATCCAGCACCCGCAATCCGCCATATTCCACCCTGATCCACCCCATGGCCGACAGCGTGGACAAGGCTTCGTTCACCCGCTGGCGTGACAACCCCACCAGATAGGCCAGTTCCTGCTGTGTGATGCGCAGGATGCCGCCCACGTTGGGTGAGAGCAGCGGGTGGAAAAGGGCGGCCAGGTTGCGGGCCACGCGCAGGTCGGGGCTGGAGATGCGGTCGATTTCGCGCGCGGCGATGAACTGACCCAACCGTTCGTTCAACTGCTGCATGACGAAGCGGTTGAAGCCCAGCGAGTGGTCGAGCAGCCAGTCGAAGGTCTCCACCGGCAGGCCGGCCACGCGGCTCTTGCGCAGGGCCTGGATGTTGTAGCGGTACTGCTCGTGCTTGAGCACGGTGCCTTCGCCGAACCAGCCGCCGGGGGCCACACCGGTGAAGGTGATGACCGGCCCCATGGAATCGTCGTTGCTCATCTTGAGCAGGCCGTCGACCAGGCCAAACCAGTAGGTCACCGGGCGCCCGATGCGGCAGATGAAGTCGCCCGCCTGAGCTTCTGTCACCACCAGCGCGGCAATGGCACGCTCGCGTTCGGGGTCGGTGAGTCTGGCCAGCCACGGGATCTCGGCCAACTCGTTTTCGGTGGGGGTGCGGGCGCGCTCGCGCAGCACGCGCAGCGAAGGGGAAGCAGCTTGCATGGGGTTGATCCCTACGGGAAAGTCCTAGGCAGAAATACCCTGAATTGTCGTCGTACGGACAACACAACGTCAAACAGAGGCCTACCATGCGCATCAGAACGACACATCGTTGGGCAGTCCGTCTGTTCCAGAATGCTCCTGGCTGACGGTGTGGACGAAGGAGACACGCATGCAAACAACTTTTCCCCGGCTCTTGCTGGACCACGCGCAACAGCGCCCTGACGCGCCCGCCATGCGCGAGAAGGAATACGGCATCTGGCAGACCACCACCTGGGCCGGTATGGCGAAGCTGGTGGAAGCCATTGCCTGCGGCCTGCACCAGGCGGGCCTGCAGCGCGGCGAACACATGGTGGTGATCGGTGCGAACCGTCCGCGTCTGTACGCGACCATGCTGGCGGCGCAGTCCATCGGCGCCATTCCGGTGCCGCTGTACCAGGACGCGGTGGGCGCCGAATGCGTGTTCCCCATCAACAATGCCGACGTGCGCTTCGCTGTGGTGGAAGACCAGGAACAGGTCGACAAGATGCTGGAGATCCGCGACCGCTGCCCGCAGCTCGCCCACATCTATTTCGACGACCCTCGCGGCCTGCGCAACTACGACCAGCCCGGCCTGAGTTCGCTGGAGGAACTGATGGCCGCAGGCGAGGCCTTTGCCAAGCTGCACCCGCAGGTGTTCCGCGAGCAGGTGGCCATGGCCAGCCCGGACGACGTGGCCGCGATGTTCTTCACCTCCGGCACCACCGGGAACCCAAAGGGTGTGGTGCACACCCACAACAACCTGATCGACCGTGGCGCGGTGGGCGCCCGCTTTGACAAGCTCACCCCCAAGGACGAGGTACTGGCCTACCTGCCCCCGGCGTGGATCGGCCAGAACATCTTCTCTTACGCGCAATGGCTGGTGGCCGGCTACGTGGTGAACTGCCCGGAGTCGGGCGCCACCGTCACCATCGACCTGAAGGAAGTGGGGCCCACCTACTACTTTGCACCGCCGCGCGTGTTCGAAGGCCTGCTCACCACGGTGATGATCCGCATGGAGGACGCCGGCCTGATCAAGCGCAAGATGTTCCATTACTTCATGGATGTGGCACGCCGCGTGGGCCCGGACAAGCTCGACGGCAAGCCGGTCGGACTGATGGATTCGGTCAAGTACGCACTGGGCAACGTCCTGGTGTACGGCCCGCTGCGCAACAGCCTGGGCTTCAGCCGCGTGCGAGTGGCCTACACCGCTGGTGAGGCCATCGGCCCCGACCTGTTCAGCTTCTACCGCTCCATCGGCATCAACCTCAAGCAGCTCTACGGCTCCACCGAAACCGCGGTGTTCGTGTGCCTGCAGCCCGACAACGAAGCCCGCGCCGACACGGTGGGCGTGCCCTGCGAAGGCGTGGAGATCAAGCTGTCTGACACCGGTGAAATCCTGGTGAAGTCCCCCGGCCTGCTCAAGGGCTACTACAAGAACCCGGAAGCCACGGCCGAAGTGCTCACGGCCGACGGCTGGTACCACACCAGCGACGCCGGCTTCATCGACGCATCGGGTCACCTGAAGATCATCGACCGCGTGAAAGACGTGGGCCGCATCAAGGGTGGCGCGCACGACGGTGCGATGTTCGCGCCCAAGTACGTGGAAAACAAGCTCAAGTTCTTCTCGCACATCAAGGAAGCCGTGGCCTATGGCGACCAGCGCGAGAAGGTGTGCGTGATGGTCAACATCGATTTTGATGCTGTGGGCAACTGGGCCGAACGCCGCAACCTGCCCTACGCCGGCTACACCGATCTGGCGCAAAAGCCCGAGGTGTACGAGCTGATTCGCGAGTGCGTGGAGAAGGTCAACGCCGACCTCAGCCGCGACGATTTGCTGGCCGGCAGCCAGATCAGCCGCTTTCTGGTGCTGCACAAGGAACTCGACGCCGACGACGGCGAACTGACCCGCACCAACAAGGTCCGCCGCGGCTTCATTGCCGACAAATACGGCGTGCTGGTGAACGCGCTGTATGGCGACCAGAAGGAGCAGTACATCGAGACCCAGGTGAAGTTCGAGGACGGGCGCACCGGCTCGGTCAGTGCCACGCTCAAGGTGGACGACGCCAGGACATTCACTCCCGTGAAGGCAGCAGCATGACAAAAAAGATAGGCGACGTCATTCTGGACGTTCGCAACATCAGCCTGCGCTTTGGTGGCGTCAAGGCACTGACCGACATCAGCTTCGATGTGCGCGAGCACGAGGTGCGCGCCATCATCGGTCCCAACGGTGCGGGCAAGAGCTCGATGCTCAACTGCATCAATGGCGTGTACCAGCCGCAAGAGGGTTCGATCAACTTCCGCGGCCAGACCTTCAAGCACATGAACAGCCGGCAGGTGGCCGAGATGGGCATCGCCCGCACATTCCAGAACCTGGCGCTGTTCAAGGGCATGAGCGTGATCGACAACATCATGACGGGCCGCAACCTTCGCATCAAGAGCAACCTGTTTGCCCAGGCGTTTCGCAACCCCTTCGGCATCGGCGGCGCGCAGAAGGAAGAAGAGGCCAACCGCGAGTTCGTCGAACACATCATCGATTTCCTCGAAATCCAGGCGCACCGCAAGACACCGGTGGGCCAGTTGCCCTACGGCCTGCAGAAGCGCGTGGACCTTGGGCGCGCATTGGCGATGGAACCGCAGGTGCTGTTGCTCGACGAGCCCATGGCCGGCATGAACCTGGAAGAGAAGCAGGACATGAGCCGCTTCATCCTGGACGTGAACGACGAGTTCGGCACCACCATCGTGCTGATCGAACACGACATGGGCGTGGTCATGGACATCTCCGACCGAGTCGTGGTGCTCGACTACGGCAAGAAGATCGGCGACGGCACACCTGAAGAGGTGCGCAACAACGAGGAGGTGATCAGCGCCTACCTCGGAACCTCTCATTGATGGACATCACCACCATGCAGCAGAAAACCACAAACCGTCGCATGAAGAAGCCACTTCCGGAGATGTCGTGGAACCGGCTTTGCGGGCCCACGGACATCGCCCCCTCGAGCGGGGATGCGGTCACGCGCAGTGAACAAGCAACGGGGGGGAGATAACCACCATGGCGTTCTTTCTTGAAACCTTGTTCGGCGGCCTCATGGCCGGCATGCTCTATTCGCTGGTGGCGCTGGGCTTCGTGCTCATCTTCAAGGCGTCGGGCGTGTTCAACTTTGCCCAGGGGGCGATGGTGCTCTTTGCCGCCCTGGCCATGGCCCGCTTCTCGACCTGGATTCCCGGGTGGCTCGGCATCGAGGACAAGTTCCTGGGCAACGCGCTGGCCTTTGTTGTGGCAGCGGCCCTCATGTTCGTGATGGCCTGGCTGATTGAACGCCTGGTGTTGCGACATCTGGTGAATCAGGAAGGCGTGACCCTGCTGATGGCCACGCTGGGCATCACCTACTTCATCGACGGCCTGGGCCAGACTATCTTTGGCAGCGACATTTACCAGATCGACGTGGGCATGCCCAAGGATCCGGTGTTCCTGTTCGAGGGCGTTTTCGAAGGTGGTGTGCTGATCAATCTGGAAGACGTGTATGCCGCCTGCGTGGCCGCGCTGCTGGTGATCGTGCTCTCGCTGTTCTTCCAGAAGACTGGCACTGGCCGCGCGCTGCGCGCGGTCGCCGACGACCACCAGGCGGCCCAATCCATCGGTATTCCACTCAACCGCATCTGGGTGATCGTGTGGTTCGTGGCCGGCATCACCGCGCTGGTGGCCGGCATCATCTGGGGCTCCAAGATGGGCGTGCAGTTTTCGCTCACCACCGTGGCCCTGCGCGCCCTGCCCGTGATCATCCTGGGCGGCCTGACCTCGGTGCCCGGCGCCATCATCGGCGGCCTGATCATCGGCGTG
>PHCQ01000079.1 GCA_002840835.1 Betaproteobacteria bacterium HGW-Betaproteobacteria-16 | reverse complement strand
CGGACAAGTTTGCGAATTTCCCCCACGACGCGAGCAGCGCAAGGAACCGCGCAGCGGCCCGGACTTCGGCTCGCCTTTTCTTTGGGTACTTTCTTTTGGGCGTTGCAAAAGAACAGTACCTCGGCCGCCGGGCCGAGACCCGGCCAAAGCAAGCTTCCGGGGATGAAGAGAACTGGCGCGCAGAGACCCCTCACCCCAGCCCTCTCCCCAAAGGGGCGAGGGAGCGAAGGCACGCTCACCGGAATCAGGACGACTGGACTGCGAGGGCTTCGACGGGCTCAGCCCGAACGACGTTGGAGCAGGCCCAAACGACCTCGTCAATGCATCCTTCGCAGCACTGCCTTTTCCAGCTCCAGCGCCACCAACACCGCCACCCCGATGCCCGCACACACCAGCAACTGTTGCAGACTGAGCCCGCGCGTGTGGAACAGCGCCTGCATGAACGGCGTGTAGGTGAACAGCGCCTGCAGCACCACCACCCCTGCCACCGCTGCCAGCACGCGTGGCGTGCCCTGCACGCCCACCCAGGTGAATGACGGCGACTTCAGAAAGCGCACGCTGAACAGGTAGAAAACTTCCATGGCCACCAAGGCATTGACCGCCATGGTGCGGGCCACCTCCACATCGGCGCCCGAGGCCAGTGCCCAGCGGTACGAACCGAAGATGCCGAACAGGAACAGAATGGACACCAGGCCCACGCGCCAAATCACGAAGGGCGAGAGCATGGGTTCGGTGGGTGAGCGCGGAGGTCTGCGCATGACGTCGGGCTCGGTGGGTTCAAACGCCAGCACCATGGCCAGGGCGACCGAGCTGACCATGTTGACCCACAGGATCTGCGCCGGCAGGATGGGCAAAGCGAGGCCGAACAGCACCGCCGCCAGCAGGGACAGCGACTCGCCGCCGTTGATCGGCAGCAGGAAGGTCACGGTCTTGCGCAGATTGTCGTAAACGGTACGCCCCTCTTCCACCGCGTGTGCGATGGAAGCGAAGTTGTCGTCGGCCAGCACCATGGCGCCGGCCTGCTTGGCGGCCTCGGTGCCCTTGCGGCCCATGGCCACGCCCACGTCGGCCTGCTTGAGCGCGGGCGCGTCGTTCACGCCGTCACCGGTCATGGCCACCACCTCGCCCTGCGCCTGCAGGGCGCGCACCAGGCGCAGCTTGTGTTCCGGGCTGGCGCGGGCGAACACATCCACCGACAGCACCAGTTGCTGCAGGACGGCATCGGTGGCGGCACCGATCTCCGGGCCCGTCACAGCACGCAGGCCCTCGCCCATGCCCAGCTGTCCGGCGATGGCGCTGGCGGTCACGCCGTGGTCGCCGGTGATCATCTTCACGCGGATGCCTGCGGCGCGGCACTGCGCCACGGCTTGCACCGCTTCGTCGCGCGGGGGGTCGATGATGCCCACCAGACCGATCAGCGTGAGCCCCCCGGCCACATCCTCTGGGCCAAAACCGGCCTCGTTCACACCAGGCTTGCGCGCCAATGCCAGTACGCGACGCCCCGCACGGGCCTGGGTATCGATGGCCTGCTCCCAGGTTTCGGTGTCCATGGACTCAGCGGTCCCGTCGGCCGAGAGCTGTGTTTCGCACATGGCCAGCATGCGCTCTGGCGCGCCTTTGAGCAGCGCCACGCAGCCATCGGAATCGGTGTGCAACGTGGCCATGTAACGGTGCTCGGATTCAAAAGGAATCACATTCAGACGGGGTCGCTCGCGCACCAGCTCCTGCGGATCGATACCGGCTTTCATCGCCAGCGTGAGCAGCGCCCCTTCGGTCGGGTCCCCGGTCAGTTGCCAGCCACCGTCTGGCGATTCGCGGTGCAGGCTGGCGTCGTTGCACAGCGCAGCGGCCTCAGCCAGCATGAGCAGAGCGGGCGCTTCACGGAACAGCTCGGCAGGTTGCAGGTGATGACCGTCCCTTTCCAGCGCGCCTTCCGGCGCGTAGCCAGCGCCGGCCACGTCGATGATCTGGCCCGCCAGCACCACCTGCTGCACCGTCATTTCATTGCGGGTGAGCGTGCCGGTCTTGTCCGAACAGATCACCGTGACCGAGCCCAGCGTTTCCACCGCCGGCAGGCGGCGCACCACGGCGTGCCGCGAGGCCATGCGCTGCACACCGATGGCCAGCGTGATGGACATGATGGCAGGCAGCCCTTCGGGAATGGCGGCCACGGCCAGACCCACGGCGGTCATGAACATCTCGGCCATCGGCAGTCCTCGCACGGCGGTGCCAAAGGCAAACAGCGCAGCGGCGGCCCCCATCACGGCCAGTGTGATCCAGCGCGCAAGCTGGGTCATCTGGCGCACCAGTGGCGTGGTGGTCTGTTCCACCGTGGTGAGCAAGTGGCCGATGCGACCCATCTCCGTCGCCGCGCCCGTGGCCACCACCAGCGCGCGCGCCTGCCCCTGCGTCACCAGCGTGCCGGCGTAGGCCATGCACAGGCGGTCACCCAGCGCGGCGTCGGCTTCCACCTCCGCCAGCGCCTTGTCCACCGGCATGGATTCGCCTGTCAGGGCGGACTCGTCCACCCGCAGGTTGTGCACCTTCAGCAGGCGCACGTCGGCTGGCACGCTGTCGCCAGACGCCAGTTGCACCACGTCGCCGGGCACCAGATCGGCGGCATCGATTTCGGTGGTGCGTCCATCACGCAGCACCATCGCATGCGGGGCCAACAGGTGACGGATGGCTTGCAAGGCCTTTTCGGCCTTGCCCTCCTGCAGCACGCCAATGCCCACGTTGAGCAAGACCACAGCCATGATCACGGCAGCGTCAAGCCCATGACCGATCAGCGCGGTCGTGACCACCGCTGCGAGCAGCACGTAGATCAGCAGGTTGTGGAACTGCGCGGCCACCCGGCGCCACAGGCGCGGTGGCGCGACAGCATCGAGCCGGTTGGCCCCGTACTGCTGTTGACGCCGCCGGGACTCGTCCGTCGTCAGTCCTTCAGTGGACACGCCCAACGCCTGCGCAGACTGCTCAGGGGTCAGCGTGTGCCAGGCAGTCGATGTGGGTCCGGGCGGAAGCGCCGCGGATCCAGTGTTCTGGGGAGATTGGGAAGATGGCGCCATACATGAACCTTAACGGACGAGGCGCTTCTCAACCACCTTTTCAGGCAGCAGATTTGACCTGCCGCAAACCTGCCTCCAAACGGTCGGTCAGGAACCGCCGTCGCCCAGCGCCTGCGCGAAAAACGCCGCGAAGATGGCATCGCGATGCACCGCGTAAGCCTCGCGCATGGGTGGGCGCGTCGCATCGGCCGCCCAGCGCAGATCGCCGCCCAGGCGCGGTGTGTCCACCAACCCGCTCGGCACCCAGTCGGGGTTCAGCAGCCAGGCCACGCAGATGATGTCCCAGATGACCCAGCTGTAGGGCTCTGCTCCGGTCTGCCCCAGGATGGACCACAGCGGGTTGTGTGTGTAGAGGCGGTGCAGGTCGTCGCCAATGGCGCCTCGCCCCTGCACATGGCGCTGCATCTCGGGCAAGGAAAGGCGCAGTTGTGCACCCACGTGGTAGCCGGGCAGATAGACCAGGGGCACACCGCACTCGAACAGCCACTGGCTGGCCCACAGGTCCTGCTCGAGGTTGAGGCTGGTGTTGGGCCAGGGAGCGTGGCTGGGGTAGCCGCTGGTCCACACCATGACGATGCGGTCGACCAGATCGGGTGCCAGCATGAGTGCGCTGGCAATGTTGGTCACGCAGCCCAGTGCCATCACATAAAGTGGCGGACCGTCAGGCTTGTGCTCGCGGGCGGTGGCGATCAGGTGATCCACTGCTGCACTGCGCAACGGCTGCTCGGGACCTGCAAGGTAGCCTTCGCTGCCCCTGAACACACGCGCCTTCGCTGACACGCTGACCGGATCGGCCAGCACGTCGAGCACGCGGTGGATCTCGTCGAAGCTGCGGGCCATGCCCACAGCGGGTGGTGCGAAGGCCGGATCGTCGGGTGGTGCCAGCGGCAGGATGGGTCGGCGGTGGGCGAAGGAAAACGGTGTGGCGTACAGGCCGGCCACGTCGAGCCGGTCGGGTCGGCGCATGGCCCAGGCGAGGGCGAACTGGTCGTCGATCTCGTTGGCGGCATCGGTGTCGATGACCACGCGCACCGGGCCGGTGGGTGGTGCGAGGCGCTGGTGGTACCAGGCAGTGGAACGGTGTGAATCGGGTTTCATGTGTGGCGGGCGTGAAGACCGGCTTCGGGTTCGGAGGCTGCAGAGGATGTGGCGCCAAGCGACTGCCAGCGGTGCCAGTCAGCGGGTTCGTCCACGTCCCAGAGGGTGGGTAGTTCCTGCCAGGTGGCTCCCGCTTCCTGCAGGCGCTCACGGGTCTGGGCGAGCACGCGGTCGGTGCTCCAGTCCACGCGCTCGAACACGGCGGGCAATGGCCTGGCGAGGCCAATGAGCACATAGCCACCATCTTCAGCCGGGATCAGCACCGCATCGCGGGTCTGCAATGCGTCGACCGCCTGCTGCAGATGGGCAGAGGTGAGCACCGGGCAATCGGTACCGATGATGAGCAAAGGCAATTGCGGAAATTGCTGAAAGTGCGCCTGCATGGCGGCCGTCATGCGCTGGCCCAGGTCGCCCATTGACTGCGGCCGGCACACCACACCATGGCGGCTCTGCAGGCTGCGAAAGAAGCGATGCTGCGTATCGGGCGCGCTCCACACCGTGATCGGCCCGGTGGCGGCATGGCGGGCTGTGGCCAATGTGCGCAAGGCGAAACCGCGCTGCGCGCGCGCCGCGCCCACCGCTCCCAGCAAAGGCATCAGCCGCGTCTTGGCCAGCCCCGGCACCGGCGCCTTGGCCATCACCGCCACAGCCGCGCCCGCTCGCGCGCGGTAGCCGTAACGCTGCGCCAGCACGGCGGCGTCGGTACCCAGCGCGTAGGCCGCACGCAGCCGCCACATCAGGCCCACGGTGCGCCAGAAGCCATGCGTGTCCCAACGGCGGCCAGACGTGGTGACGCACTCCGCGAGGCAGGCCGGTGGCGACACGCGGCGCAAGCGGCTGCTGATTTCCACGTCTTCCATCAGAGCGATGGGCGCGAAGCCACCCAGGGATTCAAACAGCCGCCGCCGCACGAAGAGGGCCTGGTCGCCAGTGGCGATGCCGGTGAAGCGGGAGCGCGCGTTCATGAACATGGCCACCATGCCCAGCAAAGGGTGACGTCCTTCGATGCGAACGTCGAAGCGGCCCCAGTCTGCGCCACGCAGCAGCGCTTGCTGGATCAGCGCAGCGGCATCTGGTGGAAGCACCGTGTCGGCATGCAGGAACAACAAGGTGTCGCATCCCAACCGGGCCGCGGCGCAGGCCCCGGCGTTCATCTGGGCGGCGCGTCCGCGGGGAGCATTCACCACGGCGTCGGCCAATGGCTGCGCCATGGCCCGTGTGTCGTCACGGCTGCCACCATCGGCCACCAGCACATGCACGCCTTGCGCACGCAGGCCTGCCAGTGCCTGCAGGCGCACAGCCAGCGTGGCGGCTTCGTTGAGCACTGGCAGCACGATCGCCAGCTTCATGGGCGCAGCTCGCGATCAAGCGAGTCGAACCCGTCGAGCACCTGCTGCACCACGGCGACGCTCAGGTAATGGTCCACGCGTTCACGCACATGGGCCACGAGTGCGGCTTCGCTGCGTTCGGCCGACCAGTCTTCACCGTCGGCACCAGCCGCTCCGGTCTGCCGGGACAACACCCGCCATTTGGCACACCAGGTCACCGACCACAGCCACATGGCGCGGCGCAGCGGCACGTGCCAGGCTTGTGCTTCGGGCGCGGCACCGCCCACCGCTTCAGACCAGTGGCGGTAAAAGCCGATGACTTCGTCGGTCGTGAGCACCGCATGTGAATCCGCATCCCAGGTGGTGGAGGTGTAGAGCGTGGCATGGGCCAGGTCCAGCGCGGGGTAGCTGTAGCGGCACTTCTCCAGGTCGACGAGCACGGCGGACCCGTCAGCGCGGACCAGGAAGTTGCCAGGATGACCGTCAAAGGCGATCAGGCGCCGCGCGGGGCGTTCGGGCCGTTCGCACAGTGCGCGCAATGCCGCGAGTTGTGCTTCGATGACCTGCATCACCCCGGCACCGAGTGCGGCCGCTGGCAGATGCGCGGCCTGGATTTCGATCTCCTGCAACAAGGCGCGAAGCGGATCGTCTGCATTGAGCAAGGGCGCGCGGGCGGCTTCGGCAGGCAGGTCCATGCGGTGCCAGGATGCCATGGCCCGTGCGATGGCACCCAGGTCTTGCGGCAGTCGGGCCGATCGTCCCATGACCTCTTCAACCAGCAGGGCACCGCGTGGCAAATGCGCGGAAGGCGCAAGCCAGCCATGCCATTGCGGCGTGTGGCCACTGGCCGATGCACGTTCAAAACACGCGCGCTGGTAGGCCAGGTTGTCCTTCGCGGCCAACCCCATCTGGCTTTGTTTGGGAATACGCGCCAGCACGCCGGTGTCGACCAGCCGCACATGGTCATGGGCCAGGCCCTTGTCGGGCATCAGCGCCAGCACGGCATCGGCCATGGGGTGGGACGCTTCGCGAAGCGCCAGCTGCAGGCGCTCGCAAAGCGAAGGGAGTACCGGCTGAAGGAGGGACACAGGTGGCATGAAGCGTGCGGAAGCAGTGTGGGTTGAGTTTGGGCAGAGTGTGTCGCAAGCGCGGGTGAACCGCACGAGCGACGCAGGGAAGCCTTGCAATGTAAGAATCGCCGCATCGTTGCGACTCATTGGCATCGATCTATTGGGAGTTGTCGTGAATCTGCGCAAGGTCTTACTGTTGGCTGTGGTGCTGCTGGGCGTGATCGCCTTCTTCGCCTTCGACCTGGGTCGCTATCTCAGCCTGAGTTACCTCAAGGAAAGCCAGGCCAGTTTCGCCGAACTCTATGCACAGAAGCCCCTGCAGGTGGTGGGCGCGTACTTCTTCATCTATGTGGCCGCCACCGCGCTGTCGCTGCCGGGCGCCACCATCATCACGCTCGCCGGCGGCGCCTTGTTCGGGTTGTGGTGGGGCACCTTGATCGTGTCGTTCGCATCCAGCATCGGCGCCACACTGGCGTTTCTGGTGTCCCGCTATGCCTTGCGCAGCAGCGTGGAGGCAAAGTTTGGCAACCGGCTGGCCGAGATCAACAAGGGCGTCGAAAAGGAAGGCGCGTTCTACCTGTTCACGCTGCGCCTGATCCCGGTGGTGCCGTTCTTCGTGATCAACCTGCTGATGGGCCTGACCCAGATGAAGACCGTGGTCTTCTATGCGGTGAGCCAGATCGGCATGCTGGCTGGCACGCTGGTGTACGTGAACGCAGGCACGCAACTGGCGCAGATCGATTCGCTGCAGGGCATTCTGAGCCCAGCGCTGCTGGGATCTTTCGTGCTGCTGGGTCTGTTCCCGCTGATCGCCCGCAAGATCGTGGGCGCGGTGCAGAAGCGCAAGGTTTATGCGCGCTGGGCTGGGGTGCAGCCCAAGGCGTTCGACCGCAACCTCATTGTGATCGGCGCGGGTGCAGGCGGTCTCGTGAGCGCCTACATTGCAGCCACCGTGAAGGCCAAGATCACGCTGGTGGAAGTGCACAAGATGGGTGGAGACTGTCTGAACTACGGCTGCGTGCCGAGCAAGGCACTGATCAAGAGTGCCAAGCTCGCGCACCAGATGCGGCACGCTTCGAACTACGGCCTGTCAGATACCACGCCCAGCTTCAGCTTCAAGGCCGTGATGCAGCGCATCCAGGACGTGATCCGGGCCATCGAACCCCACGACAGCATTGAACGTTACACCGGCCTGGGCGTGGAAGTGCTGCAGGGCTACGCGAAACTGGTCAATCCCTGGACGGTGCAGATCGCGCTCAACGACGGCGGCACGCAGACCTTGACCGCACGCAGCATCGTGATCGCGGCCGGCGCCCGGCCGTTCGTCCCGCCCCTGCCCGGCCTTGAAGACGTGGGCTACGTGACCAGCGACACGCTTTGGGAAACCTTCGGCGAGCTCGACGAGATTCCGCAGCGGCTGGTGGTGCTGGGTGGTGGTCCCATCGGCTGCGAACTGGCACAGAGCTTCGCGCGACTGGGTGCACAGGTGACCCAGGTGGAAATGGCGTCGCACATCATGATCCGCGAAGACGAAGAAGTGAGCGTAATGGCGAAGGCTTCACTGGAAGCAGATGGCGTGCGCGTGCTCACGAACCACAAGGCACTGCGCTGCGAACGCATGGACGGTGAAAAAACCCTCGTGGTCGAACACGCGGGTGCCGAGCTGCGCATCGCCTTTGATCAACTGATCTGTGCGGTGGGCCGCAGTGCGCGGCTCACGGGTTACGGCCTGGAGGATCTCGGCATTCCCACCCACCGCACCGTGGACACCAACGAATACCTGCAGACGCTCTACCCCAACATCTACGCTGCGGGCGACGTGGCCGGGCCTTACCAGTTCACCCATGTAGCGGCGCACCAGGCCTGGTACGCGGCCGTGAACGCGCTGTTCGGCGAGTGGAAGATGTTCAAGGCCGACTATTCGGTGATCCCCTGGGCCACCTTCATCGACCCCGAAGTGGCGCGCGTGGGCCTGAACGAGCAGGAGGCGAGAGAAAAAGGCATTGCCTTTGAAGTGACGAAGTACGGTATCGACGACCTCGACCGCGCCATCGCCGACAGCGAGGCCCACGGCTTCGTGAAGGTGCTCACCGTGCCGGGCAAGGACACCATCCTGGGCGTGACCATCGTGGGCACGCACGCGGGCGACCTGCTGGCCGAGTACGTGATGGCCATGAAGCACGGCCTGGGCCTGAACAAGGTGCTGGGTACCATCCATACCTATCCCACGCTGGCCGAAGCCAACAAGTACGCCGCCGGGGAATGGAAACGCGCACACGCGCCACGACAACTGTTGGAATGGGTAAAGAGATACCATGATTGGAAACGAGGTTGAACCGATCGACAGGCAAATGATCGAAACTCTTCGTATGAGCCTTCCCCCCTTGCGCCGATGGGCGACGTTGTTCTTTCTGCTCGGTTGTGCCGCGCAGGCACATGCCATTGACCGCCCACTGCCACCGCTGGTGGTCACTGAAAGCGGCTCGATCCATCCGGCCTGGCGGGTGGTGGGCTTTCCCAAGCGGCATGCCGACATCCCGCCCACCGTCTTTCAGGCCGACACCATCGATGGCCAGTCCGCTTTGCGCGTGGACACCGACGCCTCCTACGGCACGCTGGTGAACGACTGGCGTGGCCCTGCACAGCAACTGCGCTGGCGCTGGCGCCTGGACCAGCCGCTGACCGGCGGCACGGCCCCGCCAGACCTCATGACCAAGGCCGGTGACGACGCCGCGCTCAAGGTGTGCGTGATGTTTGACCATCCGCTGGACCGCGTGCCTTTCCTGGAGCGCACCCTGTTGCGCCTGGCGCGCAGCGTGAGTGCAGAGGACCTGCCCGCCGCCACGGTGTGCTACGTGTGGGACAGCGGCCGCCCGGCCACGCTGCAGGCCACCAATCCCTATACGAACCGGGTGCGCTTCTTCAGCCTGCAAGGCAAGGGCGCGCCGCTGGATCAGTGGGTGTCGCAGTCACGCGATGTGGCTCAGGACTTCATCACCCTGTTCGCCGACGAACTGCCCATGGGCAGGGATACGGCCGTGGCCGATGTACCGGGGGTCACTTCGGTGGTCGTTGGTGCTGACAGCGACAACACCGCCAGCAAAAGCACCGCCTGGATCGCCGACCTGCGATGGGCCCCGGCCCAACCCTGACCCGCCTCGTCCGCGCTCCGACACGGATTGACGGGTGCATCACCGGGTGCAGCGAACCCGTCAGCAACAACCCGTAACATCGGTGCCCATGCACCACGGCATCAAAAAACTCCTGCTGCTCGGCGCCGGCCATGCCCATGTGCATGTGCTGGCCAGCCTGGCCCAACACCGCCCCGCCGATCTGGACGTGACGGTGCTCTGCCCCTACGACCACCACACCTGCAGCGGCATGACCCCCGGCTTCGTCGCCGGCCACTACACCGCCGAAGAATCACGCATTGCGCTGGAGCCCCTGATCAAGGCGTCCGGAGCGCGTTGGATACAGGGCCGCTGTGTGGGCCTGGACGCGGAACACCGAACGGTGAGCGTGGCGGGGGCCAGCATCGACACGCCTCCCTTGCTGAGCTACGACCTGCTCTCCATCAACACCGGCGCCGCCATCGATCGCGCGCGGCTGGAGGCAGAAATGCCCGGCGCCAGCACCCACGCGCTCAACGTGCGGCCCATCGAGGGCTTTGTCCACCTGTGGCCCCAGGTGATGGAACTCGCGCGTGATCGCGCGGTGTCGCTGGCCGTGATCGGCGCGGGCGCGGCCAGCATCGAACTGCTGTTCGCTGCCGAGCAGGCGATCCGGGAACAGGGCCGGCCCGGCGCGCGCTTCACGCTGATCACCGGGGGACCCGAGGTGGCCCACGACCACCCTGAAGGCGTGCGCCGCCGCGTGCTGCGTCAGTTGAAACGGCGCGGCATCACGGTGCTGCGAGAAGCCTGCACCGGCTTTGGCGAGGGTCAGGTGCACCTGGCCAACGGCGCCTCCCTGGCCTGCGACGTGCCCATTCTGGCCACTGGCGCCCATGCGCCCCTGTGGTTGCAGGAAAGCGGCCTGGCACTTGCCGATCAGGGGCAGGTGCTGGTCAATCCCTTCCAGCAAAGCACCAGCCACCCGGAAGTGTTCGCCGCTGGCGATGTGGCCATGCGGTCCGATGCACCCCGTCCCGGCAACGGCGTGTATACCGCGCGCGTTGCACCGGCACTGGCAGACAATCTTCTGGCTACCCACGAAGGCCAGGCGCTCAAACCCCACCCGGCACCCGCGCGCACGCTGCACCTGCTCACTTGCGGCACCCGCCACGCCATCGCCAGCTACGGGCCTTGGCACCTGGAAGGCGGCTGGGCCTGGCACTGGAGGGACCGGATCGACCGCGACTTGATCAAGCGCTACGCCTTGCCCGCATGACGTCCTCTGCCGACACCGACCGCAGCGCCTGGGCGGTGTTTCTGGTGTTCCTTCGCCTGGGCCTGACCTCCTTTGGCGGGCCGGTGGCTCACCTGGGCTACTTCCGCACCGAATTCGTCGAGCGCCGGCGCTGGCTGGGCGAACGCGCGTACGCCGACATCGTGGCGCTGGCGCAGTTCCTGCCCGGTCCGGCAAGCAGCCAGGTCGGCATGGCGCTGGGCCTCATGCGCAGCGGCTACCCGGGTGCGCTGGCGGCCTGGCTGGGCTTCACCCTGCCCTCGGCCATCGCGCTGATCCTGTTCGCGCTGGGCGTGGCAAGCCATGGCGATGCGATGTCGGCGGGTGCGCTGCACGGTCTGAAAGTGGTGGCGGTGGCCGTGGTGGCACAAGCGGTGTGGGGCATGGCACGCCACCTGTGCCCGGACGCCGCGCGGCGCGTGATGCTGCTGCTGGCCGCTGCCGGCATGTTGCTCCTGCCTTCGGTGTGGGCACAGGTGGGCGTGATCGTGGTGGCGGGCCTGGCAGGCATATGGCTGTTCCACCCTGAAGCAAGCAACGTCGAGCCAATGCCGCTGACGGTGCGTCCACGCACCGGCATGTTCTGGCTGACCCTGTTCGCCACCTTGCTGGTGGCCTTGCCCCTGCTGGCCCAGGCCGTGCCCGATGCGACCCTGGCGCGCATCGACGCCTTCTACCGCGCAGGCTCTCTGGTGTTCGGCGGCGGCCACGTGGTGCTGCCGTTGCTGCAGGCCGAAGTGGTGCCCAACGGCTGGGTGGACAACGACACTTTCCTGGCCGGCTACGGCGCCACCCAGGCCGTGCCCGGCCCGCTGTTCACCTTCGCGGCTTTCCTGGGCGCGTCGATGAGCACGCCACCCAGCGGCTGGGCGGGTGGCCTGATCGCGCTGCTGTCGGTGTTTGCACCGTCGTTCCTGCTGATTACCGGCGCCCTGCCGTTCTGGGAAAGGCTGCGGACCCTGCCCCGGGCCCAGGCCGCGCTCATGGGGGTCAACGCGGCCGTGGTGGGCATTTTGCTGGCGGCCCTGTACGACCCGGTGTGGACCAGCGCCATTCACAGCGTGGCCGATCTGGGCCTGGCCCTGCTGGCCCTGATTGCACTCATGCGCTGGAAGCTGCCGCCGTGGGCGGTGGTGGTGGGCTGTGCGCTGGCGGGGTGGGCGCTGTCGATGCTCCCTTGACGGCTTCAGCAGCCCAGCTGTTCGGCCAGGTGCACTAGATCGCGGGCGTGCCAGGTGTTGGCGGGATCGGGTGACACGTCCTTGACGTGGCCCGCACCGAACTCCAGTGGGCGCTCGATGTAGGCCGTGGCCAGGCCGCAATCGCGCGCAGCGGCCAGATCATCCTGGTGCGCGGCCACGAGCATCACGCCCGCTGGTGGCACATCGAAGGTGTCTGCCACGCCCAGGTAGGTGGCGGGGTCGGGCTTGTAGGCCCGGAACACCTCGGCAGACAGGATGCAGTCCCATGGCAGACCGGCGCGCTTGGCCATGTTCGTGAGCAGACCGATGTTGCCGTTGGAAAGCGAACAAATCGTGAATCGTGTGCGCAGGCGCGTCAGACCCGCCACCGTGTCAGGCCAGGGATCGAGCCGATGCCACACACGATTGAGCTCGGCGCGCTCAAGCTCGCCCAGGTGATCGAGCCCGAACGGCGGCAGCAAGCCGTCCAGGATCATGCGGTGCAAGGTGTCGATGCGCGTCCAGCCCAGCTCACCCGAACGCACACGCTGCATGGCCGGCTGGTAACCCGCCCGCCAGGCCAGCGCAAACGCATCGGCATCCACCTGCGGGTACAAGGCCTGCATCTCTTTCACAATGCTGCCGTGCCAGTCGACCACGGTGCCGAAGATGTCGAAAGCGAGGATGGAAGGAGCAGCAAGCATGGTCATGAATGATCAGTGGTAGCACCGGAGCGCGGGGTTCTTGATCCAGAGCACCCGTGGAACTGGCTTTGCCAGGCCACAGGGTGCGCCCCCCTTCAGGGGGGTGACGCCGAAGGCGGCGCGGGGGGTGCTTCCATTTTTTTGCCTACGTGAATCTCACCACGCGCCTCAGCAAGCTCCACCTGTCGCTGCCGCTCAGCCAAACGTGTCTTCTCTTCCGGCGTGCGCTGGTCAAAACAATGGTCGCAGCTCACGCCCTTGACGTAATGCGGTGAGGCCTTGTCGGCCTCGCTCAATGGCCAGCGACACGAACGGCACAGCTCGTGCGGGCCGGTCTGCAGGCCGTGGCCCACGCTCACGCGTTCGTCGAACACGAAGCACTCGCCCTGCCAGGTGCTTTGTTCGGGCGGCACTTCCTCCAGGTATTTCAGGATGCCGCCTTCGAGGTGGTACACCTCGTCGAACCCGCGCATCTTCATCAGCGCGGTGGATTTTTCACAGCGGATACCGCCGGTGCAGAACATGGCCACCTTGGGCTTCTTGCCGCCCTGCAGTGCGGGTTGCGCGTCCAGCCAGGCCGGCAGTTCGGTGAAGGTCTTGATGTTGGGGTTGACCGCACCCTCGAAGGTGCCGATGGCCACCTCGTAGTCGTTGCGGGTGTCGATCACCACCACGTCCGGGTCGGCCAGCAACTGGTTCCAGTCTTGCGGCTTCACGTACTGGCCCACGGTCTTGTTCGGGTCCAGTTCGGGCACGCGCAGCGTGACGATCTCTTTTTTCAGCCGCACCTTCATGCGCAAGAACGGCGGTTTGTCGCTCCAGGATTCCTTGTGTGCGAGCGTGGCCAGGCGCGGGTCGGCGCGCAGGTGGGCGAGCACCGCGCGCACACCGGCTTCCGGGCCGGCGATGGTGCCGTTGATGCCTTCGCGTGCCAGCAGCAGCGTGCCCTTCACGCCATTGGCGTCGCAGCAGGCCTGCAGGGGGTCGCGCAGATCCTGGAAGTCCGGCAGGTCGACGAATTTGTAGAGGGCGGCAGTGAGGTAGCGGGGTCGCGGCGCTTCGGTGGTGGCGGCGGCCTCTGGGGCGGAGGTGTGCATGGGCGAAATTATCCTCCTCCAATGGACCCTGCTCCCAGTTCAGAGCGGCTCCAGCCGGCTGAGGTCGGGCCGTTCGAGCCACTCGGCGAATTCGTCGGCCAGTTGCCGGGCGGCCGAGGTAGCGGCCGACCAGACCTTCATGCGACCCGGCAGATCGTGCGCATAGCGAGTGAAATCGCCGCGATCAGGCAGCCGGGCGCCGGGCAGGCCTTGCACCCAGGACGGGTCGGGCGCGAGCACCAGCATGTTGTCCAGGGCGGCGCTGGCGCGGTGCCGGCGCTTCCAGGCCTTGTCGAGCCAGCCGGGCACCACGGCCTTCTGGAAGTGGGGGTACAGCACGATGGGCGAGGTCGCCGATGGCTGGTACTGCAGGTGCAGGTGGTAGTCGGTGATGCCGCCATCCCAGTAAGGGCCGGGCGGCGCACCCACAATCGCAGGCACCGGGCGCAGCACGAAAGGAATGGAACAGCTGGCCTGCAGGGCGTCCATGAAGTTGTTGGCCTGCAGCGCCACTTGCCGGGTGCGGAAATCGTGGGTGCCAAACGGCAGCGCAGCGGGTTCGTTGTTCTCCGTGGCAGAAAACACCACACGTTCCAGCCAGTTGCCGAGCGCCTTGCGTGTCATGGCATTGGACACGTAGGCCCCCAGGTAGCCCAGCGGCGTGCGCCAGGCGCCATCGCGCGAGAGCAGCAACCGCCCGCGAGAGGTCACGATGTGCAGCCGGTAGCGAGGATGCTGCAGCACCTCGTCGATGCGCCCGCCATAGAACACCTGCAGGCTTTCAGCGAACTGTCCGCTGACCTGGTGGGGGCTGGGTCGCTTCTGGCCATGAGGGAGCTTGAAATGCTGCGCGATGTAGTCGCGCTCCAGCCGCTCCAGCGCTGCCTGTGGGTCGTTGAGGCAGGCGGTGGCCATGCGCCAGGCGCCGATGGACGCACCAATGAGCGCCACCGGTTGCTGGCTGCGGGGCAGCCATTGGCCAAACAGGAAGCGGTCCAGCGGCCCGAGGATCAGGCCTTTGGGCCCGCCGGCCGCGCCCGGAATGGCCCCGATGTCCTGGGGGCGCAAGCCATTGAGCTGAATGTGGCGGGCCGCCGCCGGGCCGGCAAAAAGTCGCAGTGCGGACATGGGTGTGGATGCGTAAAAGAGGTTCAGCTTCAAGTTGATCCAGAGCCAGCAGCATAGCCGTCAGTTGCACGACACATCGGGTTCACCCTGATGCCGTTGACAGTCGAACGACAGCCAGGCGGCTTGCAATGAAAAACCCAAACAAATGACTGGAGACACGCACCATGAACCGAAGAGATGCCCTTCTGGCTTGCGCCGCCACGCCCGCGCTGTTCGGTGCGCCACTGGCATGGGGCCAGGCAACGCCCACGCCATTGTCTGCGATGCGCATCTACATCCCGGGTGGTGAAGGCGGCGGCTGGGACCAGACGGGTCGCGCGCTCGGTGCGGCCATACAGTCTGCCGGGCTGGCCACGCAGGTGTCGTACGAAAACAAGGGCGGCAAGGGCGGCACGCTGGGTCTGGCCGATTTTGTGGCGCGCTACAACAACGACCCTCAGGCGCTCCTGATTGGTGGCATGGTGATGCTCGGCGCCATTGCCATGGGAAAGCCGGCCGTCACGCTGAGCCAGGTCAACCCGATCGCGCGGCTGACCAACGACTTCATGGTGCTGGTCACCAAAGCAGGCGCGACGGCCGACACGCTGCCAGCGCTGATGGAACTGATGCGCAGCGACCTCGGTTCGGTGGGCTTCACCGGCGGTTCGGCTGGCGGCGTGGATCACATGCTGGCCGGCATGATCGCCAGGCAGTTGCGGCTGGACGCGAGCCAGCTGAAATACCTGCCGACCAGCAGTGGGGAAGAAGCGCTGACCCTGATCAAAAAAGGCACGGCACAGGTGGCCATTTCGAGCTACAGCGAGTTCCAGGCGGCGATTGAAAGCAAGGCTGTCACGCCACTGGCGATGTCTTCGCGCAAGGCCATGTTCGGTGTGCCGTCGCTTGAAGAGCAAGGCATTCGCACCGACCTGGGCAACTGGCGCGCGGTGTTCGGGCCTGCCGGCATTTCCAACCAGCAAAAAGAAACCTGCGACGCATCGTGATCGCCGCCACCCAGAGCCCGTCATGGGCCCAGTCGCTCAAGGAAAGGAAGTGGTTCAGCTCTCTGGTTCACGGCAAGGACTTTGAACAAAGCCTGCAGATTGAGCAGGCGATCGCCAGTGCCGTGACCATGATGCTCAAACTCAAGGCCTGAGCATCGGCCCGCTCCGCTGCGTTCGTGGGGCCTTTCAAACCTCCTCTTTTTCCTCGTTCTGCCTGGTCAGGGAAGGAATTTGCTCGGCAACCACGGTGTCGGGGTCGATACCCAGCGCCAGACCGATCGGGTCCGGGTAGGTGCTGATCAGACTGTTGCTGCGGAACTCCAGCTCTTCAGCCCGCGCACGCCAGGAGGCAATGTGGATCACTCCGGCGATAGGCTCGTACACATCGTTGTCGAACGGCGCGTTCTGGTGTTCGATCGCGTTGATCATCTTCTTGGGAAAGTTCCACTCCCGGGCCAGCGCAGCGCCCACGTTGGCGTAGCTGTAGCCAAACAGCCCGCGCTCGGCGGCAGCGCGCTTGAGGTCGAGCATGGACACACTGCGATCCAGGTCAATCATGGCTTCAGGCATACCCACGTGCATCACCAGCTCGCCAATGCCATGGATCAGGCCGGCAGTGAAGGCGGTGTTTTCGTCGATCTTGATGGGCAGCGCCAGGTAGCGCGACAGGTTGGCCGAGTTCAGGCTGTAGCGCCAGAACTGGTTGAGGTTGACACTGCCCACCGTGTGAAAGCAGTCACCCAGCGCAGCACCAATCACAAGGGCACGCACCTTGATCAACCCCATCACACTGATCGCGTCGCGGGCGGTAGTGACCGAGCGGTGCAGGCCAAAAAAAGCCGAATTCGCCAACTTGAGCAACTTGGCAGTCAGCACAGGGTCCGACTCGATGTACATCGCCGCCTGCATGATGTCGACCTCCTCCTGCTCGAATGTCTCGATCAGCTTGCGCACCACCTTGGGTGCCGAAGGAAGCGCACTGGGCTGCTTGAGGAGCTTTTCGATCTGCATGCTGCACACCTGCGAAGGTTCGGTTCAAACAGACGGACATACGCTGTTTGACTTTATTTCGTCAGATAGGGGGCGGACTTGAGTTTTTTTGAGGCCACCCCGGATGAACGCGTGCTCGCTGAAACCCACACCGGCGCGCGACCCGCAACGCATGAGGGAAACTCCACGCCGAAGGCGCCAGAGAGAAGCGAAGCCGCGTCAGCTGCGCAGGGTGGGGCCGAATACCTTCCGGCGCGCAATGCCTTCGTCAAGGGGCATCAAGGGTCCGGCTCTGCCGGCCCGAGATGCCGTCCTCCCTCCAAGCCGAAGGCGCCAGAGAGGGGGGAAGCCGCGTCAGCGGCGCAGGGGGGTGCGCCGAATACAGGGGGAGTCAGTCAATAAACGCCCCAAGCGCCTGACTGAACGACCATTCGGTCGGGTCCTTTTCCAGCACGCTGTCCAGATCCAGCCCCAGCGTGAGGCCGATCATGTCGGGGAAAGTGGCCACCAGGCCGTTGGCATCGAGCTGGATTTCTTCGGCGCGGGCGCGCCAGGAGGCCAGGTGCAGCAAGCCACCCAGCCGGTCGTAGGCCTCACCTTCAAACGGTGCGATCTGGTTGGCCAGGGCGGAGACCATTTCCTGTGGAAACTGCCACTTCTCGGCCATGCCGGCACCCACCTCGGCGTAGGTGTAGCCAAAGTAGTTGCGCTCGGCGGCGGCGCGCTGCAGGTCGAGCGGCGAGGTGCCCATGTCCACCGGCACCATTTCGTCGGGCATGGCAATGTGCATCACCAGAATACCGATGGCGTGTATCAGCCCGGCCGTGAACGCGTTGCCTTCGTTCTGCCGCAACACCCCGGCCAGCGAGCGAGAGATGTCGGCCACGCGCAGGCTGTAGCGCCAGAACTGCTTGAGGTCGATGCCGGGAATGTTCTTGAAGCTGGCACCCAGCGCAGCGGCCATCACCAGCGAACGCACATGGGTGAGGCCCAGCATGGCCACGGCTTCATCGACGTTGCCGATCTTGCGGCTGACGCGAAAAAACGCGGAGTTGGAGAGGCGCAGCACCCGCGTGGTGAGTGCAGGGTCTTGCGAGATCAGATGCCCGATCTTCTTGGGATCGGGATCTTCCTTGTTCATCTCGGCGAGCAGGTCCGAGATGCTGCGCGGCATGGATGGCAGCGCGCCGGGGAAATTCAGTAGGGCTTCGAGTTGCATGAGCTGAAGTCCAGAGGACGGTGGATGGATGTCTTCCTGGCTTATCGGCAATTGCGCCGAAAACTTGAAGACACTATTTCGCGCCATCGGCGCGATCTACCGGATCACTCTACACCGCTTTGCAACATTCAGTTTCAATTTCCCGCGGTGCTTTTAAGGTACTTTTCCCCGCATTGGGCGCTGTGTCGGGCAAACGACACGCGGCTAAGGTTTTTCAGCGCTTGTCGCGACCCTGCAGCTTGGCAAACGCCGAGGCCATGGCCGACGGTGCGGCCGCCTGCCCACCGCCCGGTGGCGCACTGCGCCCTCCCCGCTGCCCCGGGCGCGCCGGCTCGAACCGGTTGTCGCGCGACGCACCCGCGTCGCGGTCACGCCGCCCCGGCTCCGCATCCAGCTTCATGGACAGGCCGATGCGCTTGCGCGCCACGTCCACCTCCATGACCTTGACCTTGACGATGTCGCCGGTCTTCACGACCTCACGCGCATCGTTCACAAAGCGGTTGGCCAGCTGGCTCACGTGCACCAGACCGTCCTGGTGCACACCCAGGTCGATGAACGCGCCAAACTGGGCCACGTTGCTCACCGTGCCTTCGAGGATCATGCCCTCGCGCAGGTCGGCGATGTCGTCCACGCCATCGTTGAAGCGCGCCACCTGGAAGTCCGGGCGCGGGTCGCGGCCGGGTTTTTCCAGTTCGCCCAGAATGTCTTTCACGGTGATCACGCCGAAGCGCTCGTTGGCAAACAGCTCGGGGCGCAGGGTCTTGAGCATGTCGGCCCTGCCCATCAGGTCGGCCACCGGCTTGCCGGTCTTCTCCATGATCTGCTCGACCACCGGGTAGGTTTCCGGGTGCACACCGGTCATGTCCAGCGGGTTGTCGCCACCGCGAATGCGCAGAAAGCCGGCGCTCTGCTCAAAGGTCTTGGCACCCAGGCCGGCCACTTCCATGAGCTGTTTGCGGTTCTTGAACGCACCATGCGTTTCGCGCCAGCGCACCACCGCCTTGGCCACGCTGCCGGAGAGGCCCGACACCTTGGACAGCAGCGGCACGCTGGCCGTGTTCAGGTCCACCCCCACGCCGTTCACGCAGTCCTCCACCACGGTGTCCAGCGTGCGCGCGAGCTCGCTCTGGTTCACGTCGTGCTGGTACTGGCCCACACCAATGCTCTTGGGGTCGATCTTCACCAGCTCGGCCAGCGGGTCCTGCAGGCGGCGCGCAATGCTGGCAGCACCTCGCAGGCTCACGTCCACATCGGGCATTTCCTGGCTGGCGAACTCACTGGCGGAATACACCGATGCACCGGCCTCGCTCACCACCACCTTCTGCAAACCGTGGCAGGGGTGGCTGGCGTCGGTGCCCTTTTGCACCAGCTTGATCAGGTCGGCGGCGAGCTTGTCGGTCTCACGACTGGCGGTGCCGTTGCCAATGGCGATCAGGTTCACGCCATGCTTTTCGCTCAGCTTGGCCAGCGTGTGCAGCGAACCTTCCCAGTCGCGCCGAGGCTCGTGCGGGTACACGGTGGCGGTGTCCACCAGCTTGCCTGTGGCGTCCACCACGGCCACCTTCACGCCGGTGCGAATGCCCGGGTCCAGGCCCATGACCACGCGCGGGCCGGCGGGTGCGGCCAGCAGCAGGTCGCGCAGGTTGTCGGCAAACACCTTGATCGCCACCGCCTCCGCACTCTCGCGCAGGCGGGCGAACAGATCGCGTTCGCTGGAGAGCGAGAGCTTGACGCGCCAGGTCCAGGCCACGCACTTGCGCAGCAGGTCATCGGCGGCGCGGCCCTTGTGGCTCCAGCCCAGGTGCAGGGCAATGCGGCCTTCGGCCAGCGACACCACCGGCCCCGGCTTGGCGCCCGCTGGCGTTTCCGGTTCGGGCAACACCAGCTTGGCATCCAGAATTTCCAGCGCGCGCCCACGGAACACGGCCAGCGCGCGGTGCGAGGGTACGCGGCTGATGGGTTCGTCGTAATCAAAATAGTCGCGGAACTTGGCCACCTCGGGCTGGTTCTCGTCTTTGCCGGCGACCAGCGTGCTCTTGAGCAGGCCTTCGGTCCAGAGCCATTCGCGCAGGTTCTGCAGCAAGGCGGCGTCTTCGGCCCAGCGTTCGGAAAGAATGTCGCGCACGCCGTCCAGCACGGCGGGCACGGTGGAAAAATCGGCGCCGGGCTTGCCGTCGTCCAGCACCTCGGGTTCACGGGTGAAGGCCGCTGCTTCGGCGGCCGGGTCCAGCGTGGGGTCTGCCCAGAGCTTGTCAGCCAGCGGTTCGATGCCGAACTCGCGTGCGATCTGGCCCTTGGTCCGGCGCTTCTGCTTGAAAGGCAGGTACAGGTCTTCCAGTTCCTGCTTGGTGGGCGCGCTGGCAATGGCGGCGCGCAAGGCGTCGGTGAGCTTGCCCTGTTCGTCGATGCTCTTGAGCACCACCCCCCGCCGGTCCTCCAGCTCGCGCAAATAACCCAGCCGATGCTCCAGCTCCCGCAGCTGAATGTCGTCCAGCCCGCCAGTCACTTCCTTTCGGTAGCGCGCAATGAAGGGCACAGTGGCCCCGCCGTCGAGCAACTCCACGGCGGCCAACACCTGCCGTTCCTCAACCCTGATTTCTGTGGCGATCTGCCGAATGATCTGCTGCATGCACCGTCGATGTGAGAACAAGAAGCGCGCCAGTTTGCCACAGGCGATGGGGGTGCCCTGCCTATGATTTGAGCAGCGTCTGTGGTAGTGCGAGCGCCCTGTTGCCGAAAGGTCAAAGGACCAACGCCAAGGTCTTCGGCGAACCGCTCCTATGATGGGCGGCAACCGCTTCACCTTCCCTTCCATGCAAGCCTCCGAACAACCCATCCTGCGCGACCTGGTCCTTGTTGGCGGTGGCCACAGTCACGTGGTCGCGCTGCGCATGCTCGCCATGCAGCCCGAACCCGGGCTGCGCATCACGCTCATCTGCACCGACATCGACACGCCCTACTCCGGCATGCTGCCCGGCTACATCTCGGGCCACTACAACTTTGACGATGTGCACATCGACCTGGGCCGCCTGGCGTCTTTTGCCGGCGCGCGCTTCATCCAGGGCGAAGTCACCGGCCTGGACCGGGCCAACCAGCGCGTGCTGGTGCGCGACCGGCCTTCGGTTCCTTACGACCTGCTGTCCATCAACACCGGCTCCACACCCAATGTGCGCCAGGTCAAAGGTGCGCAGGCGCATGCGGTGCCGGTCAAGCCGATTGCCCAGTTCAACCAGCGCTGGCTGCGACTGCTGGAGCGCGTGCGCGAACTGCACGGCCGCTTCACGATCGCGGTGGTGGGTGGTGGCGCCGGGGGCGTGGAGCTGGTGCTGTCGATGCAGTACCGGCTGCGCCAGGAGTTGCAGAAGCTGGGCCGCAGCCCGGACCTGCTGCACTTCGTTCTGCTCACCGCAGACGACAGCATCCTGCCGACGCACAACCCATCGGTGCGCGAGCGCTTCCTGCGGGTGCTGCAGGCGCGGCATGTGTCGGTGCACACACGCGCCAAAGTGACCGAGGTCTCACCCGGCTGCCTGCACACGCAGGACGATCGCACCTTCGACGCCGACGAAACCCTCTGGGTCACTCAGGCCGGCGGGCCCTTGTGGCTGCAATCCACGGGTCTGGCACTGGACAAGCAGGGCTTCATCCAGGTGAACGAACAGCTGCAGGCCTTGAACGATCCGAAGGTGTTTGCTGCGGGCGACGTGGCCTCGTTCACCGTGCGTCCGCTGGAAAAAGCCGGCGTGTTCGCGGTGCGCATGGGCGCGCCGCTGGCGAAAAACCTGCGTCTGCATCTGCGCGGCCAGCCACTGGTGGCTTACAAGCCCCAGCGCAGCTGGCTGGCGCTGATCTCCACCGGCGACCGCTACGCCGTGGCATCGCGCGGTCGCCTGGGCTTTGCCGGCGCCTGGGTCTGGACCTGGAAAGACTGGATCGACCGCCGCTTCATGCGCAAGTTCAACGAGCTGCCTGCGATGGCACCTGATGCGGCACCAGCGGCGGCGCCCGCCAGCGGCCTCGCGTTGAGCGCCGAAGAATCGCGCCAGGCCATTTCGGCCATTGCCATGCGCTGCGGCGGCTGCGGCGCCAAGGTGGGCGCCAGCATCCTGACGCGCGCACTGGGCAACCTGCAACCGGTGGAACGCAACGACGTGCTGATCGGCCTGCACGCGCCCGACGACGCTGCCGTGGTGCGCGTGCCACCCGGCAAGGCCATGGTGCACACGGTGGACTTCTTCCGCAGCTTCATCGACGACCCTTACCTGTTCGGCAAGGTGGCGGCC
>PHCQ01000140.1 GCA_002840835.1 Betaproteobacteria bacterium HGW-Betaproteobacteria-16 | reverse complement strand
CAGGGTGTCGCCCTTGTAGACCCAGACCTTGACACCGATGATGCCGTAGGTGGTCTTGGCTTCGGACGTGCCGTAGTCGATGTCGGCGCGCAGGGTGTGAAGTGGCACGCGACCTTCGCGGTACCACTCGCAACGAGCGATTTCAATGCCGTTCAAGCGACCCGACGACATGATCTTGATGCCTTGTGCACCCAGACGCATGGCGTTCTGCATCGCACGCTTCATGGCGCGACGGAACATGATGCGCTTCTCGAGCTGCTGCGTGATGCTGTCGGCGATCAGCTTGGCATCGATTTCGGGCTTGCGCACTTCTTCGATGTTGACCGCGACCGGCACGCCCAGCTTGGCGGCCAGTTCTTTCTTCAGCTTCTCAATGTCTTCGCCTTTCTTGCCGATCACCACGCCCGGACGTGCCGAGTGGATGGTGATGCGGGCGTTCTTGGCGGGGCGCTCGATCACGACGCGCGAAACGGCGGCGTTCTTCAGCTTGCCCTTGAGGTACTCACGAACCTTGATGTCTTCGGCCAGCATGCCGGCGAAATCACGGTTGCTTGCGTACCAGCGGCTGGCCCAGTTGCGCGAAACGGCGAGGCGGAACCCGGTAGGGTTGATTTTCTGTCCCATATTCCTGTGACCTCTTCAGTTGCCAACCGTCACGTAGATGTGACACGTGGGTTTGCTGATGCGGTTGCCGCGGCCTTTGGCGCGGGCCGAGAAGCGCTTGAGCGTGGTGCCTTGTTCGACGTAGATGGTTTTCACCTTCAGTTCGTCGATGTCGGCGCCATCGTTGTGTTCAGCGTTGGCGATGGCCGATTCAAGGGCCTTCTTGACGATGCCGGCGGCCTTCTTCTGCGTGAACGCCAGAATGTTCAGAGCCTGGTCGACCTTCTTGCCACGAATCAGGTCGGCAACCAGTCGGCCCTTGTCCACCGACAGGCGAACGCCGCGAACGACAGAGCGAGTTTCTGTTGTCATGGTTAATCCTTACTTCTTGGCTTTTTTGTCGCCCGGATGACCCTTGAACGTGCGGGTCAGCGAAAACTCGCCGAGCTTGTGGCCGACCATCTGGTCGGTGATGTACACGGGCACGTGCTGCTTGCCGTTGTGCACGGCAATGGTCAGGCCGATGAAGTCGGGCAGGATCATGGAGCGGCGCGACCAGGTCTTGACCGGCTTTTTGTCCTTGGTGGACTGGGCCTTTTCGACCTTGGCCATCAGGTGATGGTCAACGAAGGGGCCTTTTTTGAGTGAACGAGTCATGATGTCAACCCTTACTTCTTGCTCTTGCGACGCGACACGATCATGGACTGCGTACGGCGGTTGTTGCGGGTACGGTAGCCCTTGGTCAGGTTGCCCCACGGATCCACCGGAGCGCGACCTTCACCGGTCTTGCCTTCACCACCACCGTGCGGGTGGTCGATCGGGTTCATCGCGGTACCGCGAACGGTCGGACGAATGCCCATGTGACGCTTCACACCGGCCTTGCCCAACTGGCGCAGGCTGTGTTCCTGGTTGGACACTTCGCCGATGGTGGCGCGGCAGTCCACGTGGACCTTACGCACTTCACCCGAGCGCATCCGCACCTGGGCGTAGATGCCTTCGCGAGCCAGCAGGACAGCTGACGCACCGGCGGAGCGGGCGATTTGTGCGCCCTTGCCGATCTGCAGCTCGATGCAGTGGATGGTCGAACCGACTGGAATGTTGCGGATCGGCAGGGTGTTGCCGACGCGAATCGGCGACTCCGAACCGGACAACAGGGTCGCGCCCACTTCCACATTGCGCGGCGCAATGATGTAGCGGCGTTCGCCGTCGGCGTAGCAAAGCAGAGCAATGTGGGCCGTGCGGTTGGGGTCGTACTCGATGCGCTCGACCTTGGCCGGAATGCCGTCCTTGTCGCGACGGAAATCGACCACGCGGTAGTGGTGCTTGTGACCACCGCCTTTGTGGCGAACCGTGATGTGACCGTTGTTGTTGCGGCCGGCCTTCTGGAACTGAGGTTCCAGCAGCGGCGCAAAACCTTCACCCTTGTGGAGGTGGTCACGCGTGACCTTCACCATGCCGCGACGGCCTGGTGAGGTGGGTTTCATCTTGATGACAGCCATGATTAAACGCCCTCCCCGCCGAAGTTCAGTTCCTGACCCGGCTTGAGGGTCACATAGGCCTTGCGCACGTGGTCACGGCGACCCATGGTCTTGCCGAAACGCTTGGCTTTGCCTTTTTGGTTGAGCACGGACACGCCCGCGACCTCGACCTTGAACATCATTTCCACTGCGGCCTTGATCTCTGGCTTGCTGGCATCGCGCAGCACCTTGAACAGCACTGCATTGGACTTTTCAGCGGCCATGGTGGCCTTTTCCGACACGATGGGCGCAACCAGCACCTGCATCAGTCGGCCTTCGTCGTATTTCGTGACGCTCATGCGAACATCTCCTTGAGCTGGTCGATGGCGCCCTTGGTGACAATCACCTTCTTGTAGTGCACCAGCGACACCGGATCAGCGTAGCGCGGCTCCACAACGAGAATGTTGGGCAGGTTGCGCGAGGCCAGATACAGGTTTTCGTCGACTTCTTCGGCGATCACCAGAACAGACTGCAGGTTCATGGCCTTGAACTTGTCGGCCAGCTGCTTGGTCTTGGGCGAGTCCACCTTCATGGAATCGACCACGGCCAGACGGCCTTCACGCACCAGTTGCGAGAAGATGGACGCCATACCGGCGCGATACATCTTCTTGTTGATCTTCTGGGTGAAGTTTTCGTCAGGGCTGTTCGGGAAAATGCGGCCGCCTCCACGCCAGATGGGCGAGGAAGTCATACCGGCGCGGGCGCGGCCCGTGCCTTTTTGCTTGAACGGCTTCTTGGTCGAGTGCTTGACCATTTGGCGGTCTTTTTGCGCACGCGTACCTTGACGGGCGTTGGCCTGATAGGCCACCACCAGCTGGTGAATCAGCGATTCGTTGTAGTCGCGACCAAAAACGGTTTCGGGCACGTCCACATTGGAAGATGCCTGACCCTGGTCATTGAGGAGTTCAACTTGCATCAGTTTGCTCCCTTGTTGACTTTGGCTTTGATGGCCGGACGCACGGTCACGAAGCCACCTGGGGCGCCGGGCACGGCACCGCGGATCATCAGCAGCTGACGGCTTTCGTCAACACGGAAGATGTCCAGGTTCTGGATGGTCTTGGTGACATCACCCATGTGGCCGGTCATTTTCTTGCCAGGGAACACGCGACCAGGATCCTGCGCCATCGAGATCGAGCCGGGCACGTTGTGCGAACGGCTGTTGCCGTGCGAAGCGCGCTGTGACTTGAAGTTGTGACGCTTGATGGTGCCGGCGAAGCCTTTACCGATCGAGGTGCCTTGCACATCCACTTTCTGGCCAGCCGCAAAAATCGCGTTGGCAGCCACCACGGCACCAGGCTGGTACTGGGCAGCCACGTCGGAAGCGACGCGGAATTCCTGGATGATTTCACCCGCTTCGACACCGGCCTTGGCCAGATGTCCCGCTGCGGGCTTGGTGACGCGGGATGCGCGACGCGACCCGAAGGTCACCTGCAGCGCGTCATAGCCATCGTTGGCTTGAGTTTTGACTTGTGTCACACGGTTGTTCGACACGTCGACCACCGTGACAGGAACTGCGTCCCCGTCATCGGTGAACAGGCGCATCATGCCCACCTTGCGACCCAACAACCCGAGGGAGTTGCTAAGACTCATTGTTTTCTCCGTTCCCGACTTCAATTGGCCG
>PHCQ01000078.1 GCA_002840835.1 Betaproteobacteria bacterium HGW-Betaproteobacteria-16 | reverse complement strand
TGCTGGACAAGGTACATCTGATCCAGAAAATCGTGGAAGAAACGCCAGAGCCATCCGGTCTTGTTGGCAGGCTGGAAGAATCGCTCAATAGTCATCAAGGTCTTTTCATTTCACTGACGCGCGGTGACGAACAGCTGTTCGGTACAAGCGGCATCAGGTTTCCAGCGGAGCTCGCTGCGCGAAGCGCCTCAGATCAGCCCATGGACTGGGCTGATGGTAAACGCCAAATGCGAGGGATGAGCACAGAGCTCTCCGCAGCACATATGCAAGATGGAGGTGCAGGTCCAGGGCAAAGCATGCGCCTGAATCTCGCGCTGGACACGCAGCACCACATCCATTTCGTACAGATGCTGCACCAGCAGTTGGCAATCTACGTTTTGGTGGCGACCCTGCTCAGCGGCCTGCTAGGGTGGTGGGCCGCCCGCAGCGGTCTGGCACCGCTGAGGACCATGAGAGCGCGCGCACTCAAGGTCACTGCCCACAAGCTCGACCAGCGCATGCCGATCGATGCAGTGCCCGTCGAAATGGCGGAGCTGGCTCGCAGCCTCAACACCATGCTGGAGCGATTGGAGCTGGACTTCGCGAAGTTAATGGATTTCTCCAGCGACATCGCCCACGAACTACGCACACCCCTCAGCAACATGTTGACAGAGACCCAGGTGTCGCTCTCGAAACCTCGTGATCCGAACACGTACCGCGACATCCTCGCCTCCAATGCCGAAGAGCTACAGCGCCTTGCTCGCATGGTGTCCGACATGCTTTTTCTGGCAAAGACGGACCACGGCATCCAACTTCCAAGTCGCGAAGATGTCGCGCTGGAAGACGAGGTGGCGAGCCTTCTGGATTTCTACGATGCTGTCGCTGAAGACAAGGAGATTCGCCTTCGGGTGTTGGGGGCGGGCAGTGTGGTGGGCGATCGTCTGATGATTCGTCGAGCCATCAGCAACTTGCTATCCAATGCACTTCGGCACGGGCACCCTCGCACTGAAGTTGAGGTTGCCATTGACTCTCAAGAAGATGCCATCAGTTTGTGTGTCACCAACACAGGCGACCAGATTGACGCCTCTGATCTTCCGCGGCTGTTCGATCGGTTCTACCGTGCAGACAAGGCGCGCGCGCACCCTTCATCGGATGGCGCTGGCCTGGGCCTGGCCATCACCAAAGCCATCATGGTTGCTCACGGTGGCAGTGCCTCCGCTACATCGGCAGCAGGAACAGCGAGGTTCTGCTTGCAGTTTCCGGGTCATCAAGGGGGATGAAGCCAACAACAACCGGGCAAGCATGCAGTTCATGCGTATTGGATCGATTCGTAACCATAGAGAACACTTGTCATGGCTCATCGCTTTGAGGATCTCTGTAACTGCGCCTCCAGTTCGGCACGCGGAACTGCTCCGACCAACCGCCGCCCGTCCTCAAGAATCGTCGTTGGGGTGCCGGTTATTCGGTGCTTTTTGGCGAATTCGACGATCTTGGGAATTGGGTTTTCGCACGTCACAGCGCCAGGGGGTGTGGTGCCAATTTGTGCGATTTCGTCCCACGCCTTGAGCTGGTCCTTCGCGCACCACACCGCCACGGACTTGGCGGCCGCGCCGGGGTGGATCTGTTCAATTGGGAAGAGAAATACATACACGGTAAGGTTGTCAATGCTCTTCAGTGACTGCTCAAGCACCCTGCAGTAGGCACAGTCAGGGCCCACGAAGATTGCGATTTTTCGTGCACCCGTACCTTTGACCCGCTTGAACGCCCACTCGAGAGGGAGGCTTCCGAAAGGAATCATATTGATCTGTTCGAGCCGAATGTCGGTGAGATTTTGGTCGGCATTGACGTCAAAAATCGGTCCGCCGAGAAGGTAGCGGCCATCGCCCGTGACATAGACAATCCGGCCGTCGATCGCTGCTTCGAACAGGCCAGGAATCGGTGTCTTTGAGATCTCCTGGGTTGAGCTGTGAGGGAACAGGCGCAGCAGCGTCGCGCGCACTGCGACTTCGTCTGCAGTGGCAGCAGCCACTGTCGACACGGCCACGATCACGAAGAGCAAGATCAAACGAGTCATGCACTACTCCTCTCTCGTTCGGGTCAGGTCGGGGGCGGATTCTCGCCAATATGCAGCGCTGACGCACAGATGTAGTGGTGAGTCAGTTCTGACCGAGCGGAACTCGTTGCACGCGTACTCTGGCTGGTGTTCCCGTTGATCAGCGCATGGGGCGACAAAAAGCGCATCGTGGACGCGCAAGTCATCGCGCATGGACGGGTTGCGCATGAGCAGCCACCCAGGCTTGCCACGCAACAGTGTGCAGCTCGCCCTGCTTGAAGTCCGCGACAGTGACCTCCACGGGCACCCCAAACCCTCGTGCCCATTCACGCGGAGACATTGCCGCGATAAACGGCACGCACGTCGCAACAACGCGAACTCTACTTGTCGTCGAAACAGCCGCCAGCCAGTTGCGTTGCGACAGATCAGCAGCTTGACCGCTACTCGTTGTGGGCTTCATTCGGAGCCCGGACAGTGAGTCGGTTTCGCTGGTCATCAGGGATTCGCCTTTCTTGCCGCCATTACTGCCCCCTCGGGAGGGCAAGCATGTCAAGCACCACCCTCGGAGGGAGGACAACGCCGCTGACTTTGTTTGAGCGGCCGAGTGCACCTCAAGTTCCCGTTCCGCCACCCGCCGCTGGCTTGCCCGCCGGCATGCTGTTCATACCATCCATCATTTTTTGTTGCGCCATCGCCGCAGTTGTCGAAAGCACAAGAATGGCCGCGAGATAGTTGATCAATAATTTCTCCATGTTCGGTTTTTCCTGTAAGAGAGAGGGTGAGGTACCAGTCCCTGGCAGAGCCGGGGACCGGGCGTTTTCATCAAAGGCGGGCGACGTGTGAGTGAATGGGGAGCTCCTGTGCACGCTGTTGTCGCCGCGGGCGGCGCATCAGATAGAAGGCTGCCGGAATCACAAACATCGACAGCAGTGGCGCGGTGATCATGCCGCCCACCATGGGTGCTGCGATACGTTGCATCACCTCGCTGCCGGTGCCCCCGCCCCACATGATGGGCAAGAGGCCTGCCAGGATTACCGCCACGGTCATGGCCTTGGGCCGCACGCGTAGCACCGCTCCTTCGCGGATGGCATCCAGCAAATCGGCTTCGCTGGTCTGGTTCTGATCGACGCGCGCCATCCACGCCTGCTTGAGGTAAAGCAACATGATCACGCCGAACTCGGCCGCCACGCCAGCAAGCGCGATGAAACCGACAACGCCCGCCACCGACAGGTTGTAGCCCAGCCCGAACAGCAGCCAAATGCCCCCGACCAGCGCAAAGGGCAGCGTCGTCATCAATAGCAGGGCCTCACCAAAACGCTTGAAGGTCAGGTAGAGAAGCACAAAAATGATGAGCAGCGTGAAGGGCACCACCAGTTTGAGTTTGGCAGCAGCGCGTTCGAGAAACTCGAATTGCCCGGACCACGACACCGAGTAGCCGGGTGGCAGTTTCACCTGGTCGGCCACCGATTGCTGCATCTCGCGCACCGCTGTACCCAGGTCACGGCCGCGCAGGTCGACGTAGACAAACCCTGCCAGGCGGGCGTTCTCGCTGCGCAGCATCGGCGGGCCGTCGTCGATGCGAATGTCCGCTACATCACCCAGTACAAGCTGTTGCCCGCGCGGCGTCACGATGGGCAAACTGCGCAAGCGATCCAGCGAATCCCGTACCTCTCGCGGGTAACGCACATTGATCGGATACCGCTGCAAGCCCTCGATGGTTTCACCGATGTTCATGCCGCCCACGGCGCTAGACACCACCGACTGCACGTCGGACATGTTGAGCCCATATCGCGCCGCTCGCTCACGCTTGATGTCCACATTAACATACCGCCCCCCCGTCAGGCGCTCGGCAAAGGCGCTGGTCACCCCGGGCACCTGCTTCACCGATTGCTCGATCTCGCCCGTGAGCCGGTTGATCACGGCCAGATCGCTGCCTAGCACCTTCACCCCAACCGGACTTTTGATGCCAGTGGCCAGCATGTCAAGGCGGTTGCGGATCGGTGGAATCCAGATGTTCGTCAATCCCGGCACGCGCACGGTTCGATCCAGCTCTTCGACGAGCTTCTCGGGGGTCATGCCTGCCCGCCACTCGCTCTTGGGCTTGAACTGGATGGTGGTCTCGAACATCACCAGTGGCGCGGGATCGGTCGCGGTCACGGCTCGGCCTGCTTTGCCGTAGACAGTGGCCACCTCAGGCACCGCCTTGATCAACCGGTCGGTCTGTTGCAGCAACTGCGCCGCCTTACCCGCCGACATGCCTGGCAGAGCGGTTGGCATGTACAGCAGGTCGCCTTCGTCCAGCGGTGGCATGAACTCGCTGCCCAGTTGCTGCAAGGGCCACCAACTGGCCGCTAAAAACACCACAGCGACTGCAATGGTCGTCTTGGGAAAACGCAGCACGACTTCGAGCAGGGGGCGGTAGATGGCGACAAAGAAGCGATTGATCGGGTTTTTCTGCTCCTCAGGAATGCGGCCTCGGATCAGATAACCCATCAGCACCGGAATCAGCGTCACCGCAAGACCGGCGCTGGCCGCCATCGCATAGGTCTTGGTGAAGGCCAGCGGCGAGAACAGCTTTCCTTCCTGCGCCTCCAATGTGAAAATAGGCACGAAGGAGAGAGTGATGATGAGCAACGAGAAAAACAGCGCCGGGCCAACCTCGGCTGCAGCGTCTCCAATCACTCGCCATCGGGTTTCTCCCTGAAGTTGCTGCCCCGGATGATCGTGGTTCCATTCCTCCAGGTGTTTGTGCGCGTTCTCAATCATCACCACCGCCGCGTCAACCATCGCGCCAATGGCAATGGCAATTCCGCCCAATGACATGATGTTGGCGTTGACACCCTGCCAATGCATCACGATGAAGGCCGCCAAAATGCCCAAGGGCAACGAGACGATGGCCACCAGAGCCGAGCGCAGGTGAAACAGAAACAGCATGCAAACCACTGCGACGACAGCAAACTCTTCGAGCAGCTTGTAGCTGAGGTTCTCGATGGCGCGCTCGATGAGCCCCGAGCGGTCGTAGGTCGGCACGATCTCTACGCCTTGCGGCAGACTCATCTTCAATGTCGCCAGTTTGGCTTTGACCGCCTCGATGGTTGTCAGCGCGTTCTCGCCAGAGCGCATGACGATGATGCCGCCCACGGCTTCGCCTTCGCCGTCCAGCTCACCGATCCCGCGCCTCATCTCGGGGCCAATCTGTACGTGCGCTACATCGCCGAGCAAAACGGACACACCGGCCTCAGTGGTCATGAGTGGAATGGCCCGGAAATCGTCCAAGGTTTGCAAATACCCGGAGGCACGCACCATGAATTCGGCCTCGCCCATTTCCAGCACCGAGCCACCCACTTCCTGGTTGGCAAGGCGAATCGCCGCGATCACCTTGCTGTGGGGAATGCGATAGGAAGCCAGCTTGTCTGGGTCAAGCACCACTTGGTATTGCCGCACCATACCTCCGATGGTGGCCACCTCGGCCACGCCGGGTACGGTCTTGAGCTCGTATTTCAAGAACCAGTCCTGCAAGCTGCGCAACTGAGAGAGGTCCAGCTTGCCGGATTTATCGGTGAGTGCGTACTGGTAGATCCAGCCCACCCCGGTCGCATCCGGCCCAAGCGCTGAGCTGGCTCCCGGCGGCAGGC
Organism: Betaproteobacteria bacterium HGW-Betaproteobacteria-16; assembly: GCA_002840835.1. Classification (GTDB taxonomy): domain Bacteria; phylum Pseudomonadota; class Gammaproteobacteria; order Burkholderiales; family Burkholderiaceae_C; genus Hydrogenophaga. The sequence goes on along the minus strand of PHCQ01000078.1, from coordinate 17,311 downwards.
GAGACTGTACTTGGTTGAGGTATTCCAGCACCCGCGAACGGGCCCAGTAGAGGTCGGTCCCATCCTTGAACAACACGTAGACGTAGCTGTCGCCAAAGAATGAGTAGCCGCGCACAACCCGCGCGCCCGGCACCGACAGCATGGTGGTGGTCAGCGGATAGGTGACCTGGTTCTCGACCAGTTGCGGTGCCTGTCCCGCCCAAGTAGTGCGGATGATCACCTGGGTGTCCGACAGGTCGGGCAAGGCGTCGAGCGGCGTGCGCAGCACAGACACCACGCCCCAGGCCGCCAGTAGCACGGTGGCGATCAGCACCAAAAAGCGATTTGCGATCGACCAATGGATCAGACGAGCAATCATTGTGTGCCCCCCGTTGCCTTGCCCTGGCGCATTTGCCATTGCAGGATTTGCGGTGAATCGCCTTCCTGCATTCGGAACTCGATGTCAATTTCGCTGCCCGCCGTTGGTGTGGGCAAGGCAAGGTCTGGAGCGAGCTTGAAGTCCATGGTCATGCCCGGCCACTTCAAGGCAGGGACTTCCGGATGGGTCAGCGTGAGGGTGTCACCGGTAACGGCCTCCACCCGCGCATTGGTACGGTAGGTCAGCTGGGTGCTACTCGTCGTCTTTTGCTCCTCGCCCGGAGACAAGCGCGCCTCCACGCCTTTCAAATTGGCTTCCGAGTCGATGAGAAACTGTCCGGACAGCACGATTTTCTGGCCCTGGCTGAGGCCTGTCAGGATTTCGGTCTGACCACCCTGTTCGTAGCCGATTTGCACCTCAATCGGACGAAATGCCCCATCTTCCACCGCCATGACCAGCGTGCGTTTGCCAGTGCGCACCAGTGCCTCGGAGGGCACCAACAACGTGGGGCGAGCTTGGCTGCCAGTGAGTTGCATTTGCACAAACATGCCGGGTACGAGAATGCCCTTGGGGTTGGCCAAGGCCATGCGCGCCTTGCGTGTGCGTGTCCCAGGATTCACCTCGGGTAGCAAGGCTTGCACCTGACCACGGAACACCTCCCCGGGCAAAGCTGGGGTAAGGGCGGCCACTTGTGCGCCCACGGCAACCCGTGCCGCCTGGCTCTCCGGTACTTCTGCTTGCACCCACACGGTGGACAGGTCGTTGATACGCATGAGCGGCATGCCCATCATTGCCGTGCCACCTTCACGTGCCATCAACTCGGTGACCACGCCACTGGCCGGTGCGACCAGCGTCACGCGAGCCTGTACCTGGCCTGTGCGTTCGACCAAGGCGATCTGCGCCTCGCTCATGCCTGCCTGACGCATGCGCTGCCGGGCTCCCTCAGCGAGGGACTCCAACCCGCGCCCCTGCAGGCGCTTGGCGGTCAAATAGTCCTCCTGCACCGCCACCCAATCCGGTACATAAAGGTCCAGCAACGGCTGCCCTTTGCCGACTTGATCCAGCGCCGCACGCACGTGCAGCTTTTCAATAAAGCCGGTCGCGCGCGCCTGAACCACGTATTGACCGCGTTCATTCCAGGCCACAGTGCCCACCGCGGAAACCTCGGGTGCCAGTTGGCCAAAGACGACTTCAGCGGTGCGCAACCCCAGGTTTTGTTGAATACGTGAGCTGACGGAGACTGTTCCGCTGTCGGCGCCCTGCGCTCCGGCATAGGCCGGCACCAGCATCATGTCCATGAAGGGCGACTTGCCGGGCGCCTCAAACTTTTTGCCCGGCACCATGGGGTCGTGGTAGTAAAGAACGCTCCGACCCGTGACCGGGTCGACATCGCCCCCCTTGATGCCTGCCTCGATATGGCGGCGCGTGGCCGCTTCGCCTTCAGGTATGCCCCAAGTCGAGGGGTCGACGGGTGCGGCCATCGGCGCATCCGTGGCCTCGGTGGTCACGGCCATCGGTGCGCCCGTTGTCCCGTTCTTGAGACCCAGTTGGTAGAGTCCAAAGCCGCTTGCACCGAGCACGCCGGTTGCAAGAAGTGCGATCACAGTAGTTTTCTTGTTCATGGTTTTTGCTCCTGAGCGGGTTGGTTCGACGCACTGGGCGCGGTGATCTGCGCGACGGGGTCCTGAGGGATCAGGTACTCAAGCTCGGCCCACCAGGCGGCGGTCTGCTTTTCGATGCGCAGTCGCTCCAGTTGTGTGTCGATCACCATGCGCTGGGCGTCGAGAACCGCTGCCAGAGGCGTCTTGCCACCCCGGAAGGCCGCTTCGGTAGCCTGTACACGCTCGGTCGCCAGCGGAATCAGCGTCTTGTCGTAGTCCTCCAGACGGGTGAGGTTGCTGCGCCAGTTGGCGAGCAAGCGCTGCACTTCAAAGAGACGCTCGCGACGCACTTCCTCACGCTCAGACCGGACCTGTTCGACCCGTTCCAATCTGGCGGCCAGTTCGCGGTTCTGTTTGCGGGCCTGGTCCCATTGCAGGGGAATGGAAACCCCCAGCGACACCATGTCGCCGAACTGGCTGCCCCGTTTGCTGTACATGAACGATCCACTCCAGTCGGCGTTTTTTTCCTCTCCTGCCACATCAGCCTCAGCCAGCGCAACACGCTCACGCGCATTCATCACGGCGATTTCGGGGTGCTGATCGATCTCGCGGCTTAGCTGGAGTTCGGCCAGGCGGGATCTGGTAATTCTGGGTGGCAGGCCCAGCGGTTGTGAGGCCGCATCACCTACCCAACGTTGCAAGAGCGCCTTAGCGTTGGAGGACTCGGCCCGCACCTCGTGCAATCGGTCATCGATTCGAGCGATGGCGGCATGTGCAGCCAGCACATCCGCCTGGCTGTTGCGTCCTCCGCGATAGGCGGATTCGACCGCCTCCCTCACCCGAACTGACTCCTCGCGCTGGCGCTGCAACAAGTCGAGCATTTGCTCTTGGTAGTGGCGATCGAACCAAGCTCGAGCGGTCTGGGTGAGGAGTCTGGCCTTCTGCATGGAACGCATGGACGACGCGGCCTCTGCCTCACGTTCGTAGCGCACGCTGCGTGCTTGGCGCTTTTCGTAGCCCGTGAAGGTCTGCATGATTTCGACCGAGCGCATCGTCATGCGCTCTCCTGTCAGGCTGTAGCGCATGGGCCCCTCGATGGGCAGATTGTTGATCGACAGGCGCAACACCGGGTCTGGCAGGCGCCCAGCGGAGATGGCCATTTCTCGTGCCGCTCGGGTCGCTGCGTCCTGTGCTTGAAGGGCCTCGGAGCGTTCCTGCGCTATCTCCAAAGCCGCCTCCAACGTCAGGAGAGATTGGGGTGCTTGTGCCGCCGCGAGACCGGTGAGGCAGACCGAAAGCGCGGCGGTAGCGAGGAAACTAAGTGCGCGCGTCCAATGTCGACGGGCGCAACGAAGGGGAGGCGTGCTCGCCTCCGAGAGGTAAAGTGAATGCACTTGCAAACTCCATGAGAGATGAGCGCCCGCGCTGTTGGTTGAGCGCAGACAAAGCGCCACTGACCAATCGTTGGCCAGCAGCCGCATCGCGGTTACATGGGGTCAGCTAAGAGTGGGGGGGCGCCAGACGCTCGAGGGATCGAGCGTGGCGACCAGAGCAGTCAGCGCAGGCCAAGAGCTTGAAACCTGTGTGAAGCCTCGATATGCTTGAGCTGCATGAACGAACGCGCTTGATGAGCCGCATTGTTTGTCTGTCTTGCAGACTTTGCCGGTTTTGAACGCCGTCTCGGCATCATTGCAGCAATCCACGGCCGCCTGATCCGCCGCTTGGACTGAAACCGACGATCTGCCGTCTTGTTCCATCGGACAAGGAGCAGGAAACGCATGCACACCCGCGCTGCTCTGGAAGGCAACGATCAAACATAGGAACCAGGTCCAGAAGACGCGCATCTCGCGATCATATCAAGTCCGTTGCTCTTTCGGCGGCAGGATTTCGCCTTGTTTTTTGTGTTGAGAAGGGCCAAGGCAAGTTTTCACCGAGTAGAACGATACTATGTCTAAACAGGCATAATCACGGGGAATGTTGAAGCAAGCGCGCAAACCCATCAAATGGGTCAGTTCCGCCAAGCGCGATCTGGATGCGATGCCGGATGACGTCAAGGATGTCTTCGGTCATGCCATCGATCTGGCTCAAGCCGGAGGCAAGCACCAGGATGCCAAAGTGCTTACAGGTTTCGGCTCGGCCGGCGTGCTGGAGGTCGTCGAGGACCATCAGGGTGACACCTTTCGGGCGGTTTACACCGTCAAGTTCGCCGGGTGGGTTTATGTCCTGCACTGTTTCCAGAAGAAGTCCAAAAGTGGCATTGCCACCCCCAAACCGGACATGGACTTGATCAATACCCGCCTGAAAGCCGCGAAGCAGGATTTCGAAGCATGGCAGGCGCAGCAAGGAGTACGCAAATGAATGGGCACAACGAAGTCACGATCGAAGAAGGCGGCACGAATGTCTATGCCGACCTGGGTTACACCGACGCTGCGGAAATGCAGCGTAAATCCCAGCTCGCGGGCGAGATCGCCCGTGCGATCAAGGCACGTCGCTTGACGCAAGAAGGTGCGGCGACGCTGCTGGGCATCGATCAATCCAAGGTCTCGCGCATCACGCGCGGCCAATTCCGCGGTGTCAGCGAAGCCAAGCTGCTGGAGTTGGTGGCCAAGCTGGGGCACGATGTGAAGATCGTGGTCGGTCCGGTGCGGCGCCGCGCCGGCAAGATCGAGCTGCAATTTGCCTGAACTCACCCTGCGGCAAGAAGTGCGTTCCAAACGCATGAGACGATGGTTAGAACCAAAAATGCATCGGCCGGCGAATGTCTACTGACGGTGTAGCAGCCCTGACGACCGCGATATGACCCGTCTTGCTCAATATATCGAGGCAGCTGAGCGCGACAACACGCGCCGGAGCTACGCTTCGGCAATTCGCCACTTTGAAGTCGAGTGGAAAGGTTTGCTGCCTTCCACGGCGGACGCCATTGCCCGCTACCTGGCCGACCACGCGGCTACCCTGGCCATCAACACCTTGCGCCAGCGGCTGGCGGCGCTGTCCCGCTGGCACACCGATCAAGGCTTTCCCGACCCCACCAAATCGGCCTTGGTGCGCCAGGTGCTCAAGGGCATTCGCTCCGTGCACATCGCGCCAGAAAAGCGCGCCCGGCCACTCGAACTGGCCGTGCTGCAGCAAGTTGATCAGTGGCTCGACACCGCCATCAGCCATGCGCAGCAGTCTGGTGACCGCTCAGCCGTACTGCGCCACACGCGCGACCGCAGCCTGGTGCTGCTGGGATTTTGGCGCGGCTTCCGCTCTGACGAACTGGTCAACCTGCGTGTGGAGAACATCGAGGTCACCCCCGGCCAGGGCATGGCCTGCTACCTGGGCCGCAGCAAAGGCGACAGGCACCATCAGGGCCGCGTTTTTAAATGTCCGGCCCTTTCCCGTTTATGTCCAGTGGCGGCCTTCCATGCCTGGATCGATCTGGCCGGCTTGAGTGGAGGACCGGTGTTCCGAAAAATCGATCGCTGGGGGCATGTCGCCGACGAAAGCCTGCATGCCAACAGCCTGATCCCCTTGCTGCGCAGCCTGTTCGCTGAATCCGGCGTTGAGTCGCCCGAGGAGTACAGCAGCCACTCCATGCGGCGCGGCTTTGCCGGGTGGGCCCGCGCCAGCGGCTGGGACATCAAGGAACTGATGGAGTACGTCGGCTGGAAGGATGTCAAATCAGCCATGCGCTACCTGGATACATCGGATTCAAGTCTGCAAGCGCGCTTCGAGCAGGGACTGGCTGCCCTGGCGCCGTCAGCGCAGTTACCACCACCACCACCCATGCCCGACTGAGCAAGCAGTCGAGCGGCATGGCGCGTGGCCACAGCCCGATGGCAAATCACTGTTGTCGATAGGTCTGGATGAGTTCTTTGGCCTTGTCGAATGCCGCTTCGTAGAGCTCAGGCGAGTTGCGCTGCAGGTTTTTCACAACGCGGCCGTGCGCCTCGCGGCTGAGCCGAAATTCGAGGACGCCAAATCGGTGGGCGATTGCCCTGACATCTGCCTTGCCCCAGCTGTCTTCCCCCATCCCGTCCGGGTGCAGAACGAAGCTATGGACGTAGCCATCGGCACCGCGTTCGGTTCCATCCGCGCCCGGATCGAATCGGGTGGCTAGTAGCGCTACGGATTCCAAGCCTTGCAACTGATGCATTGCTTCCGCGAATACGGAACACCTGCCAAATGTGTACTCGGCGGCCTCGGCGGCCGGAATGCAGGGCGTCACCCGCTTGGGGATCGAAGCCAGATAAGCTGTGTTGGTCTCGATGGCTATGGCTGCGCTTTCGATCTTGGCGGGATCGGGTGCGCAGCGCAGCGGCAGCAACGCGAGTGCGTTCTCCGCGTAGTAGCGCGTCCTGACCCCACCCATGCCGTGTCGCATGGCCATGGGCCGAATCGTTCGGTGAATGAAGTCGCTGAGGGACCGGTTGCCTCTCACATCGAAGATCCGTGATCCATTGTCCGCCACGTAGACACGCAGCGGCCTGCAAGCCTCAAGAGCGACGTTATTATTCGGATCCAGCGATGGCACCCACCAGTCCACGTGGAGCAGCCAGCCCGTGGCTCGCGCGAGCGCCACTGCAAAGTTGACGCAGTCGTCCGACTCCCACTCATCGACCAACGCCGGCGCAAAGGCCGCGCGCTGCTTGAGCTTGGCTTGTCCCATCTATGCTCTCCCTAATGACCAATCGTCGGCTGAGAGGCCATTGTCGTTGCCGAATCCTAACCCGGCGAATCGCACGGGAAAAGAGCTGGCTGATTTTCCGATAGCCCGCTAAGTCATTGATTTCATTGATCAACGCAACCCCCTAACCCGGTGAATCGCACGGGAAAAGAGCCGGGCCTGAAAAACCACGAGGCTCAAACATGTGCTTCTCGACACCGGCCGACACGTGCTTCGACCTCCCCGTCTTCCGGATCACCTGGATCAAACCCGGCGCGCGCGCAGCTTGGACTGGCGCTGAATCAGGGCATCTGCGTACGAATCGATCTCGAAGGTGATGGTGCCCTTGAAGTTCACGTGCTCAAAGTGAACGGGACCGATGCGGCGGATCCAGTGGTCCTCAATGGGGTGCTTGAGCACCTTCCAGCGGTCCACTACATCTTGCATCTTCATGGTGTTCCAGGCGATCACAACGTTGGTCAGCAGGGTGTGCGACGTCGAGATGGCGCGCAGCTCATCGGCCCGACGGCCGCGCGAAACCCCCACACGCCCGTGGTACACGGCGCGCTGCAATTGATGGATGGACTCGCCACGGTTGAGCAGTGCGTGCATTTCCCGGCGGAACTCAGGAATGGTGAAGTAGTCGCACAGAAATACGGTGCGCAGGAGCTTTCCCAGCTCATCGGCGGCAGCATGTACAGGATCACCCCTGGCGGCGCTGCCAAGTCGAGCGATGGCCTCTGCCGCAGTCAACCGGCCCTGACGGATGGAGGCGATCAGGCGCAGCAGCTCCATCCAGCCGGCACGGATCTTCCGCAGCGAGACCTTGCCCACAACCAACCGCTCCAGCGATTCGGGCGGCGTGCCACCCCTGGCCATGAACATCTTGCGCTCCGACAACTGGCGCAAGCGAACACACAAATCAAAGCCGAGCAGCTTGGCGATCGCCATCGCAGCGTTGGTGTAGCCATGGGTATCAACGGCCAGAAGGGACAGGCGGATCTGATCCTCACGCCGGGTGCAGTTGTGCGCCTCGACGCCGTGCACTGCAGGGGCGGCCTGCCGGTCATTGATGACGATGGGTTGGTCGTGAAACAACGCCCAGGTGTCAAGCATGTGCACATAGATGCCCACACCATGCTGTTTGCGGCGGTACTCCATGCGCGCCGAGTGCAGGTGCCGCGAAGTGTCCAGTGTCATCGAATCGGAGGATGCCTTGTCGCCCTGGCCCCAGAGCATGGCAACCGGCATGCTCTGCTGAAAATCAATGATGCGTGTGTTGGCCTCCCGCAGGCGGCCACCGGCCTCCAGCGCACGCATGGCCATAGTGATCTGAGAAACTTGCAGGCCGGGGATCATGGCGCAGACCCCCTTGGCGTTGTTCTCTGTCCCGTGTGCGTACAGGGCACCGTAGACCGCCTTCAGCTCACTGATGTCCTTGGCCATCCGGCCAAGCAACGCTTGGCTGAAGCGGGTTTTGGCATCCACCTCAACCAGCATGTCGGCGAACTGCGCGCCGCCGATCATGTTGAACATGCTCTCGCGGGTCTGCGTGGCCTGGGGTTCGACTTCAAGCGCCTGGATGGGTGCGATGCTGATGTGCCCCTGGTTGTCGATGGTGAGTGCGCCTTCGTCGATCGCTTTGGCAAGTTGGGCCAGGCCCGCGTCGACACGCTCCAACACCCGCTCCAGGAACTTGTCGGGATCGTCGGTCAGGCTCAGCGCCCGGATGAGCGACTTGTTCTTTTGCGCCCATTCGTTTTCGGAGATCAGTTGATCGGCGCGACTGCGATGTCGGCTGCTGTGCGCTAGCCAGAGCTTTCCGCCTTTGATGGCTTTGCGCAGTGCTGTCGCGGCACTGACCTTCAATGCAGCTAGAGCAAGCTTGCGGTCTTGGCCCAGCAACAGCGGGTGCCAGCCGGCATCGGCAAAAGACACGTCAAGTCCCTCAGGCAGGCTGGTTGCCCCTCGTTTGGCCAGATCGCGCAGCAACTTGAGCTGCTGCAGCGCCTTGTCCGATGCCTCGCCCTTGATCTCCAGTATTCCCAATGAATTGAGGAGCGCTGCGACACGCGGCGCCTCCTCCTTGACCAGTGCTTCCCGGACGAGTTGGGCACGCGTACCTGCGAAGTCGGGCTCGCTTTGAGGCACCAGTTTGCGCATCGCGGTGACGATTTGTTCGGCGGTCATCTTCTTGTCGTAGAGGACCGCTTTGAGCTTCACCCGCTCGGCTCGTAAATCGACGGAGCTGTCAGCTTGCTTCTTGAGCACTTTGCCGGAGGCTTTGCGGTAAAGATCGGTGAGGCGTCGCGCGCCCATCTCCGCAGCCAGGTCGGTCTGTTCCAGCAACGTCACGTGCAGGAAGCAGACCATCTCGAGCTCGCGCTGCTCGGTGGACAGGTTCTTTGTTGCTGACGGGGATCGATTGACCACGTCCTGGCAATACGCCTTCAACCGGTTCAATGCAATTGCCGACAGCTTCCACTCGTGGACGTGCAATGCCTTCAGGCACTCGATTTTCTTGGTGACCTCGCTCAAGGTAAGCTGGCCATGTTTGCCCGGTGGCGTGCGCAGCCACTCCAGCACGGTATGACCGCCCGGACCAGATCGTTTTGAGAACGCGTGAAAAATCGCTCTGTCAATGTGCTCGCGCGGCACGCCAGTGCGAATCGTTTCGATGGCCGCTTGCTCCTGGGCGGCAAATGCCGTACGCGCCATGTCCCTCAGGGTTCGATCGCCAGGCAGCACGAGGCGGCGTTCGAAAAGCCAGTGCTCCGACTGATGCACCAAATCGTTGACCGAAACCGCAGAGGCGGAAAGCTCACGCAGGGTATCCGCAAGCAGCGCTTTGGTGGTGTCGTCCAAGACCACGAAGCCGACGCGTCGTCTTGCCCAAAGCTGGTGCTCGAAGCGTGTGTCCCTGTCCTTGTACAGCGACGTCACGGATGCAATGTCCGTCGCGCTCATGCCCAGTGTTGATGTCAGGTGCCGCAACAGCACGGGTGGCAGGCCCGAGAGGGCATCAGGGTGTCGTCCAGTGGCGCGCAACATCACCAGTTGAACGGCCGCACCAAGGCGTGCTGTACCCCGGAAGCGGGGCGGGCGAAGCTCGTGGATGTCCTCTGCGCTCAGGCCAAAGCATTCTTCAACCTCGCGCCTGGACAGAGACTTGGGAAGGGTGTCGGAGCCGACAAAACGCAGATAAAAGCTTGGCAAGCTGGTTCTCCCTGGCCTGCGCAGTTCCAAGCCTTGCGGGAGTCTACGGAATTGTTCTCTTTGGTTCCAGAAGGTTTGAAGAATTACGGGTTAACCCTTGGTTGGTAACCCGGCTTTCTGCACCGAAATTGAGGTCACCCCAGGTGGTCGGACATGCCGGTGGTGCGGGCTTGAGAGGACCTCACAGAATCACAATCGCACCCTTCGTTTGGTGCCGTCCAGTTGCCGTGGTCATGCAAATCGCCCGTCATAAAACCAGGGCCGTGCCTTGACGGCTTTGATCTTCTTGGCTGCCGGATGCCGGGGGTTGATGAGGACGTTCCACTCCTCGGGCACGACTACCGAAGGTACACCCAAAAGCGCAGTCTTGCGCCCCTTCAACCAGCGGTCTCCGACATCCAGGGAGACCTTGCCCTCAGGCACAGCACTCCAGCCCCCGGGCAACTCGTCGGCCGGCAGAATTGTCCGGGCCGCCCAGACGTCATCAGGCACATCGATGCGCACCAAAAAGCGATTGAGCGGTAGGCCCGAAGAATTGAGGTGAACGACAGTTTCGAGGCAAGCCAAAGAAACGTTTGACGCCGTATACACCACTGGAAGGCCGGGCCTGTTCCAGCGACCTCCGGAGATCTCAGCACCCTTGCCGCTCAAATCATCTGCTTCGTAGTCACGAGCGTCGTTCGCAATCCGCCAGAGAGAAACGCTCACGCGTAAGCCCCGCTTTGCATCCGCGCGATGAGTCCCGAGACCAGGCCTTGTCCATCAGGTGTGTCCATGAGTTCGCCGGGGCGTTGCCCACCCAGCGCAGGCAAGGGCTGCTCAAGCCAACGAGCGACCCATTCAGCTGCATTGAATCCCGTTGGATTCCCGGATTCCTCGACCATTGCCTCCACTTGGCCGACCAGACGGGCCATACCCAGCAAACGAGAGCTGTCATCCTTCGACAGAGACTTGTTCTCGCGGGCTTTGCGGTCCACGGTTGCACGCGCGAGGCCCAGCGTAACCACGAGGCGTTCCTTTGGCATGTCCATGCGCTTGGCCATGATTTCAACTGCCGAAGCCGGGATGCCCTGGCGGACGAGGCGAATTCGTTCAACGGCATCAGTCCTGTAGGCTGTGACGAAGTCGCCGAGATTGAGGTCAGCCGCTCGCATCGTTTTTGCACCCATGGGAGGGCGCTTGCGCGTCGCACTTGTTTTCCCGGGTTCGCTCAAAACGGAATAGGCTTTATTCATGTCGATCTCCAATCATTTGAGCATTCATTATCGCTCATATGAGGAGATGTGCAATGCCGTCGCACTGCTTCGGCTACGGCCCGTGCGTTCTGATACGAAGCGGCTGCAACACGGCCGGATCAATGTGCGCGCGCAGCCCCCGAAAACTCTTCTGGTCTTTGAAACCGGCACGCCGCACCACTTCGTCGACCGGCATGCCTGTGTTGAGCCAGTGCACCAAGCGCGAGTTGCGCAACACTTGCGCACCGATGTGGTTGGGCATGTCCAAGTGGTGAGAGGTGAACGCTTGCCGCACGGTGGTCGACACCAGGTGGAAGATCGAGTGGTTCGTCATGGCCCGACCCTTCTTGGACACGAAAACCACGTCCTCTTCACCCGGGCGCGTTACGGTGATGCCACGGCGAATCTCCATCCAGTGTCGCAGCGCTGCGCTGGCACGTGGCTCCAGCTGAAGCGTGCGCACCTGGGCCGTGCGTTTGCCATCGATCGACAGGCTCACCTTGCTCAGGTGGCCACCCACGTGTTGCAGGCGCAACTGGCACAGCTCGCTGGTGGTGATCGCGGCATCGAGAAGCACGCACAGGATGGCCCGATCGCGCACGTCCATGCGCTGCGTACCGCTGGGCAGCGACTCGGCGATGGCCTGGAGCTGGATGGCATGAAAAATCTGCCCCTCTGACTGTTCCTGCACGCTCAGGGGCTCTTCGGCGCCGGCGAAGGGGCTCTCGCGCACCAGGCCGCGGTGCAGGGCATGCATGTACAGGATGTGCAGGAACCGCCGGTAGCGCTGGCGGGTGATCTCGCTGATGGGCGCGCTGCGCGACTTGCGCGTCGACGCAGCCGGGGAGGGGCCTTGCTGGAGGTAGCGCTGTGCGTGCTCCGAGGTGGCCAGCAGCCAGTGCACGGGTTCATCGCGGCCGCCGGCGCTGGCCAGCCAGCGGCACCAGGCACGCCACATGTAGCGGTAGGGCTTCGCAGAGGACTCACTGATGGGGTCACGCGCCGCGTTGGCCCGATTCACAAGCCAGTCTTCGAAGTGGTCCTCTGCGCCGTGGCCACCATCCTCCACGCCGGCAGATAGTGCGACTGGATCGCTCATCGAGCCGACCTGGCCAAGCAGCCACCCAAGAAAGAAGCCAGTAACAAACGCAAGGTGCAGAAATCAAGAGCCATATTCAGATGATACTAACGTCATTACCCTTTTCAAGGAACTCCCCCTCTACGAACTGGCCCCATCTTTGCGGACCCTCCCTTGAGACCTGAGCGGGCCACCGGCGCAGCCGCTGAGTGTGGGGTGTGATTGAGGAGAGGGGGAGATTTATCAAGGCTGTGGCACGGGATTAGCGTCTCCGGCGCGAAATAGATCGAACGGTGCAGTGACGTTAGTATCATCTCTGATACTTTTGCCTGCCGGCTTGTGATCTGTTGGGTGTGGTGGAGGGTCGGCCGTGATTCCTGCAAATCCGCAGAAAAGCAGCTAAGCGCTTGATTTAACTAATATTTTTCACCAAGCGTGTGAACGTAGCCACCATGCACGCGTCTTCGACTATGTGCTCAAAGCATTCCATACGCTGTACAGCGTATGGTTGATGCGCCGCCAAACCTAGTTGACAGGACGTAGTCTATAAACTACATTTCGATTATCGATGATCGAGTTAAAACAAACAGAGACATTCAGGAAGTGGCGAACGCGGCTCAAGGACGAACGAGCGCGCATCTTGGTGGCGTCCCGACTGGACCGTCTCGCCTTTGGTCTTGCGGGCGATGCGGAACCCGTGGGGCAGGGAGTCAGTGAATTGCGTATTCACCATGGCCCTGGATACCGCATCTACTTCCAGAAGAGAGGAAGCACGATCATCGTCCTGCTGTGCGGCGGTGACAAAAGCACGCAAGCGAAGGACATCAAGGAGGCAAAGCGCCTGGCTGAAACATGGAGCGAATGAAATGGCTGAAAAACTGACTACCTATGATCCCGCCGAGGACCTGACATCTGACGAAGGCATTGCGATCTTCATGGCTGAAGCGTTCCAGACGAATGACGCCGGCTATATCGCGCACGCGCTGGGGGTCGTCGCGCGTGCCAAGGGAATGACCCAGATTGCAGGGCAAACCGGGCTTTCCCGCGAGCAGCTTTACCGCTCTTTCAGCGAGAACGGCAACCCGACCCTAAAGACGACTCTGGCGGTCATGAAAGCCCTGGGCATCGAGCTGACCGCCAAAGTTCCGGCTGCCGCATAACCGTCCTGGCAACAAGCAGGGATAGAACTTTATTTTTTGTGTTCTGCGGACTGGCTGACCGCCAACCACCAGCGCGAAGTGGCGTGCTGTTGCGCTACTAGCGTTTGAGCACGGTCCTCGTTTTGGACCGCGTCGCGGGTCTTGCCCACGGAAGCGTCGGCGGCCAGAGCGTGGCCAGCCACGAGGGAAGACAAAGCAAGAGCAACAATAGAAAGACGGGTGTTCATGACAGTTCCTTTTGGAGGGTTGAACAGTCCGGTAGGTCCGTTGTGCGGTCTGGCCGGTTTCGATGCCTGCGGAAGGTTTGCTGCATCGATGGGGTGACTTTAATGTTTCTTAATCAGAAGATAAACAGCAGTAAAAAGATAAAGGTGTTGCTGACTCAGAAACAATAGACGCATTTTCACCCGTGAAAACCCTTGAAAAAACGTCCAGCCGGTTCGCACAAGGCCTATGAACAAACCCTGATGGCCATGATCGCGCAGATGGTCAGCAGGAGCCATCGCATGGGCCCGCCTGGCAGCCTGTTTTTCCTCATGGAGCTATCGCGGCCTACACACCGGGTCGACTGGAGGACATTCCATTGCGCGTAGGCTTGGTCGCCATGGGTGCCTCGTCGCCAGCCTCATTGCATTCGCGTACCCGTTGACCATGACACGCGTCGCGCCTCCATCACCGGCGCCCGATCTGCCGCAACCCAGCCGCTGGATGCGCGCCGTGCTGCCCAAGCGGGTGAGCTGAAGATACCGGCGCTTTCCAGGGTTGGCTGGCCGCGCGTACGAAGCCCGCGCACGGCGAGCAGTTGAAATTTGGCGTCCCGATACTTTCCACCCGTCAGGACCCGCGGGAGCCAGCGAAGTTTACGAGTTCGGTGTGACAGTGCGATTGCAGGGTTCTGTCGCAAGTTGGCACTCTGGCCCTCTTCAGGCGCACTCATCCCCGCATCCTCCTGCAGCAACGTGCGCCGCACCATCCACAGGTTGGACAGCGCGAACAGCGTGTGCAGTTGGCCCGTGTTTTTTGCCAGTCCCCGTAGCGCACTTTCACATCCCGAACTGGCGCTTGATCACCCGAAACGGATGTTCGACCTTGGCCCGGATGCGCACCTTGGCCTGTTCCAGCTGGTCCATGATCGAGCCCATCGGCTTGCTCTTGTCCAGTACCTTGCGCTTACCCGGTCACATGGCCACATGCCAGTTGATCGGAATGCCTTGTGTCTCTTCCCGTTTGCTCACGCCCTGGTAGCCCGCGTCGGCAAAGACATCTGTTTCTTCTCCATGCACCAGCGCGTGCGTCTGCGTCACGTCATTGAGCTCGCCGCTGTGCCCACCACCGTGGCACCAGGCCCGAGTCCGCATCGACCCCAATGAGGGCCTTCATACCGAAGTGCCACTGGTTGCCCTTCTTGGTCTGGTGCATCTCGGGGTCTCGTTCGCCACTGCTGTTCTTGGTCGAACTCGGGGCAGCGATCAGCGTGGCGTCGACCACCGTTCCGCTCTTGAGCAGCAGCCCCTTGGCCACCAGCGTGGCATTGACGGTGGCCAGGACCTGCAAGCTCAGGTTGTGCACTTCGAGCAGGTGGCGAAATCGAAGGATGGTGCTCTCGTCGGGCAGGTTCTCTTCGGTGGCATCCAGGCCCACGAACTCCCGGAACAGCGCCATGTCGTACAGCGCTTCTTCCATTGCTGGGTCCGAGAGGTTGAACCACTGCTGCAGGAAGTGGATGCGTAGCATGGTCTCGACGGCGAACGGTGGGCGTCCGCCCTTGGCGCCAGGGGCCGGTGCGTGCGGTGCGATCAGCGAAACCAGTTCGGCCCAGGGCACCACCAGGTTCATCTCGTCGAGGAACTCGCGCTTGCGCGTCCTCTTGGTCTTGCGCTCGAATCCGCTCTCGCCCAGGCTCATTTGCTTCATGACGTCACTGTCCCACATCGGGCGAGGGGCTGCTAGGTTTTGCAGACCTTCCTTAGCCATTGCTTCTCGCATGCGCTGGGTCTCTGCTTTAAGCTCCCTCGTCTTTTCTTTCACCGCCGGCCATGCGATGAGCACCATGACGATTCCGAGAATCAAGGCGCTATTGATCAACGTGAGGGGAATGGTTTCAAACATGGTGCGCAATGAACTGTCATTCGGTGATTTCAAACATCGGGTTGTACTTCAAAATCTCAACCTTCACGTTCGCAGGAAGCCACATCAAAAGTCGCAGGTGTCCAAGTTCACTTTCGTGTTGACACGGAGTCCGCCGCCGTCCTGAGCGGATCAACTTATAGCCACGGAATGCCACAAGGAAAATACCACGAGGACTTTTGTCCGCCTGCGCTTGCAGTGCATTGCATATCTGATGCTCGCCAAAACCTCCGAGGCCAAAGAGATGGTGCAAGACGCGTGTGGGTCGTTGAGCCGGGCTTGCTCACACAGGTCAATCAGCTACCAAAATCCACAGTTAAGTAGTGCTTGAACCGGCTCGCGGCATTAGATACGCAGGCGCCGCCAACTTCCTTGTAATCTGGCCGCATCAAATAGCTACAGTGAGAAGGGCTCCGAAGGAAGCTGTTCATCGCATCGGGAATCTTCGTCGTTCCGGCGAGGAGAATTTCACCGGCGTCGTTATGTTCGTACCCCACGGCTGCAAAGCGGTCAAAGACGCCCCCACCGTCTGTACCGGTATGCGAGTAGAAGTTCTTGCTTGCCATGTCTAACGAGTGCATTGCAGCGGCTTGAGTGATCAGTGTGTTCCAGGTCAAAGGTGCAGCTGGAGCCATCAGCGTGCCACCACAGTTTTGGCCGGCCACTCGGACTGCATTGATGTGGGCAAGCAACTCCTGCGGGAAGCGAGCGATGTTGCAGGTTTGCCCAGCTTCCATGGTCACGACGTTCACGTCCACAGAACCGTTCTGGCCGAATACAGGATTGGTCGGAGCGGCAGCGCCTCCGCCGCCTCCACCACACGCCGAACTCAACATTGCGACTGCGAGGGCGGCGTAGATCGAGTGTAGAGGCTGGTGAAAGCAAGAGAGCTGGGTGTGAGGAGAGCAGGTGTTGGTTTTCATGCACTTAAGTTCCCACATGTCCCTTGCCTGTCAAGAGCCCATACTGAAACAAAAAATGTTTGAGTCATCCCTCAGGACCCACTCGAGCCGGCACTGCTGCTGAATGCCTCCGATCACTCGCTCTTGAAGTGATTGCAACGCCAAGCGGCCCACCAACGGACCACTAGGAGTCCACCAGCGGGCTGGATCTGGCCTTGGTGATTGCTTCAATCCAGTGATGGCCATGCGTGGGCCAACCGTGGACCATTTCCGGTCCATCTCACGGCGTTCGGACCTTTCAGTGAAAGCGTGACACGCTCTGGTCCAGTGATGGGCCTTGCGTGGCCCATCACTGGACCAGGGGGCTAGAAATTCATCGAGCCGGTCTCATCATGTTTCCATGAGGCGGGGAGGCCTCGCTGTGTCAAGCCTGAGCTACGCAACGCTAGACCAACGAAAGTTGCGCATGCAAATGATCGTGACCCCCTTCGTGCAGCGCTTCACGCCGTCTTCGCGTGGTGTGCCTGCGACGCCCACGGGAATGCAAACGGTGGTGGGTTTCGGAAGAGAAAACGGAAAGGGAGAGAGGCTGGAACCCGCATCGATCCTGCGCTTGTAGTCAAGTTTGGAAAACAACAATGGAGAGGGAAAAAACTTCCAAACCACGATGTCTCGTTTGAAATCATTCCCATCAGCACACCACATTCAGCATCCGAACAAGTTGCTTGTTGTATGATTTGCTGTACTTGCCCCATAGGCTCGTAGAAGGTAGCTGATGCACCTCCGGTTCTCCGGGAACTCAGCCTTAGCGGTCACACGGACCCCAACAACGTGTACTCGGCCAAGCGCCGAACCCTCTCGATGGCCCCGTGCCATCTGTGATCACCTCGGTGACTCACCCACCAGCGTCTGCTGGCTCCACTGATGGATTGACATCACATCTCGGCTGTCGATGCTTCGACACCCCATGGCATCTGGACCGATTG
>PHCQ01000077.1 GCA_002840835.1 Betaproteobacteria bacterium HGW-Betaproteobacteria-16 | reverse complement strand
AGATCGGTGGTGAAGCTGGTTGCTGTAAACCCGCGGCTTGATCTCTTGCTAAGCTATCTGTGAGCGGCCCATGTCAAGATGGGATAACCGGACGCATACCATTCGACCACGTACTCCAGCATCTGACGCATCGACTCGATGGCCAGCACGCGCTGGTTCAGCTGGTCCAGGTGGCGCGAGGCGATCTTGCGGACGTCCGAACTAGATCGGCGCCGGTTCTGCCACAGCTTGAGCAGCTCTGCAATTTGCGCCATGCTAAGACCCACGCCTCGGGCCCGTTTGATGAAGCGAAGGGTGTGCACCTCCTTGTCGGAGTACTGCCGATAGCCCGCCTCCGTTCGCTCCACTGCCTGCAGCAACCCGAGCGACTCGTAGTGCCGAACCATTTTGGCAGTGACGCCGGAACGGGCAGCGGCTTCGCCAATGTTGAAGCGAGAAGAGGCGCTCACGATTTGCCTCCCTTCCAGCTGCGCAGCGTCAAAGCGTTGGCGACAACGCTCACGCTGCTGAACGCCATAGCGGCGCCCGCAATGACCGGGCTGAGCAAACCGAAAGCGGCCAACGGAATGCCCACCAAGTTGTAAATGAACGCCCAGAAAAGACCGTGCTGGATCTTCGCGTAGGTGCGGCGCGAGATGTCAATGGCATCCGCCACCAAAGCCGGATCTCCCCGCATCAGAGTCACGCCGGCCGCGTACATGGCCACATCAGTGCCCGTGGACATGGCGATCCCCACGTCCGCGGCGGCCAAAGCCGGCGCGTCGTTGATGCCGTCGCCCACCATCGCGACCGTCTTGCCGCCCACCTTCAACTCGGCAATGATTCGAGCCTTGTCTTCAGGAAGCACCTCGGCACGGATGGCGTCAATGTCGAGCTGCTTCGCTGCCACGTCGGCGCTGCCACGATTGTCCCCCGTGATGAGCACGACCTGGATTCCCTGCTCATGCAATTTTCGAACGGCTGCCAACGCCGTCGGCTTGACCGTATCGCCGAAAGCCAGAAGCCCCAGCAGCTTCGGCGTTGCCGCGATGTCTGCCATCCACGAAACTGTTCGGCCCTCGGCTTGCAACAATTCCGCGCGCGCAGCCAGCGCAGAGAGGTCAACATTGAGTTCTTGCATCAAACGACTGCTACCCAGTCGCAGATCAACCCCCGCCACGTTGCCCGCCATGCCACGACCAGGGATCGCCCGCACTTGTGATGCTTGATGCAACGGCACGCCCTCCCGGTCTGCAGCTTCAAGCACTGCCCTGGCCAAGGGGTGTTCGCTGCCAGCCTGAAGGGAGGCGGCCAGGCTGAGGAACAACTGCGTGTCCCCTTCAACCGGTTTTGCCTCGACCAGTTGCGGTTTGCCCTCGGTGAGCGTGCCGGTTTTGTCGAAGGCAACCACACGCACCTTGTGTGCGACCTCCAAGGCTTCGGCATCCTTGATCAAGATCCCATGGCGCGCTGCAACGCCGGTTCCGGCCATGATCGCCGTAGGAGTCGCCAGTCCCAGGGCACAAGGGCAGGCGATGACCAGAACCGCCACAGCATTCAGGATCGCCGCCTCCCAGTTGCCTGTCAGCACGCCCCAAGCCAGCACGGTGATTGCCGCAATCCCGATCACGACGGGAACGAAGACTTCGCTGACACGGTCGACCAAACGCTGGATGGGCGCTTTTTTTGCCTGCGCTGTTTCTACCAGACGCACGATGCGCGCCAGCGTGGATTCCGCGCCAACGGCCGTGGTTTGCACCAGTAGCAAACCCTCCCCGTTCACCGAGCCGCCGGTGACTTTGTCGCCTTCGTGCTTGGCAACCGGCAGGCTCTCTCCGGTGATCAGAGACTCGTCAATTTGGCTGGAACCTTCGACCACAAGGCCGTCCACGGCAACGCGCTCGCCCGGGCGAACGATGACAAGGTCACCTTTCACGACGTCGCTCAGCGGGACCTCACGCTCAACATCCTGACGGCGTACGCGTGCCACGTCCGGGCGCAACGCATTCAATGCCCGGATGGCCTCCGTCGTTTGGTGCTTGGCGCGAAGTTCAAGCCATTTCCCCAGCAAGACGAGCGTGATGATCACGGCCGAGGCTTCGAAATAGGTATGTGCTGTTGCGTGGTCCACGTTGACGAGCAGCAGATAGACACTCAGTCCGTAGGCAGCGGAAGTGCCCAGCGCGACCAGCAGGTCCATGTTTCCCGTGCGCGCCTTCAGGGCATTCCAGCCGGCGCGATAGAAACGCGCCCCCAGCCAGAACTGAACCGGAGTAGCCAGAGCCAGCTGCAGCCAGCCGGGCAGCGCCCAGTCCAATCCCAAGAACGTTGCGACCATGGGCACGGCCAGTGGAAAGGTCAGTGCTGCGGCCAACGCCACGCGCCACCCATCACCGTTGCGCCCTACGGCGCCGAGCGCCACACGACTCGCCGGGTGGCCGGCCTCTCCCACTGGGCGCGCCGTATAGCCAGCTTTTTCAACGGCTGCAACGATGGCGGTGGTGTCGGCCTGGTCGGTCGCCAGCTTCACCTCGGCCTTCTCCGTGGCGAGATTGACTTCGGCTGCCACAACACCCGGCACTTTCCTCAGCGCCTTTTCGACACGGGCGGCACACGACGCGCAGGTCATGCCCCCGATATCCAGTTGTATGCTGTGATCGGCAACGCCATAGCCGGCCCTTTGAATGGCTGCTCGCAGCATTTCGACAGAGACCACAGGCGCCGCCTTGATGGCAGCAGCCTCCGTGGCGAGATTGACCGTTGCATCCTGCACACCGGGAACTGCGCGCAGCGCTCTTTCCACACGAGTCGCACACGAGGCACACGTCATTCCTTCCACGGCAAGGTTCCAGTCGGTCAAATCGGGGATGGGTTGGTTGAGGGCAGATGTGCTCATGAGATTTCCACGCGGGTTGCAGTACCGCCACTGTCGACCTTCCTGCAATGGGAATGTCAAGACAGCGCGAACAATCCTGCTTGAAGAAGAGGGGCAATTTCGCATGTCCGTTGACCTTCCCACAGAGGGAAGCCTCACAGTGAATGCACTACGAAGAATTCCCATGTTTGCAATCACAGGTACAAGCGTTCGAGTGGAAGTCGACTTGACCACCCGGCGCATCACGGTGGAAGCCTTGCGACAACGCGACGATTTCGTCGAAGCATTCGCGCTTGCAGCCTATCCGACGGTTTGACGTCGCCGCTCAAGCAGTCTCCTGCACAGCATCGAACTTTCTCCCGCTTTCACGCTCTGATCACCACATGGCCCGCCTGCTCCGAATCGCACTGTTGTCGCTGCTGCTAGTTGGACTCTCGTTCCAAAGCGCTTGGGCGGGTGCGTACCAATGCCCTGAGGGTCAGGACATGCAGCAGCGCGCCCTTGAGGACATCTCCTCTGTGGTTGCTGACACGCAGCACGAGCCTGAGACTGGGGACATGGGTCTGATTCAGGACTGTGGTGCTGCGGCTGCAGCCAGCTGCAGTGCCATGGCGCTCCTGCCGCCTCAGCCCTCCGTGCCGCTCAAGCTTGCTTCCGCGGGTCCCGAGCCCACGTCCGCAATTGCAGCCGTACTTTTTCTCACCGATGGCCAGGACAGGCCGCCCCGCATACACCACGGCTGAATTCACCTGCCGCCGATAGGTTGATGTGACTGCGCGAACCGCGCAGGCAATTCTCTCTTCCCCTTTTTCGCTGACGCAGCGGGTTCGAACTCGCGCGTTGGTCCAACTTTCCTCTGGAGTTCAAAATGAAATGCAACCTGAAAGTCATGCTGTCTGTTGCCGCGCTCATGGCCGCGGCGGCCGGATTCGCCTACCTCACCTTCGAGGAAGCGCGAGCCGGGATCCTCGCCAGCTTGCCCATCCTTGTTGTACTGCTGTGTCCCATCTCCATGCTGGTGATGATGAAGTTGATGCATTCGAGTTCCGATGGGGATCAGAGCTCGAGCGGTGCGTCCAAGCCACGGGTGCCCGCCGCAGAGCCAATCACCCCGACCAAGGAGGTGTCATGAAGCGCAACACCTTCCGTGCGATGGCGCTGGCAGTCACGATGACTCCACTGGCATGGTTGAGCGCCAATGCCGCAGCTGGCGTCGCGCTGACGCATGTGCATGGACTCACCTATGCTGCCGACGGAGCCACGCTGTTGGTCCCGAGCCACCACGGACTGGCTGTCTATTCATCGGGACAGTGGAGCAAAGCGCCAGGCCCTGAGCACGACTACATGGGATTTACCGGTACCCGCAACGCGCTGTACAGCAGCGGACATCCTGCGCCTGGTTCGGGCCTTAAAAATCCCTTCGGCTTGATCAAAAGCACGGATGGCGGCAAGAGCTGGAAGCAGCTCGTCTTGCAAGGAGAGTCCGATTTCCATACGCTGGCCGCGAGCTACGGAACAAACGCCGTGTATGTGGTGAACCCGCATCCGAATTCGCAGATGGGAACGCAAGGTGTCTACTTCACGACCAACGATGGTGAGAAATGGCAACGCGTTGAAGCCGCCGGTCTCGCAGGAAGGATCCACGGATTGGCCGTGCATCCTTCGGACTCCGCCACCGTAGCGGCGGCGGCCGATCAGGGGCTGTTCCTCTCAAAGGACGCAGGCGCGAGTTTCAAGCCCGTTGTCAGCGGCAAGCGGGTGCTGGCCGCTACGTTCACGTTCAACGGCAACGATCTCTGGTGGAGCGGCTATGACGGTGGACCCACGCTGTCAGTGCTCGGCTTGCGCTCCGGGGAAAAGCCGCGCACGGTGAATCTGCCAGACCTGGGAGAAGATGCCGTCAGCTTCATCGCGCAAAACCCGGTGCGAACGAGCGAGATGGCGATCGCTACGTTCAAAAAGAGCATCTTCATCAGCAAGAACGCTGGCAAAAGTTGGGCGCGCATTGCAGATCAAGGAAAAACTGTGGTGGACCCAGCCGTAGCAGACAAGAAAGGTCGTCCATGAGCACACTGATAAAGGTCACGACTGCCGTGCTCGCTGTGTTCGGTGTGATCGCGGTCGTCGGCGTTGCCGCCATGGCCATGATGCATTTCTCCATGATGGGCAACTGGGCCTGCTGATGCAGTGAAGCACTTGAGGAGTCCATCATGAACAGAAACCGACGACGCATCCTGCAAGGAGGCTCTGCTTTGGCCGCCGTCGCGCTGGCGGGTCCTGGCATGGCGGCCGGGCGCACAACCAGCGCGCGGGTGCCAGACGTGCACATCGAGCTGCGGGCGATCCTTGACGAGGTGACACTGCGGCCAGGCAAACCGACAGCCGTGTGGCGCTACATGGGCCGGCTCATCGCTGGCGACGCTGCAGCGCTGCAGATGGAGGGCGGCACTTACCTAGGGCCCAACATCCGCTTGAGTCGCGGACAGCGCGTGCGAATCGAACTATCGAACGAGCTTCCTGAGGCGACCACCATCCACTGGCACGGGCTGCACGTGCCTGACGACATGGATGGGCACCCGCGGCATGCGGTTGCGCCTGGGGGGCGCTACATCTACGAGTTCACCGTGCTCAATCGCGCTGGGACGTACTGGTATCACGCGCATCCCCACGGCCGCACGGGAGCTCAGGTGTACCGCGGCCTCGCCGGCGTACTGCTGGTCTCCGATGACGAGGAGTCGACTTTGGCTCTGCCCCGCGGCGGGTATGACTTGCCACTGGTCCTTCAGGATCGGACATTCGATGCTGACCAGCAACTGGTCTATCCCGCGTCCGATGAGTCGAACGCCATGATGAACCGAGGCGGCATGCATGGCGGCGCAATGATGAGCCAACGTGCAATGGCCGACATGATGGCCCGAATGATGGGCGTTCTGGGCGACGAGTTGCTCGTCAACGGACGATTGTCGAAAGACTTGGAAGTCCTGCCCCGGGCGTACCGGCTGCGCATGGTCAATGGAGCGAACACCCGCACGTTCAAGTTGGCTTGGAGCGACGGCTCTCCCTTGACGGTGATTGGCACGGATGGCGGCCTGCTCGACAGGCCTCAGGAACGCGAATACCTGATGCTGGCGCCCGCTGAGCGGGTCGACCTCTGGGTCGATTTTGGGCGCTGGGCTCCTGGCGCACAACCCGTACTGAGGAGCTTGGAGTTTGATGGGGGAATGACGATGGGAGGCGCCAGGCTGCCCGACGGCTCACGATTCGATGTGCTCAAATTTGCAGTGCTCAGAGGAGACCGAAGCGCAGCCCGAGAACCGCCGCAGCGGCTTGCACATCTGCCCGGCGCGCAGCCACAGAGTGCCATCAATGCGGGGGTACCAAAGGTGTTCGACCTCACAATGCGAATGATGGCTTGGGGTATCAGCGGCCGTTCGTTCAACATGCTGCAGGCAAGCCCTGAAGAGACCGTCAAGCTGGGAACCCACGAGATCTGGGAATTTCGCAATGAAGGTCAAGGCAGCATGATGGGCATGGTGATGGCCCACTCCATGCACATCCACGGCGTGCAGTTCCGCGTGCTCAAGCGACAAGTCGCCAACTCGTTTGCTGCTGCTTACCGAACAGTGAGCGCGGGATTGGTCGA
Source organism: Betaproteobacteria bacterium HGW-Betaproteobacteria-16 (assembly GCA_002840835.1). Lineage (GTDB taxonomy): Bacteria > Pseudomonadota > Gammaproteobacteria > Burkholderiales > Burkholderiaceae_C > Hydrogenophaga. The sequence continues at coordinate 16,635 of PHCQ01000077.1, read as the reverse complement.
CGAGGGCTGGAAAGACACTGTACTGGTCATGCCTGGCGAGCGGGTGCAAGTGCTGGTAGGTTTTGTGGACTACCCTGGGCTGTTCCTGTATCACTGCCATATGCTGGAGCACGAAGATGCTGGGCTGATGCGCAACTATCTCGTCCAGGCTTGACGTGCACGTGCACGATCCGGTTGACACATCGTGCGCGATAGGCTTCTTGCGGGGGAACAGCCATGTGAGCTTTGGCGGGCATTAGCCAGAACCCGGACGCATACACAACGACAGGACATAGAAAGATGAACATGAATGCACACTCACATCACGGCAACAGTGCGCTGACCGAATCGGCTTCACCAACGGAGCTGAAAGACCCCGTGTGTGGCATGACCGTCACGGCGCAGTCTGGTCAAAAGGTGGACCATGATGGCCGCACCTTCTATTTCTGCAGTGCCAAATGCCAAGGCAAGTTCGCCGCGAACCCGCTTCAATACCTCGCGCCCAAGCCACCTGCAGAGACCTCTTCAGCGGTGGCCGATGCAATCTACACCTGTCCGATGCACCCTGAGATTCGCCAGGACCATCCGGGCAACTGTCCCAAGTGCGGCATGACGCTTGAGCCCTTGCTGCCTGACCTTGAGGACGATGACAACCCCGAGTTGCGCGATTTCCAGCGCCGCTTCTGGTGGACGCTGCCGCTGACCGTGGTGGTCACTGTCTTGGCCATGTTTGGTCATCGGCTGCAGTGGTTTGAATCCACGACCCAGACCTGGATCGAACTGGTGCTGTCGATCCCCATTGTTCTGTGGGCGGGCTGGCCATTCTTTTCGCGCGGCTGGCAGTCCGTTTTGAACCGCAGTCCCAACATGTGGACCTTGATTGGCCTGGGCACGGGTGCAGCATTTCTCTACAGCGTGGTCGCCACGATCACGCCCCAGGTATTCCCGGACTCGTTCATTTCCATGGGCCGAGTCGCGGTGTACTTTGAGGCCGCCGCCGTGATCATCTCTCTCACGCTACTGGGGCAGGTGCTTGAACTCAAGGCCCGGTCACAGACCTCGGCAGCCATCAAGTCGTTGCTGCGTCTGGCGCCAAAAACCGCCCGGCGCATCCGGGAAGACGGCACCGAAGAGGATGTGCCACTGACCCATGTGCATGTGGGCGACCTGCTGCGCGTGCGCCCCGGCGAAAAAGTGCCGGTGGACGGTGAGGTGACGGAGGGCGGCAGTTCAATCGATGAATCCATGCTCACGGGCGAGCCGATGCCCGTCAGCAAACGCGTGGGCGACAAAGTGATCGGCGCCACGCTGAACACCAGTGGTGCGCTGGTGATGCGGTCGGAGCGCGTCGGCGCGTCCACCATGCTGTCGCAGATCGTGCAGATGGTGGCCCAGGCCCAGCGTTCTAAAGCGCCGATGCAGCGCATGGCCGATGTGGTGGCGGGTTACTTCGTCCTCGCTGTGGTGGTCATTGCCTTGTTGACCTTCTTCGGCTGGGGTCTGTTCGGTCCCGAGCCGAGTTGGGTGTTCGGCCTGATCAACGCGGTGGCCGTGCTGATCATTGCCTGTCCCTGCGCGCTGGGCCTGGCCACGCCCATGTCCATCATGGTCGCCACCGGTCGCGGCGCCACGCATGGCGTGTTGTTCCGGGACGCAGCGGCCATCGAGAACATGCGCAAGATCGACACCCTCATCATCGACAAGACCGGAACGCTCACTGAAGGCCGCCCGACGTTTGAGCGCGCCGTTCCCGCGCCCGGCTTTGATGCAGATGAGGTGCTGCGCTTGGCCGCCAGCCTTGACCAGGGCAGCGAACACCCTCTGGCTGAAACCATCGTGCGCGCCGCCCGCGAGCGCGGCATGTCGTTGGACAAACCCGAGAACTTCGAATCCGGCTCGGGCATTGGCGTGCACGGGCAGGTGGCCGGACGTCAACTTGCGTTGGGCAACACCGCGCTGATGGAGCAGATCGGTGTATCGGTTGGTGCGCTGGTGCCGCAGGCCGAGGCCTTGCGCGCAGAAGGTGCCAGCGTGATGTATCTGGCTGTTGATGGACAGCTGACGGGCCTGTTGGCGGTGTCCGATCCGGTCAAAGCCAGCACGCCGGAGGCCTTGGCCTCCCTCAAGGCATCCGGTCTGCGCATCGTGATGGCGACGGGTGACGGACTGACCACAGCAAAGGCAGTTGCAGCTCGCCTGGGCATCGACGAAGTGCACGGCGAGGTCAAGCCGGCCGACAAGCTGCTTCTGGTGGAGAGACTACAAAAGGAAGGCCGCGTGGTGGCCATGGCCGGTGACGGCATCAACGATGCACCGGCACTGGCCAAGGCCGATGTGGGTGTGGCCATGGGTACCGGGACTGACGTGGCAATGAACAGTGCGCAGATCACTTTGGTCAAAGGCGATCTGCGCGGGATTGCGATTGCGCGCGCGCTGTCCGAAGCCACCGTGGACAACATGAAGCAAAACCTGATGTTCGCCTTTTTGTACAACGCGCTGGGCATCCCGATTGCAGCAGGCGTGTTGTATCCATTGACGGGATGGCTGCTGTCGCCGCTGATCGCTGCGCTGGCCATGAGCTTGAGCTCAGTCTCGGTGATTGGCAACGCGCTGCGCTTGCGGAACGGCAAGCCATGACGCTTCCGCCGCGCTGAAGTCATCTGAAACTGGCTTTGACTGCGGCGACGCTGTCAGCAATATCGTTTCCCGCTCGTCCAAGGTGCGGGCGACAGTGCACCTCGACTTCGCAAGTGTTTCCCCCGTTTTCCAGTGGCCATTGACGCTGTAGCGACTCCAGGGTTTCCAATGCAGGCATTGAAAGGAAAAAACCATGTCTGCCCATTGCTGTGACCACGAAACCCCCAAAGCCGAGGCGATCGTCAACCTGCCCCGTTACCGCAAGATCCTCTGGATCGCGCTGATCGTTAACGCTGCCATGTTTCTCATCGAGATCGGCGCCGGTGTTCAGGCCGGGTCGCTCTCGCTGCTGGCCGACGCGGTCGACTTCGCAGGCGACGCGCTCAACTACGCGGTGTCGCTCGCCGTGCTGGCCTCAGCGCTGGCCTGGCGCGCGCGTGCGGCCATGCTCAAGGCGGTGAGCATGATGGGCTTTGGCCTCTATGTGCTGGGGGCCGCGGTGTGGTCGGTGTGGCACGGCGGCGTGCCGCAGGCCGTGACCATGGGCGCGGTGGCGCTGCTGGCGCTGGCGGCCAACGTGGCCGTGGCCTGGATGCTCTTCGCATTTCGCGAGGGCGACGCCAACATGCGCAGCGTGTGGCTGTGCTCGCGCAACGACGCGATTGGCAACGTGGCGGTGTTCATGGCCGCGCTCGGCGTGTTCGGCACCGGCTCCGCATGGCCCGATTTGTTGGTGGCCAGCCTGATGGCGGCGCTGGCGCTGCACGGCGGGTGGACGGTGATGCGGCAGGCACGGGGAGAACTCGGCAATGACAGCGCAAAGGACCACCATGGCCACGTTCACTGACTCACCGTCCGCTCGCCGGTTCGACGAGACGACCCACGCCCGATTGATGCACGAAGCGAAAAAGGCGAGTTCCAGTGAACAAGCCTGGTTGTACCTGGAGGCAGCGCATGTGGTGGGGCAGCTCCACATCAGGCCGCACTTGCAGACGCACGCGCACATGCTGGGACTGGCCTGGCGCACGCGCGACTGGTCTGAGGCCGCAGGTCAGGCGCTCCGGCTGGCCCTAGTGCCCTTGGGCCACTTGAGTGGGCGCTTGCCGCTGGGCAACCCGGGTCGATCCACCGTGAGCGCCTTCGAGCCGCTTCCGGTGCGCCCGGAGCTGGCCGGCTTGATCGCCCAGGCACGCACCGGTAAAACGCCCGCCGCATAAAATCCACTCATGCGAGTTCTCCTGATCCTGCTGATGCTTGCGCTGCTGCCGCTCCAGTTCTCTGCAGCTGCGGCGACCGAGTGCTGCGGGCACGTTGCGGTGGCACAAGGTCTCCAAGGACAGCACCATCAGCCCACTCATCTATTTCCGGTTCAAGGTGCAGATGATCTGACCGAAAACGGACTGGGGTTTGATCTTGACTGCGGAACCTGCCACGCCAACTGCGCTGCCGCTGTAACGGCAACAGCAGCGACCATGGCCGACCCCGCTGGCATCGAGCGGGTCGAACATCTCGTCGAACTGATCCTGCCGCCCTGGCACGAGCGACCCTACCGTCCTCAATGGTCTGCCCCGAAACGTTCGGGGCTGAATCTGTCCGCCTGACGCGCTGACAGGCACCTCTTCCCCGATCCCCTGGCTTCAAGTGGCCGCCGTTGCACACGGTGGCCATTCCCGGATCGTTTTGGAAGGACTCTCACATGAATGTTCGCTGGACCCAGCGAAACCCGCGATGCACGTGGCTTGCTGCTGTCGCGGTGCTATTGTTTGCCGATCAACTCAGCAAATCGTACTTTTCAACCACCCTTGAACTCGGTGAAGCCATCAAGGTGACCGAGTGGTTCAACTTTGTGCATGTGCTCAACACGGGCGCGGCCTTCTCGTTGCTGGCCGATGCAGGTGGCTGGCAACGCTGGTTTTTCATTGGCGTGACAGCGCTGGTGGTGGGTGTTGTCTCGGTGGTGTGCATGGCCCGGCAGGCTGAACCGTTGGATCGGTGGGTGGGCGCTTTTGTGGTGGGTGGGGGAGCTGGCAACCTGGTGGACCGCGTCCAGATCGGCGCTGTGGTGGACTTCCTTGACTTTCACTGGCGCAGCATCCATTGGCCGGCTTTTAATCTGGCCGATATCTTCATCGTGTGCTCCATGTTGGTCTGGTGCTTCGCGTCACTGAAATCGCCACCGCGCCAAGCGAGCCGCAAGACGTCCGAGGAGTTACCGTCATGAAGCGTGGCTGGTTTTGGATCATGGCCGCCTGGGGTTTCGCCCTGGTCTCAACGCTCGGCGCGCTTTTCATCGGTGAAGTCATGGGCATGACGCCCTGTCTGCTGTGTTGGTACCAGAGGATCTTCATGTTCCCGCTGGCGCTCATCCTGGGCATGGCGGCCTTCGCCGAAGACCGGAGGGGTGCCGTCTATGCGCTGCCGTTGGCGCTGGGTGGCGCAGCCATGGCCGGGTACCACTCCGCGCTGATCGCCGGCTGGGTGCCGAAGTGGTGGGTGCCTTGTGGCACCGGGCCCTCGTGCAGCCAACAAAGTCTGGAGATTTTGGGCGGCATCCAGATCCCCTGGTTGTCGCTCGCAGCCTTCGTCGCCATCGTCATCCTGCTTTTTGTTTACTTGAGAAAGACCCGTTCATGAACGCCAAAAAATTCACCGTCATTGGCCTGGTGGCCATTGTTGCCCTGTTCTTCTACTTGGGCATGAACGCCTATCAGAAGCGCGTTCAGAACGCACAGGAAGTGCAGGTCAAGGCCGAGCAGACCCGTTTGGTTCGCATGCACTCGCCGGTGTTTGGCCCCCAAGGTGCCCCGGTCACCATCGTCGAGTTCTTCGACCCCGCCTGTGAGACTTGCCGTGCCTTCTATCCCATCGTCAAGAACCTGATGGCGCAATACCCCAACGACGTGCGACTGGTGATTCGGTATGCACCTTTTCACCAGGGCTCGGATCAGGTGGTCAAGTTGCTGGAGTCTTCCAAGAGCCAGGGCAAGTACCAGACGGTGCTGGAGGCCGTGCTCGCCGCACAGCCCGCTTGGGCGGATCATGGTCAGCCCAACATCGAGACTGCGTTCAAGGTGGCCGAGCAGGCAGGGCTAGACCTCGTGAAAGCGCGCCAGGACATCGAGAAGCCCGGCATGCAGTCCTTGTTGCAGCAGGACATCGAAGACCTCACCGCGCTGCAGGTCACCAAAACGCCCACCTTCTTTGTCAACGGACGCAGCCTGCCGAGTTTCGGGCCTGACCAGTTGGCCGCGTTGGTGGCAGAAGAAGTGGCCAAGGCGAAGAAATGAACAACATGGCATTCACATCTGCTCCCAGCCGACGCAAGGTGCTTGCACTGAGCGGAGCATGGCTCGTCGCTGGCGGGTTCGTGGCCGGTTGTTCGCCCAAAGCCCCCACTTTCCAGAGCACCGACATCACCGGCGCCGCGTTTGCTCAAGACTTGAAACTGACCGACCACACCGGGCAGGTGCGTAGCATGTCGGATTTCCGCGGCAAAGCGGTGGTGGTGTTCTTTGGCTTCACGCAGTGCCCCGATGTGTGCCCTACCTCGATGACCACCCTGGCCGAGGTCAAGCGCCTCATGGGCGATCAGGGCAAGCAACTGCAGGTGCTCTTCATCACCGTGGACCCGGAGCGTGACACGCTGCCGCTGCTCAAGGAGTACATGACCAACTTCGATCCGACGTTTCTGGCGCTTCGCCCCGAGCCGTCTGAGCTGAAGGCTGTGGCGGACAGTTTCAAGATCTACTACCGCAAGGCCGAAGGTACCACGCCGACTTCGTACACGATGGACCACTCGGCGGGTAAGTATGTGTTTGACACTGAAAGTCGGGTGCGCCTGTTCTCCAGCTATGGCACGGAGCCCAGTGTGATTGCCGAAGACATCCTCACGCTGTTGAACTCCATGGAGGGTTGAACAACCCCCTGCTGCCATGAAAACACTGCTGCTCTACCTGGTCACTGCCATCGCCGAGATCGTCGGTTGTTACTTGCCGCTGCTGTGGCTGCGCGGCCAGGGCTCAGGCTGGTGGCTGCTGCCCGCCGCTGCTGTGAGCCTGGGCACGTTCGCCTGGCTGCTCACCCTGCACGCAGCGCCGTCGGGCCGCGTGTATGCAGCCTACGGCGGGGTCTACGTAGTAGTAGCTCTCGGGTGGTTGTGGTCGGTGGACGGTGTTCGTCCGAGCAGCTGGGATCTGGCGGGTGCGGCCGTTACGTTGGCGGGCATGGCGATGATTGCGTACCAACCACGAGCATGAGACCCGACTCGATGCGACCGCCAGGGCGGCCATTCTGAAATACTGTTCGCCATTTGACATGTTGGGAAATTGCGCATGACGCGCCGTCACCTGTTTTTTTTGTCGGCACTGGCTGCCCTCGCGGTATTTGCCGCCGCTGACCTGCCCCCCAGCAGCCGTACCAACCTGAAGTTAGTGAAGTCCGTCAACCACCAGGAGAATGACGGACATGAAGAAGAGCAGATTCACCGAGGATGGCATGGACGCCTCCTGAGTCTCTTTCGATCACGATGGAGGTTTCATCCACCTTCCTAGGAGACTGCCATGCTCGCTGTGATCGGACTGGATATTGCCAAACGCTGCTTTCAATTGCACTCGGTGGATCCCGAGACAGGGGAAATCACCAAGCTGAAGCTCAAGCGCGCTGAGATGGGGCCGTACTTCTCCAATCGGCAGCGTAGTGTTGTTGCGATGGAGGCGTGCGGGAGCTCCCATCATTGGGCACGCCAATTACGCGCGCTTGGGCACGAGGTGCGGCTCATTGCCACGAAGTTTGTCAAGCCGTTCGTCAAGGGCAACAAGAACGATGCTGCCGATGCTCGGGCGATCTGGGAAGCAGCGCAGCGTCCCGAAATGCGCTTCGTGCCAGTCAAGACCGAGGCCCAGCAGGCGATCTTGGCGCTGCACACCATGCGGGACGGCTTGGTCAAGGCCAGGACTGCCCAGCTGCACCAGCTCCGCGCTGTGTTCTACGAGCTGGGATTCGCTCTTCCGGAGGGGCGACATTGGTGCGTGAAACGTCTACCGGAGGCATTCGCCAGCCTGGAGGACAAGATCCCCGCCATGGCGATTGAAGCGCTGCGGGACCAGTACCAATTGATCGTGCAGCTCTCGGAACGGGTGGATGCGATCGAGCGCAAGTTGGAAGCGTTCAAGCGATCTGACGAGCGCTGCGAACGTCTGCTGCAGATCCCAGGGGTAGGGCTGTTAACCGCGACCTCAATCGTTGCCTCGGTGGGTGACGCCAAGGAGTTCAGCTCTGGCCGCGAATTTGCAGCCTGGCTGGGAGTGGTGCCTCGGCACAGTGGCACAGGCGGTCGCGTGCGCATACTCGGCATGAGTAAACAAGGGAACTCATATCTCCGGACCATGTTGATTCACTGTGCCAGGGCGGTCATGGCGCGACAGAAGGAGCATTCACCCTGGCTTGAACGCCTGATGCGCGAGAGACCATGGAACGTCGCTGTGGTTGCTTTGGCGAACAAGATCGCACGAACGATCTGGGCCATGCTTGCCCACAGTAGGAACTACACGCCACAGATCCAGCAATCAGCAGCCTGACCAGGGTAGCGGCTCAAGGAGTCTGAAGTTTGGCAGCGCGAAGATGTGTGATGGCTGAATAGGTTGGACCGGGAGAGGTAGGGCCTGAATTTGTTCCGGAGCTCTCGAAGCTCGATCCGAAGATCAAGGCACCTCTCAGCGAATCCCATCAGGGCCAGCGGGCAACAACGCCTGCGTCAACAGGCCGGATATAAGAATGCAGCCCGCCAATACGGCCAACACACAAAGCGCTTGCAACTTGGGAGGCGTCCATATAGGAACAGATCATCGGCTTCCTCAAGCAAGCCGAAGCCGGCATGCCAATCAAGGAGCTGTGCCGCAACGGCGGCTTCAGCGACGCCACTTTCTACAAGTGGCGCGCCAGGTTCGGTGGCATGCAGGTCTCTGAAGCCCAGCGCCTGCGCGAGCTCGAATCCGAGAACGCCAAGCTCAAGCGGTTGCTGGCCGAGGCCCACTTGGACATGCACGCGCTCAAGAGCGTTCTGGGGGTAAAGCGCTAGCCCCACAGGTCAGACGCGAGGCGATCCGGACGATGGTCATTGAGCACCATTTGTCCGAACGTCGAGCGTGCCGTCTTGTGGGGCTCTCTCGCGACAGCTACCGCCATCCGCCACAGCTTGACCAGGCCACCCTGGATCTGCAGGAGAAGATCATGGAGATCGCCTATGTGCGCCGCCGCTTTGGCTACCGGCGCATCCACGACCTGTTGAATCCGCAGTTCCCCGGTGTCAATCACAAGCGGGTGTACCGCCTGTATCGGCAAGCCAACCTGGCCGTGCGCCGGCGCAAGAAGGGCAAGCGGCCCGTCAACGAGCGTGTGCCACTGCAACTGGCGCAGACAGTCAGCGAGGTGTGGAGCATGGATTTTGTGAGCGACAGCCTCTCAGGCGGGCGGCGCCTGAAGTACCTCACCATTGCCGACGACTTCAGCCATGAGAGCGTGGACATCGTGGTGGACTTCGGCATCTCAGGCCAATACGTCACCCGCATCCTGGATCGCGCTGCGCTGTTTCGGGGGTATCCGAAGGCGGTACGAACCGACAACGGGCCGGAGTTCACCAGCCGGGCGTTCATGGCGTGGACACAGGCACATGGCATTCGCCACATCCTGATCCAGCCGGGACGACCCATGCAGAACGGCTACATCGAGAGCTTCAACGGCAAGTTCCGCGACGAGCACTTGAACGAGTGCTGGTTCGAGACCTTGCACCAGGCCCGGGCGGCCGTGGCCATCTGGCGGCAGGACTACAACGAGGTTCGACCACACAGCAGTCTGGGGCGCATGCCGCCGGCCCGCTTCGCCGAGCTGCATCGCCAGCGCGCTGGCGATGCAGCTCAACTTTCACCAACCCACGCACCCATCGAGTAATCTTGAACCCGGACTTCCACTTTTGATTGGTACGTCTATTGGGGGCAGGTCACCGCCGACTTCCTGTACCAGCGACATACCCTGCAGCTTGCGACCGTTCAGGCCTCGGAACAGGCCGGAGCGATGGTCCGGCCGCACTCGCCCGTCATTGGTCCGATGGCTGCGCCAGTCACGATCGTGGAGTTTTTTGACCCTGCATGCGAAGCTTGCAAGGCGTTCCATCCCCGGGTCAAAGACATTCTCGCGGCATTTCCGCGCGAGACGCGCCTTGTGATTCGGTACACGCCGCTTCACAGGGAGGCTTCCGTGGAAGCGGTGAAGATTCTCGAGGCGGCGCGTGCGCAAGGGAAGTTTGAGCCCGTGCTCGAAGCGTTGCTGGATGGTCAACGCGCGTGGACGGGTCAAGGCGCAAACGCATCACCGCGTGCATGGGCAATTGCGCAATCGGCGGGTCTCGATGTTGAGGAGGCACACAGGTACACCGCCGCTGGTTCGGTGGACATATTGCTGGCGCTGGACGTAATTGACTTGAAGGCGATCGGGGTTCGAGCCACCCCGACCTTCTTCGTCAATGGGAAACCACTCGCTTCGACCGACCCGGACCAGCTCTACGAGATGGTCAAGAGCGAAGTGGAGCGGTTGCGAAAGTAGAGATGGCTCTGGGTGTTACCGGTCCTGTCCGATGTCTCGTTCATCTGGCGCTGTACCCGTGGCCAGTGATGGTCGTCGCTTTGAACCTCAGTTGCTGTGTCCCTTGTTTAACAGGGAACTCAGACGCGCAACTTCGTTGCCAATCGTCGTGATGCTTTTGCCATCGGCGGTCTGGACGACTTGACCCTTGCTAAGGTGAGTCACGCTTCCAAACTTGCTTTCCTTGGCCATCAGTCCGTCTTTGAAGACGTAGAGCGTTTCACCGTTCTGCAGTGCGATCACCTGCTTGGCCTCGGACCTGGCTGCGTCCATCGCGAATGCCGGGGCCAATGCTGCCATTGAGATGACGAGGATGCTGAGTTTGCGGATCATGGGGAGTCTCCTTCAAGAACAAATCACATTGTTCGACTGAATCAATGCGGTACGAAGTACAGACTCAATGTAGCGAGGCACCCATGACCGGCAGCTTGCGAACGCATTACATCTTGGTCAGCGCAAAGTCAGCAGACCCTCTCGCAACCCGATTGGTCTCCTCCTTGAATTGGTGGACACGGCACCGTTCCGTAGCTGCAGAACACGCAGCAGTCACCCGTCTTCGGCCGAAGGATCGTGTGGCATTCCTCGCACTCATACAACCACTGGCAAGCATCGGTGGGCATGACTTCAGCCCTTGCGTGTCCACACTCAGGACAGGTCAACACCGACGTCAGGAGAACTTCGGTCAAGGCTTGACTCCCTTGACGGTTGAAGGGAAGCCAGCTTCCTTGGTCGCCCGGGTCAGAGCGTCCAATGAAACCTGGGTGTCGTCATAAACCACCGAGGTCTCCCGCCTGCCCAGATTGGACTTCACGTCGACCACGCCACCCAGTTTCGTCAACGCCTTTTTGACCGTGATCGGGCAGGTGGCGCAGGACATACCGGGGACGGATAGAGTGGCGGTTTTCTGCGCTGCCCAGGCAAGCGGACTTAGCACAAATCCGACAGCAATCAAGATGTGCTTCACAGCCAGGCCTTTCATCAATAGAACCAGTGAGCTACCAGCGGGAATGCCATTGCGGTGGTGAGCAGCAACACCACGACACCGAACAGCAGTTTGTAGATGCGGTTGATGCGGGGAATCGCACACACCTGACCTGGTTCGCAGGCAGCCGCTGGCCTCCAGATGCTTCTTCCCGCAAAGAACAGCGCCGCCAGCGATGCACCCATGAACAGCGGTTGATAGGGCTCCAAGGCCGTGAGATGGCTGATCCAGGCGCCCGAGATGCCCACCAGGATCAACACCAGTGGGACCAGGCAGCAGGCCGATGCAAAGAGGGCCGCCAGACCACCAGCCAGGAGGGCTTTGCCCCCATGTTCGGTAGCGGGACTGGAAGTGGGTGTGCTCGGGGTGGTGGAGTGTGCTGGCATGAGATAACCTTAAAGCCGTACCCAAGTACGGAGTCAAGTGACATGAGCGAGATTCACACACCTTCCGACCCCAACATGACGATTGGCGGATTGGCCAAGGCAGCCGAAGTCAATGTGGAGACCATCCGCTTCTACCAGCGAAAGGGATTGATGCCTGAGCCGCTCCGCCCATCCGGCGGGATTCGGCGCTACGCAGAAGCTGACCGTTCTCGCCTTCATTTCATCAAGTCGGCGCAGCGCCTCGAATTCAGCCTGGACGAGATAGCCGAGCTGCTGCAACTCGACGATGGCACCAGCTGTGTTCAAGCCCGAACCAAAGCACAGGCCAAGCTTGCGGATGTGAAGAGCAGGCTTGAGGACCTGCACCGGATTGAAGGAGTGCTTGAGGGATTGATTCGACTCTGCGGAGCATCCAGTGGCAAGGTGCGATGCCCGCTGATTGCAGCCTTGAAGACCGACGCTTCGTTGAGTGCTTGAGCCAGCGCTTATGCGTATGTCAGCAGCACCGCCGCTTTGCCCTTGCCACACAGATCACTTCTGCTTGGCGAGCCACTTGTCGAACTGAGCGATCTCTTTCTTCTGCGCCACGATGATCTGCTTTGCCATGGCCTTCATCTCGGGTGACTTGCCGGTCTTGAGCTGCATCTCAGCCATGTTCAAAGCTTGCTGGTGATGAATTTTCATCATCATCGCGAAGTCCTTGTCGGTGTTTCCCGACATGGGCATCTTTTGCATTTCCTCCATGCCCATCATCATTGAACCTTTCATGTCGTGTGCACCGCTAGCGCCTTTGTGCATATCGGACATGGGCATCGTCGCTGGGCCTGTGGCTGGTGTGGACTGAGCATGTGCCGACAGCGACATGAGCACAGTCAGAGAAACGGCGCACAGCGCCTTGACAGGGACCGTGGTGAAGCGTTTTGTGGTGGATTGATGATTCATGTGACTTCCTAGAAGCTACCCGAAGGCGGGCTCACCATCATCGACAACGATGGTCGGATTGACTGTGCGCCAACGTACGCCTGCCCATGGGTTGCGAGACTATGTCGGATCGGATTCACAGAGCAGGAAAGGCGTCACCCATGCAAAAAAGGGATCGGTCATCACAACCGATCCCTTGACCACAACCGACCCATAGGGTCGGATTGGCTAAATCACTTCATCGCTTTGATGTCGGTGACCACCATCTTGCCGGCGTCCTGAATGACGATGAACTGGATCTTCTCGCCCACTTGGACCTTGTCCAGCATGGCTTTGTCCTTGACGTTGAACACCATGGACATCGGGGGCATGTCCATGTGTTTGATCTCGCCGTGCTTGATCGTGACCTTGCCGTTTTCCTTGTCGATCTTGCGAATTTCGCCATCGGTCATGCCGGGGGTGGCCGCCATGCCCATCTTGCCCTGATCCATTCCCATCTTTCCTTGGTCCATGGTCATTTGAGCCAGCGCGGGTCCAGCGAAGGCAAAGGAAAGGGCGACCGCTGATGCGGCCAGACTCAGGTTCAGTGTTTTCATGAAATGTTCCTTCAATCAGGTGTGTCTGTGGGTTGCAAGAATGGTGGTTTGCCGGCTTATTTGGTGGTCACTTTGATCTGACCCTTCATGCCCGCGTCGTAGTGCCCGGGGTGAAGGCAGGCGAAATCAACGACGCCTCCTTTGGTGAAACGCCAGATGACCTCACCCTTTTGCCCTGGCTTCAAGGAAATCTTGTTGGCCTCATCGTGTTCCATGCCTGGAAATTTTTTCATCACTTCGTAGTGCTCCTTCAGCTCCTTCTCCGTGCCCAGGCTGAACTCATGCGGCACCTTGCCGGAGTTGGTGACGACGAAACGGATCGTTTCCCCCTTCTTGACGTCCACCAGTGCTGGCGTGAACCGCATGCTGTCGGCGGCGTCGACCTGAATGGTGCGGGAAGCTTTACTGGCGACGCCGGGCTCACCGATGGGCGATTCGTTGTGGCCGCCGCCGTGCGTGCCCGCCGCTGTGGCGGCTGACGTGGCTAGAAGGGCGGCAACGAACAAAAGGCTGGAACGCTTGGAAAGTGGGGCTTGAGTGAAAATCATGTGAACTCTCTGGATTGGTGGGTTGAGAAAGCAAGTGGGAGAAATGTGTAAAGACGGCTTGGTTCAGTGCTGCATGCCTTTGCCCATGGGCTTGACCGCTGTGCCCATCGCCGGGGTTGTGTCTGCACTGGCCTTGGGCCTGACGGCGGGCAACGGCGCACCGGTCCATTCGTGCGCAACAGTACCTTCGGGGAACTTGTATGGGCCCGGGTCCTTGTAGTCACCCGGCTTCTGGTCCTTGCGAACCTTGAACACGGTGAACATGCCGCCCATCTCCAGCGGGCCGAACTGGCCCGTTCCGGTCATCATGGGTGCTGTGTTGTCGGGGATGGGCATCTGCATTTCGCCCATGTCGGCCATGCCGCGCTCGCCCATCAGCATGTAGTCGGGCACCACCTTCTGGATCTTGTTGACCAGGCCTCGGTGGTCCACACCGATCATGGTGGGCACGTCGTGGCCCATGGCGTTCATGGTGTGGTGGCTCTTGTGGCAGTGCATGGCCCAGTCGCCTTCCTCGTCGGCGATCAGTTCGATCTGGCGCATCTGTCCTACGGCAACATCGGTGGTCACCTCGTACCAGCGCGTGCTCGGTGGCGTTGGGCCACCGTCGGTGCCGGTCACCAGAAACTCGTGCCCATGAAGGTGAATTGGGTGGTTGGTCATAGTCAGGTTGCCCACGCGAATCCGGACGCGGTCGTTCAACCGCACGTTGAGTGTGTCGATCGCGGGGAACACCCGGCTATTCCAGCACCAGATGTTGAAGTCAGTCATGGTGGCAGTCTTGGGCGTCTTGCTGCCAGGCTCCACATCAAAGGCATTGAGCAAGAAGCAGAAGTCGCGGTCCACCTCGCTGATGTGGGGGTGTTTGCCCCTGGGGTGGGTGACCCACATGCCCATCATGCCCATGGCCATCTGAACCATTTCATCAGCGTGCGGGTGGTACATGAAGGTACCAGGGCGGCGCGCCTCGAATTCATACACGAAGGTCTTGCCCACAGGGATGGCGGGCTGGTTGAGGCCACCCACCCCGTCCATGCCGCTGGGCAGGCGCTGGCCGTGCCAATGAATGCTTGTGTGCTCGGGCAACTTGTTGGTGACAAAAATGCGCACGCGATCCCCCTCGACCACTTCGATGGTCGGGCCTGGGCTCTGGCCGTTGTAGCCCCACATGTTGACCTTGAAGCCTGGCGAAACTTCGCGCACCACCGGTTCCGCCACCAGGTGGAATTCCTTGACGCCGTTGTTCATTTTCCAGGGCAGGGTCCAACCGTTGAGCGTGACCACCGGGTTGTAGGGCCGGCCCGTGGTGGGCACCAGCGGGGGCGCCGTGTCCACGGACGTTTGGTAAACAGGCTCAGGCAGGGCGGCCATGGCAGATTTTGCAACTGCCAGACCTGCCACTGAAGCGGCTGCACCCGCAAAAAATTGACGACGAGAATTTAGGAGACTCATGTTTGAATTCTTTCAATGCATTGAATGTGATCAGTGACCAGCAGCGGCTGCGGTTTCCCCGCCACCTCCACCCAGTGACACAAAACTGTCTGGCGCTCCGCCTTGCAAAACCCATTGCAAATCGGTCTCTGCGATCCAGAAATCGCGCTGCGCATCAATGGCACCCACAACAGCTTGCGATTGGTTGGAGACCTCACCCAGCAAGTCCCAGACACTTTTGAGCATGCCGTTGTAGTGGAGAACAGTTTCTTCAGTGATGAACTCCCGCACTTTCAGGACCTCGTCCCGTGTGCTTAGCGCAAGAGCGTGGGTGGCTTGGTATGCCTGCTGAGCCAAGCGAGCATGGGCCTTGTTTCGCATGCTCTCAGCTCGTGGGAGTTGTGAGGAAATAGCTTCAGCGCGATCGTCGAACATGGACTGGGTCATTGCCATGGTGGGCACGTCCGGCAGCCGCTCGGGAAGGGCTACTGTGCTGTGCACACCCGTCAACCGAAGAGTTTTGATCAGCGCGGCTTCAGCTTGAGTTGCAGCGTGTTGAGCTCGGCGCACATTCATTTGCGCAGAGGACAGTGCCAGCTGCGTCTGAGCCTGCTGCAGCTTGCTCCAGTTGCCAACGCTGACCATGCGGCGGCCCAATTCGTTAGCCGCTTCAGCCGCCTCAAGTGCATCGCGGTGGTGCTTCAGAGTCTGCCGAGAGGCAACAGCCTGGATCCAAGCCTTGCGTCCCTGGACGGCGACCTCCAGCAATTCGTCGACGACCCCCACCTTTCGTTGCAGCATGGGATCGAGCTCGGTCCACCGGCCTTTTGCAATCAGGTCCACGTTGGCTGTTCCCACCTTACCCATCGACCAGACGAGTTCGCGATGTGCTTTCCATGCTTGCCGGACGGCATCTTCAGCTGTCATCAAGCTCAGCGAAGGAGTGGCCTCTTCCTGGCTTTGAGGAGCGGGAGTGTTTTGCGCTTCCCATTTGAGAATGTCAGCATGCCCTCGTTTGAACTTGCCGACCTCATCGTTGGCTTCTCGCCAGTCTTTTTCGGCTGGGGCAGGCGCCAGTTGGGCAGATGCCAGGACAGGGATGGCAAGTAGGCCGAGGGCGATTGCATGCAGCGCTTTTGAGGGGTAACGTCGTCGAATCACTGATTTGCTCCTATTTGATCGTTTCAAGCTGGACGCAGTGTGCAAAAGACCCCCTGTCGCGAACCTGTCGGTTTCATTACAAAGTTGTCAGGTCCGGTCGAGAGCCGCTGTAGCCGGCGAAAATCAAACCAGGAGTGAACGTGAAAATCTTGATTGTTGAAGACGAGCGCAAGACGGGCGAATACCTGTGCATGGGCCTGCGCGAGGCGGGCTATACCGTTGAATTGCTCAACAACGGCATGGACGGGCTGCACCATGCCCTGGAGGGCGACCACGATCTCATCATCCTGGACGTCATGCTTCCTGGCATGAATGGCTGGGAGGTATTGAAGAGTCTGCGTGCGCAAGGCCGCCACATG
>PHCQ01000139.1 GCA_002840835.1 Betaproteobacteria bacterium HGW-Betaproteobacteria-16 | reverse complement strand
TTCACCACGACCGGCCTGCAGGAGGTTGAGGTTCTCGGCCGAGGCGCGGGTGACCTGGGCGGTGGAGCGCACGTTGGGGATGTCTTTGGCAAAGATCTGGGAGAGGGCCACACCCATGGGGTAGTAGACGCCACTCTGGCCGCCCGTGAGCACGTTGATGAACTGCTGTTGCTGGGCCACGGCTGTGCCGGTGATCAGGGCGGCGCTTGAGGCGACCACCAGGGCGCAGGCGGTCGTGAAGGCTCGTAACTTTTTCATGTTGTCTCCAGTTGAGGGTTGATGCAACCTCGCCACCGTCGGTCGCGGGGTCGTGTTCCTGTGAGCAACTTGCTTGCCAACCTGTGGCTTGGCCCAAGTGCTTGATTTTGTTACGAAAGGGCGCTTTGCGTGTGCGGCTATCCAGAATGACCGAAGCGGAGTTGTGCGGATATCCGCACAGTGGTGTCGGTTCGCCTCGTTCATCGGAAGTCGGCCGGATCGATCGCGTGCCGCGCAAGCTTGTCGTACAGCGTCTTGCGCGGTACCTGCAGGTGCTCGGCCGCCGAGGCCACGCTGCCCTGGGAGCTGGTCAGGGCATGCACCAGCAACTGCCGTTCAAAGCCATCCACCTGCTGGCTCAGCGACGACGCAACCGGCCCCCCCTCGGTGGGGACGTGCGCTTCCGGCTCCAGGCCCAGGCACAGGCGGTCGGCCACATTGCGCAGTTCGCGCACGTTGCCAGGCCAGGGGTGCGCCATCCATTGCGCCATCTGGGTGGGTGAGAGCTGGGGTGGTTCGGTCTGGTAGCGCTCAGCCGACAGGCGCAGGCAATGCGCCATGAGCAGGGGAATGTCGTCGCGCCGCTCCCGCAGCGGTGGCAGTTCGATGCTGGCCACATGCAGGCGGTAGTAGAGATCGGCGCGGAACTGCCCGGCATCCGACAGCGCCTTGAGATCTTCCTTGGCTGCTGCAACAAAGCGGCAGTCGATGCGGTGGCTTTCGTTGCCACCGAGGCGTTCGATGGCGCGTTCCTGCAGCACCCGCAGCAGCTTCACCTGCTGTGTCATGGGCAGGCTTTCGATCTCGTCGAGAAACACCGTGCCGCCCCTGGCGTATTCGAGCTTGCCCACGCGCCTGCGCGCCGCACCGGTGAAGGCACCGGCTTCATGGCCAAACATTTCGCTCTCGAAGATCGATTCAGGCAGCGCGCCGCAGTTGACCGCCACGAAGGGGCCGGTGCGACCCGAGGCTTCATGGATGGCCCGGGCCACCACCTCCTTGCCGGTGCCGGTTTCGCCGCGCACGAGCACATCGACCTGCGTGGGTGCCAGCGCTGCAATGCGTCGCTGTGCCTCGATCATCCCGGGTGTCTGGCCCACCAGTCCGTGTTCATGCCGGGATGCCACCAAGGCCTGCAGGCGCCGGTTGTCGAGCACCAGGCGCCGTTTTTCCAGGGCGCGGCGCATCACGTCGACCAGCCGCTCGGAAGAAAACGGCTTCTCAAGAAAGTCGTAGGCCCCCAGATGCATGGCTTCCACCGCCATGCGGATGTCGCCGTGTCCCGTCATGAGGATCACCGGCACTTCGGCGTCGAGCGCGCGCACGCGCTTGAGCAGCTCGAACCCATCCTCGTCCGGCAGGCAGACGTCGCTCAGCACGGCGGCCGGGCATTCGCGGGCGCAGAGCTGCAGGGCGGCCTCGACCGTGGTGGCCTGCGCCACCGGGATGTCTGCGAGCTGAAACGCCTGAACGGCGCCCAGCATCACGGTCGGATCGTCTTCAATCAACAGGACTTGCATGGGGATGAAGTGTGGTGGGTGCGGGTTGCAGGATCAGGTCAAACCGGGCACCGGGGTGAGTGTTGACGGCGTTGATGCGTCCGCCCATTTCGCGAACGATGGCCTTGGACAATGCCAGGCCCAGGCCCAGCCCTTTGCCGCTGGGTTTGGTGGTGAAAAAGGGTTCGAACAGGTGTTGCTGCACGTCGGGGCTGAGGCCGGGTCCGCGATCCTGTACCGAGATGCACACATGGCCATCTTCGGTGTCTTGCACGCGAATTTCGATCTCTTTTTCGCGCTGGGCCTCCATGGCGTCGATGCCATTGCGCAGCAGATTCACCAGCACCTGCTCCAGGCGGATCGGGTCGCCCATCACCTGCCGGTCGGTGTCGTCGCTGACGATGCGTGTGCCGGTGGCATGCCGCATCGGTTCAATCAGCATCAGTGAACTGCCGATCACATGTTTGAGCGAAACCGGTTGCAGGCGCGCCGGCTCCTTGCGGGCAAAGGCCTTGAGTTCGCCCACGATGCTGCCCATGCGCGTGCATAGCTCACCGATCAGGCGCAGGTTGTTGCCCGCATTGCCGGCATCCTGCCGCTCCAGGAATTTGCTGGCGTTGTCGGCCAGCGTGCGCAGCGCCGTGAGGGGCTGTGAAATCTCGTGGCTGATGCCGGCGGCCATCTGGCCCAGCAGGGCGAGTTTGCCGGTCTGCACCGCCGCGTCGTTGGCGGCGGTGAGCTCGGCGGTGCGGGTGGCAATGCGTTGCTCCAGTTCGGCCACCACCTGTGCGCGTTCGCGCATGGAGGCCTGGCGCTCGGCCATGCGGCGCCGGTACTGCCACACCAGCGCCATGAGCAGCAGCAGCAGGGTCAGTCCCATGCCGACCAGCTCGGCCGCCAGCAGCCCGCGGGCGCGCGGCTTGGCCGGGTCAGAGAACAGCAGCAGTTGCCAGCCAAAGCGGTCCAGGGCGTGCCCCTGAACCAGGTAGGGCACACCACCGACCTTCATGGCCTGAACCTGAGGCCCCGGGGCAGTGCCCACACGTTCGATCAGCTTGTCTGGCGTCAGGTTGCCGTATTGCAAGGTTTCGTGCAATTCAGCCAGCACGGAGCCTGCCAGCGGGTAGAGGCTGCGGTAGCGCCATGCGTGCTCGGTGGTCAGGAAAAGCACGCCTTTTTCGTCCGCGAGCGCCAGTTGCAGACCTTCGGCGCGCCACTTGTCTTCGAACGCGTTCAGGTCGATCTTGACCGCAACGACGCCGATGACCCGGGATGCGGCCAGGATCGGTGCGGCGATGAAGAAGCCCGGTTCACCGGTGGTGGCGCCCACCGCATAGAACCTGCCGGTACCGCCTTTGAGCGCATCCTGGAAGTAGGGGCGGAAGCGGTAGTTGCGTCCGACGAAGCTGGCCGGCGTGTCCCAGTTGCTGGCGGCCAGGGTCTGGCCCTCGGTGTCCATCAGGTACACCGCAGCCACATCGGTGCGCCTCTGGGCGAACACCAGGTAGCGGTTGGCTTCCACCATGTGGGCCGGATCGGCAGGCGACCGCAGTGCCTGCGTCAGCAGCTGCTCGGCACCCACCAGGTAGGGCAGGTGTTCAAATTTTTCGACCGACACCAGCAGGTCGCGCGCAAGACGCTGGATCGCCGCATTGCCCTGTGCCTCCGATTCGCGCAAGGCTGTCTGATGGAACCAGACGAATGCGAGCCACACCGCCACCATCATCAGGACGATGATCGATGCCAGGACCAGCCAGGGGCGCCTCATGGGCCGGCGGGCCCATGGTGCCTGTTCAGGAGGTGACGGTAGCGCGATGGATGGCATGGGGCTTGGATGGACCCAAAAAAAGACGGCCCCTAGCAGAAGCTGGAGGCCGCTTGCCGATCGGCAGATCGGGCTCGACAGGCGCCTCGCGAGAGGCAGGCCGGAGGCGTTTATTTGACCAGTCCGATTTCCTTGTAGTAGCGCTCGGCGCCTGGGTGCAGGGGTACGGGCATGCCCTTGATGGCGTTGTCGCGCTTGATGGACTTGGCCGCGTTGTGAGCGGCGTAGAGGGTATCGATGTTGTCGTACATGGCCTTGGCCATG
>PHCQ01000138.1 GCA_002840835.1 Betaproteobacteria bacterium HGW-Betaproteobacteria-16 | reverse complement strand
CGACCCGCTGGGCCGTCCGCTGGACGGTCTGGGGCGCGTGGCGACGACCGAGCGCCTGCCCATCGAGCGGCCGGCCGCGGCCATCATGGACCGCGCCCCCGTGACCGAACCGCTGCAGACCGGCCTGAAGGTCATCGACGCGCTGATTCCCATCGGCCGCGGCCAGCGCGAGCTGATCCTGGGCGACCGCCAGACCGGCAAGACGGCGATCGCCCTGGATGCCATCTTCAACCAGCGCGGCAAGGGCGTGCTGTGCGTGTACTGCGCCATCGGCCAGCGCGCTTCTGCCGTGGCCAAAGCCGTGGCGAATCTGCGCGAGAAGGGGGCGCTGGCATACACCGTGGTGGTGGTGGCCGAAGGCAACGACGCGCCCGGTCTGGCCTACATCGCGCCTTACGCCGCCACCAGCATTGCGGAGCACTTCATGGAGGCGGGGCGCGATGTGCTGATCGTCTACGACGACCTGACCCACCACGCGCGCGCCTACCGCGAACTGTCGCTGCTGCTGCGCCGCCCGCCGGGACGCGAGGCCTTTCCGGGCGACATCTTCTACATCCATTCGCGCATGCTGGAGCGCGCCACCCATCTGAATGAAGCGCGTGGCGGCGGCTCGATGACGGCGCTGCCGATCATCGAGACCGAGGCGCAGAACATCTCGGCCTACATCCCGACCAACCTGATTTCCATCACCGACGGGCAGATCGTGCTGTCGCCCTCGCTGTTCGCGCTGGGCGTGTTGCCGGCCATTGATGTGGGCACCTCGGTCTCGCGGGTGGGAGGCAAGGCGCAGCGCGCGGCCTACCGCGCGGTGGCGGGAGACCTCAAGCTGGCCTACGCGCAGTTCGAGGAACTCGAAACCTTCGCCCGCTTCGGCGCGCGGCTCGACGACGACACCCGGCAAGCCATCGCGCACGGCCAGCGCATCCGCGCCTGCCTGGCCCAGCCGGAGTTCTCGCCGGTGTCGGTGCCGGCGCAGATCGCCATCCTGCTGGCATTGAACGCGGCCCTGTTCGACCCGGTGCCGCTGGATCGCATGGGTGACGCGCAGCGGGCCGTTGAGGCGGCCGCCATGGGGTTGCCCGATGACATGGTCGATCGGCTGGCCGATGCCGACGAGCTGACCGACGCCGATCGCGCCCAGGTCACCGAAGCGGCCCGCTCGGCACTCACCACGTTCCTTGCGGAGGCGCCGGCAGGCGACGGCCAGGATGTGGGCGACCCGGAAACGGCATCCGACCCCACGACATGACACCTTATCTCCCAACCACATAGGAGACCCCATGAAGATCCAACTCAACACCGATGTGCACATTCAAGGCACCGAGGCCCTGGCAGCCTGGGTGAGCGGCACGGTCGGACGGGCGCTGGAGCGCTTCAGCGAACACGTCACCCGGGTGGAAGTCCACCTGAGCGACGAGAACGGCGGCAAACAGGGCCAGCGGGACCAGCGCTGCATGCTGGAGGCCCGCTTCGAAGGTCGGCAGCCAGTGGCGGTGACCGAACACGCCGCCACGCAGGAGCAGGCGGTACACGGCGCTGCACAGAAACTGGCGCGTCTGCTGGACAGCACCCTCGGGCGGCTGAACGAGCACCGCGACAAGGCGTCTGACCCGGGCATGTCCGGGACGGAGACGACCGAGCAACGCTGATGGCCAACACCGCGACCGCTCTGCGCCGCCAGATCGGCAGCGCCAGTGACCTGAAGTCTGTGGTGCGCACCATGAAGGCCTCGGCGGCGTCGGCCATCGGGCAGTACGAAAGCGCGGTGGCCGCACTCGGCGACTACGCGCGCACGGTCGAACAGGGCCTGAGCGTGTGCCTCCGCTCGGTCGATCCGAAAGGCCTGCACGGGCAGGCCCCCTCGAGAAGGGCCGATGACACACCGGTGCAGGCCATCGTGTTCGGCTCCGATCAGGGGTTGGTGGGCCGGTTCAACGAGGTGGTGCTCGAGCATGCGATGGCGCACCTTGGTTCGTTGCCTGCGAAGGCGCGGGTCTGGGCGGTCGGCGAGCGGGTGCAGGCGCGCCTGCTCGACGCGGGCCTGTCCCCCGCCGGCTCGTTCCTGGTGCCGGGATCGGTGGAGTTCGTCACGCGCCTGGTCGGTCAGATCCTGCTGGAGGTTCAGACGCCGGAGCGCGAATCGGCGGGCGAGGCGCAGGGCCAAGCACAGAACGAGGGGCTGATGCTCTTCTACAACCGGCCAACCGGAGCCAGCTACGAACCGGTGAGCCAGCGTCTGCTGCCGCTGGATGAACGCTGGCAGCGCGAACTGGCCAGCCGGCCCTGGCCCTCGCCCCAGCTGCCTGAAGTGCTCGGCAACGGTCCCGAGGTCCTGCGGGCCTTCGTCCGCGAGCACCTGTTCGTCTCGCTGTTCCGCGCCAGCGCGGAGTCCCTGGCCAGCGAAAATGCGAGTCGCCTGGCGGCCATGCAACGCGCCGATCGCAACATCGGCGAACTGCTCACGGATCTCGGTGCCCGGTTTCACCGGATGCGCCAGAGCGGTATCGACGAAGAACTGTTCGACGTCGTGGCCGGGTTCGACGCCATGGCACCCCAGACGATGCCAGGTGGGTGATTTCTTTAGGTACGGCAGCGAACAGACGATCCACTCCCGGGCAACTACCTTGGGCCATCCCTTGGCCCCTGGAGTGTCTATGTCGCAACCGAGCACCGCCATCTACGACTACATCGTCCGGGAGCTGGCGCCCGCCGACCACGCGCCCGACGAGGCGCCGATCACCGTCGTCTGCGAGCCGCTCAGCCGGCTAGACGGCTCGCCCGCACGCGGCAGCATCTCCATGCGCCTTCTGGCAGGCACCACACCTGAAGAAGCGCGGGCCATCGCGGGCACGCTGCAGGCCAAGGTCAAGGGACTGTGTCACCTGGAGGTGTCGGACGACGAGGCTGCATGAACACTCCAGACGCCGTACCCCGTTCATCGCCAGCCCCGGCCCCCGCCAAGCTGGGCCTGGGCCTGCTGGTGGCGCTGGTGGTTGGTTCCATCATCGGGAGCGGTATCTTCGGCCTGCCGCAGAACATGGCGGCGGGCGCCGGGGCCGGCGCCATCCTGATCGGCTGGACCGTCACCGGCATCGGCATGCTGCTGCTGGTGCGGGTGTACCAGATGCTCTCGCTGCGCAAGCCCGAGCTCGACAACGGCGTTTACGCCTACGCCCGGGCGCTGTCGGGTGAATACGTTGGCTTCAACTCCGCCTGGGGCTACTGGGTCAGCGCCTGGATCGGCAACGTCGGCTACCTGGTGGCGGCTTTCGGTGCGCTGGGTTACTTCTTTCCGGTGTTTGGCAATGGCAATTCGCCAGCGGCCATCGCCGGCGCCTCGTTGGTGCTCTGGGGCATTCACTTCATGGTGCTGCGCGGTATCCAGGGTGCCGCGGTGCTCAACGCGGTGGTCACGGCGGCCAAGATGGTGCCGCTGCTGCTGTTCATCGTGCTGGTGGCACTGGCCTTCCAGATCGATACGTTCCGCCTCGACTTCTGGGGCGATGCCCAGCTCGGCTCGGTGCTCGACCAGGTCAAGAGCACGATGCTGGTAACGGTGTGGGTGTTCATCGGCATTGAAGGCGCCAGCGTGTATTCGGCGCGCGCCAAGAAGCGCGAAGACGTGGGCCGCGCCACCATCATCGGCTTCCTGATCTGCCTGCTGCTGCTGATGTCGGTGTCGCTGCTGTCGCTGGGTGTGTTCAACCAGCCCACGCTGGCCGGGCTGAAAAACCCGTCGATGGCCGGTGTGCTGGAAAGCGCCGTCGGCACCTGGGGTGCGGTGCTGATCTATGTGGGCCTGATCGTCTCGGTGGGCGGCGGCTTTCTGGCCTGGATGCTGCTGGCCGCCGAGTCGCTGTTCACCCCGG
>PHCQ01000076.1 GCA_002840835.1 Betaproteobacteria bacterium HGW-Betaproteobacteria-16 | reverse complement strand
CGTGGTGTGGATGTTCTTGCCGGTGGACAGGTCCATCACGTTGTCGGCACCCCAGCGGATCGCCCACACCAGCTTGTCCACTTCTTCCTCGATGCTGGAAGTGACGGCCGAGTTGCCGATGTTGGCGTTGATCTTCACGCCGAAGTTGCGCCCGATGGCCATGGGCTCCACTTCGGGGTGGTTGATGTTGGCCGGGATGATGGCGCGGCCGCGCGCCACCTCGTCGCGCACGAACTCGGGCGTGAACACCTCTGGGATGCGCGCGCCCATGGGATTGCCGCGCAGCCGTGTTTCACGCACAGGGTCGCTCAGGTACTCGCGCATCCACTCGCGTTTGCCGTTTTCGCGCAGGGCCACGTATTCCATCTCGGGCGTGACGATACCCTTTCGCGCGTAGTGCATCTGCGAGACGTTCATGCCGCTTTTGGCGCGGCGCGGCCTGCGTTGCAGACCGGCGGCCTCGGCACGCAGGGCCTCGATGCGCTCAATGGTGGTGCCGTTCTGCGCGGCTTCGTTCTTGATGCCGTCGTCCAGCGCGGCGCGCTGGCGGCCTTCGTAGTGTTCGGTGTCGCCACGCGCTTCGATCCACGCGCCACGCACGTCGGCCAGGCCGGTGCGCACGTCGATGGCGGCGGTCGGATCGCTGTAGGGGCCGGAGGTGTCATACACCGTGACGCGCTCGCCATTGCTCAGCAGGATCTCGCGCATGGGCACCTGAATGCTGGCCTGCGAGCCGGGCACATAGACCTTGCGGGAAGCGGGAAAGGGCTCGCGGCTGAGGGCGAACTGGTCGGCGAAAGGAATCTTGTCGGGGGCGTTCATGGCGGCGGTCTCCTGTGTGGGGCTGTGGATGCTCCGGAGACCGCCCTTCCAACCATGCGCCCGAACCCACTGAAAGTGGGCACACCCGTCAGCGGTAGACGGGTGTTGGGTGCAGGCCCTTCAGGGCTGCGCTCTTCTTTCGCTGGTACTAGCCAGATCAAGTTCACGGGTTCGGTTTTTCAACCATCTCAGCGCCGGGCCTTGGCAGGCCCGTGCACCCCGGAGCAGGCGCCAGTGTATAGCGAATGCTGATCTAGGGCCTGTTCATACTATTTTTCCAAGTGCGAATGGGTTGAAAACAGCGCCAATCTAGGCGCACGACGACGGCCAGACTGGGTGTCTGGCTTAGGAGTGCAACGACGAGTGGCGCTGTTTTCAACCCATTCCCTTCGGGTTGCGGCCAAAAAAGCCATGCGCGGCGTTGCGAAGCCTTGCCGGGGGGCGACCCCGGCTGCGTTTCGCGCCTTGCGCATGGCTTTTTTGATCCGCAACGCATCTTGGAAAAATAGTATGAACAGGCCCTAATGCCAGTGGGGTGTTCAGCTGCCGGCGAAACGCTCGGGCAGCCACAAGGCGATCTGCGGGAAGATCATCACCAGGGCAATCGCCAGGGCCATCAGCAGCACAAAGGGCACGATGGACAGGTAGGTGTCCTTGATCGTGAACTCGGGCGGTGACATCGCGCGCATCAGGAACAGGTTGTAGCCAAAAGGCGGTGTGAGGTAGGCGATCTGGCAGGTCAGCACGTACAGCACGCCGAACCAGATGGGCGAAAAACCCAGCGTGTCGATGATGGGGATGTACAACGGCGCCACGATGATGAGCATGGCCGTGTCGTCCAGGAAGATGCCCATGATCACGAAGGAGAGGATCATCAGCGTCAGCACCTGCCAGGGTGTGAGCCCCCAGTCTTCAAGAAAAAGCGCTTCCACCGCCCGCACCGCACCCAGGCCATCAAACACGGCGGCAAAGGCCAGCGCGGCCATCATGATCCACATGAACATCGCGCTGGCATTGAGCGTCTGGCGCAGCGCATTGTTGAACACCAGCCAGGTCAGTCGCCGGCGGACGACGGCGATCACGATGGACGCCAGCGCGCCGATGGCCGAACTCTCCACCAGGCTGGCGTAGCCAAGGAAGAACGAGCCGATCACGGCCACCATCAGCAGCAGGGGCAGGACGCCAGCACTGAGCACATGAAGTTTTTCTTTCAGGGTGTGCTGGTTCTCTTCGGGCGGAATGGCTGGGCCCAGTTCAGGCTGCAGCCAGCAGCGCACCACGATGTAGACCAGAAACAGCACCGCCAGCAGCAAACCCGGCACGATGCCGGCCAGCCAGAGTGCGTCCACCGGCTGGCGCGCGATCATGGCGTAGAGCACCAGCACCACGCTGGGCGGCACCAGAATGCCCAGCGAACTGCCGGCCTGGATGATGCCGCTGATCATGCGCTTGTCGTAGTGGCGCTTGACCAGTTCGGGCAGCGCAACGCTGCAGCCGATGGCCATGCCGGCCACCGACAGGCCGTTCATGCAGGAGATCATCACCATCAGGAACAACGTGCCCACGCCCAGCCCGCCGCGCAGTGAACCCATCCACACATGCAGGGCGTGGTAGAGGTCGTTGGCAATGCCGGACTCCGCCAGCATGTAGCCCATGAAGATGAACATGGGCAGCGTGAGCAGCGGGTACCAGTTGAAGAGCTTGATGGCGGCATTGAAGCCCATGTCGGTGGCGCCGCCATCGCCGCCCCACAGCCACATGGCGGCGGCCACCCCCACGAACCCCATGACCCCGAACACCCGCTGGCCCGTGGCCATCAGGAGCATGAGGCACGAGAACATCAGGACGATGATGACTTCCGGCGCGAGGCTGATGTCCATGATTCAGGTGGTCACCGTATCGAAGGGATGGCCCAGGGCGCGCGCGATGTCCTTGCACAACTCGGACAACGACTGCAGCAGCATGAGAGCCATGCCCGTGGTCATGATGATCTTGACTGGCGCCATGTAGGGTCGCCAGAGCGAGCGGCTGCGCTGCCCGGTGTCCAGGGCGTAGGCCGTGCTTTCCCAACCGCCGACCACCAACATCACCAGGAAAAAAATGAGGAAGACGGAGGTGAACGAGTCGACCACGCTGCGGGTGCGCGGTCGCCAGTGCGAATAGAACACGTCCATGCGCACGTGGACGCCGCGCTGCATCGTCCAGGCGCCGCCCAGCAGGTAGTACGACACCAGGGTGAACTGGGCCATTTCAATGACCCAGACCGAACGCACATCAACGGCCTGCGACACAATGCCCCAGACCAGCACGGCCAGCATCAGCACCAGCAGCCACATGGCGAACTGGCCCACCCAGGCATTGAGCGCATCCACCCCTCGCGTGAAGCGGCGAGCGGTGCGCCACACGAGTCCCTCCGTGCCCGACATCAGCCGTAGCGGTAGGGTTTGCCGGCCTTGGCCATCAGCGCGTTGTACTTGCGGAAGATCGCCACGATCTTGGCGGCGGTGGGATTTTTCTTGGCCTTTTCATCCCAGAACTTCACGGCCTCGGCTTCCACCGTGGCCCATTCCGCGTCGGGGATGGAAGTGAGCTGCAGCTTGGGCCTGTTCACGCGCAGTTCGGCCTCGCCACCCCAGTACCAGTGCTGGCGGTAGTAATGCGAGCTGTCCATGGCGAGCCTGAACAGGGCCTGCAGGTGCGGCGGCACTTTGTTCCAGGACTTGGTGTTGGCAAAGAAGTGACCAATCCAGGCGCCGGAAATGTTGTTGGTCAGGAAGTACTTGGTGCCGTCGGCCCAGCCCACGGTGTAGTCCTCGGTGATGCCGCTCCAGGCCACACCGTCAAGCTCGCCGGTCTTGAGCGCGATGATCACGTCTTCATAGGGCAGGTCCACCGGCACCACGCCAAAGCGCGCGAGGAACTGGCCGGCGGTGGGGAAGGTGTAGATCTTCTTGCCTTTGAGGTCGGCCAGCTTGTTGATGGGGGTGCGGGTCGCGAAATGGCAGGGGTCCCAGGCGCCGGCGCTCAGCCAGGTGACGTTGTCGACCTTGGCGTAGGACTCTTCCCAGATCTTGTCCAGACCGAACTGGTTGAACAGCACCGGCACGTCCAGGCTGTAGCGGGTGGCAAAGGGAAAGTAGCCGCCGAACTCACGCACGTCGGCCGGCGAAGCCATGGAATCGTCGTCGCTCTGTACCGCGTCCAGCGTGCCTTTCTGCATGGCGCGCACCAGTTCGCCGGTGGGCACCAACTGGTCGGCGTAGTACAGCTCGATCGTCATTTCGCCGTTGGCCGCCTTGTTGAAGGCATCGATGGCGGGCTTGATGACGTGCGCACCCAGGGCCGCGCCCGCGTAGGTCTGCATGCGCCATTTGATGCCGGTCTTTTTCTGGGCAAGCACGAAAGGCGATGCGCTCAAGGCGGCGGCGCCAACGGCTGCGCTCTTGATCGCCTGGCGGCGTGAAGGCACGGCTTCGGTGCTGGGTGCATTGTCAACGGGCTGGGCATGCGGAAGGGTCGGCAGGGTCATGGGGACTCCGGGATAAGGGGTTGGGGTCACCATGCGTAAGCAGGGAGCGTGCCTGCGCAGACGACGCTCAGTCGCCCAGGATCCCGGTGTGATCAGTTGCCCAGCGAAAGCGGCGTGTCGCCAGGCAGGGCCACCGCGTCGCTGCGGTCTTTCAGATGCACCCCGGTGAGCTCCAGCCGCCGGGCCTCTTGGCAGAGCCACCAGAGCCGTGCAGCGGCCGCTTCGTGGGACTGCCCTTCGGGGCGCACGTTGGAGATGCAGTTGCGTTGGCCATCGTGGCGGCCGGGCTGTGGTGCCCAAGTCAGGTAGATACCCAGGCTGTCGGGTGAAGACAGACCCGGGCGCTCGCCGATCAGCATCGCCACCAGGCGCGCATCCAGCAGCGCGCCGACCTCGTCGCCCAGTGCCACACGGGCCTGGGTGGCGACCATCACCGGGCCCAGCGTCCAGTCGGCAGGCGCCTGCCGGCGGATGGCCGCCACCACTGGCACCGCCTGGCGGGCGATGGCTTGCGAAGACAGGCCATCACCGATCACCAGCAGCAGATCGATGCCACCTGCTGGTGCCAGGTAAGGTAGCCTTTGTGCTTCGTCCGGGTGCAGGCGCCGCCCCAAATCGGGTCGCAGCAGGTAGGTGGCCCGGTCACTGGCCGCGCTGCGCACCGTGTGGGTGGCGCAGCCCAGCGCCTGCAGTTGCGCTTCCAGCGCCGGCACGTCGAGCGGAATGTGCACGGCATCGCGCGCCTGCGCATGGGCCAGGCCGAAGCGCAGCAGCTCGTCCGTGGGCAGGCCCGCGCCGCTGCGGCCCAAGGCAATGCGCGCAGCCGTGTGCTCGCGCAGGTTGGTCCAGGGATCGGGCTGTGTATCGCTCATACCGTGACCCCCAACTGGTGCATACGCGCCAGCGCGGGGTGCTGTGCCCCACTGGGCAGCAGGCGGCCTGCGCCATCGATGATCTGCATCTGCTGCAGCCAGGCCTCGAACTCGGGCGCGTGGCGCAGGCCCAGGGTCTGGCGCACATAGAGCGCGTCGTGAAAAGACGTGCTCTGGTAGTTGAGCATGATGTCGTCCGCACCCGGCACGCCCATCACGAAGTTCACGCCGGCCGCGCCCAGCAGGGTCAACAGGTTGTCCATGTCGTCCTGGTCGGCTTCGGCGTGGTTGGTGTAGCAGATGTCCACACCCAAAGGCACCCCCAGCAGCTTGCCGCAGAAATGGTCTTCCAGCCCGGCACGGATGATCTGCTTGCCGTCGTACAGGTATTCCGGGCCAATGAAGCCCACCACGGTGTTGGTGAGCAGCGGGTCAAAAGCCCGCGCCACCGCATAGGCACGCGCCTCGCAGGTTTGCTGGTCCACGCCGTGGTGGGCGTTGGCCGAGAGCGCGCTGCCCTGGCCGGTTTCAAAGTACATGACGTTGTTGCCCACGGTGCCCCGGTTCAGCGAGAGCGCCGCCTCGCGCGCTTCCTTGAGCATGGCCAGGTTGATGCCGAAGCCGGTGTTGGCGGCCTCGGTGCCGGCCACCGACTGGAAGACCAGGTCCACCGGTGCCCCCAGCTCAATCATCTGCAGCGTGTTGGTCACGTGGGTCAGCACACAGGTCTGCGTGGGGATCTGCAGGCGCTCCACCACCTCGCCCAGTCGGTGCACAAGCTGGGTCAGCACGCTCACGCTGTCGCTGGCCGGATTGACGCCGATCACCGCATCGCCACAGCCATAGAGCAGGCCATCGATCAGGCTGGCCGCGATGCCGCGCACATCGTCGGTGGGGTGGTTGGGCTGCAGGCGCACGGCCAGCCGGCCCGGCAGGCCGATGGTGTCTCGAAAGGCCGTGACCACACGGCACTTGCGCGCCACAGCGATCAGGTCCTGGTTGCGCATGAGCTTGCTCACGGCGGCCACCATCTCGGGCGTGAGCCCCATGCGCACGGAGGTCAGAATTTCGCTGGTGGTGTGTTCGCTGAGTAGCCAGTCGCGAAAACCGCCAACCGTCAGGTGGGCGACGGGTTCGAAGGCCGCCGCGTCGTGGCTGTCGATGATGAGCCGGGTGACCTCGTCGGTTTCGTAGGGCACGAGCACTTCGTTCAGAAAGGTCCGCAGCGGCAGATCGGCCAGCGCCATGCGCGCGGCCATGCGCTCCACTGCCGAAGCGGCCGCGATGCCGGCCAGCGCATCGCCGGAGCGCAACGGCGTGGCCTTGGCCATCAGATCGCGCAGGTCGCGGAAATGCCAGACCTGTTGGGCGATGGTGTGTTGGTAGGCTTGCATGACGTGGAGCTTCAAGCAGCAACTATGCCAGTCTATGCCGAGGTGCGCGAGTGCGTAGTGGGTGGTCGGTGCGGATTCGGATGGCGTCTGGAGAAGCCGGCCAATCGAAGAGAATACGCGGCCGCATCGTTGGGGGGCGGTATCAACCAAGGGGGGAAAGATGAAGAAGCTTTTGTGGCTCGTGGGGCTGGCCGCGGTTTTTTATGGGCACAGCCAGTGGGCGCTGTCGCAGAGTCGGACGTTGGGGTGGATCAAGGCACACGAACAGGCGGTGTTCGACATGAAAGAAGGCGTTTGTAATGATTTCGCCTTTGATGTGAGCGTGAACATCCGGGCCAGCCATCCGAAGGGCGAGTGGCAGGTGGACGGTGGCAAAGACTTCGTGTGCGACTACGTCCGGGCCGCCAACGCCCACATCCGGGTGCTCAAGCCGACCATCGACACGCACACCGAGTTGGTCAGTCTGGAACGTTCCGGTTTTCCCTGGATGACGGCCACGGTCAAGGTGCGGCACGCCACGACGTTTGCGCTGCCGGGCGTGCGCACGTTGAACGAGGTGGGTGAGACCACCTACGTCTTGCGGCGCACCATCAAATCAATGCAGATCGCAGAGATGACGTCTCGCAGCACGGGGCAGTTTCCCCGTTGATGGCGCGCGCGAGGGCACGCTTTCCCGCTCTGCGACAATGCGCAGCCGCCCGGGTTGAGGCGGGTTCAAAAAGGGAAGAGGACATGCGAAAACTGTTTTGGCTCGGCGTGCTGGCGGCTGCGTTCTATGGACACAGCCGCTTTGTTTTTTCTGAACCGGCCATGATGAGCTGGATGCAGAAGCAAGACCAGATGGCCATGCGCGGTGAAGATGGCATGTGCGACGGCTATGCCTCCGACCTCCGTTTTGAAATCCGCTCCACAACGGCCAGGGGCGCCATGCTGATCGATGGCGGCAAGGAGGATCTGTGTGAATTCCTCAAGGACGCCAGCGCCGCCTTTCGCGCAACGGGGGCGTCGGTGAACAACAACATCGAGTTGCTCGGCATCGAGCCATCCGGCTTTCCCTGGATGTCGGCCACGGTCAAGCTGCGACAGTCCTCCACGGTGCGGATGCGCGGTGCGCCCGCCATCATCGAGGTCGCAGAAACCACCACGGTGGTCCGGCGCACGCTGAGAGGGCGCGAGATCGCCCGCTTCGACTCCAGCAGCGAAGCATCGCTGGGCCAATGAGGGTGGTGCCGGGTCGGCCGCGTCGCCTCGATGTGGCGTGCCCGTCATGAAAATCGCAGTCGTGGGCGCAGGCATCGGCGGTCTGGCCCTGGCCAGTCTGGCCGCGCGGGCCGGGCACGAAGTGTGCCTGTGGGAGCGCTTCGAGCAACCCAGGCCGGTGGGCTCCGGCCTGGTGATCCAGCCTGTCGGTCTGGCCGTGCTGGATCGCATTGGCGTGGGCGAAGAGGCGCGTGCGTTCGGTGCACCCATTGCCCGTATGCAGGGGCACCTGGCCAGTGGCCGATCGGTGCTGGACGTGTCTTACCGCGCCAGTGCGCCGGGACTGGCCATGCACCGTTCGGCGCTGTTCACCCTGCTGTGGCAAGCGGCACAAGTGGCTGGCGTGGCGGTGCGCACGGGCAGGGAAATTCACAGCGCACCGCAGGTGCATGGCCGGCGCACGCTGTGCCTGCCCGACGGACAGACGGTGGACGACGTGGACCTGGTGGTGGATGCCAGCGGCGCTGGCTCGCGGCTCTCGCCGTTGCAGGCGCGGCCACTGGGCTATGGCGCCATCTGGGGCACGGTGCCCTGGCCAGCACACACGGCCTTGCCCATCAACGAGCTGCGCCAGCGCTACCGCGCCGCCAGCCGCATGGTGGGCGTGCTGCCGGTGGGGCGCATGCACGCCAGTGATGTGCAACGGGCGGCGGTGTTCTGGTCCATGCCCACCGACGCCCTGGCCACCTGGGGCCAGTCGCGCATTGAAGCCTGGCGCGACGAAGCGGTGGCCCTGTGGCCAGAGGTGGCGCCCTTTCTGGAGACCATCACCGACGTGAGCCACATGACGCCAGCGCGTTATGCACACGGCACCTTGCGCCAGCCTCATGCGCCTGGCCTGGTGTTCATTGGTGACGCCGCGCACCGCGCCAGCCCGCAACTGGGGCAGGGTGCCAACATGGCCTTGCTGGACGCCTGGGCCCTGTTCACCGCCCTGGAAAGCCACCCGCTGAATGGGGCTCTGCCACGCTACGCCGCCATGCGCCGCTGGCACGTGCGCATGTACCAGTTGATGAGCGCGCTGTTCACACCCATGTATCAGTCTGGCAGCCGCAGCCTGCCGGTGTTGCGCGACCACCTGCTGGCCCCGGCCATGCGGCTGCCCGGTGTGCCCAGGTTGCTGACCGCACTGGTGTCTGGTGATTTGTTGCGGCCTTGATGAACGATGCCGCGACGCCTGGCTGACGCGTCTGCCCGGCGCGGTAGCGGCGCACAATGTTTGCCGTGTGGCCTTTGCGCCATGTCACACCACAAAGCGCTGCGTCGTCTTGCCTGCATGAACTCTTTCGACCCTTCGTCCAACGACCACGCCCAGACCGCCCGCGCCCTGCGTTTTGACCGTGAGCACGCGCGCTCCCTGCGGGCCCTGGCCTACCGCATGCTGGGCTCAAGGGCCGAAGCGGAAGACATCGTGCAGGAGACCTGGCTGCGCTGGGCCGCCGTGGACGAGCAGGGTGTGGACCACGCCGGTGCGTTTCTTTCCCGCATCGCCACCAACCTGTGCCTGGACCGGTTGGGTTCAGCGGCAGCACGGCGCGAACAGTACGTGGGCGTGTGGTTGCCCGATCCGCTGCTGGACGACGAAGCGCACGGCGAGTGGGCGCCCAACCCCGAAACGCAGGCCGAGTTTGCGCAGGACGTTTCGGTGGCCTTCATGCTGGCGCTGGAACGGCTGTCGCCGCTTGAGCGCGCGTCGTTCCTGCTGCACGAGGTGTTTGACATGGATTTTGAAGAGATCGCGCAGCGGCTGCAACGCAGTGCCGCCGCCTGCCGCCAACTGGCCAGCCGTGCGCGCCTGCATGTGAAGGCCGACTACGCACGCCATGAAGTGGTGAAGGAAGAGCGTGACCGGCTGTTTGAGGCGTTTGCCGAGGCAGTACGCAACCGCGACGTGGAAGCGCTCGCACGCGTGCTCACCGAAGACGCTCTGTTGCTGGCCGACGGTGGGGGCAAGGTCAAGTCGGTGCCATGGCCGCTGCATGGGGGGGGCCTGATTGCCCGTGCACTCGTCGGGTTTGCCAGTCTGCCCACCAGCCAGGGTTGGCGGCTGGAGCCCGCGCGCATCAACGGGCTCCCCGGCATGCTGCTGTTTGACGATCTGAATGGTGGTGCACTGGTGCAGACCATTGCGCTCGCGCCCTCGGCGGTTGCGCCGGATCGGGTGGCCGCGGTGTACATCCAGCGCAACCCCGACAAACTGCGAGGCGTGCTTGACGCATTGAAACGTCGGGGCGCGTGACGCAGGCAGGTTGATGTCACAAGGGCGCGGGCTGCGTCGTCTTGTGAAGGTGGGCGCCGAACACACACGGCAGCGCACACGCCTCACTCAACTTCACGAGACTTCTTCATCATGAGCCTTTCCCTCCCTCCGCCCCGCATCGACTACTCGCAGCAAGCGCCCGCGCTGCTGCAGAAATATTTCGACTTCAGCATGGCCATCGGCCGTGATGGCAGTGTCGAGCAGGGCCTGCTGCACCTGATCGAGATCCGCGCTTCGCAGATGAACGGCTGCGCATTCTGCGTGGACATGCACGTCAAGCAGGCACACCTTCACAAAGAGGGTGCCTTGCGGCTGCACCATGTGGCCATCTGGCACGAGTCGCCACTGTTCAGTGCGCGCGAGCGCGCTGCACTTGCCTGGACGGAGGCCCTTACCCGTTTGCCCGTGGGGGGCGTGCCTGACGCGCTCTATGAGCAGGTGCGTGAGCACTTCACGGAACAGGAAATCACGGTACTTACGCTCCAGATCATGGCGATCAACGGCTGGAACCGAATCAGTGTGGCGTTTCGCACCAAGCCCGGCTCCAAGGACAAGGCGTTTGGCCTCGACAAGTCCGGTCTGTCATGAGTGTGGCCGGGCGGGTACCCACCCGCCCGGCCCACCAGGCTTTCCCCCATGCACCGGTGCCACCCTCAGCGTGTACGCGGGGTACACGCCATGGCGCCGGTGTCATTTTTCTCTTCCCTCTACCTTGTGACAGCAAGTACTCAATTTTGGCATTTTGTTGTCACCGATCTCTTGAAAATGCGTACCTTTAGCCTATTTCATCGACCAGCGGCAGGTTCTGGCTGACAGACGCAGCGTGCATGGGGGCGACCGCCTCAGCTGTGTGCGAGCGCTTTTCGGCTTCGGGCCTGGGGTGCTGCGATCCAGGTCTTCTGCTCGCGCATCGCTGACTTGCCGCACGCAAGCCTTGGTCAACGCCGGGGCTGCAGCTCTGCGGGCCGCGAGTCGGCGAAAGCATGTTCTGCCAGCTTCACCATCGTCCACAGCACACGGTTGGCGGGCGTAGGCACACCGAGCGCCTCGCCACGCCGCATCACATGACCATTGAGGTGATCGATCTCGGTGGGTTTGCCGCGCATCATGTCTTGTGCGGTCGATGAGAACTGGGTCGGCATGGTCTCGGGAATGCGGCGCACGGTGGTGTCCACGTCGGGTGGCAGGGTCACGCCTTCTGCCTGCGCCACGGCCTTGCATTCGGCCACCACGTCGAGCATCACGCCGGCCACACCGGGACGCTGCACCAGCTCGCCATAGGGCAGGCGCGCCAGGGCAGACAGGGCGTTGTAGGCGCAGTTGAGAATCAGCTTGGCCCACAAGGCGCCGCGCACGTTGTCTGACACATCGGTGGGCACGCCGGCTTCCGCCAGCGCCTGCGCCATCTGCGCACTTCGTGGAGATGGCTCGATCAGCAGTTCGCCGCGACCATGGTGGCGCAGGTGCCCCGGACCGGCCATTTCAGTGGCCACATAGACCACGGCGGCGGCCACGGCGTGGTCGGGCAACACGCTGCGCAGCCGCTCGGCGTTGTCCACACCGTTCTGCAGGCACAACACCAGCGCGTCGGGCGCCAGATGAGGGCGCATGGCGGCGCCGGCGCTTTCGGTATCGGGCGATTTCACGGCGAACAGCACCACGTCTGCCCCCGCCACCGCGCTGGCGTCGGTGCTGGCCTGCAGGGCCACCGGTTCATCGAACCACTGGGTCTGCATGCGCAGACCATGTGCCCTGATGGCATCGACATGCGTCGGCCGCCCGATCAGCGTCACCGTGTGTCCGGCGCGCGCCAGCATGCCGCCGTAAAAGCAGCCGACGGCGCCGGCGCCCATCACGGCGATAGCGAGCCTTGGTGGTGTGGATGTGGTGACCATGGGTCCGTGGCGCTTGTCAGATCGGGTCGCCCAGCAGCTTTGAAAGGGCGGCAATGTTGGCCGCACTGGGCACCTGCGGCTTCACTTCGTCTTCTTCGGCGGTGGCGTTTTCATGTGCCTGGATGGCATGGACCATCGCGTACTGGTTTTCCCAGGAAAGCGTCTTGCCCGGTGGGCACAGGTCGCGCAGGGTGCCGAACCAGTAGTAGCCGTCCTTGCCACCAAAGAGCTTGTCGATGCCGCCCGCATCGCCGGGTTTGAGACCCTGGGCGGCGAGGATCAGGTTGAGCTTGTGGTGGGAGACGGAGTAGTGCATGTGGTGTCCTGTTCAGGGGGCGTCGGGGTGGGCGATTCTACTGAACGGCGGTGTGCGCGGCGCGGCGGGTGTGTGACGGCCATGGCCCCAGGGTGGGCGCTGCGAGAGAACCGGCCGACCCGACCCATCTGCACGGATGTGCTTGGCACTGCAATTGCTTGCGTGTTTGAATGCAGGGCGCGCGCCACAGCGACGAGCTGCGGCGGGCCTCCTGCTCCCTTCCTTCCACCCTTCGAGGAGTTTCCTGATGTCTGTTCCCGCCTTTCGCCGCCGCCCCTTGATTGCCCTGGCTGCCTCGCTGGCCCTGGCGTTGCCCGGTTGGGCGCAGGCGCAAGCCAAGCTCAAGGTCGCCGCGATCTACACAGTGCCTTTTGAGCAGCAGTGGGTGAGCCGCATTCACAAGGCGCTCAAGGCTGCGGAGGCGCGCGGCGAGATCGAATACAAGGCAAGCGAGAACGTGGCCAACGCCGACTACGAGCGCGTGATGCGCGAGTACGCCAACGGCGGCAACCAGCTCATCGTGGGCGAGGCCTTCGCGGTGGAGGCGGCTGCGCGCAAGGTGGCCAAGGATTTCCCCAAGACCTCCTTCCTGATGGGTTCGTCCGGCAAACCCCAGGCACCCAACTTCAGCGTGTTCGACAACTACATCCAGGAGCCGGCCTACCTCACCGGCATGATCGCGGGCGGCATGAGCAAGAGCAACCAGATCGGCCTGGTGGGCGGCTTCCCGATTCCGGAGGTCAACCGCCTGATGCACGCCTTCATGGCCGGGGCAAAGGAAACCAATCCCAAGGTGAGCTTCACCGTGACCTTCATCAACAGCTGGTTCGATCCACCGAAGGCCAAGGAGGCAGCCTTCGCCATGATCGACAAGGGTGCCGACGTGATGTACGCCGAGCGCTTTGGCGTGAGCGACGCGGCCAAGGAACGCAAGGTGCTGGCCATCGGCAACGTGATCGACACCCAGCCCGACTACCCCGAGACGGTGGTCGCTTCCGCCATCTGGCACATGGAGCCCAGCATCGATGCGGCCATCAAGGCGGTGAAGGGCGGCAGCTTCAAGGCAGAGGACTACGGCCCGTATTCGATGATGAAACACAAGGGCAGCAGCCTGAGCCCGCTGGGCACGTTCGAGGGCAAGGTGCCGGCTGACATCATGGCCAAGGTCAAGGCCCGTGAGGCCGACATTCTGGCCGGCAAGTTCACGGTGAAGGTGGACGACAGTCAGCCCAAATCCAGCCGGTAAGGGGCTCCCCCCTGCGTCGGGCTTCGCCCGCCTTCCCCCAGGGGGACGCCGTTTTGGCCCGGCAGAGCCGGCGCCTTGACGGCCCTGGACTTTGCACCATTCCTGCTCGATGACATCTGCTCCTGTTCTACGCCTTTCCGGCATCACCAAGCGCTTCGGTCCGCTCGTCGCCAACGACGGCATTTCGCTCACGCTTGGCGAGGGGGAAGTGCTGGCCCTGCTGGGCGAAAACGGGGCGGGCAAGTCCACGCTGGTGTCGATCCTGTTCGGGCACTACGTGGCCGACGAAGGGGCCATCGAAGCATTTGGCCAGGCGCTGCCCCCGGGCAACCCGCGTGCAGCCCTGGCCGCCGGCATCGGCATGGTGCACCAGCACTTCACGCTGGCCGACAACCTGTCGGTGCTCGACAACGTGCTCATGGGCACCGAGCCGCTGTGGTGGCCGCTTTCCCGCAAGCGGGCGGCGCGCGAGCGCCTGCTGGCGGTGGCCGAACGCTTTGGCCTGCCGGTGGCGCCTGAGGCGCTGGTGGGCAGCCTTTCCGTGGGCGAGCGGCAGCGGGTGGAGATCCTCAAGGCGCTGTACCGGGGCGCGCGCATTCTCATTCTTGACGAGCCCACGGCGGTGCTCACGCCACAGGAAAGCGAAGCGCTGTTTGGCACGCTGTCGCAGATGGTGGCGCAAGGGCTGTCGATCATTTTCATCAGCCACAAGCTGGCCGAGGTGCTGCGGGTCTCTCACCGCGTGGCGGTGCTGCGCCAGGGCAGGCTGGTGGCCGAAGCACCGGCAGCAGGGACCACGCCTGCGCAACTGGCGCAATGGATGGTGGGGCACGCAATCAGCGAACCCGAGCGCCGGCCGACGAAAACCGTAGGCGACGTGGTCTGCGCGCTGACAGACGTGAGCACACCGGCCGGTGTGCGCGAGCGGCTGGAAAACGTGTCGCTCACGCTGCGCGCGGGCGAGATTGTGGCCATCGCCGGGGTGTCTGGCAATGGCCAGGCGGCGCTGGCCGAATTGCTTTGTGGCGTGCGCGCGGCCAGCAGCGGCCGCGTCACCTTGCAGGGCGAGCCTTTGCCCGCCACGCCGGCGAAGCTGTCGGCGGCTGGCGTGGCCCGCATTCCTGAAGACCGCCATGCGGTGGGGGTGGTGGGTGACTTGCCGGTGTGGGAGAACGCAGTGTCCGAGCGCCTGCGCAGCCATGCTTTTGCCTTCGGCCCGTTTGTGCGGCGTGGCACGGCGCGCCAGCATGCACAGCGCGTGATCGAGGCTTTTGACGTGCGCGGCGGCGGCCCGCTTACGCCGGCGCGGTCGCTGTCGGGTGGCAACATGCAGAAGCTGATATTGGGGCGGGCGTTGCTGGCGCCGGAGGGCAATCTGTCAGGCAAGGCAGGCCAATCCAGCGCCGAAATACCTGTGCTCGTTGTGGCTCACCAGCCCACCTGGGGTCTGGACATTGGAGCGGTGTCGTACGTGCAACAGCAATTGATTGCCGCGCGCGACGCCGGAGCCGCCGTGCTGGTGATTTCGGACGATCTCGACGAGGTCATGACCCTGGGTGACCGCATCGCCGTCATGCACCACGGTCGCCTGAGCGAGGCGCTACCGGCCGAAGTCTGGACGCGCGAATCCATCGGCCTCGCCATGGCCGGGCACGGAGACACCCATGCGGCTTGAACGGCGCACGCAAACCTCTGCTGGCGCAATGGTGCTGGCGCCGCTGGGGGCCGTGGCCTTCACGCTGTTGGTCAGCAGTGCTTTGGTGCTCTGGGCAGGTGCGCCGGTGGGCCAGACCTATGGCCTGTTGTTGCAGGGCGCCTTTGGCTCGCTGTTCGCCTGGAGCGAAACGCTCACGCGCGCGGTGCCGCTGATCCTCACCGGGCTGGCGGCCACGGTGGCCTTCAAAGCGCGCCTGTTCAACATCGGTGCCGAAGGGCAGTTGTATGCCGGTGCGCTGGCGGCGGTGGCGGTGGGCGGCATGCATGGCGGCTCGGGGCTGGAATGGCCGGTGTGGCTGCTGTTCCCGCTCATGATGCTGGCCGCAGCGCTGGCTGGTGCCTTGTTGCTGCTGGGTCCGGCGTTGATGAAGCAGCGGCTGGGCGTGGACGAGGTGGTCACCACGCTGTTGCTCAACTTCATCGTGCTGCTGCTGGTGTCGGCCGTGCTCGACGGACCCATGAAGGACCCTTTGGCCATGGGCTGGCCGCAGAGCGTGTCGCTGGTGGGCGATCTGGAACTGTCGCGCCTGATCGAGGGCACGCGGGTGCACACCGGGCTGCTCTGGGCCTTTGTGCTGGCGGTGCTGGTCCGGGTGTTGTTCAAGTACACCGTGCTCGGTTTTGACATCCGCGCCGTGGGCGCCAATGCGCGCGCCGCTGCGTTTGCCGGCGTGCCGGTCACGCGCACGGTGGTGCTGGTGGCGCTGCTTTCGGGTGCGCTCGCCGGGCTGGCCGGTGCCATCGAGGTTGCGGGCCGCGCCAGCTATGTGACGCTGGACATGTCGCCGGGCTATGGCTACACCGGCATCGTGATCGCCATGCTGGCGGGCCTGAACCCACTGGGTGTGATCGCCGCAGGCATCTTTGTGGCCGGTGTGCTCGTGGGCGCCGACAGCATGAGCCGTGCCATCGGCGTGCCCACCTACCTGGCCGACGTGATTGTGGCGGTGGCTTTGCTCTCGGTGCTCGTGGCCACGCTGCTGGCACAGTACCGTATGCGCTGGAAGTGAGGCCGGGGGTGAGCGAACTTTTCGAAATTCTCATCAATCCCGCCTTCTGGGTCGCGGTGCTGCGCATCGCCACGCCGTTGATCCTGGGCACGCTGGGTGTGCTCTGGTGCGAGCGGGCGGGGGTGCTCAACCTGGGCATCGAGGGCATCATGGTGGCGGGTGCCTTTGCCGGCTGGTTTGCGGTCTACCAGGGCCTGCCGCTGTGGGGCGGCGTGGCCGTGGCCGCGTTGACGGGCGCGGCGTTCGGTCTGTTGCACGCGGGGCTGACCGTGGGGCTGGCGCTGTCGCAGCACGTGGCCGGTCTGGGCATCACGCTGCTGGCGACCTCGCTGTCGTATTACGGCTACCGGGTGAGCTTTCCCAAGGTCAGCACGCCGCCGACCATCACACCGTTCGCCCCCATGGACTGGCTGGGCATTCCGGTGCTGGCCGGGCAGACGCCGCTGACCTTGCTGGCCATTGCGCTGGTGCCCTTGTCGGCCTGGGTGCTGTACCGCACGCCGGTGGGCCTGGCGGTGCGCATGGTGGGCGAACACCCGCAGGCCGCCGAAGGGCAGGGCGTGTCGGTGGCGGCGGTGCGCACGGGTGCCATCGTGGCTGGCTCGGCGCTCATGGGCATGGCCGGCAGCTTCCTCACGCTCTCTGCCTTCAACGCCTTCTTTTTCAACATGATCAACGGCCGCGGGTGGATCTGCGTGGCGCTGGTGGTGTTTGCGTCGTGGCGCCCTGGCAAAGCCTTGCTGGGCGCGCTGCTGTTTGCGTTTTTTGATGCACTGCAGTTGCGCCTGCAGCAGTCGGGCGATGCCTGGCTGCCGTATCAGTTCTATCTGATGCTGCCCTACGTGCTGTCCATCCTGGCGCTGGTGCTGGTGGCGCGCCGCGCGGCGTATCCTCAGGCCCTGATGAAGCCCTACCGGAAAGGGGAACGCTGAGATGATCGCCACACAGACCTTGTTGATGTTCGCCACCGCCTCGCTCGCACTGGCGGTGATACCCGGGCCCACCATGTTGCTGGCGCTCTCCAACGGCATGCATGGCGGCATGCGGCGTGCGGGCTGGGGCGTCGTGGGTGCTTGCCTGGGCAGTGCTGGCGTGATCGCGGTGGTGGCTGTGGGTCTGGGATCGCTGTTGACGGCGTCGGTCTGGCTGTTTGAAGTGGTGCGTGCGCTGGGTGTGCTGTACCTCCTCTGGCTGGCGGTACAGCTTTGGCGCAGCCCGCCGGTGAACCTGCAGGCCGCCATCCGTGGGCTGCCTGGGCAGCAGGCCGCAGGGCGGGCGGCCTTGTTGCGCAGTCTGATCGTGGCGCTGTCCAACCCCAAGGCCTTGCTGTTTTTCGCGGCATTCCTGCCGCAGTTCATCGATCCCATGCAGCCGCTGGCACCGCAGTACGCCTCGCTTGGTGGTCTGTTCCTTGCCATCGACGCGCTGGTGATGGTGGCTTACGCGGTGGCCGGGCGGCAGGCGGTGCGCTGGCTGTCGCAGACCGGCCTGCGCTGGCTGAACCGGAGTTGTGCCGTGGGCATGGGCGCACTCGCGGTCCTGCTGGCCGGTTATCGCCGCCACGCGGCCTGAAAGGAAAGCCCCTTGCTGGATTTGCTCATCAACCATGCCACATTGCCCGACGGCCGCACCGACATGAGCGTGGCCGTGCAGGCGGGCCGCATCGTGGGGGTGGAAGCCGGCCTGCAGGCGCCCGCGCACGAGACGCTGGATGCCGAGGGCCAACTGCTTTCACCGCCGTTCTGCGACCCGCACTTTCACATGGACGCCACGCTCAGCTACGGCCTGCCGCGCGTCAACCAGAGCGGCACGCTGCTCGAAGGCATTGCGCTGTGGGGCGAGCTCAAACCCCTGCTCACGGAAGAGGCCCTGGTGGAGCGTGCACTGGCATACGGCGACTGGGCCGTGGCCAAAGGCTTGCTGGCCATCCGCAGCCACGTGGACACCAGCGACCCCAGCCTGCGGCCGGTGCGCGCCATGCTCGAAGCGAAGAAGCGCATGGCACCCTACATCGACCTTCAGCTGGTGGCCTTCCCGCAGGACGGCGTGCTGCGCAGTCCGGGCGGGCTCGACAACCTGAGACGCGCGCTCGACCTGGGCGTGGACGTGGTGGGCGGCATTCCGCATTTCGAACGCTCCATGGCCGACGGCGCGGTCAGCGTGAAGCTGCTGTGCGAACTGGCCGCCGAGCGTGGCCTGCCGGTGGACATGCATTGCGACGAAAGCGACGATCCCCTCTCGCGCCACATCGAAACCCTGGCCTTCGAGGCGCAGCGCCTGGGGTTGCAGGGCAGGGTGACTGGCTCGCACCTCACCTCCATGCACAGCATGGACAACTACTACGTGAGCAAGCTCATTCCGCTGATCGCCGAAGCCGGCGTGAGCGCGGTGGCCAACCCGCTCATCAACATCACGCTGCAGGGCCGCCACGACACCTACCCCAAGCGCCGCGGGATGACCCGCGTGCCCGAACTCATGGCCGCCGGCGTGACCGTGGCGTTTGGCCACGACTGCGTGATGGACCCCTGGTATTCGCTGGGCAGCGGCGACATGCTGGAGGTGGCGCACATGGGCCTGCACGTGGCGCAGATGACCAGCCAGGCCGGCATGCGTCAATGCTTCGAGGCCGTCACGACGAATGCCGCGAAGGTGATGGGTCTCACGGGCTACGGCATCGAAGCGGGCTGTGACGCCAGCTTCGTGCTGCTGCAGGCACGCGATCCGATCGAGGCCATCCGTCTGCGTGCGACGCGGCTGAAGGTGTGGCGCAAGGGGCAGTTGCTGGCACAGACAGCGCCCACCAGTGCACGCGTGAACCTGCCGGGGCGGGGCGATTCGACCGCGTTCATGTTGGGCAGACCGCCAGGCGCTATGGCGAACACGGGAGCACCCAAGTGAATTCGTTCGGCAAGCGAGCCGAGGGCGAACGCCTGGAACGCATGCGGGCCTCTGCGCTGTGGGACGGCCAGGGCTTTCGCAACCGGCATCCGGTATTGCCCGGCCTGCGCGATGCCACCGTGCCCCGGCCCACACTCAAGGAATTTCTCAGCCCGGGCGGGCGCCGCACACCTGCCGGCCCGTTGCCCCTGGTGGACCCGCACGAAGCCTGGTCGCGCCCGGTACAAAGCGGATTGAGGGCCACCTGGCTGGGGCATTCCACGGTGTTGATCGAAATGGACGGCCACCGGGTGCTCACCGATCCGGTCTGGGGCACCCGCGCGTCGCCGTTTCGCCTGGTCGGCCCCAAGCGTTTCCAACCGATGCCACTGCGCCTCAGACACATGCCCGAGGTGGATGTGGTGGTGATTTCCCACGACCACTACGACCATCTGGACTACCCCACCATCCGGGCGCTGGCCCGGCACAGCCGGGTGCCGTTCGTGACCTCACTCGGCGTGGGGGCCCATCTTCAGGCCTGGGGTGTGGCGGCAGATCGCATCACCGAGCTGGACTGGTGGGAAAGCCATCACGTGCCAGGCACGGGCCTGACCATCACCGCAGCCCCTTCACAGCATTTTTCCGGCCGCGGTCTCAAGGACCGCAATGCCACCCTGTGGTCGTCGATGGTGATGCGCACCGATCGGCACAAGGTCTTCTTCAGCGGCGACACCGGCCTCACCACCGAGTACGCCACCATCCGTGAACGCCTCGGCCCGTTCGATCTGGTCATGCTGGAAGTGGGCGCTTTTCACCCGTCGTGGGGCGACATCCACCTGGGTCCGGCCAATGCCCTGAAGGCCCATGCGCTGCTCGGTGGCGGGGCGTTCCTTCCCGTGCACTGGGGCACCTTCGGGCTGGCCATGCACGACTGGGACGAGCCGGTGGAAACGCTTCTGCAACTGGCGCCAGCACAGGGTGTTCCGCTGCTCATGCCGCGCATGGGCGAAGCCGTGGAGCCCGCCCATGCGCCATCCGTTCGCCCTTGGTGGCGCACGCAAGAAGCGCCAGGCCGCGCACCACCGCCCGTGAGCCAGACCACGATTCAGCGCGAGCTGCCCTGGCCGCTGGACTGAACGGCCTGACACTGCGCG
The DNA here is from genome assembly GCA_002840835.1 of Betaproteobacteria bacterium HGW-Betaproteobacteria-16. GTDB lineage: Bacteria > Pseudomonadota > Gammaproteobacteria > Burkholderiales > Burkholderiaceae_C > Hydrogenophaga. Next base: position 3,580 of record PHCQ01000076.1, on the reverse strand, counting down.
CGGCCTTCTGAAGGTTTTGCCTGGAAACGGAAAGCGGGGCAGGCCCACTTTCCGTTGACGGGCTTGACCTACCTGAACAACGCGGTTCAGAGGGTCAGATCTTGGCGCCCGTGATGTAGCTGTCGTAGCGCCACTCGGAGAAACGGCTCCACAGGATCTGGTCGCGCTGGAAGGCGCGCATGTCCTGGTGGATCTTCTTGAACTCCGGCGACTTGGCTTCGTGCTCGGCGAACACTGCCATGGAGGCCTTGAAGCCCGCGTCCATCACGTCCTTCGAGAAGGGCATGAGCTTGGTGCCAGCGCTCACCAGGCGCTTGAGGGCCTGCGGATTCTGCGCATCGTACTTGGCGGTCATGTCGCGCGCTGCCACGGCGCCTGCGGCACGCACGATGGCCTTGTTCTCCGGTGAAAGCGCATCAAAGGCCTTCTTGTTGATGAAGAACTCCAGTTCCGCGCCGCCTTCCCACCAGCCAGGGTAGTAGTAGAACGGGGCCACCTTGTTGAAGCCCAGTTTTTCGTCGTCAAAGGGACCCACGAATTCGGTGGCATCCAGCGTGCCTTTTTCCAGTGCCAGGTACACCTCGCCAGCGGGCATGTTCTGTGCAACCACGCCGAGCTTGGCCATGGCTTCACCGAACAGGCCGCCACCCATGCGCATCTTCAGGCCCTTGAGGTCGGCCACAGTCTTGATTTCCTTGCGGTACCAGCCGCCCATCTGCGTGCCGGTGTTGCCCGAACTCATGGAGACGATGTTGTACTTGGCGTAGAACTCGTCAAGCAGCTTGCGGCCGTTGCCATGCTCCATCCAGGCGTCCATGTGCCGAGCAGTCAAGCCGAAAGGCACGGCGCAACCAAACGCAAAGACCGCATCCTTGCCAGTGAAGTAGTAGGGCGCCGTCTGCGCCATCTCGACGGTGTTCTCCTGGATGGCGTCTACCACGCCAAATGCGGGAACCAGTTCGCCAGCTGCGTGCAGCGAGACTTCGAACTTGCCACCGGACAGGGCCTTGACCGTCTCTGAGAATTTTTCAGCCGAACCAAAAATGGTGGGCAGTGATTTGGGGAAGCTTGAAGCAAGACGCCAGCGGACGGCGGTTTGAGCGTGCACGGCGGGGGCAATGCCAGTGGCGAGCACGCCGGCAATACCGGCATTTTTGATCAGGAAACGACGATCCATGGAAACAACAATCCTCACAGTGAATGGAGAGTAGAAGGCCTTCCCAGCCAGACACAGTAGCTGTGTGTGGGAGGGCCGGTTTGGGTGCGTGGTAGTGTGCCACGTCAGCGCCAAACGCACTCCACGAGGGGATATGTTGCGGCAACTGGAGCCCGTCGCTGAACTGCGTTGCTGCAACAACCAGGCGTCAGAACAACGCGTTGGTTGAGCAGCACAACCCGCACACAGGCAGCATTCGACGGACTGCTACGTCAGAATGAATCTTGGAAGAACTGTGTGGAACTGTTCACGCAACGGCGATCAGCGAAGTCCGAAGAAAGACAGGACCGCGATGACAACGACCACAAGGCCGACGATGTAAATAATGTTGCTCATGGGAAACCTTTCTGGTTGAAGTTGGCAACAGAACAAGGGCGCAATAAGCAGCCTTGTTCCCGAATCCATGGATTCCGAACATTCATTGAACCGCTCACGCACTGCCTTGTCGGTGTGCTAGCGAACATATGCGCAGGCGGCCCGCTGCAAAGGTGCACGTGCAGCAACCCGGCCGGTGGCCGGTGGCGGGGGCGTTGCATCCTGTATTTGTGCGCAACCGAACAGACAATCCCGCGCGCACCGCGCCATATGACTGCTCTACCTTCAACCCATCCGGAGCGGCACATGAACCCCTTGACCACCCCCACGCCCGACACCCCTGTTGTGGACCAGGACCTCGCTGAGCAGGCCAAACCCGGCCACGGCATTCCATCGCAGGACCCGAATCCTGAAGCGCAAACAGCGCTGCCTACCCATGAGACCGAGCGCGAGGCCAAATCGGTGTTGGTGGGCGGTGGCATGGTGGCCGGAGCGGTCACGGGCGCCGCCATCGGGGTCGCAGTGGGCGGCCCGGTCGGCATCCTGGCCGGTGCCTCATTGGGCGCTGTGGCCGGTGTGATGGGCGGTAGCGCCGCCGGCGCCGCGGCGGGCCCGGACGACGCCAGCAGCACCGCCGACACACCCTCAGGGCAGCCCGTGCGCCTGCACATTGAAGACACGGGCGGCAGCGGCCGACCGGTGGTGCTGATCCATGGCTGGCCGCTGTCTGCGCAGGCATGGGCGGCGCAGGTGCCGGCGCTGGAGGCGGCCGGCTACCGCGTGGTGGCCTACGACCGGCGGGGCTTCGGCCGTTCAGACAAGCCGGCGTCAGGCTACAGCTACGACTCGCTGGCAGACGATCTGCAACGTGTGCTGGACGACTGCAAGCTGCAGGACGTGACTCTGGTCGGCTTTTCGATGGGCGGGGGTGAAGTGGCCCGCTATGTGGCCCGGCACGGCGAATCGCGCCTGCACAGCGTGGTGTTTGCGGCGGCCGTGCCACCGTGCCTGATGAAGTCGGCCGACAACCCCGAAGGACCGCTCACGCCAGAGAAGGCGCAAGAGAAAAAGGCAGGGCTTGAAGCCGGCCGCGCAGCGTACTTCGACGCGTTCACGCAGAGCTTCTTCTCGGCCAACGGCAAGCTGCTGGTGAGCGAGACGCAGCGGGGCGAGGCGATCGCGGTGTGCATGGAATCGGCACCCCACGCGGCCCTGGCCTGCATGGACTCATTCGCCACCACGGATTTCCGCGACGACCTGAAAAAGATCACCGTGCCCACACTGGTGATCCATGGCGACGCCGATGGCATCGTGCCCATCGAAGGGTCAGGCCTGCGCACCCACCGGGCCGTGCCCCACAGCCAGCTGGTGACGGTGCCCGGTGCGCCGCACGGGCTGAACGTGTCGCACGCGCAAGTTTTCAACGATGCGTTGCTGGCGTTTCTTCAGAGGTGAAGTGGCGGGGATGCGGCGGGTGGGGTGAGGCTGTTCTTTTCCCCATCAGGAACCGGCGCTATCGGCCAGGAGCGGTCGGCCGTCAAACGGGATAGCAGACGGTCAACGCTTGAATTAAGCCGCGCCGCGAAGCGGCGTCGGCTTGAATGAATTGTTAGCTGGCAACTGCAGTTCCCAGCTGCCGGCCAAGCACTCAAAGGTCTCGTTCTTCAGATAGAACAAGTAGTGCAGGGTTGCTGGACCTTGAGGGCCAAGTATTACCCAGTCGGGAGGGGATAAGAGCAGCTCTGAATCCCCCGCGATTTGGTAGAACTCACCCCACACTGGTGCCATGCGACCGAAGCGGCACTGGCCCATGTACCAACCCTCGTCGTTGGTCGGACCTAAACGATAGCGTTTGCAGCCTTTGAAGCGAATAGTTGCTTTAGAGTCCTCTGTGAACCCGGGGAACTGAAATGTGTTGACGTAAAACGTCAGTTGCACTTCGGAACCGTCAACTGAACCGCCCCGGGTTTTGAGGAGGCTCTTTTCTCTGAGAGGATTGAGCCATGAGCAAGAAGTCGAACCAGTTTTCACCTGAGGTCCGCGAACGCG
>PHCQ01000075.1 GCA_002840835.1 Betaproteobacteria bacterium HGW-Betaproteobacteria-16 | reverse complement strand
TGGCGCCACCGCGCCGCGCCGCTGACCGCGCTGGTCCTGGCGGGTGGCTTGTGGCTGCTCACACCGGCCCCCGGCGCGCTGGCGCTCGCCGTGCTCGCCCTGTGGGCGCTGGCGCCGCTGCTGGTGTGGTCGTGCAACAGGCCGTGGTCCCGCCGCCGCCCCACGCTGGCCGCGGCCGACCGCGACCTGCTCGAAGGCGTGGCGCGCGACACCTGGCGCCTGTTCGAGCGCTGCGTCGACGCCGAGAACCACCACCTGCCACCCGACAACCTGCAGACCACGCCGTTCGAGATGGTGGCGCACCGCACCTCACCCACCAACATCGGCCTCTATTTGCTCAGCACCGCCTGCGCGCGCCAGTTCGGCTGGATCGGCACGCAGGACCTGCTGACGCGGCTGGAAGCCACGCTCGCCACCCTGCTGCAGATGGAGCGCCACCGCGGCCATTTCCTGAACTGGTACGACACCCGGACCCTGCAGGCGCTGCCGCCGCGTTATGTGTCCACGGTGGACAGCGGCAACCTCTGTGCACACCTGCTCACCGTCGCCCAGGCCTGCACCGAGCTGGCCCGCGATCCACACACCGCGCTGGCCAGCGCCGGGGCGCTGCGCCTCTCGCGCCAGCGCTTGCAGCCGCGTCTGGGCTTGCTGCAGACCCTGCTGCACCGGCCCCTGGCGCAGACCGCCATTGGCCGGCTGCTGGAGACCGCCGCGCCCGAACCCTGCGAGGCCGTGGCCTGCGCCGCCTTCCTCGCCCTGGTGCAGGAAGCCCGGCACGAACTCGGCGGCCTCACGCAGGCGCGCAACCCCGCCATCGTCAGCCACGTCACCACGCCGCAGGACGAACTGGTCTGGCTGCTCACCGACCACCTCGCCACGCTGCACTCGGCCAGCCACGACGCCGCCGCGGTGGGCGCGGGCAGCTGCGAGCGCGCCACCGGGCGCCTGCTCGAACTCGCCGCCGCGCTGGAGGCGCTGGCCTGGGCGCCGGATTTCCGTTTTCTCTACAGCCCCAAGCGCCATCTGCTGCACATCGGCTACCGGATTGACGAGCAGCAGCTCGACACCAGTTACTACGACCTGCTGGCCTCGGAGTCGCGCAGCACCAGCCTGTTCGCCATCGCCAAGGGCGACCTGCCGGTGCGCCACTGGGCGGCGCTGGGCCGGCCGTTTTTTGCCAGCGGTCGGCACGCGGTGCTGCGCTCCTGGTCGGGCTCGATGTTCGAGTACCTGATGCCCTCGCTGGTGGTCGCCGAACCGCGCGGCAGCGCGCTGCGCGAAGCCGGGCAATCGGCGGTGCTGGAGCAGGTGGCCTTCGTGCACGGCTCGCCCATGCCCTGGGGCATCTCCGAGAGCGCCTACGCCGGGCAGGACCACACCCTGGCCTACCAGTACGCGCCGCAGGGTGTGCCGCGCCTGGCGCTGCGCCGCACGCCGGTGGCCGAACGCGTGATCGCGCCCTACGCCACGGTGCTCGCGACCCAGGTGGATCCGTCCCTGGCCTGCGACAACCTGCGGCGCCTCGCCGCGCTGTCAGCGCGCGGGCGCTACGGCTTCTTCGAGGCGCTCGACTTCACCCCCGCGCGGCAGACCCACGGCGAGCGCTTCACCGTGGTCCACACCTTCATGGCGCACCACCAGGGCATGAGCCTGGTGGCGCTGGCCAACGTGCTGCGCGCTGGCGTGGCGCAACGCTGGGGCATGGCGCATCCGCGCATGGAGGCGGTGAGTTCGCTGCTGCACGAGCGCGCGCCGCGCGAGCTGCCTGCGCTGCTGGCGCCGTTGCGGCTGCCCCTGCAGGCCTGGCTGCGCCGCGCGCCGGACCACGTGCGCACGCTCGCCCCGGGCGCGCTGGCGCTGGAGCCCACGCACCTGCTGGGCAACGGGCGCTACAGCGTCACGCTGCGCGCCAACGGCGCGGGCTGGAGCCGCTGGGGCCAGACGGGTATCACGCGCTGGCGCGACGACGCGCTGCGCGATGCCTGCGGCGCCTTCGTCTACCTGCGCCTGGACACCGCGGGTGCCCCGGTCTCGGTCACGCGCCACCCCGCGCCCGATCCCCAGGCGGATTACAGCTGCCGCTTCCACACCGACCGCGTGTGTTTCGACGCGCTCTGGCCCGAGCTGCGCGTCAACACCACGGTCTGGGTCAGCCCGGAAGACGACATTGAACTGCGCAAGGTGGTGCTGACCAACCTGAGCAAAGAGCCGATCGAGCTGGAGCTGATCTCCGCGCTCGACGTGACGCTGGCCAGTCACGCCGCCGACGAGGCCCACCCCGCGTTCTCCAACCTGTTCGTCAAGACCGACTGGCTGCCCGAGCAGCAGGCCTTGCGCTGCGTGCGCGCGCCACGCCTGGTGACCGAGCAGGCGATGCAGGCGGCGCATTTTGTGGCCGACACCGAGGGTGAGGTGCTGGGGCTGCGCTGCCAGACCGACCGCCTGCGCTGGCTCGGCCGCCACCACACGCCGGCCCAGCCGCTGGCGCAGATGGACCCGGTGCCGCTGGAGGCGGGTCCGCTGGAAACCGGGCTGGACCCGGTGGCCGCGCTCGGCGTGCGGCTGCGCATCGAGCCGGGCGCGCAGGCCTGCGTGACCTTCGCCACCGCCGCCAGCGACGACGCGGCCACGCTGCGCGCCGTGATCGACAAGTACCGCCAGCCCAGCTACGTGGCGCGCTCCTCGGTGATGTCGGCCACGCTGGCCGGCATCCCGTCGGTGCCGCACCGCCCGCGCACCGACTACCTGCCCGCGCTGCACGCATTGACCACCGCCCTGGTGCTGACGCTGCCGAAGATGGACCCGCCCGCCGCCGACCCCACGGGCGCGCCACCGCAGCGCAGCGACCGGCGCCTGCTCTGGCCGCTCGGCCTCTCGGGTGACCGGCCGCTGCTGCTGGTACACGCCGGTGCACCTCAGGGCCTGGGTCTGCTGCGCGTGCTGGCGCTGGTGCTGCGCGAGTGGTCGCGCGCTGGCGTGGCCTGCGATCTGGTGGTGCTCAGCCACGAGGCGCACTCCTACCACATGCCGCTGCAGCGCGAACTCACCCTGCTGCTCGAACAGCACGCCGCCGACCTGCAGGCCCGCCCCGGCCCGGCCGTGACCGGCCTGTACCTGCTGCGCGCGGACGAGCTGTCGCCCGAACAGATTGCCACGCTGCGAAGCCTGGCGCGTGTGCAGCTGCAGGCGGACGGCCAGGCCCTGCTGCACCAGGTGCGCAGCTGGTGCGACCGCCACGAAACACCGGTGGCGAGCAACTGGCGCGGTGAGCCTGCGCTGCCGGACCCGGTGCCCCTGCACCTGGGCGAGGTCGCGCCAGCGCCGGCCGAGGGTGTGTTCGCGGGCGACATCGGCGCCTTCGCCTTCGAGGCGAGCGCCACTGAGACGCCGCCGCGGCCCTGGTGCAACGTGCTGGCCAATCCTGGTTTCGGCGCGCTGGTGTCCGAGAGCGGCGGCGGCAACACCTGGGCGCTCAACAGCCGCCTGAACCAGCTCACCGCCTGGGCCAACGACCCCGTCGGCGACCCACCGTCCGAATGTTTCCTGCTGCAGGACCGCCGCACGCGCGAAGTCTGGAGCATGACCCCGTCGGCCTGGGCCGCCGAAGGCGTCACCTACCAGGTGGTGCACGGCCAGGGCCTCACCACCATCGACCACCGGCGCGGGCCGCTGGCCGCGTCGGTGAGCTGGAGTGTCGATGCCGACACCGCGGTCAAGCAGGTGCGCATCCGGCTGCGCAACCACGGCAGCGGCAAGGCCCACCTGCGCATCATCGGCCTGGTGGAGTGGATGATGGGCGAGAAGCGCAGCGACCGCGGCAGCCTGCTGAGCAAACCGTATTTCGTGAGCCCGCCCGGCGCCGGCCTGATCGGGCTGCTCTGCACCCAGACCGAGGCCGCGGGCGGTTTTGGCGGGGGCACGGCCTTCTTCTGCGAATCGAATGAGGGCGTGCACGACCCCGAGGGCCTGGACTGGACCTGCGACCGCCGGGCCTTCTTCGACCGGCAGGGCCAGCTGGTGCTGCCGCAGCGCCTGGGGCAGCGCAGCGGCTTCGGGTTGGACCCGTGCGCCGCACTGTCGCGACCGGTCACGCTGCGCCCCGGTGTGGCGCTCGACCAGGTCTTTTTGATCGGCTACGCGCCCGATCCCGAGGCGGCGCGAGCGCTCATGCGCCAGGCCACCACCACCAATGCCCGCGAGCGCGAACGCCACACCCGCGCGGCCTGGGATACGCTGCTGGGCGCGACCCAGGTGAAGACGCCCGACCCGCTCTTTGACGCGCTCGTCAACCGCTGGCTGCTCTACCAGACCGTGTCCTCGCGCCTGTGGGCCAAGGCCGGCTTCTACCAGGCCGGCGGCGCCACCGGCTACCGCGACCAGCTGCAGGACGCGATGGCGCTGGTGGGGGCCGACCCGGCGATCCTGCGCGCGCAGATCGTGCTCTGTGCGTCGCGCCAGTTCGAGGCCGGCGACGTGCAGCACTGGTGGCATGCGCCGGGCGGCGCCGGCGTGCGCACGCATTTCTCCGACGACCTGCTGTGGCTGCCGCTGGCCACCTCGCATTACCTGAACGCCACCGGCGACACCGCCCTGCTGGACGAAGCGGTGCACTTTCTCGACGGCCCGCCGGTGCCCGAGGGCGCGGAAGACCGCTACGACACGCCCGGCATCAGCCGCGAGAGCGCCAGCGTCTACGAACACGGCGCGCGCGCCATCGACCGCAGCCTGCCGGTGGGCGCCCACGGCCTGCCGCTGATGGGCACCGGTGACTGGAACGACGGCATGAACCGCGTCGGCAGCGAAGGGCGTGGCGAGTCGGTCTGGCTGGCCTGGTTCCTGTGCAGCATCGTGATCGCCTGGCTGCCGCTGGCGCGTGCCCGCGGCGAGCGCGACCGGGCGCGCGCCTGGGAAGCCGCGCTGGCCGGCTGGCGCGTCGCGCTGGGCAGCGAGGCCTGGGATGGCGCCTGGTTCAAACGCGCCTTCTTCGACGACGGCAGCGCACTGGGATCGTCCACGCAGGCGGAGGCCCGCATCGACCTGATCGCGCAGGCCTGGAGCGTGCTCTCGGACCAGACCTCGCCCGAGCGCCAGCGCCAGGCGATGGACGAGGTGGAGGCTCAGCTGGTGGACCCGGTGCACGGGCTGATCCGCCTGCTCGACCCGCCGCTGCAACACGCCCAGCCCAGCGCCGGCTACATCCAGGCCTATCCGCCGGGCGTGCGCGAGAACGGCGGGCAGTACGCCCACGCCGGCGTCTGGGCGCTGATGGCCGCGGCCGCCCTGGCGCAGCGCGAGCCAGGCAACAGCTATGCCCGCAACACGCCTTACCGCTACTTCACCTACTTGAGCCCGGCCCACCGTGCGGCACACCCCCAATGGGGCGGGACTTACGGTGTCGAGCCCTATGTGATGGCGGCCGATGTGTACAGCGCGCCGCCCTACGAGGGCCGCGGCGGCTGGAGCTGGTACACGGGTGCTGCGGGCTGGTTGCACCGGGCGGCGGTCGGGTCCATACTGGGTCTGGAGATCGGTGCCGAAGACCTGTTTTTCACCCCCTGCCTGCCTTTGCACTGGCCCCGTGCCGAGCTGACGCTGCTGCGCGACGGCCGTCACATGCGTTTTTTGCTGGTGCGCGGCGAAGCCGTGGCGGCTCTGGCCGACTGCGCCGAGCCGCATGCCCAGCTGCTGAACGTGGGCGAACGCCTGCGCTGGACCGATCTGCCACAAAGCAGCTGTTTTGTGGTGCCTTTGCCGCCAGGAATCTGAAGGCGCAAGGATTGCGGCCTAATGGGGCGGGCGCTCCAAGCGTCTGTTCGTCATCGAACAGACAAAACCCCTGTTTGTATGTACGCTATCAAACACAAACCCTTGCGCTGTTCGACATCCGCGCACCCTGTCACACGGGCCCGTTCAGGGCCGCTACAACACCCACCACAGGGACAACAACGATGGAAATCGCACCGGACCAGTCTGCCAACCAACTGCTGGCCTCGCTGCCTGGGTCCGAATGGCAGCGCGTCAGCCCGCTGCTGGAGGCGGTGGATTTGCCGCTGGGCCAGGTGCTGTACGAATCGGGCAGCAAGATGAGCCACGTGTACTTCCCCACCAACGCCATCATTTCGCTGCTGTACGTGATGGAAGACGGTGCTTCGGCCGAGATCGCGGTGGTGGGCAACGAGGGCCTGGTCGGCATCGCGCTGTTCATGGGCGGCGAGACCACGCCCAGCCGCGCCGTGGTGCAGAGCGCGGGCCAGGGCTACCGCCTGCGCGCGGCGGACATCAAGGAAGAATTCAACCGCTCCGGCCCGGTGCTGCACCTGCTGCTGCGCTACACCCAGGCGCTCATCACCCAGATGGCGCAGACGGCGGTGTGCAACCGCCACCACTCGCTCGACCAGCAGCTCTGCCGCTGGCTGCTGCTGAGCCTGGACCGCCTGAGCGGCAACGAGCTGGTGATGACGCAGGAGCTCATCGCCAACATGCTCGGCGTGCGCCGCGAAGGCGTGACCGAGGCGGCGCTCAAGCTTCAGAAGCTCGGTCTCATCCGCTACGCCCGCGGTCACATCACCGTGATGGACCGCGACGCGCTGGAAGGCCGCGTCTGCGAGTGTTACGCGGTGGTGAAAAAAGAATACGACCGGCTGCTGCCCAACCGCCTGGCGGTTTGAAACAAGGCACCCCCGCAGCGCTTCGCGCTACCCCCTCCAGGGGACGGCACTGGCCGTCCGGCAAAGCCGGCCCGGCGGTGCCCTGCGCTGCACCGTTTCATGCCTCGGTGCAACACTCCGGCGCCATGGACAAGGACGATGCCCCAAGGGCTCTCACTCCCACGCCAGTTCGAGTTCCTGGCCTGCGCCACGCGCGGTGACGATCCAGTTCGGGCCGTCCTGGCGCACCGTGGCCTCGCCTTTCACGATCTTGAACACCGGTGTTCCACCCTTCGGAAACACCCAGCTGATCTGGTCCAGGCTGGCGCTGCTGCGGGCGGTCAGACCTCCGCTGCGGCCATCGGCCCGGGTGATCTGCCACTGCGCGAGCTCGCGCCGGCTCATGAAATCAGCGAGCTGCTCCATCGTGTACCAGCGAAAGCGCTCCAGCAAGCCCAGGCGACGGGCTTCCGCCATCAGCACGTCGAGCGTGGCCAGGTGCTCTGTGGCCGCCGGCGGGTGAAAGTAGAACAGGCGGGCCACGCGCTGGTCGGTCACGTAGCGCGTGAGGTTGCCGAGGTAGTTGGCCATGTCCTCGGTGGTGACGTTCGAGTCTTCGTCGCCCAGCTCCTCGAAGGTGGCCACGCGCAGGTAGCTGGAGATCGGGAACGCCCAGAGCGCGGACGGGTCGGCGCGGCGGCCCTGGTCGAAGGAGCGCGTGGGACCCAGGCCGTTGTCGCCGGTGAAGTAGTAGCCCTTGAAGCCTTCGCGCCGCAGCCATTCGGTGGCCCAGCGCGGCTGGTTGCCCATGGGCGCCGAGTAGCTGCGGGGTACGGCACCGGTCGCGGCGCTCACGCTGGTGTGGTTCAGCGCCAGGAAAGGTTCGAAGCGGTCGCGGTTGCCGTCGTTGGCACCCAGGCCGAACACGTTGTGGCTCCAGCCGCCGTGGTTGCCCACCTCGTGCCCCTGTGCGACCTGGCGCTTGAGAAACGCCTGCATCTCCGGGTTGGTGTTCAGGTTCATCCCCAGACCATCGCCTTCGAGGTAGGTGTCGGGGCCGGCCGTGACGTGGATCGAAAACGGGCCTTGCTGCTGCAGCCAGCCGGCCCGCTCCAGGCCCAGCAGGGGCTGGTGCGCGGCGTTGGAGTCGACATGCAGGTTGAGCACCAGGCCGCCGATCGCGTCGGGCACGGGCGACAGGTGCGGCTGTTGCAGCAAGTCGGTGGCAAAGTAGCTCAGCAGGCGGTGCAGCAGGTAGGCGTCGGTGCGGGTCTTGAGGTAGCCCAGCGGCAGGTTGGCAAACAGCACCGTGCCCTGGCCATAGGTGTGCTTCGACACGATGGTGTCGCCCTGCTCCGAGAGCAGCATCGCGGTCGCGCCTTGCGGGGCACCGGTGCGGAAATGGCTGTAGTTCAGGCGGGGGTAGCCATAGGTGGTCAGTTCTCCCAGCGGCAGGCGGGCCGAGGTCTTGAAGTCCAGCTTGCCGGGCTGGAAGCTCAGGGTCTTTTCGTGGTCGCGGCTGCCGTAGACCGGACCCAGGGCCGTGGTTTTGTCTTTCAGCGCCTCGTACATCGCATAGGACACGCCGGCCAGACCGGACAGGCGCGACTGGGCTGCCGCGTAGTGACCGTTCTGGGTGTCGAGCAGGGCGGCATCGAAGGTGATGAACAGGTGGCCGCCGTCCTTGACGTAGCTGTGCAGCTGGTTCACCAGCAGTTCGGACGCCTGCGGGTGCACCGTGTCGGGCAGGATCACGCCCGCGATGCTCCGGCGGTCGCCGCCGTAGCGCAGGAAGGCGTCGTCGGTCATGGCGACCACCGACAGGCCTTCTTCGCTCGCCGCGTCCAGCCAGGCCTGCGTGACCGGCCGCGTCAGCGCCGTCTCGTCGGGCACCAGCAGCACGATGGCCGAACCGGTCTTCAGCGAGGCCTGGTAGAGCGCCGCCAGGCCGCCGAGCAGCAGCAGCGCGATCAGCACCACCCAGGCCCGTCCGGGGATGGCCTTGAACAGCCGCTTCACCGCGCCACTCCCGAGTCCGCCGAGCCCAGCGCCAGGGGCGAAACCCGGCTGGCGAGCCACGAGTAGAGGGCCACGAACACCATCAGGTCCAGCACGGCACCAAAGCACAGGTACAGCAGCGGCATGTAGAGCGCCGAGAAGTGCTGCACCACCACCGCGTGCAGCAGGGCTTTGTGCGGCAGCATGAGCGCGAAATACGCGAGCATGAGCACCGGGTACAGCAGCTTCTGGTGCAGCGGCACCCGCAGCACGCCCCAGCCCAGCGCCAGCAGCGGCGGGATGGCCAGCATCAGGTAGTAGCCGGCGTTGAGCATGGACGCGAGATGTCCGGTCATGCTGTAGGGAAAGTTCGTGGGCACGAACATGAAAAACAGCAAGGCGCTGGCCTGCACCACACACAGCAGGCGCACCAGGTATTTCAGCGGCACCTGGCGGTCGCTCATCCACCAGGTGCTGGCGAATGCGCCGATCACCAGCGCTGCAGAGATCACGCCGGTGGAGGGGCTGGGCACCAGCGCGCCGGCGTAGCTGGCGAGCCACTCCAGCGACTCGGTGTCGCCCGTGCGGACCAGGCCCAGCGGCAGGGCCAGGCGCTCGCTCCACCACAGGATCACGCTGTGCCAGAAACCCATCAGCCAGGGTTTGGCGGCCACCAGCGCCGCGCAAGGCAGTGCGGCCATCAGCAGCAGCTCCACCGCCGTGCGCGGGGTCATGCGCAGGCGGGCGCTGGCTTCGGAGGGCACGCCTGCACCGCTGCGGGCTTCGTCGAGCCGGGCCGTGGCGGCCCGGATCGCTTCGCGCTGGGCTCGCCCGAGGGACAGTTGTCGGGCTGGGTTCACGGCAGTTCCCAGAACAGGGCCAGGGTGGCGCCCTTGCGGTCGTAATAGGGGTTGGTGTATTGCTCCACGCCGCCCGAGATGCCCCAGTCGGCGCCGAGCCAGTGGCGCACGTTCAGGCTGGTCTGCTTGCTTTTGAAGTTGACCAGCGACGCACCGGCGCCGATGGACTGGTAGCCCTCGGTGCCCCAGGCGTGGCGCGCGGTGACCTGGGTCTGCTGGTCGCGGCCCCAGGTGACGGCGACGAACTGCTGGCGCGTGTTCACGCTGCCCGGGCGGCTGTTGTTGAAGCGCACCTCGCCCTGCACGATCCAGGGTTCGCTGAAGTAGTAGGTGGCGCCCAGGCTGGCGCTGCGGTCGTTGTGGCCATCGGGCGCGCTGTAGTAACCCGCACCGAGCGTGGCGATGAGGTTGCGGTCGGTCAGCAGCTTGCGGTTGATGAAGCCGTCGATCCGCGCTCTCGGGAGGTAGGACGCGCCGTCACCCGCACCCACCGACAGGGTGCCGAACCAGTCGGGGTTGAATTCGTAGGTGTCGCCCAGGCCGATGAAGTTGCCGGACTCGCCGAAGCGGCGCATGGTGGCGAACTCGCCCTGCCACACGTGCGCACCGATGGCGCGCGAACCCCGGACACCCAGCTCCTGCCAGTCGCCGAGACCAGCGCTGAGACTGTGTGCGCTGGTGTAGAGCATCAGCTGGGTGTTTTTCACCTCGGGGTCCTGGGCTGCTGCCGGCTCGGGAACGATGGGCCGCGATGGCGCAACCATCGCCGGTGCCAGCGGTGTGGCCTGGGCCAGCGGCCCGGTGTTGGTCTGAGCGTCGTCGGACCCGGTCACGGCCTGGGCGTGCGCGGGGAGCGAGAGCGCCGCGGCCGCCGCGAGCACGGACAGGCTGAGCCAAGTCGCGGCGACGCGGCGGTAGCGCAGGGAGTGGATGGAAAGGCGGGCGGGTGCCGCACCGAAGACGGGCTGTCGGACGGGGGTGAAATTCATGACGGATCCTCGGATGTTCAGGCGGGCTGGGACAGGATGTCGGCGATGCGTTGTGCCGAGCGGCCATCGCCAAAGGGGCTGGTGATGAGCTGCATGGCGCGGTAGATCACGTCCTGCGTCAACAGGGCCGAGGCGGCGTCGACGATGCGTTCGGTGTCGGTGCCGACCAGCCGGGCACCACCGGCCTGAACCAGCTCCTGGCGCTCGGTGCTGTCGCGGGCGATCAGCACGGGCCGCGCCAGGGCCGAGGCCTCTTCCTGGATGCCGCCGGAATCGGTCAGGGTGAAGTGGCATTGCGCCAGCACCGAGATCAGCGCCGGGTAGTCCAGCGGGTCGGTCAGGAAGGTGCGCCGCCGGGTGGCGGCGTCCAGGGTGCTGAACACCGACTCGACGTCGTGGCGCACGGTCGGGTTGGGGTGGATCGGCCAGACCACGATCAGGTCGGGGTGCTGTTGCAGCAGCTGCCCGACGGCCTGGGCAATGTTGCGGATCGGCTGTCCCCAGTTCTCGCGCCGGTGCGCGGTCACGAGCAGCATGCGGGAGGTGGGGTGCGCCGCCAGGAAGTTGCGCAGCGGCGAGGGCAGGGCGGTGGTGGCGTCGAATCCGTCGCTGGCCATGTGCTCGCGCACCCAGAGGGCGGTGTCGATCACGGTGTTGCCCACCAGGTGCACGCGCTGCGGCGCGATGCCTTCGCGCAGCAGGTTGTCGCGCGACTGCTCGGTGGGCGGGAAATGCCAGTGCGCCAGCCGGCCGATGAGTTCACGGTTCTTCTCTTCGGGGAAGGGCTCGCGCTCGCCGGTGCGCAGCCCGGCCTCGATGTGGGCCACGGGGCGGTTGTGGTAGTAGCCGGCCATGGCGCCGACCAGGGCCGAACTGGTGTCGCCCTGGACCAGCACCACATCGGGCTTGGTTTCGCCGATCACGCGGTCCACGCTGTCGAGCAGCTCGGCCGTGAGGTTGCCGAGCCGGGGCGAGGTGCGCTGCAGCTGGATCTGCAGGTCCGGCCCCATGTCGAAGAAGCGGTAGAGCACATGCGCCATGGCTTCGTGCTGCCCGGTGTGCAACACCAGCATGCGGTCACCGCGGGCTTTGAGCACCCGGTGCAAGGAGGCCATCTTGATGATTTCGGGGCGTGTGCCGATGCAGGCGAGGTAGGTGGTCATGAGCAGTTCTTCTCAACGGGTTGGTTGGTGATGCCCCTGGCTTTCAGGACCTGGTGAACCACTTCGTCGGTGACGGTCCAGTGCGAGCTGTGGCGGGCGGGCAGGGTCTTCTGGTGCCAGCAGCGCACCGAGGCCAGATCGCCTTGCCGCAAGGACACGCTGGTGATCAGTCCCCAGGCGAAATCGCCTTCGACCTGCTTGAGCCATTCGGCGCGGTGGTCTTTGATCCAGCGCTGGTAATGCGCCTTGGCGCCGCCCGGGATGTGCGGGAAGTTCACGGTGTGGGGAAAGATCTGCGCCACCGCGTCGGGGTAGAACTTGTGCTCCGTGGTCTTCTGCTCGGGCTGGGTGGACACGTGGTAGCGCTTCTGCGCGGGGTCCCAGAACACGTGCTGGATTGAGGCGCCGAACGACGGCCGGGCCTTGTTCTGCGTGGCGGCGTGCGCGGGCTGGTAGGTCCACACTTCCAGGTTGTCCATGAACAGGCCGTGCATGTAGACCGGCGACACCAGGTAGACCCCGGTGGGCGGGCTCACCAGGCGCGCCAGGGCGGCGCTTGCCGCGGCATGGCTTTTGACCATCGCCGGCTCGCGCCGGGTCTCGGCAGGCAGCGTCTCGACGAACTTCAGCCACAACGCCAGCAGCGAGTCGTCGGCGTCGGCGGTCTTGCAGGCCAGCCAGACAGAGTCGGTGCGGCAGAAACGGTCGAAGGTGGCATCGGGCTTCTGCCGCGCCAGCAGCCATTTCGCCCAGGGCAGGGCCACGGCGCTGGTGTCCAGACCCAGTTCCTGCGCGAGCAGCAGGGCCTGCAGGGTGAAGTAGGGGTCGACGGTGCCGCCCTTGTGCTGGATGGTGATGGCGCCGGAGCCGTCGGTGTAACCGGTGAGGTCCAGCGTGGCGGCCTGGCCGGCGCCGGCGCAGGCCAGGGTGCTCAGCGACAGCGCCAGGGTGCTTGCCAGCGAAAAGTGGCGTGTGGAATTCAATGGGTTGACCTTCATGTTTCGGATAGCGGAGGAAGCTCCCTTCGGAGCGGTCGTGCGGAGGCTCACTGGAGTACCTTCGCCCTGCGGGCTGCGGTGCGAGCTTGCTTGGGAGCGGCCCAGCGCGGCGCTCATGTTGTGCCCCACACCAGACCGGCCTGCGCGGCGCAGACCGAGCCGTGGGCCAGGACGCCGTTGTCGGCCAGGATCACGTTGGCGCTGACGCTGGTGGGCGCGCGCAGGCTGCCCAGGTGCACACCGGCACCCAGTTGCAGCAGCGATTCGGACACCAGCGGACCGCCGATGACGGCTTCGTTGAACACGCGGATGCCGTTGTCGGAAAACACGCCGCCGGTCACATGGGCACGCTCGCCGATCACCACGCCTTTGTGGGCCTTCACGTCGCCCTCCACCAGCGCGTCGGCGCCGATGGACAGCACGCCGGTGACCACCAGCGATCCGGTGAAATGCCGACCCTTCTGGATCACACAATCGCCCTCGATGCGCCAGCCCTGACGGCCCCAGGGTCTGGCCCCGGGCAGGGGCTCATGGGGGGGCAACTGGGGTCGGCTGCTGTGGTCCCGGGTGCCCGGCTGGCCGAACACGATCACCGGCGCCTGCACCCGCTCGAAACAGCAGGCCCAGGCCAGCGAGATGCCGTGCTCCGAGCTCAGGTCGCGCGCGACCACGCTGGACTCGCCCAGCAGCAGGGTCTTTTCGGCGTGGGCCCAGCCGCGCACACGGCTGCGGGGCCCGAGCACCAGGTGCCCGTCGGCCAGCACGTCCGTGAGATCGCTGCTCTCGCGCAGCTGCAGGTCGTCGGCGGCATAGACCGGCCAGCGGCTCTGGATGCCGTGCTCGGCGCTGGAGGTGCGCGCGACGAAGACCGGCCGCTGCGGACCGGGTGCCTGGGGCTCAACACCCCGAACCAGGGCCTGTTCCAGGGACTCGTAGGCCAGGGGATCGCCGTTGCCGAGCAGGGTCACCATCTGTTGCCGCAACAGGCGCAGCAGGCTGGCCTGGTTGTCGTCGCCGACGGCCATGCGCAGCACCTGGCGGTCGGTCGGGCGCAGCCACTCGCGCCAGGCCGGGTAGAACGGCGGCAGCAGCAGACCGACGCAGAGCAGGAGAAAGACCAGCAGGAGGATGTCGGGGCCGGCGTTCATTCGAATACCCTCCGTGCTGCGCACTGCGGGGCTGAGCGCCTTCGGAGCGGCCGGGCGGTGCTCATTGGAGTACCTTCGCCCTGCGGGCTGCGGTGCGAGCTTGCTTGGGAACGGCCCGGCGCGGCGCTCATTGGCCCACCTCCGACTTCCGGTAACGCAGGGTTTTGTGCCAGACCATCTCGCGGCCGAACAGGCGGTCGGTCATGGATTCGAACAGCGCCTGCGAGATGGAGAACAGGCTGACGAAAAAGCACAGCAGGTTGATCGGCAGCAGGCGGATGCGCCGTCGGTGGCCGTCGATCAGCACCGCCATCACGATCTCCAGAAAGGCCGCGAAGTTGCCCAGCGCACCGTAGGCCACCAGCGCCATCAGCGGAATGAACACCGCCACCAGCGAGCCCGCGTTCAGGTAGTACAGCGCCAGCGCCAGCGACCAGCCCAGCAGCAGCAGTGGCGGCATCAGGAACACCAGCAGCAGCATCAGGCCGTCGATGCGCTCGCGCAGCGAGACAAAGGGGCTCTGGAGCAGCTGGCGCCAGTAGCGGAACAGCACCTGGTTGTGGCCCTTGGCCCAGCGCCGCACCTGGCGCATGCGAACCGACCACTCTTCGGGCACTTCTTCGTAGCACTCGGCGCGGTTGTTGTAGACCGTCTTCCAGCCGTTGATGAGCAGGCGGAAGGTGATGTCGGTGTCTTCGGCCAGGGTGTCGTCGTGCCAGCCGCCCACGGCCTCCACCGCCGACAGGCGCACGCCGCCGACGGTGCCGCCGTACTGGGGCACGGCCTTCAGGTTCATGCGCGCCTGCTGGTCCACCTGGTAGCCGGCCGAACGCTCCAGGTCGAGCAGGCGGGTCAGCAGATTGGTGCCAGCGTTCACCGGCACCACGCGCCCCATCACAGCGCCCACTTCCGGGTCGAAGAAGGGCGCGGTCAGCTGCCGCAGCAGGCCCGGACCGGGGGTGTAGTCGGCGTCAAAAATGATGGCGATATCGCCCTCGGCCAGCGACATCGCCTCTTTGAGCGCAGCGGCCTTGCCCGGTTTGCCCCCGGTGCGGTGGAAGGGGACGATGCGCTCCGGGTAGCGGATCACATAGGTGTCGATGATGGCCTTGGTGCCATCCTGCGAGCGGTCGTTGACCGGCACGATGCGGATGCGATCGGGCGGGTAGTCGGTGTCCAGCAGGGCGCCCAGGCAGCCGGCGATGACCTTCTCTTCGTTGTGCGCCGCGATGAACACCGTGATCTGTGGCCAGACGGCGGACTGGATGCCCGCGTAGGGGTAGCGCTGGCCGCCAAACAGGCGACTCAAGGTGAAGACGACGTGGCGCACGCCGTAGGTCGTCATCACCACCACGATCAGCCCCAGCACCAGCGCCAGTGCGAGCACGAACGGGCGCTCGGTCCATGACGCTGTCAGGGTCATGGCCGCTGCACTGGCGGCCGCCTGGCTGATGGGCTGCGCGTCGCTGCCGGGGAGCGCCTGCGCATGGGCTGCCAGCAAGGTGAATGTGGTGGCCAGTCCGGTGGCCACGTGGCGCGACAAACCCGACAGGAAAGCACGATGGGTTTGCATGGTGTTTACCTTTGTAATGAGGCCCGATTCTTGGTGGGCTGGCTGTATCGGTCTGTACGTCACCGTACGTAACGCCGTGGGTTTTCTTCCGCCCGGGTGTACGCCAGCGAACAGACCTCGGCGCAGCGGAGCACTAGCCTGCGGAGCCGGATACGACGGACCCGAAACCGTCGTGACGATCCGCCCCCTTACGAAAGACAACCCATGCAGACCATTCCCATCTTTGGCACCGACGGCGTGCGCGGCCGGGTCGGCCAGGCCCCAATGACCCCACAGGCCGTGATGCAGCTCGCCCATGCCAGCGGGGCCTTGCTGGTCGAGCGACAAGCCGATACCAGCCAGAAACCCGCGGTGGTCATCGGCTCGGACACCCGGGTCTCTTCCGACATGCTCGAAGCCGCGTTGCAGGCGGGCTTTGCCGCGGCGGGCGTGGACTCGGTGATGTGCGGCGTGTTGCCGACCCCGGCCATCGCCTACCTCACGCGCCTGCGCGGTTTCCAGGCCGGTGTCGTGGTCAGTGCCTCGCACAACCCCTACGACGACAACGGCATCAAGTTTTTCTCCAGCGACGGCGACAAGCTGAGCGACGCGGTGGAGCAGGCCATCGAGCAGCGCATGCAGGAGCCGCTGCCCTGTGTGCCCTCGCGCCAGCTCGGGCACTCGTGGCGCCTGCCATCGGCGCCGGGTCTCTACATCGACTTCTGCAAACGCAGCCTGGACAGCGACGTGAACCTGCGCGGCATGCGCATCGTCATCGACGTGGCGCACGGCGCCTGCCACGAGGTGGCGCCGGCTGTGCTGGAACAGCTCGGCGTCGATGTGGTGGTCACCGGTGGATCACCCAATGGCGTGAACATCAACGACGAGGTGGGTGCGACGCGCCCCGAGCACCTGTCTCGGATGGTGCGTCTTCATCACGCCGATCTGGGCATCGCGCTCGACGGTGATGGCGACCGCCTGGTGATGGCCGACGCCTCGGGCCGCGTGTTCGACGGCGACGAGCTGCTGTACCTGCTGGCACAGGATGCGAAGCAGCGGCGCGAGGTCTGCGCCGGTGTCGCCGGCACCCTGATGAGCAATCTGGGTCTGGAACAGGCCCTCAACCGCCAGGGTGTGGCGTTCGCGCGTTCCGCGGTGGGCGACCGCCACGTCATGCAGTTGCTGCGCGAGCGCGGCTGGCGTCTGGGGGGCGAGAACTCGGGGCACATCCTGTGTCTGGACCGCCACACCACCGGCGACGGCGTGATCGCCGCGCTGCAGGTGCTCGCGGCCATGCGGCGCTCGCGCAAGGACCTGGCCCAGCTGTGCGAGGGCCTGCAACTGCACGCCCAGTGCCTGATCAACGTGCCGATTGCCAAAGGGGCGGATTGGGAGAGCAGCGACGTGATCCGGCGCTGCCGCGAGCGCACCGAGCGGGCGCTCGGCATGTTCGGTCGCGTGCTGTTGCGGGCCTCGGGCACCGAGTCGGTACTGCGCGTGATGGTGGAGTGCCCGGAAGCCGGCCAGGCCAAGGAGCTTGCCCGGGCGCTGGCCGATGAGGTGCACCAGGCGATGAACCCTTGCACCGAAAGGGAACTGCTAGCGGCCTGAGTGAAGAGCGCTTTTTTGACCCCGCGCGTGTTCGCTGCCGCACAGACTTTGCGCGTTCTGGGCGGCTACAAAGTCCCCTGTGGTGGCGCGTGGTGCGCGACCTTAAATCCAACCTGGGCCCTGAAATGATCACAGTCGCCAACCGAGCCACCCCCCAACCGCCCACCCTCAGGCCGCAGGAAAACGCCCCGACCAGCGAGGGTGCTGCGCCCGAGGGGCGGATGCCCGAGTCTTCCCCTCCGGCACGCCAACCCAC
This sequence comes from Betaproteobacteria bacterium HGW-Betaproteobacteria-16, assembly GCA_002840835.1. GTDB lineage: Bacteria > Pseudomonadota > Gammaproteobacteria > Burkholderiales > Burkholderiaceae_C > Hydrogenophaga. Next base: position 6,897 of record PHCQ01000075.1, on the reverse strand, counting down.
AGGGCCGGTCAGGCGACCGACCATGAGCCTGCCCAACAACACCCGAGGTGTGCCCGGTGTGCGCAAGGCCTGAACCCGATACCCGCTCGTCCGTGCGCCCCAAATCCGCCCTGCGCACGCGCGATGCGCTGGACCAGCTGCGGCTGGACCACGAACTCATCCGCAAGCTGCTGCGCGAATACGACGGTGTGCGCCTGGTCGAAGGCTGCGGCGCGGAACGCAAGGCCGAGATCGTGGACCGCCTGTGCGATGCGCTGAGCCTGAACGCGCTGATCGAAGAAGAGATCTTCTACCCCGTGGTGTGCACGGCGCTGGACCGCGCGCGGCTCGGGCAGACCGCGCTGTGCGACCACGCCCGGCTGCGTCACCTGATCGCGCGGCTGGACGAGATGCAACCCGGCGATCCGGGCTACGACGATGCGGTGGTCGACATCGGGGACTGCGTCTTGCCCAGCATGGACGATGCCCAGGCGGTGCTGTTCGTTGAAGTGCGCATGACCGGTCTGGACACGGCCGCGCTGGGCGAGCAGATGGCGCGTCGCCGCCGGGCGCAGCAACAGCAGGACTTCACCCGCATCGGCCTGCCCCGGTCCGAATCCAGGGCGATCCCGGGTGGCTGGCCACCGGCCTGCCACCTGACCCTGGCCTGAGCGCACTTCGCTCACCCAAGGAAAAGGCCCGCTGCCAGTCTGGCAGCGGGCCTTTTCCTTGCCCACACCCCGTGAGGGGTGCGGCTGGGGAACACCGGGTCAGCGCGTGCCGGTGACTTCCACTTCCACGCGGCGGTCGGGCTGCAGGCAGTTGATCAGCGAAGGACGTGCCTGGTTGTCCGAACAATCGCCGGGTGCGGTCACCGGCTGGGTTTCGCTCTTGCCGACGGCGCTGATGCGGGTCGGGTCGATGTTGCCGCTGGTCACGAGGTAGTTCTTGACCGATTCGGCGCGCTCTTCGGACAGGGTCTGGTTGTATTCCGTGGAGCCCAGGCGGTCGGTGTGGCCTTCGACGCTGATCGACTGGTAGCTGGTGCCACTCAGCTGGTTGCTGAACTTGTCGAGTTCGACCCGGCCTTCGGGGCGCACGGTGGACTTGTCAAAGCCGAACAGTGTGTCGGCCGAGAAGCTCACGCGCTGGGGCGCTGGTGCCATCACGACCGGCGCGGGCGCCGGTGCCACGGCGACGGGCGCCGGCATCGGGGCGGGTGCCACATAGACCGGCGCTGCGGCCACGCGCTCGGGCGCACGGCCGAACGGGAACACCAGGCTGACCGAGGCCACGTCCACGTTGGCACGGCGGCCGACGGCGTCCTTGATGCGGTAGCGCTCCACATCGCCGCGGATCCAGAACGCGGGCGTCATCTCGTATTGCACGCCCAGGCCGACCTTGTAGTTGGAATCGTTGTGCTTGCTGCTCGACGGGATGCCGGCACCGGCGCCGGTGCCGCTGAAGCGGTCCTTGGACCAGGCGTGCTGGGCACCCACACGGGCCAGCGCGGAGAAGCGTTCGGTCAGCGGCAGGGTGCCGACCAGATCGAAGTTGAGGCCCTGGACCCGGGTCTCGCCGGACAGCGTGCCCGAGGGTGAGGTGGAGGCGCTGAAGCGGTTCTTGCCCAGATCGAAAAAGCCCGCTTCGAGGGCGATGTTGCGGTTGATCTGGTAGCCACCAAAAATCTTGAAGGCATTGCCTTTGTTGTCGGTGGCGACACCGGTGGTGTTGACGCCCGGCAGCAGCACGCCGGTGGTGTGTGCGGAGTCCATCTCGGTGCGGGACTGGCCGACCGAGCCGCCGCCGTAGAAGTGGCTGGTGCTCTGCGCGTACGCAGAAGACGCCAGGAAGGTGGCCATGCCGGCGACGCCGAGCAGGTGGAGAACAGTCAGCTTTTTCATGGAGGTCTTTCTTGCGTCTAAGACGCATTGCGCGGATTGCACCCCCTGTTTTTATGATCCTGCGCGAACAGCGTCGGTACGCTGGCGAACATGTGCAGCAGCGCCACACCGCCGGTTCTTTCCCCCCTTGTGTGCGCTGCCAGACAGTCAACAGCCCTGTGGACTCGCACACTGTTTCTCAATGCGCCGAGGACACTCCGCGCCTTTCATGACACCACCTCTCCCGGGTGGTGCTGAGCCACCAGGGACACCACACGCTCATGGCCAACAACGCCGACAACCTCTTGCTCCAGCAGCTGCCGAAAGCCGACCGGCGGCACCTGCTCGACCAGTGCGAACCTTTTGACCTGCTGCTGTCGTCCGAACTCAGCGTGCGCGGTGAGCCCTTGAGCCACGCGCACTTTCCGATCTCGGGCTTCATCTCGCTGGTGATCGATGTGGACGACTACCCATCGCTTGAAGTGGGCATGGTCGGGCGGGAGTCCATGCTCGGTTCGGAGCTGGTGCTGGGGCTGGCGAAGACGCCCTGGCGGGCACTGGTGCAGGGAGAGGGCAAGAGCTGGCGCATCGGCGCCGAAGCCTTGCGCGCGGAGATCGTGAGCAGCCTGCCGCTGCAGGAGGTCATGCAGTCGAGCCTGCTGGTGCGGCTGCACCAGCAGACACTGGCCTCGGCCTGCGAGCGTTTTCACGAGATCGGGCCGCGCCTGGCGCGCTGGCTGCTGATGAGCCAGGACCGCGCGCAGGCCGACACTTTTCACGTCACGCAGGAGTTCATGGCGCTGATGCTGGGTGTGCGGCGCGTGGGGGTGACGGAGGCGGCCGGGTCGTTCCAGCAGAGTGGATTCATCGCCTACCACCGGGGCGAGCTGCAGGTGCTCGACCGGGCGGCGCTGGAGGCGGAGGCCTGCAGCTGCTACGCCGCCGACAAGCAGTTCCACAAGGAACTGACGGGGCGCAAAAACTGAACCACGCCTGCGGCTGCCGCCCGGGCCGGTGGTCTGCCGCAGGCGAGCAGCTGCTGGCGGGTTATTTCAACCAGCTGTCGTCGGCCCGGTCTTCCCAGTCCTTGAGTTGTTTTTCGGCTTCGTCCTTGGCGATGCCGTAGCGCTCCTGGATCTTGCCGGCCAGCTGGTCGCGGTGGCCGGCCACGACCTGCAGGTCGTCGTCGGTCAGCTTGCCCCACTGCTGTTGGGCTCTTCCGGTGAGCTGTTTCCAGTTGCCTTGAATGGTGTCCCAGTTCATGCGATGTCCTCAGGTTGTCGGGTGAACAGAAACGTCCACCACACCCCGTTTTTAGGTCGGACCGGGGCGGTCGTCTGTGCGCTGGCGAACCGTTCAGGGTTCGCCAGCGCACGGCCGCTCGGCCCGTGCCCGGGTTCACAGCACCAGGCGCTGCGCGTACCCCGTCATCTCCAGGTAGCCGCGGCCAACGTGTTTTCCGTTGCTGTCGAACAGGTCCGACAGGCCCTCCCAGTACACCGTGCCGGTGCTGGCGCGGCTGTCGAGTTCCTGGGGGTCGATGACGGCCTTGACGGTGTAGAAGTCCGCCGGTGTGCGGATCATCCATTCGACGGGATAGCGCGCGCGGGTGCGCGGGCTGGTCCAGTAGCGCTGGGCCACCCATTCCACTTCGCCGGGCCGGAAGCGGTAGATGTCGGTGGGGTTCTGCGCGCTGCCCGCGGCGCGGAACGAACCGCCGGCCCAGACCTTGCTGCCGTCTTTTCGGCGCAGCTGGAAGGCGGTGACGCAGTGGCCGTCGAACAGGTTCATGCCGATCCAGTCCCAGCCCACGGCCTCGGGGTGCAGCAGGGCTTCGCTCCATTCGTGGTCGAGCCAGGCCTTGCCCTTTGTGACCGTGAAGGTCTGGCCCTGAAAGCCCAGCGTGCCGCGCACATCCAGCTGCGGCTGGCTGACGTAGAAGCTGGACTGCGCGGGGTCGGGGCCCTTGCGCGAAAAGCCCTGCTCGCCCTGCAGCAGGATGGCCTGGGTGGGCGTCGCGTCGATCGCGATGCGCAGCGCTTCGTCGCTGACGCGGGTGGTGTAGCCGCCGTCGGACCGGCGCTGGATGAACCAGTCGCCCAGTGCCACGTGGGTGTCGGTTTCCAGCGCGTACACGCCGCGCCCTGTGGTGGCGGGCGGTTCACCGTTCCAGCGCGCGATGCGGTCGCTGTGCCAGAGCCGCTGGCCGCTCACGTCGGTGATGGCGGCGTGCGCAAACACGAGCTGCTTCGCGGCCAGGCGGCTGGTCAGGCCCTGCGTGCCATCGACGCGGCTGCGGAAAAACGTGACCTGGAAGCCGAAGCTGCGGCCCTGCGCGTCCTGCGCGTGGCCGGTGAGGTACCACCATTCGGTGCGGGTGTCGTTGTGGGTGCCGTGGTCGCGCGGGAAGGCGAGTGCGCGCGGTGTGAGCGGGCCGCGGGCGGGCGCTGGCTGCTGGGCCTGTGCCCACCGCCAGGGCAGGGCGCAGGCCGCGGCCGTGCCGAGCACCAGGCGGCGCCGTGCGCTCACGCTCGCGGTGGGCCGGGCTTCATTCTCGGGTGGGGTCGGTGGGTGCATCCTGGGGGCCGCTGTCGGACGCGAGCTGGGCGTCCAGGCGCGCCTGGGCGGCGCTGATGTCGCCAAACCGGTTCTGTGCCCAGCTGGCGTCGAAATAGGTCTGCCGGTAGCGCTCGCCGCTGTCACACAGCAGCGAGAGGATGGAGCCGCGTTCGCCGTACGCCTTCATCTCCTGCGCCAGCGCCAGCATGGCCACGAGGTTGGTGCCGGTGGACGGGCCGACCCGGCGGCCGAGCAGGCCGGTGAGCGCGTGCATGGCGGCCAGCGAGTCGGCGTCGGGCACCTCGACCATGCGGTCCACCACGGTGGGGATGAAGCTGGGTTCCACGCGCGGGCGGCCAATGCCCTCGATGCGCGAACCCGGGGCGGTCAGCGTGGCGTCGCCGCTGCGGTGGTAGGCGCAGAACACCGAGCCCTCGGGGTCGGCGACGCAGAGCCGGGTGGCGTGTTGCTGGTAGCGCAGGTGCCGGCCGATGGTGGCGCTGGTGCCGCCGGTGCCGGCACCGACCACGATCCAGCGTGGTACGGGGTGGCGTTCGCGCGCCATCTGTTCGAACATGCTGTGGGCGATGTTGTTGTTGCCGCGCCAGTCGGTGGCGCGCTCGGCGTAGGTGAACTGGTCCATGTAGTGGCCGCCGGTCTCGCGGGCCAGCTGTTGCGCGGCGGCGTAGACCTCGCCCGCGTGCTCCACGAAATGGCAGCGCCCGCCGTAAAACGCGATCTGATCCACCTTCTCCTGCGAGGTGTTGCGCGGCATGACGGCGACGAAGGGCAGGCCCAGCAGCCGCGCGAAATAGGCCTCGCTCACGGCGGTGGAGCCGCTGGACGCTTCCACCACCGTGGTGCCCTGCTGCAGCCAGCCGTTGCACAGCGCGTAGAGAAACAGCGAGCGCGCCAGCCGGTGCTTGAGGCTGCCGGTGGTGTGGGTGGATTCGTCCTTGAGGTAGAGGTCGATGCCGTGCGCGGCCCAGCCCGGCAGGGGCAGGGCGATCAGGTGGGTGTCGGCGCTGCGGCAGAAGTCGGCCTCGATGCGGGCGATGGCCTGGTGCAGCCAGTGGGGTGTGTTCATGTGGTCATTGTGAGGGAGGTTCACCAGTCTTCTTTCACCGCCTGCACGGCGTCGCGGCCGGCGGCGGCGCGCCCGGCCAGCCAGGCGGTGGCGGTGCCGGCGATCACCACGGCCACACACAGCGCCAGCAGCCGCGCCCAGGGCAGCACGAGGTCCATGGTCCAGTGGAAACTTTGCGGGTTGACCACGTGCACCAGCACCAGGCTCACGCCCAGGCCCAGCGCCAGCCCGGCGAGCGCGCCGAGCACCGTCCAGGCCAGGCCTTCGAGCGCGACCACGCCGAGGATCTGCCGCCGCGTCAGGCCGAGGTGCGCCAGCAGGCCGAACTCCTTGCGCCGCGCCAGCACCTGCGCGCTGAAGCTGGCCGCCACGCCGAACAGGCCGATGCCGATCGCCACCGCCTGCAGCCAGTAGGTGACGGCGAAGCTGCGGTCAAAAATGCGCAGCGAGGTGGCACGGATCTGCCCGGCCGATGCGAACTCGATCAGGCCCGCGGCGCCCTGTCGCCCGGCCAGCGCGCGGATGGCTTCGCGCACCGCGTCTTCGTCGGCGCCGGGCTTGAGGTGCAACGCCAGGTCGTTCACGCGCGTGTCGCCCGAGAGGCGTACGTAGTCGGCGCGGTCCATCACCACGCTGCCGTGCTGGCGCGCGTAATCGCGCCAGACGCCGGCGACGAAGAAGCGTGTGTCGCCGCCCGCCGGAAACGCCTGCGCCAGCGCCGGCAGCCAGCCGCCGGGCACCGCGCCGTGCAGGTCCAGCATGGCTTCGCTCACGTACACCGCCACAACACGCTCGCCCGCCGCGGCGGGTGGCAGCGGGACCGGCAGGCCCACCAGCGGCAGCTTCTGGCCGGCGGGTGCGTCGTCGCCCAGGGCCAGCGGTCGCGCGAGCAGGGTCACGGCGGGAAGGCTGGGCTTGAGCTGCAGCGAGGTGGCGCGCAGCGGGTCCACCCGCGCCACGCCCGGCAGGGCGGTCACGGCCATCACGAAGTCGGGCGGCAGGCTGTTGCCGTCCCCCAGGCCGCTGCCACCGGAGCGCACATAGAGCTGCGCCGGCAACACGCCGTCGAGCCACTGCGTGACCGAGTCGCGAAAGCTCGCCACCATCACCGTGAGCGCGACCGACAGCGCCAGGCTGGCGACCACGCCGCTGGTGGCCACGGCGGCGGTCTCGCGCAGGCGGCGCGAGCGCTCGACCGCCAGCAACGGCAGGGCGTGGCGCGCCACCAGCGGCGCCAGGAAGTGCAGCAAGGCGCCCACGGCCAGCGGCAGCGCAGCGATGCCACCGACCAGCAGCAGACCGACCGACACATAGGCCGCCAGCGGGATGCCGCCCACCGGCGGTGCCCAGGCCAGCGCGGCGGCCAGCAGCATGAGCGCCAGCGCCCAG
>PHCQ01000004.1 GCA_002840835.1 Betaproteobacteria bacterium HGW-Betaproteobacteria-16 | reverse complement strand
GCGGCGAAAGCGATGAGCCCGGCCCGCCGGTCCACCACCACCTGCTGACACCACCATGAGGGTTCGCGTTCTGGGCTGTTCCGGTGCCATTGCACAGGGCTGCCGCACCACCTCCTTTCTGCTGGACGACGACGTGCTGATCGACGCCGGCACCGGCGTGGGCGACCTCTCCCTGGACGAAATGGCCGCCGTGAACCACGTGCTGCTGACCCACTCGCACCTGGACCACGTGGCCAGCCTGCCTTTGATGATCGACGCCGTGGCCGCGCGCCGCCTGGCCGCAGGCGCACCACCGCTGCAGGTGCACGCCCTGCCCGGCACCATCGCCGCGCTCAAGGCCCACATCTTCAACAACCTCATCTGGCCGGACTTCTCCTCCATCCCCAGCGCCGCCAGCCCGCTCATGCGCTGCACACCCATTGCCGTGGGCGAGGTGCTGCAGGTGGGAGGCAAGGCGGTGGAAGTGCTGGCAGCCGTGCACACCGTGCCCGCCGTGGGTTTTGCGGCCAACAGTCCGTCCGGTCACTGGGTGTTCAGCGGCGACACCAGCCGCAACCCGGCCTTCTGGCAACGCGTGAACCAGCTGCCGGTGGCCATGCTCATCATCGAAACCGCCTTCAGCGACCGCGAAAAAGCCCTGGCCCAACGCAGCCTGCACCTGGCGCCCAGCGCCCTGGCCGACGAACTCGACCAGATCGCCCCTGCCCATGCAGCAGAGCCTTACCCGATCTACATCACCCACACCAAACCCGCCGAAACCGGACTCATCATGGAAGAGATCCGCGGTTTTGACGAAAGGCCAAACCGTGCAGACGCAGCGCGCCACGACATTCGCTGGCTGAGTGCTGGGATGACGTTTGAGCTCTGAGAACACCCCCTGCGCCGCTGACGCGGCTTCCCCCCTCCGTTGCGCGCCTGCGGCGCTTCGAGGGGGACGACCTCTCGGGCCGGCGGAGCCGGACCCTTGTGGTTTCTGGACAAAGACACCTCGCGCCAACAAACGTGCCTTTAACCCCCTCTCCCGCTCGTGGGAGAGGGTTGGGGTGAGGGTCTTGGCCGTGGGATGGTCGTATTGACCGCTCAGAAGCGCCGGTCATCTTGACTCACCCGGTGAAGCATACGTCCATCCGTTCGGGCAATGCCTGCCGAAGCACGCAATCTGGCATCACGGGAGCTCAATCATTAAATTGACACGGCATTACCTAAGTGGCCCGGACCTTGCATGACCGCTCATCCCCGACCACCGGTACGACGAAAAACGTCACCCGAGTGCGATCCGACAAAATTTGTCACCGCTACTCAACCCCATGCGACACATTTCGTCACCCACCCCCGGCGAACCGTGAAATAGCACGCGAATCACCTACCAATTCAAGCTGGCACGCTCCCTGCACTAGGGTTACCGTTACCAACCCCCCAACAACCCCCTCAAGGAGTTTTTTCCATGAAGCGTTCCATGCAAAAAGGTTTCACCCTGATCGAATTGATGATCGTGGTGGCCATCATCGGTATTCTGGCTGCTGTTGCCCTGCCGGCTTACCAGGACTACTCGATCCGTGCCAAGGTGTCGGAAGCCGTGATCGCTGCATCATCGGCCAAGGCTGTGATCAGTGAAGCCTTCCAAACCGGGGGTATCACGGCTATGACAGCTGCAGGTTCCGGAATCAACACAACTGCGGTGGCAGAAAAGGCATCAAAGTATGTGCTTAACTTCTGTGTGGATGAAACGCCGGGCGCAGGAGTTTGCGCTGCATTGGCTGCAGGGCACGCAGGCCCATGGCAAATCAACATGGCAATCGCAGCGACAGCAGCGAACGGTATTCCGACTGGCCTCAACGGCAACATGATTTCGTTTCGGCCTTTGGTAAATAACGCTGGTGCCATCGGCACTCCAGTCGCAGCCTCCACCGGCGCTGTGGATTGGGCTTGTGGTAGCGCGACGGTGACGACAGCTACTGCCCGTTTCTCCGCAGCAACCGCTCCCACAGTACCCGCTACCGCATTGCCAGCAAAGTACGCTCCTGCGGAATGCCGTTGATGGCTTTTTGATCGCTGCGGCGGTCAGCCATCCATATGTCAAAAAAGGGCGCCTTACGGGCGCCTTTTTTTTGGCACCAATTAGGTGACAAGAAACGTCACTACTTAGACAAAATCTGTCGTTACTTTAGTTGTGAGTGTGCATTAGTTAACGATAGTGCTCGATTATCTTGTGGCACAGCTTCTGCTTTTTACAGTAGAGAGATGCTATCTAATAGAGGCTACAGTTATGAAATTTTTGGTGCAACAAGGCTTCACTTTGATCGAGTTGATGATTGTGGTCGCCATCATTGGAATTTTGGCTGCTGTGGCTTTGCCGGCGTATCAAGACTACGCCATCCGAGCGAAAACCAGCGAGGCGTTGGTTGCAGCCTCAACGACAAAGAATCTGCTCAGTGAGGCCTATACACAAGACAGGGTGGCGGGCTTAAATGCTGCATCAGTAGCAATTAACTCGAGTCCAGCACTTGAAAAGCAGTCGAAGTACATGGGGAATATGTGTGTTGGCGTCGTGGGGCTTGTGGGCGTAAACTGCCTTCCCTTTGCCGGGAGCACCACATGGCCAATTTTCGTGACGATAAGGGCCACAGCGGCCAATGGCATCCCGGCCGGACTGAACGGATTGACTTTTACACTATCCCCTAACGTGAACTTGGCCGCCCCTACTGCGGCCTCCACCGAATCCATCGACTGGGCCTGCGCCAGCGACAGTTCCCTCACGGCCACGGCCCGAGGCATGACCAACATCACCCTGGGCACCATGCCGGCCAAATACATGCCGGCCGAATGCCGATAAACTCGTCCCATGACCTTCCAACTCCGCATGAAGGCCGCCAGCAAGGCGGCCTTCTTTCATCTGCTTGGCTCGTTGCTGGTGGCTGCCCTGGCCGCAGTGATCGTATTTGGCTTCTGGTATCCACACCCTTACGGCCAGCTTTCAGGCGGTGTCAGGCTCTTCCTGATCCTCATGGGGGTCGACGTGGTGTGCGGCCCTCTGCTCACACTCATCCTGTTCAGCCCCAAGAAACCGCGACGTGAAGTGTTTTTGGACATGTCACTGGTCATCATGGTGCAACTCGCCGCCCTGGCTTATGGCTTGCACACTGCCTATCAGGCTAGGCCGCTTTTCCTTGTACACGAGGTCGATCGGTTTAGGGTGATCAGCCTGCAAGATTATCAAGGGGTCGACGTCGTCAATGACATTGCCCAACTGGATTCATCTCTTCGGCCAACCTGGTCGTCAGGGCCTGTGACTGTGGGCATCAGGGAGCCGCGGGATCGCGATGAGCGACATGAAGTCATGCTCGACTCGGTGACCGGAGGTCGAGATTATTCACAGCGACCAGATTTCTACATTGCGTATGACGAAGCCTATGCAGCCAAAGTAAAGGCGCGCGCCAAACCCCTGTCCGAATTTGTGGCTCAGTTTCCTTCAACCGTTCAGGAGGCAAAAGAATTGGCGGAGCGCCATCAAATCGAAGTGGATGCGTTGTTCTTTTTGCCCGTGCTTCACCGACAGGAATGGGTCGCCGTGTTGAATGCTCAGGGAGCTATTCTGGGTTTTCTGCCTGGAGATGGTTTTGCGGTAACCGCCACAAAGCCTTGATGGTTCAGCGCATCCCTCAAGACAGCTGAGAGTCAACTGTTCAAGTCGTCGGATGAGCAAGCAAATCCAGAACGGCCGGCGGCCAGTGCCCGCAGATCAGTAGGCATTCTTCCCCGTCAGCGCGCCCAGCGTGCGCAGCAGGATGGTGAAGTCCAGCCAGAGGGACCAGTTGTTGATGTACTCGATGTCTGCCTCGACACGCTGCTGCATCTGTTCGATGGTGGCGGTCTCGCCTCGCAGTCCGCGAACCTGGGCAAGGCCGGTGATACCGGGTTTGATGTTGTGGCGGGCGAAGTAGCTGTTGATGCGTTGGGAGTACTCCATGTCGTGTTGCACGGCATGTGGCCTTGGCCCCACCAGTGACATTTCGCCTCGCAACACATTGATGAGTTGCGGCAGCTCATCCAGGCTGGTCTTGCGCAGGAAACCGCCGACGCGGGTAATGCGCGGATCGTCTCGGGTGGCTTGCTTGACGATGCCGTTGTCCGGCTGGTGCACGTGCATGCTGCGAAATTTCCAGATGTGGAAGGTCTTTCCGCTCCAGCCTTTACGGGCCTGGCGGAAGAACACCGGGCCGGGGCTGTCGAGCTTGATGGCCAGTGCAATGATCAGCAACAGCGGTGAGACCAGCAGCAGCACCAAGCCAGAGAGCAGCACGTCTTCAATGGCCTTGAGCAACAGCCGGGTGCCGGTCAACGGGGTTTCAGACAGCGTGAGCACCGGCAGGCCTGCGATTTCACGCACGCTGTGGTTCACCAGCAGGAGCGAATAGATGTCGGGAACCCAGTGCACCGCCACATGTTTGTCCAGCAGACTGAAGTACATGCCCTCGATGAGTTCAGAGGCATCCAGAGGAATCGCAAAGTACACCGTGTCGATGTCGTGCTGCTCGATGATGGCCATCATTTCGTCGAATTGACCGACCACGCCTGGATCGGACAGGGACGCAAAATCCGAAGGCTCGTGCAGCCGTGTGAAGCCGTTGTCCGACGGGGTTTTGTCGGTCGCTGGCAGTGCCAGGCAACCAATCACGCGCTGCCCGAGCCAGGGGTTGTTGGAGATCTTGTTGTGCAGATAGCGGGCCAGTCGACCTGTGCCCACGATCAACACGTTCTCGGGCGTCACGGTGCGGCGCAGCAGGCGGATCTGCAATTCGCGAATACTGTAGTGAAGGGCCACCTGGACCAGGTAGCCCAGCACGTACCACTGACCGACCAGTAGGCGAGAGAAAATCTCGGTCTGTTTGGTGGCGAAACCCACCATCAGGAGGAAGGCGAATACCAAGGTCCAGGCCTTGAAGAGGCTGAAGGCCTTGCGTGTGTGGCTGCTGTTGCTGCGATAGAGACCGAACTGGTCATAGGTCACCCACATGCCCACCAGCAGCAGCAGCATCAGCACCGTGTAGGGCGCATTCATGCCCCCGATGTAAAACCGGATCAGGGCATAGCCCAGGCCCGTCATGGCCGCTGCATCAAGCAAGGCCTGTGCTGCCGTTGAAATGCTGCCGCGGCGCTTGAGAATGGAGCGGGGTGGCCGGGACGATAAAGCCATGTCAGTCAGTATAGGGGCACGGGATGATGGCCCGAGCTGGAGCTTGGGTGCGATGCCCGCTGCACGACGGGCAATCCATCGCGCAGGTGCATCACGTGCCCTGGGGGTCGGGCAAAGGCACCACGGCGTCGTCGAACCGGGTCGCAAAAACCCCCTCGTAGCGCTGCGCGTCTTCGGGTTTGAGTGATCCGGTGTGCACCAGCAACCACTCACGGAAGGTGAATTCCTGCCGGTTCGACACCCTGTCGTAGGCGATGAGGTCCTCGCGCAGCGAATAGCTTTGCGCCTTGACCCAGTAGAGGTCCGTGGCCGCGTAGTCGGCAAAACAGAAATGATCGCGGTAGGCAGCCCAGGTGTCTGCGAGCGACCAATCCAGTGTGCGCCCAACGCTAGACAGAAAGCTGCTGGTGATGTAGGTCTCGGCGGCCGCGTGGCGGCAGAGCTCACCGATCGGCGTCTGTGTGTAGATGTCGCCAAGACTCGCAGGCCAACCCGTGGGCGGTGGCGTGTCGCGCAAGGGTGGGGTCCAGTAGGTCAGCATGTCCTGCGCATGTCCAAAGACCGATTGGTCCGTCACGTGGTAAGGCGCAAACTTCAGGGAGCCCTGGCCAACACCGATGATTCTGTGGCGCTGCCGGAAACCGGGCGCCACCGGAAACGCCTGCGCCAGCGCGATGAGGTAGGACATGGCATCGGGGTTGTACATGCGCTGGTCGGTCCGGGTCTTGAGGATCCACTCAGCCCCTTGCGCCACGGCGGCGCGAACGCCGGCGCCCGCGCTCACCAGTTGCATGTTCACATTGAACAGCCCCGCCACCTTTGGCTTTTCGGACAACACAATTTCCACGCCAAGTTGCTGGATCGGATCGAGAAGCTCGCGCGGCGTGTCGGCCCAGGTCGACAGGATCAGCTTGCACGCCGGGAAATTGCGGGCATAGAGGACCAGCGTTTCCTTCGTAAAGGCATCGTCCGTCGCGATGGGGCCTTGCATCACGATGGAACAGCCCTTGGCTGGCGCGCCTCGTTCAGGCCAGGTTCCTATCTGGCTGGCAAGCTTCGGCCGCTCGTTGTAGGTGGCGAAGTGTTCACCTCGCCTGATGGCGTAGCGCACCGCCCAGCGCAGGACGCGGCGGGCCAGGCGATCGTGGAACCACTGCTTGTTGACCATGTTCTGGCGCGTCAGCGCTGCGATTCACGGGCGCCGAGCCTTGCGACGGCGCGGTGCGAAACAGGGCTTTCGCAAAAGGCCGTCAGGTCGACAGGGACGCCAATGCCGTGCATGCCTGCATCGAGACGGCCAATGCTGTGGCATTCGATCCGTGCACCCCGGCTGATCATCTGGTCGTAGGCTGGGGCGACATAGAACTCGTTGTTCACCCTGAAATTGGCGGCGATCATGTCCTCGGCGGCTTGCACGAAATCGGCGCCGCGGCGGAAGTTGTAGATGCCGACCGTGGCCTCGTTCGACACCACCTGCTTCTCGACCACTTCTACCACGCGTCCCTCGGCGTTGCGGCGCACGAACGACCATTTTGGATCGTCGGCCCACATGGTCATGATCAATCCGTCCGCGTCACCCATGCTCTGCAGGTAGGTGTTGATGTCCGCATCGATGTACTGGTCGCAGTTGGCGATCATCAACGGATCGTCGTTGTCGATGAACTCCCGCGCCAGCAGCACCGTGCAGGCGGCGCCCTCGGTGACCGAGTCCACAAAGATGATCCGGCAGCCTGGTGCCCAGGCCCGCAAGTGGGCGTCGAGCTGGTATTGCTCAGCGTGTTCGCGCAAGATCAAAAAGTGGAAGCGGTGATCGTCCGCAGGGGTGAGGTTGTCGATCACCACGCGAATCATCGGATGTCCGTGGATCGGAATGAGGGGCTTGGGCAGTGTGTATCCGGCGTCTGCGAATCGGGAGCCTCGCCCGGCCATGGGGACCACAATGTTCAACATTCGTACTTGTCTCCAGCGACACTGGGTGTCTTGACCACGACCGTGGTCACGTCAGTGAGGGCCTCAAAGTCTGTGGATTCGCCCGGTGCAATCACCACGATGTCGCCCGCCTCATAGACGGTCTCGTTCATTCGCGCCCGACCCTGCAGGATCAGGGTGATTTCTTGAGCAATCTTGTGCAGGTGCCGCGCCTCGTGGCTGCCGGCTGCATAGGTCTTGACAGCGACCTCGACGGCGTCGGAACGTTGCACCGTGGGCGAAAAATTGCCGACAAACCAGCCCTTGGTCATGTCGGACAGTTTGAATAGCTCCATGTGCTTCACTCCCTTCTGCGTGCAGACAAAACCTGTTCATATTCATCGATCGCTTGCGGGGTGGCCAGCGAGATGTATTGGTCACGCTGGATTTCCACGGTGCCGATCCGCTTTTGCGCGAGGATGAGCTCGTTGAAGCATGGGCAGACAAAGTAGCCGTTGTTCACGGAGGCGCCCTTTTTGATCATGTTCTGCATCGCCATGACGAAATCGGCGCCGCGCCGGAAGTAGTAGACGCCTGCCGTCGCATTGCGACTGATCGGGCGTTTTTCCGCCGCCTCGATGACGAAACCCTCTGCATTGGTTTTGACGAAGGACCAGCGGGGATGCACAGAGTCAAAGACGATGGTGCCGGCATCAAGGCCTCGGTCACGAAAGTTGTTGACGATCTCTTCAAAGTCAACGTTCACAATCTGGTCGGCGTTGGCGATGATGAGCTCTTCTTCCGGGTCGATGTGTTCGATGGCGAGCAGGGCTGTGCAGCCCGCGCCCGCGGTGTCGCCATCTGCACGCAACACGGTGACGTTCGGATTCAGAAGCTGAAGAACATCCCGCAGGTGAAAGCGAAGGTCGTCTTCCTTGCGAACGACGAACACAAATTTGGCCTCAGGAATCGAGTTGAGGCTCTCGAACGCATGTTCGACCAGTGGTCGGCGATCGATCTCGATCACTGGCTTGGCGTAGTGGAAGCCGTGGCGACGAAACAGTTCGTCGTTGCCTGCCATGGGAATGATGACTTTCATGCTTTGCGCCCCTCCGTGCGACCGATGGCGTCAAGAATGCGGTCGAGCTGCACATCGTGAACGCTCTGGACCACCAGCACAGGACAACCGGCGCCCTCGGCTGCACGGATGCCGTTCGTGTTGTCTTCGACCACCAGGCAGTTTTCCGGGGCAACACCCAGCACTTCTGCGGCGTGCAGGTAAATATCGGGATACGGCTTGGGCTGGCTCACGTCTTCGCAACTCAGCATCGCGTCGAAATAGACGTCGAGGTTGCTCTTCTTCATCATCAGCTCCACCGTGGAGCGGATCGAATTTGATGCCAGGGCGAGCTTGTACCCACGCGCCTTCAGGTTGGACAGTGCGTATTCGTGCACGAACAGCGGCTTGCACTTCAGGTAGACCTGATCGACTGTGTACTGCTGCTTCAGGTCGTTGAGAAAACCATGCAGGCCGCGGGGCAAGCCACGCTCCTGCGTGAGCATGTCGAGCTTGCGGCGGGTGGGCAGCCCATCAAAGGTCGAGAGGTGGTCCGCCCGGCTGATGGTGTAGCCAAAAAGCTCAAGGGCGTGGTTGAGCGCCTCGTAGTGCCAGTCCTTGGCGTCGATCAGGACACCATCCATGTCAAAGACGACTGCTTCAATGGTCATTGCCAAAATACTCCCTCGCCTCTTCAGGCAAATCGGTGCAAATCATCACCGTTCCGTCACTCGGCAGGCCATCGTTTGCGAGCCGCTCCCAGGCGGCGCGATGCTCGCGACGGTGCAATTCAGGGGACACGATGCAGACCCTCTTGCCGGCGTCCAGATGCCGCGCAATCACTGCGCCGTCCCACCAGTCGCCGTGAAACCCGTCCAGCCAGATGCCGGCCGCCGCACTGTAGAGCACCGGATCTGGTTCCACATCGCTGTGGCGCGTGAAGATCGGCACGCCGACCTTCAACCACTGTATCGCATCGGGAATCGACATATCGAACACGAATGCGTCGAGCTGCGGCAGGCGCTCAAGGCTGGCCAAGAGGAGCGACTGGAGCCCGTCCGCCTTGATGTTGAGCGCCAGCGGAAGGGTTGCGTCATGTCGTTGATGAATGGCCAGCAAGTCGTCTGCCGCCAATGCCCCCAAGGCGGGAGGATCATGGGAAACCACCAATTGGCCCGCGAGATCTCTCAAATCGGTTTCGGTGCCGAAACCCAAGGAAAAGGAACGCTCGAACGCAGCCGGCGTGTTTTTTTCAGCAACGGTCTTCCAATAGCCTCTATGGCTAAGAACCTTCATGGCGCGGCCGCTCCGTTCTGCCAAATGGCTTGACTTGTGCAACTGTATTCATCTGGGCTGGGCTTTGCAGGACGACCTGGCGAGCGCGGCCATCAACCGTTGAATCATCGCATCGAAATGCCTGCGTTCTGCATTCTTCAACGCTTCAAGTTGGCATTTACCCCTGTTTTTGGGTACTGGGTCACAACCTCCCAGACCACTTCCTGCATGGCGCGGGCTGCCGCCTCTGTGGGCGCATCCGCAGCCGAGCCGTCGGCTCGAAGCAATTGATGTGGCAGCCCTGCGGGATTACGGTGGTACAGCACGGCGTAATGGGTCAAGGCCACGAGGTACATGCCCACGTCATTGGGGTGGATCATGTCCTGCTTGCCGTCCGGAAGGCGGGCAAACAGGTCTTCACGGGAACTCAGGCCAGGGAAACCACCGGTTTGCTCCAGTTTGCGGACGAACCGGGCCATCACCTGGCCGGCCGGGATCACGTACACCGGCCCTCCCGTATCGCCATGGGCCAATCCCTGGGCCAACAGCACACCTTCCCAGTAGGCGCCCAGATCGCGATCCAGGCGGTTCAGCCAGCCATCGGGATCGTCGAGCGGGTGCCAGGTCTCGTACAGATAGACCCGCATCGCGGGGTTGGCCTTCCGGGCATCTTGTGCCCAGCGCCGGATGTACTTGGGACTGTCGAAATACTTGATCGAATCCTTGATCTCAACCGCTTCGGTGAGTACCAGGGCGTCGAAGCTGCCACTTGCGACGGCACCCTTGGCCTCCTGGTATCTGTCGTGCGCATTCTCCACTTCGGAGCCCTTGACCGGGATGTCGGGCTCCCAGTGGGATTGCAGACTGGCGCCCCAGCCGAGCTGCGACCGGTGGTCGTGGCCGGCGCCTGCCAGCTGCTCGAGCATGGCCGGCATGTTTCTTCCGACTAGGCTGTGCCCGATATGAAAGACGCGCAGGGGCTTTTCGGGTGCGGACAGTGGCTCTGCGTAGAGTTGATCGAGCGCAGCAGGATCCAGCGTCTTCTGCCAGCCGCAGGCGCTCAGGATCAGTGCCAAGGCGTATTTCAGGCCGTGCTTCATGGGATTGCAGGGTTCACAGCCGTGTGGCTGGCAGGCGAGTTGTTGGCGGGTTGGTTCTGGAGGCGCTCCTCCGCGAGATCCAGGGTCCTGAGCAAGTCGCTCAGGTTGACTCGATAACCCTCTTTGGCGGGGTCGATCACCAGGAAGCCAGGCAACAGGTCGACGGCCCTGGCGTAGCCCAGAAGCACGATGGTGAATCGGTCCGAAGGTATCAAAGAAATCAGACAGGCGCCGGGCTGCATCGCAAACGAGAGATGGCACTGCTGGCTGCCTTCGATGCTGACAACCATGCGGGCATGCCGGAAGCGTTGCTGAATGTCCGCCACGCTGGCCCCTTCCAGATCGAAGATCTCGAACCCCCTGTCCGTGAGCACCCGGATGAGCTCATCTTCGTTTTCGATCAATCTGGCAACGCCGGTGTGCCCACGTCTGAAGTACACGGCACTCCCGGGCTTGTAGCGTTGCCCGTCGGATATGTTGGCCGCCAGCCTGGCGCGCAGGGTTGCAAGTCGGGCTCGCTTGGATGGACCCTGACTGAAGTCTTGGTAGAAATGCAGTTTGCGTGCAAGGTACACGCCCTGTGGCAAAGGATGCAACTCGGCAGCCTTCACGTATTGGGCGGCGTGTGCACCGTCAGTGAGCACGTCGAGCAGCAGGGCTTCGTCTGGTCTGGCAAGGAGTGCTGCAGGCAATGCATCCTGAAGCCAATGGCCGAAGAACATGTGGCTTGTGCTGGTCATGCCATAGCTCAGCGAAGCCACCTCGGTGACCGGGGAAAACAGGAAGTCTGGTTGCCGCAGTCGACTCTTTCGGTATGAGGTCTTGAACTTGTCGAAGCCCGCGTCGTGAACCATGCAGTCAGACAAGGTGTACCGGATGGCGGGGGCGTGCCAAACTTCGGTTGCACGGATCTGCTCGAGTTCCACATCCAACGGGTTGAAAGGGCTGCCCATCTTGACCCTGTCGAGTTGTCCATCCAGGTAAATCAATGGCCCGCATGCCTGCGTTTCCTCAGGGCAAATGATTTCGGCTTCAAGCCGGCTGAAATCCACGTCGGTCCGTTGTCGCAACCGACGCAATGCAAGATTGACGAGGGGCATGAACCTTTTTGATTTCATGCCTGAAGTATAGAGGCCGCCCCTGCAAATCGTGCCCTGAGAACGGGTGGTCGATGATGGCTCGTCAACCAACATGTCGCCCTTTCGTCGAAGTCTTCTGTGCGCGCACGCCCTCTCACCCATACACTCGAAATGCGGGACGCAGATTGCCAGCATTCAAAGCTGTCCGAACCTATTGCTTCGTATATTCACCATGAACAACAAGACTCTGTTGATCGCGCCCAGCCTCGACGTCGGACTTTCCTCAGACGGCAGGGTCCGGTTGACCGGAAAATTCGTGGGTGGCATGCAGATGTACGTCGACCATTGGGACGGGCCAGTGGCACTGTTGGCACAGAAGGACGAAGCGAACCATTCGGGCAATCTCGACGACGTCTGGTTTCGGCCGAGCGAGCTGCCGTTCGACGTGACCGTGGCGGATTTCAAAAGCAAGGAGGCTGAAAGCGCTGTCGCTCGAGCAGCGGTGGTGCAAGGCGGCACTGATCACCGACTCAACCACATGCCCGCTCTTTGCCGGTCGCTGGGCGTCCCGTATGTGCTGGTGTCGGAATACTCCTTGCGCACCCGCTGGCAGATCATCGATTCGGAAGGGCTCAACCCCGTGATTGCCTGGCGCCGCAAACTCTGGGCCTGGCGCCAGGAACGGGCCAATGTAGCCGCTGCCAAGGCGGCTTCGGCTGTGCATTGCAACGGAACGCCGACTTACGATGCCTACAAGGCGCTCAACGAACGCACCCTCTTGTATTTCGACAGCCGGGTGGCTTCAGACATGCTGCCCGATGAGCCAAAGGCTGCAGGACGAGTGCCCTGGTCGACGGCATCGCCCATGCGCCTGGCGTTTTCAGGCCGGTTGAATCTCATGAAAGGGGCGGATCACCTGGTTCATGTGGCTCGGGCGTTGCGGGATCTCGGCGTGCCCTTCACGCTGGATGTCTACGGCGATGGACCCCTTGTGCCAGACATGAAGTCCGCGATTGAGGAACATCATCTCGAAGGGATTTTGCGTCTGGGGGGGGTGCTGGACTTTGCCTCTGAGCTGATGCCCACTGTGCGCGATCAGGTGGACCTGTTCGTGTGTTGTCATCGCCAGGGAGATCCTTCATGCACCTACCTGGAGACGATGGCTTGCGGTGTGCCCATCGTGGGTTATGCCAACGAGGCGTTCGAGGGTCTGATGAAGCGCTGCTCCGCAGGTGTGACTGTGCCCATGAACGACTGGGCCGAGATGGCTGCTGCGATCGAACGGCTGTACCGCGAACCTAAACAGGTGGAGGAAATGGCGCGTGCTGCGCTGGCGTTCGCCCGTCAGCACACGTTCGAACAGGAGTTCCGGCGTCGCATCGCGCACATGGACAACCTCCTGGGAAGTGGAGCGAGAGGTCTTCGGCGTTCTTGAGGTGGAGCACTCGTGGTCTGGGTGAGCCCTGAGGTGGGGTGCGCCTGGCGACCCGGTTGGTCTGCCGAACTCCGTGGCTCAGCAGCTTGCGCGGGTCAGGACCCAGGAGACGATATGGTCCCGATCGACGAGGATGTGGCCGTTGACTTCAGTAGCCGGGGCTGCTGCTGGGTCCGTATCGGCGATCCGCGCAGAAAAGGTCTGCATCGTAGCGCCCAGTGTGATATGCACTTGTTGGAAATCCAGCATGCGTCCCGTGAGCGGATACTGCCACTTGTAGACAGCTTCTTTGGCAGAGAACAGGTGAGAGACCGCCAGGCCGCGAAGCTGCTCGGTCCGGGAGGACAGAAGTGCCATCTCCTGAGGTGTGCAGATCGTGGACCACAGCGTGGTTTCTATTGACCGATGGACTTCGATGTCGATGCCGATGGCCTGCCACTGCCCCCGCGGACACACGACCGCCACGCAGGCTTGGTCATTGTGCGAGATCGAACCGACCAGACCCTCGGGCCAGGCGGGCGACCGGTCGGGGGCGCTTGGGATGGCCGAGGGAGCCCATCCGATGTCCATCATGGCCCGGCGGGCAGCTTGTCGACCGGCCGCGAACTCGCGTTGACGCCGGGGCACGGCCAGTCGCACTGCCGCACATTCTTCCGGGTACAAGCGACGTGGATCGCCATCAACGTCCACGCAGGCGATGCCGATGCCTGGCCCCAGTCGCTCCGCCAGTCGCTGGCGCAGCGCTTGAAGCGACAGGGACGGTTCTTCGGCGAGGCGGATGGCGCTCATCACTCCTGTGGCTGCTTGCCCGCCCGCATCGCGCGTCGGCGTGACATCGCGTCGGCGCGCATCTGGGCCCGCTCGGCCGATTCTGCGGCGGCTTCGGGTGTGTCGCGGGGCTTGTCGTCGAGGTGGGCGGCCAGTGCGGACAGGGTCGGGAAACGGAAGATGTCGGTGATGCTGATCTTGCTGCTGCCCAGCGCCTGCTTGATTTCGCGGTGGGCCTGCACCGCCAGCAGCGAATGCCCGCCGAGCGCGAAGAAGTTGTCCTTGGCGCCGATCTGCGGCACGCCCAGCACGCGCGACCAGATGGCGGCGATCTTCTGTTCGATTTCGTTCTCGGGCGCGACGAACACTTCGGTGCGTTCACGCAAGGTGGTCTGCGTCGGCGCGGGCAGTGCCTTGCGGTCGACCTTGCGGTTGGGCGTGAGCGGGAATTCGTCCACCGTCATGAAATGCGCAGGCACCATGTGCTCGGGCAGGCGCGTGGCGGCCCACTCGCGCAGGCGTTCGGTCGACAGGCCTGCATCGGCACGCAGGTAGGCAACCAGGCGCACGTCGCCTGGCTGGTCTTCGCGGGCCACCACCACGGCCTGGCGGACGCCATCGGCCGATTCGAGCACGGCCTCGATTTCGCCCAGCTCGATGCGGTAGCCGCGGATCTTGACCTGGAAGTCGGCCCGGCCCAGGAAATCGATGCGACCATCCGGCCGCCAGCGTGCCAGGTCGCCGGTGCGGTACATGCGGGCGCCACCGGGTGCCGTGCTTTCAGGGCGCGCGAAAGGATCGGCCGGGAAGCGCTCGGCGGTGAGGTCATCGCGTTGCCAGTAGCCGCGTGTCACGCCGTCGCCACTGATGTAGAGCTCACCGGGCACACCCACCGGCACGGGCTGCTGCCTATCGTCGAGCACGTACATCTGCGTGTTGGCGATGGGCCGGCCGATGTTGACGACCGCTTCACCCGAGCTGGCCGTTTCGGTGGACGACCAGATGGTGGTCTCGGTGGGGCCGTACATGTTTTCGATGGACGCTTTCGTGACCTGGCCCAGCTCGGCCACCAGGGTGCCAGGCAGGGCCTCGCCACCGATCATGAGGTGCTGTACCGTTGACAGCGCCGCCTTGGCTTCGTCGTTCATGGCGATCATGCGCGCCATGCTGGGTGTGCATTGCAGGTGGGTGACACCATGACGGACGATCTGCGCGGCAATCGAGTAATCGTCGTCTGGGACGGCGGTGGGCTGATTGGACCGGCGCAGCACTTCGGCCAGGGGGTACAGGCCCTCCATGACCTTCTCGGTGGGAATGCCATAGTCGATCAGGCAGGCCACTTCGGCCACACCAATGGCCTTGAGTTCTTCCACCCGTTGCAGGCAATCGTCCACGGTGCCGAACAGGCCGGAATCCTCGAAGTAGCGCACGAAGGCAAAGTCCAGAATGCCCTCAAGTTCTTCGTCGGTCAGCGACCGCAGATCGAGGTCAAACGGGTTGTTCACGCCCGCAGGCTTCTTGAAGGCGGGGAAGGCCCAGGCGTATTGTTTGATCAGGCCGGCGGCGCTGCGCAGGTAATCCTTCATCGGGCCACGGGCCGTCTCGCGGGCCTGCTCGCGGTCGCGCGCCACATAGGTGTGCAGCATCAGCGTGACGGTGAATTGCGCCGGGTCGTGGCCGGCGTCGCGCAGCGCCTGATGGTAGATCTTGATCTTGCCACCGACTTCTTCGACGGTCTGACCCAGCAGGTGGGTCAGCACGTGAGCGCCGATGGCACCGGCTTCTTTCCAGGTCTCCGGGTTGCCCGCGGTGGTGACCCAGATCGGCAGTTCTTTGGACACCGGGCGGGGCTGGGTGACGACGTTGAAAGGTTCGCCGCTGGCTGTGGGGAACGGTACCGCCTCGCCGCGCCAGAGGCGGCGCAGTTGCTCAATGGTTTCGAACATCGCCTTCTTGTTGTTGGGCGGTGTGTTCTGCGGTCGCAAGACGAAGTCGTCTGGCTGCCAACCCGAGGCAATGGCCAGACCGGCCCTGCCGTTGGTGAGGTTGTCGATGACCGCCCATTCTTCGGCAATGCGCGCCGGGTGGTGCAAGGGCCCCACGCAACTGCCGGCCCTCACTCCGATATTTTTGGTCACGGCGGCCACCGCTGCGCCCGTGACCGAAGGGTTGGGGTACGGGCCGCCGAACGCATGGAAATGGCGCTCGGGCGTCCACACCGCGCAGAAACCGTGGTTGTCGGCGAACTTGGCGCCTTCGAGCAGCAGCTCGTATTTTTTGGGTCCGGCGCCGTCGTCGTTGCCCCAGTAGTAGATGCTGAAATCCATCTTCTGGGCCGAGATCGGCAACTGGCCACCGGAGACGAGGGCACGGTTCTCGTCGCTGGAGAGCACCAGCTTGAACCCGCGTGCCAGGGTGTAGAACAGCTCCAGCACCGAGATGTCGAACGACAAACTCGTGACCGCGAGCCACACGCCGGGCGGGTCGTGGCGGATGCGGTCGTCCATGCCACGGAAGAAATTGGCCACGTTGCGGTGCTCGACCATCACGCCTTTGGGCCGGCCGGTCGAGCCCGAGGTGTAGATCATGTAGGCGATGTCGGCCGACTGCACCCCGCTGTCCGGATCGGTGTCGGGCTGGGCGCTGATCTGCGGGTCTTCGTCGATCACCAGCACCTGCGCCTGGTGCGCGGGCAGACTGTCCACCAGGGCCGACTGCGCCACGATCACCGGTGCACCGCTGTCTTCGATGTAGAGTGCCACACGGTCGGCTGGGTAAGCCGGGTCCAGGGGCACATAGGCGCCGCCGGCCTTTTGGATGGCGAGTGCGCCAATCAACAGCTCCAGCGAACGTGGCGTGTACAGGCCCACCAGCGTGCCGGGTTGTACCCCCATGCCGCGCAAGCGATGCGCCACACGGTTGGCGCGGGCGTTGAGCTCGGTGTAGGTCAGCGCTGTGCCCTCGAACACCACGGCGGTGGCTTGTGGCGTGCGCTTCACTTGCGCCTCAAAGAACTGGTGCACACAGGTCTGGCGCTCGTAGTCGCAGCGCGTGGCGTTCCAGCCGTAGAGCACCTGTTCGCGTTCGGCAGGCGAGAGGATGGGCAGGCTCCCCAGCGGTGTGTTCCGGGCCGACGGATCACCCAGCGCGTCCAGCACCCCTTGCAGACGCTGGGCGAGTTGCGCTGCGGCCTCGTCGGGGAGCCGGGCGGCGTCGTGCCACAGCGACAGGCCACCCTCAGGGGTCAGCTGCACGGTCACGGCGCTGCCCTCAATGAAGCCTGCGCCGGCAGAGAGCCCAACCTGCGGGATCGTCAGACCGTTGATGGCCGGATCGCGCGCCACGAGGTCGAGCGCAAAAGCCGGATGGCGGCGCGCCTTCGCCAGCGCGGTGCTGCAGTGCTCAGCAAAGGCGTTGAACGGGGTGTCACCCGCCGCCTCCAGACGAAGCGGCACCCATGTCGACAGGTAGCCCGGGGCTCGGGGGGCGGCCGCATCCTGGTAGGCCAGGTCAAAGCTCGACTTGCCGCTGACGCGGGCCACCCAGGCCGCCACGGCTGCCAGCAGGGAATCACCCGCGAGGCCTGCAGGCACATGCAGTGTGGTCTGGCGCAGCGCCGCCGGGCCGGCAACGGCCATGGCGGCAGGCAGATCGATGGCCTGGGGTGCCTGCAGGCAGCGGCGCCATCCCTCTTCGCCACCAACCACCTGGGCCAAGGCGTCGGTCAGCGCCTGAGCTTGTGCAGCATCGAGCAGGGGCAGACGATCACCTGTGCGAGCGACGGTGGAGGGGCACACGGTCTGGCCCAGCATGTCGCGCAGACCTGTCAGCCGTACCGGCACTGAAGCGGTGGCGACCACCAAGCCGGCAGGCGTCGCATCCAGTACCTGTCCGGGCACCGCGCCGCCCGCTGCTGGCTCGGTCGCGGCGGCCGTGACAAGCAGCACGCGGCCAGCGATGTCCACCTTGGGACAGGTCAGCGGATTCCAGTAGCTGCCGTGGTCCAGCGCCGCCACCAGGGCCACCAGCGTTTCGGCAGGCTGCGAAAAATCGAGCCGCGCGGCAGCGGCGGGCCGGTCCAGGCGAGCGTGGTAGCTGCGCTGGCTGAGATCTTGCGGCTGGCGCTTCAGACCCGGTCCGTGCAGGTCGGCCAACAGCTCGGCGAAGCTTTCCATCGCCGCTTCATAACAGCGCGTGTTCAGGGTCAGCGCGGTTTCGGTGGGCGCCATGTCAAACAGCTTCTGCTTGACGATGTCGCCCTCGTCGATTCCACCCTCGATCATGTGCCAGGTCACGCCGTGCTGCTTCTCGCGCTGCAGGATGGCCCACACAGGGGCGTTCAGGCCTGCGTGCCGGGGCAGCGGGCCGTCGTGGAAGTTGATGGCCCCTTGTGTCGCGCGGTCCAGCACCGCCTGCGGGATCACCGACAGGTTGGCGATGCTGAACAGCCAGTCGAATTCGACACCCGCGAGGCGCTCTGCCAGACCCTCGCCTGGCGCTTCCACCTGAAGCCCCTTGTGCACAGCCCACGCTCGAATGTCCGCATTGCGGGTCACCACCGCGTGGATCCTGTCGCCTTCTTGCAGCATGCGCTCGGCACACTGGATCAACAGGGACTCATTGCCCATCACCACACAGGAAAAGCTGCTCATGGAATGCTCCGGACTCAGAAAAAAGAAATCGGTCGCGCGGTCGTTGCGGGTCAGGACCCGGTCTCAGGGGACGGGCCAGGGTGATCCGCTCCCAGCTTGCGGCGCCACATGCAGCGCAGGTCATGGGAGATCAGATCCCGCAGGAAGCGTTCAGGCTCATCGCTCTGCCGGCTGCGGCTGCTCACCAGCCAGCGCAATCGCAGGATCAACGCGCCCGCCAGGTGAGCGAAGGTGGCCGTGGCCGCGTACAGAACACCATGGTTTTTCGCGAAGTACCGCAAGCGCGAGTCGAACCAGTAGGAAGGCATGCGTCGCCAGTTTTTCATGCCGGTCGTGACCGAACCGATGTGCATCACCTGGCTTTGCGGCACGTACACCGATGTCCAGCCGGCCCGGCGAGCGCGCAGGCACAGATCGGTTTCTTCGAAATAGAGAAAGAAGTGCTCGTCAAACATGCCGATTTCGTCCAGCGTCTCGCGTCGCACCATCAGGCTGGCACCGGCCAGCCAGTCGACTTCCTGTACGTTCTGAGGCGCCGGCATGGCCACGATGTAGTTCTTCAGAAGGCGGGAAATGGGCCCGGTGACGGCAGCGCTCTCGAACTCGCTGAAGATGGAAGGAAAACGGAACGCGGTGTTGTGGAGCTCGCCATCCTCTCCGTGGGTGCGCCCCCCGGCAAACCCGACGCGCGGATGCTGGACCATGTGGTCCAGCAGGATACGCAACGACCCCGGTTCCGGGAAGGCGTCCGAGTTCAGCAGGTACACAAAATCGGGAGCCGAACCATCGGGCAATCCCTGGCGCATGCCGTGGTTGTTGCCGGCACCATAGCCACCGTTGTGACCCGCTTGCAGAACACGGACCCGCTCCCAGCCTCTGGCCTGCACGGCGTCTCGGATCTTCTCGAACGAACCGTCGCCCGAGTCGTTGTCCACTACCGAGATGGCGCCCGCAATGTCCTGCATTTCGCGCAGCGCCGCCTCCAGCGCCTGAAGCGTCATGTCAGGTGTACGGAAGTTCAGCAGCACCGTGAGCACGGTGGGTGCAGTGGGCCGGCTCACTGGGCTACCCTCCACTGCGGCGCTCACTGGTGTACCTTCGCCCTCCGGGCTGCGGTGCGAGCTTGCTTGGGAACGGCCCGGCGCGGCGCTCATGCGCGGGGCTCCTGCCTCTCGGCCGCTTCGATATGTGATTTCATGTGGCTGGCCAGCACACGCACATTAGGCTCCAGCACCATCGAGTCGTGGTTGCCAGGGACCTCAATGACTTGCAGTGCAGGCATGAAACGCGTCCAGTCGTTGTCTTCGTAAAGGTATTCGCGTTCTGCACCAACCCAGCGCCCCCCTGTCACTTTCCAGCGGCGGTCCAGTGGCGGTCGGAACAGGACCACATTGCCATTCCATGGCTGCACATCGTACCGAGGCAAGGCGTTGCGAAACGCTGCTTCAATGGCTGCATTGTGCAATTGGTGGGTCGATGTGGGGGCTTGCGACGCATGACCCGACTGCCGGCGATTGAGCTCCCACAGGTAGCGCCGCTTGACCCAATGCCACAGAAAGCCGGGACCTTCGCGGCGCAATTCGCCGAGCTTGATCAAGGCCCGGTCGATCTGCTTCAACGGCGGTGAAACGGGCAAGGGCGTGTCCAGCATCACCAGCAGCGACACCTTTTCGCCTGCCGCTTCGAGTTGCCTAGCGATCTCGTACGCCGTGATGCCGCCACCCGAAAAGCCGCCCAGCAGGTACGGCCCATGGGGCTGAACCTGGCGCATTTCGAGGATGTAGTCGGTGGCCGCCTCGACCAAGGTCTCGTGCGGCGCCTGGTCGCCATACAGGCCACGCGCTTGCAAGCCATAGAAAGGCCGGCCCACACCGATGAGCCGTGCCAGGTGCCGCAGATTGAGCACGTTGCCGAACATGCCGGCCACCAGGAAGAACGGGGTGCGTTCACCGCCCTCGCCGTCGTGCATGGCCACCAGGTGGGTGAAGCGGCGCTTGGGGGCGGCTGCAACGGCGCCGGGGGTGTCCGGGCTGCTGCCGGTATCGGCGCCGGTGTCACCGATGCGCTCGCGGATCATGTCGGCACACAGCGAAATGGTGGGGGCCTCGAACAGCACCGAGATCGGGAACTCGACCCGATAGGCCTTCTTCACCATGGCGAACAGGCGCACGGCGATCAAGGAGTGACCCCCCAGATCGAAGAAGCTGTCTTGCACACCCACCTGATCCACGCCGAGCAGCTCCTCCCAGAAACCCACCAGCGTGCGTTCCACGTCGTTGCGGGGCTCCACATAGTCGCTGTCCAGATCGGGGCGCTGGAACTTCTGCCCCGAGCTTGCTTCGGCGGCCATCGCCTCGCCAGCCTGGCGCACCAGCGCGTCCAGGTTCATGGACGTGATCACCACCTGTGGCAAGCCCGTGGCCAGCGCGCGCCCGAAGGCGTCAGCGCCTTCGGGCGGCAGAATGCCTTGCGACATGTTGTATTGCAGTTGCTCTTCCGCCTGGGAGAGTTTGGCGTGTGTGCCACCAGGCGCGGGTTCGTCAAAGACCAGCTCACGTGCGTCGAGGCGGCTGACCGACGATGAAAACCCGCCCTCCTGAAGGCGCTTGATAGAGAAGCCCTGCACCTCCACACAGACTTCACCTTGCGCGTCGAACAGCGTCACGTCGAACACCGCAAACGGTGCATCCGCGCGGTTGTCCTGCGCATTGCGGACCCAGCTCCACACGCAGGCCGGAAGTGGCCGGTGGACTTTCACCGAGCGATAGGACACCGGCACCCACAGATGGTCAGGGGCGTAACCGGTGATCAGTCGCATGGCCCAGCCCGTGGCCAGGTCCAGCAGCGCCGGGTGCAGCAGGTACCCGGCCGTGAGATCGGCTTCAAAAGGGCTGGGCAGTTGCAGGCGGGCGATGCCCTCGCCATCGCCGTAAGCCACCGATTGCAGCACGCGCCAGCGCTGGCCGAAGCTCAGGTGCGCTTCCTGTGGCGATCGCAGGCCGCTGGTGTCTTCGTCGCGGTGGTCCGGACAGCGTGCCAGCAGCGCTGCGGCGTCGATGCGCGGAGCCTGGTCCAGTTCGCCCGGCACCAGACTGGCCTGGGCATTGAGCTGGAAGCCTTTGCGACCTTCGAACAGCACGTCGCTTCGCACTTCGAGGTTGTAGCCTTCCTCGCTGCGCTCGAGTTTCACGCGCACTTCGCGGGTCTGGTCGTCGTTGACTTCCAGCGGGCGGAAAAAGTACAGGTCGTTGATGGCAAACGGTCCGGTCTCGCCATTGCCGCGCAGCGCTTCCGCTGCGAGTTCCAGGTAACCGGTGCCGGGCAGCAGCGCCTGGCCAGAGGCGGTGCGGTGGCCATCCAGAATCCAGCGATCAGCGGTACGCCAGTGGGCGGTGAACAGCCGGTGACCGGCGGCATCGAAGGTGGCTTCATCCAGTAGCGGACTGCCCGCCGGGTGGCGTGGCGGCGGAGCGCCTTCACCCAGGCGGCTGGCCATGGCCCTGGCCGCCATGCCCACCTCGTTCCAGATGCCCCAGTCAATCGCCAGCACCTGGGTGCGGCCCCCTGCGCGGCTGCGGGCGTAGGCGTTGAGGTATTCGTTGGCCGCTACGTAGTCCACCTGGCCCGCGGGCGCGGTGATGGTGCTGGTGGATGAGAACAGCACCAGCCGGTCGATGCTGCCGTCGGGGAAAAGCTCGTGCAGGATCTGCACGCCATGCACCTTGGGTGCAAACACTTCCTCGACACCGCCCGAGGTCTTGGTCAGCAGCGGTCCATCGTCCACCACGCCAGCCGCATGAATCACCACGTCGATGCGCCCGAAGCGGTTGCGTGCCTGTTCGGCGGCCGCCTGCATGTCTTTCACGTTGCACACGTCGGCGGCAATCACCATCACTTCAGCGCCCAGACCTTCGAGGCGGCGAACGGCCAGGATGCGCTGCACCACCGGGTCCAGGGGGTCGCCTTTGCGAAGCAGGGCGTCCCAGGTATCCGGTGCGGGAAGGGCCTGGCGCGCCAGCAGCACCAGGCGGGCGTGTTTTTCGCGCGCCAGGCGCTCGGCCAGGGTCAGGCCGATACCCCCCAGGCCACCGGTGAGCAGACAGACGCAGCGATCACGGATGCCGGGCAGACCCTCCGTCGGCGCCAGCGGCAGCGGTGCGTGGCCCAGTTCAAATCGTTTGTCGGCCCGCAGGGCGACCACCCGGTTGTTCGGTGTGGCGAACAGGTCTTCGAGCACGCGCTCTGCCAAAGCGTTCAGTGCACCCGCATCCGGTTTGCTGCGCCAGCCTTTCTCCAGGGTGGGCAGGACCACGTCAATCACGGAGCAGGTGAGCCCGGGCAACTCGCGAGGCGCCACGCGGGCAGGCCCCATGGCCGTGGCTTTTTCGGGGTAGGGCAAGGCCTCGTCGCGCACGCGCGCGGCGCCGGTGCTCAGCACCGTCAGGTGCATGGGTTTGGGCAGGTTCTCACCGGCCATGGCCTGGGCCAGAAACAGCAGGCTGAAGAAGCCCTGCTCGATGTTGCGATGGAAGAAGCTGCTGCCTGGGCGAAAGCGCTCTTCCCGTGTGACCAGCCAGGCGTGAACGATCTGTTGCGGCGTGTGGCCCGTGGCCACCAGGTCGCGCACCAGATCGTCGTAACCCTCGCGGCCGCGTTCCGGCGCCAGCACATATTCGAGCTCGCTCACGCGGGCGAACATGTCGCCTGCACGCACCACCGTCACAGGGTGGCCGGCATGGCGCAGCCGGTGGACCAGATTGTCCGCAAGGCCCGCATCGTCCATGAACACCAGCCAGTTCTGTGGTGTGGTCGTGGCCAGGTCTTGTGTGACATCGATCTCCACATCGGCCTGGCGTGGCCGCCAGCGAGGCTGGTAGCCCCACTGGCTCACGTCGTCGGTGCGTACCAGTTGCACGGGCTCAGTCGCGGCATGGCGGGCTTCACCGGGTTCGATGAAATACGGCTTGCGCTGGAAGGCGTAGGTGGGCAGTGGCACGCGGTGGCGACGCGCCTCGCCCCATATCGGCTCCCAGTCCACCTTCACGCCGGAGGCCCACAACCGGCCCAGCGTACCGAGGAACCACACGTCGTCGGCGATGGCATGGTCGGCATGGCGCAATGAATTGATGACCTGGCCCGATGGCACGCCATTGGCCTGGGCGAGCGACCCCAGGGCCTTGCCCGGGCCGACTTCCAGATACACCCGGTCTCCCGCCTTCTTCAGCGTGGCCAGGCAGTCGGCAAATTGCACGGTGTTGCGCAGGTGGGCGACCCAGTACAGCGGATCGGTGGCCTGCGCCGCACTCAGCGGCTGAGCGTCTCGGTTGGAGATGATGGTCAGCTTGGGCGCACTCAGGCGGATGCTGCGCAGGTAGGCTTCGAAACGGCCCAGAATGGGCTCAAGCATGCGCGAGTGCGCGGCAATGTCGATCTGGACACGCTGGGGCTCGACCTCACGCGCGCGCAACGTAGCTTCCAGTGCGTCCAGCGCGTGCTGCGGGCCGGAGACCACGCAGAGCTCGGGCGCGTTCACGCTGGCCATGTCCAGCTCACTGCCCAGCAGGCCGCGCACCTCGGCGGCAGGCAGCGGCACGCTGAGCATGCCGCCCACGGGCACGGTGTCGAACAACTGGCCGCGAAGCAGCACCAGCCCGATGCAGTCTTCAAACGACATCACGCCGGCCAGGCAGGCAGCGGTGTTCTCGCCCATGCTGTGGCCCACCAGGGCAGCGGGCTTCAAGCCCCAGGACATCCACAGCTGAGCCAGCGCGTACTCCACGATCATGATCAGCGGCAGCTGCACCGAAGGGCGCTTGAGCTTCTCTACCGCCTGATCGTGCTGGCCGGGTTCGGGCAGCCACAGTGCGCGGATGTCGTAGTCCAGCTGGCGCTGCAGCACGGCCAGGCCCTGGTCCATCCAGTCCTGGAACACCGGTTCGGTGGCGTAGAGCTCGCGCGCCATGCCGGCGTATTGGGCACCGCCGCCCGGAAACATGAACACCACTTCGGGGTTGTCGCCCAGGTGGCTGTGGGTGAACACCCGGCGGGTGTCGGTGCCTTCCAGCAGGGTGGCGGCTTCTTCGTGGGTTTCGGCCACCAGCACGCGCCGGTGTTCAAAAGCGCGGCGACCCTCTTTGAGCGTGAAGGCCACGTCGGCCAGGGGCTGTTCGGGATGGGCGCGCAGGTGCGCCGCCAGGGCCTTGGCGTTCGCGTCCACCGCCGCACGCGAGCGGCCTGACACCACCAGCAGCTGGAACGGCCAGTCCGACGGCTCGCTGGGTGCGGCTTCGGGCGCTTCTTCCAGCACGGCGTGGGCATTGGTGCCGCCCACACCCAGTGAATTCACACCCGCGCGGCGTGGCCCTTTGTGCGAGACCCACGGGGTCAGGGTGTGGTTGACCTGGAACGGGCTTCCATCAAAGTCGATCGACGGATTGGGCCGCTCGTAGCCCAGGCTCGGCGGCAGCTCCCGGTGCTTGAGCGCCAGCGCCACCTTGATCAGGCTTGCCACGCCAGCCGCCGTATCGGTGTGGCCGATGTTGGTCTTGACCGATCCGATGCGGCAGAAACCGGTTTCGGACGTGGTTTCCTGGAACGCCTGGGTCAGTGCGGCCACTTCGATTGGGTCGCCGAGGAAGGT
This sequence comes from Betaproteobacteria bacterium HGW-Betaproteobacteria-16, assembly GCA_002840835.1. Lineage (GTDB taxonomy): Bacteria > Pseudomonadota > Gammaproteobacteria > Burkholderiales > Burkholderiaceae_C > Hydrogenophaga. Next base: position 120,555 of record PHCQ01000004.1, on the reverse strand, counting down.
GCCAGTGCCGTGGCATTCCACATAGTCGATGGTGTCGGCCGACACGCCAGACACGGCCTGCGCTTCCGCGATGGCCTTGGCCTGCCCGTCCACGCTGGGAGCCAGGTAGCCGGCCTTGGCCGCACCATCGTTGTTGACCGCCGTGCCCTTGATGACGGCCCAGATGTGGTCGCCGTCCTTGAGAGCATCTTCCAGCCGGCGGAGTACCACCGCGCCCGCGCCCGAACCGAACACCGTGCCCTGGGCGCGGTGGTCAAAAGCGTGGCAGTGGCCGTCGGGTGAGAGGATTTCGCCTTCCTGGAAGATGTAGCCGCGCGCGTGCGGCAGCTCGATCGTCACCCCGCCGGCCAGGGCCATGTCGCACTCGCCGCTCAACAGCGACTGGCAGGCGTAGTGCACGGCCACCAGTGACGTGGAGCAGGCGGTCTGGATGTTGACGCTGGGGCCTTTGAGGTCAAAGATGTGGCTGACCCGGGTCGAGAGAAAGTCCTTGTCGTTGCCAGTGTGGCGCAACAGGAACATGCCGGTGCTGGCCACCAGGTCCGGGTTGGAGCAGATGTTGAAGTAGAAGTAGCTGCCCATGCCGCAGCCGGCGTAGACGGCGATGGCGCCCGGGAAAGATTCGGGCGGATGCCCCGCACTCTCCAGCGCCTCCCAGGCTACCTCCAGGAACTGGCGGTGCTGGGGGTCCATGATGGCCGCTTCCTTGGGGCTGAACCCGAAGAAATCGGCGTCGAACTGCTCAAATCCATCGAGCACCGCAGCGGCGGGGACGTAGTTGCGGTGCCGCGTGCGCTCGGGGCTCTCGCCAGCTGCGAGCAACTCGGCTTCGCTCAGTCGCCGGATGGACTCAATGCCCTCCCGCAGGTTGTTCCAGTAAGCCTGTGGATGAGTGGCGCCAGGAAGGTGGGCAGCGATGCCGACAATGGCAATGTCGTTGGTTGAAGTTGATTGCGTTGTCACACCGACCTCAGTGATTCCTGCCACATGGCTCCCCCCGTTAAACCGCCATTATCGCGTCAGGAATAGAACATTAGACTGACAAATTATTCACGACCAGGCAAACTTTCCCCCGCTTTTGTGGGTGGTTGATCCCCCAGGACACCGAATTGGGAACGATCGTGCAGCACCTCGTCAATGATGTGCACGTCGATGACACGGGCCTCGTAGGCATAGCCATAGACCAGGGCCATGTCGCAAAGCGTGTTGATGTTGCGGGGAACGCCCTGCGCGGCCTTGCCGATCTTGGCCATCGCCAACGGGCTGAAAAGCTTGCGGTCGCGCCCGGCCACGCGAAGCCGGTGTTCGATGTAGTCCGCCACTTCCACCGTGCCCAATGGCGGAATGAAATAGTCCACCGCCACCCGCTGGGCAAACTGCGTGAGTTCCGGACGCTTGAGGTTGTCTCGCAACTGCGGCTGGCCCACCAGAATCATCTGAAGCAGCTGGTCCTTGTCGGCGTTGATGTTGGAGAGCATGCGCAAGTATTCCAGCGCAGACACACTGAGGTTTTGCGCTTCGTCAATGATGAGCACCACCCGGTGGCCCATGCCGTACTCGGCAATCAGAAATTGCTGGAACGCATCGTATTGGCTGACCTGTGATTTGCCTTCGAACGGAAGCCCGTAGGCCAGCATGATCCATTCCAGCAGGTTGCCCATGTCCTGATGGGTGTTGGTGACCAGCCCGACACGGACTTCTTCGCCCAGTTTGTTGAGCAGGCGGCGCACCAGCGTCGTCTTCCCGCACCCGATGTCGCCACAGATCACGGTGAAGCCTGCCCGGCTCACCATTCCATACTCCAGCATGCTGTAAGCCTGCGCATGGCGCTGGCTCATGAACAGGAAGTCCGGATCTGGCTGAATGGAGAAAGGCTTCTCGGTCAGGCCGTAAAACGATTCGTACACGCTCTTCCGTTTCCGCGCCACAAAGGCGTTCATCGGACGGCCCTGCACTCACTTGCCGAGCTCGCCGTATTTGCCAGGTTGATGATCCGGACAGGCAGTCTACCCCATGCCCCATGCGCCAACAAAGGCGCCTTTTTCCGGCTGTGCTGTCAGGGACGTGCTTTCAGACAGTCTTTGAGAAGCATCCCGATCCCGGCGGGATAGCTGAGCAGATAGCGCTTCCAGAGGCGGCCGGGTTCCTTGGCCAGCCGGTAAAGCCACTCCAGTCCGGCACTGCGCATCCAACCGGGCGCCCGGCCGCCGTTGGGTCCAAGGATCTCAAAGGTTCCGCCAATGCCCATGAGTACCAGATGAGGCAATCTGGCGCGCAATTGCAATGCGAGACGGTCCTGTTTGGGGACACCCAGCGCGATGAAGACGGTTCGCACCTCCTGCTCACTCAAGGCGCTGGCAAACTGATCCAGCTGCGCCTCACTGAGATCGACCTTGCCATCGAACAAGTAGCGGCAGGCTTCCCTGGCGGCGGGTTCATACAGTGCCAGGGTGGCCATGGGGTCGAGGCCGCCAATGATGGCGTAAGGGGGCACCTGCGGAAGTCTCAGGTAGGCGTCGACCAGGTCAACACCCGTCGTTCTTCCCGCAATGCCCTGGCCTGTGCGCTTGAACCGCGAGGCCCAGACCAGCGGCATGCCATCAGCGGTGATGATGTCGGCCTGGGTCATCAGCTTGCGGTAGTCCGGGTCTCTGGCACTTCGGGCCAGCATCTCGGTGTTGAGGGTCAACAACCATGCGCCCTCGCCGCGAGCAATGCGTCCCAGCAGGTCATCGAGCGTTTCGTGCAGGCTGGCAAGAACAACCGGCAGACCGCAGATCGTACAGACTGAAGGCGGGGTGGATGGATTCATTTTTTTTGTGGACGGTCAGCGGTCTGTGGGCAGTCAGAGGGGCAAAAAAGTTGCTGCCAGCATGATCAGGACGACGGCCATCGCGGTGGCCCAGGTTTCAGGGTCCTTGACTGCATAAAAAATGGGATCTTCGTCCATGTAGCCGCGAGCTGTCACGACCCAGAGGCGGGTGACCCACAACAGCAGCAATGGCGCAATCAACCAGAGTATTTCGGGTTGGCGGTACAGCTCGAACACCTCCGTACTGTGGATGTAGAGCGCGAGCACCAGAACGGCCAGGTAGCCGCTGCTTGTACCCAGGCTCTGCAGCACCGGGATGTCTTCCGTGTCGTATTCGCGGCCTCGGAGTTTGCCCAAGGTGGCTTTTGCAACGGTTTCCCGCTTGCGCACTTCCACGAGTTCCGCCACGCGCTTGACAAGGGCGAGGGACAGGAAGATGAACATGGAAAAGGCCAGCAGCCAGAAGGACAGTTCGATGCCTGTTGCGAAACCGCCGGCAATGATCCGCAGCGTGTACAGGCCTGCGAGGACCAGCACGTCGAGACTGGCCACCCGCTTGAGCCACAGTGAATAAAGCAGGGTGGTCACCAGGTAGCCAAGCAGGCTCAACTGGAAGCCCAAGGGCAATGCCAGCGCGAGCAGCAGACTGGTGAGCATCAGCCCAACGATCGAGGCGATGCCCCATTGAACACTGAGCGTTCCCGCAGCGAAGGGGCGGTTCTTCTTCTTGTGGTGGTGCCGATCTGCGTCAAGATCAAGCAGGTCGTTGACGATGTAGGTGGCGGATGCGCAAGCCCCGAAGCAGACAAACGCGATGAGGCCATTGACGACCGCTTCCAGGTTCAGCACCTCGTGGGCGGTAAGAATGGGAATGAACAGCAGCGAGTTCTTGACCCATTGCTGGATCCTGATGGCGCGCAACCAGACCCGCAGGGGGTTGCCGGGTGCTGGCAGATCTTTGTGGGGCTTGCCCATGGCCACCACCTGACGCACAACCCGTCGGGGAGCATTCACGGTGACGGCCGCTGCCGCACTGCGCCAGACGGCAAGATCCACATGGGCATTGGCCACGTATTCATAGTTGCCCTGCCCGAACACCTCATCCAGCCGGCGCGCCTTGTTGGAGCCGATGAGGTTGGTGCCGGCTTGGGTGGCCAGCACCTTGTCAAACAGCGACAGGTCGTCGGCGATCCGCTGGGCCAGCTGCTCGTGGCTGCCCGTGACCAGAACGGTGGTACGACCTGCGTTCCTGGCTACCCGGGTCAGTTCCACGACGGCTGGGTTGTAGGGCAGCACCGTGGTGTCCAGGTGTGCTCGCCTTGCCAGCTGATGCTTCAGATGGCTCTTTCCCCTGAGCAACCACAAGGGCAGTAGAAACAATGTCCACGGTGCATGCTTCAATACCGAAAGCAGACTTTCAAACGTCAAATCGGTGCGGATGAGCGTGCCGTCAAGATCGACGCAGAACGGCAAAGCATCTGTACGGGCAGGGTTTCGGTTTTCCATGTGCGGAAGGTCTAGGTTGGTCCGAAGCTGCGCCGGCGCTCAGGACTTGTCTGCCACGAAACAGGTTTCAACACCTACCCGCTGAATCAGGTCAGGACGCAGGGTCAATCCGGTCGAGGTGATCCAACGGTACATGGCTTTGCGCGAGGGGTAGATCGGCGCCGCGGTGGCGAATGCCGACGACGGCAGAAGCATGCGCCGCCCCAGCCACTGATAGCTAAAGGTGTTGATCAGCGTACGTGCGCCGTTCAGTAGCTGGGATGCGGAGGGGCGTTTGATCAGGTTTTGGCCGAGACCCAAGCTGTAGGAGTCCAGCGAACCGCCTATGACTTGCAACTGGCCTCCTGGCTTGAGGACCCTGGCCATTTCCTGTAGTGCCTTGCAGATGTCCATGTACTGATGGGCTGAATAACAAAGGACAATATCGAACTGCCGGTCGGCAAAAGGCAGTGCTTCTCCCGCTCCATCGACCACTTCGGGCGCGACCACGCCTTCGCGCTCGGCCAGCAATGGGGTGAACTGGCGGTAGATTGCCATCGGCTCGACACCTACGAATTTCCCATGCGTTCTTCGGCTGAGGGACAACAAGTTGCAACCGAACCCCGATCCGACCTCGAGCACCGATTTTCCTGCGTAGCTTTCTGGTGCCAGCAGGGCACTGTCTCCTTCGCCATGAATGCGGCGATCCCGATCCAGCCACATCCGGTACTCCCTGAGCGGGTCTGCCACCAGCCATCCCAGTGGACTCAGCTGAGGTTTTGCATCGAAGGTGGCCCATCCCAGTCGTGATGCGGCCTCCATGACGGTCTTCGACAATTCACCTGCTGGGAGAGAAAGATTCAATCGCACGATGAAATCGATCAGTTCATCGGAACCGGGGCCGAGCAATGCCTGGCGAACTTCTTCAATTTGCGCTTCGTTTAGCGTGGTTTGCATTCAAGGGCCTTCACAGGGGCAAATTCGGCAATGGACGCAACTCAAAACTTGAGGCGCTTCATGATCGTTGGCGGAATGTGGCGGATGATGAGCATGATCAGGCGCCAGAAGCCCGGGTGGTAGAGCACGGCTTGTCCCTTTTTTGCGGCTTTCAGGATGGCCTTCGCACAATCCTCGGGCGAGGAGACGAGGAACAGCCCGGGAAGCCCCCAGGTCATGGCCGTGTCGATGAAGCCCGGCTTGACCACGGTGACCGTGGCGCCAGCTGCGAAAAGCCGTGCGCGCAGACCTTCTGCATAGGTGGCCAGCCCCGCCTTCGCCGAGCCATAGAGATAGTTCTTGCGCCGACCGCGGTCACCTGCCACAGACCCGATCACGACCACTTGACCACCGGCCTGTCGTTCAAAATGCGGTGCCAGGCCCTGCAGCAGCGCCATGGGGCCGGTGTAGGTGGATTCCACCATGCGCGCCAGCAACGCGGGGTCGGTGTCCATCGTGTCCTGCTCCGGCATCAGGCCGACCGCCACCAACACGTTCAATCGCGTCTGTTCGATCAAGGCCTGTTCCAGCAGAATCTGCCGTGCGTGTGGATCGCCAACATCGCAGGGCAATACCCGCGCATTTTCAGCGCCACGCAGCCGAGCATCGCTGGCGGAGGCTTCGAGGTCGCTGAGGTCGCGCCCCACCAGCGTGACGTCCGCGCCTTGTTGGGCCAGTTCGCGAATGCAGGCGCGTGCAATCGCTGAAGTGGCGCCGATGACCAGCCAGTGTTCCTTCATGTGATGGCCGCTCCTCTGAGCTGCAACCGCCGGGAAAGATCGGAGGTCATGCGCCCCAGCGGGTCCACCTGGGCGAGCACCTCGCTGAATCGATCGAGCTGGGGATACATCTGTCGCATGCTGGCAGGTGTGAGCGTGGCATCTTTGGCGAGGTAGGTTCGCCCACCGTGGTCGCAGGTGATCGACTCCAGGCGGGCCATCAGATCGGTCACCCTGGGGGCGTTCGGGAAGTCAAGGGCCAGGGTGAATCCTGGGCGCGGAAAAGACAGGTAGCCACGACCAGGTACGCCCATGGTCTTGAGCACGGCCAGGAAAGAGCCCATGCCGGAATCCGCGATCAAGCCCAGCATCAGGCGCAGCGCGGCTGCGCCGCTTTCGAAAGGCACCACACACTGGAACTGGTGGAAACCCCGGCGGCCGTAGATCCGGTTCCAGTCATGGATCGCATCAAGCGGAAACAGGAATTTTTCATAAGGAAGCAGTTCCGTTCGCCCCTGGGCTGGAACCCGCCTGAAATACAGCTCATTGAAGGCCCGCACACTCCATCGATTCAGGGCCAGCGAGGGAAAATCCGTCGGAACCCGGCGGGTGCGCTGAGGTGCCGACGTGACGCCCTGCTCACTGGGCCTTGCCAGTTCGAGGATGCCGCGACCGAGTTGCGCACCGCGCGCCATGGCATCGATCCAGCCCACCACATACGGGGTGCGGTCCTGTTCCTCGCGCAAACGTGCCAGAAATTCATCCAGATTGCCCATGCGCTCGCGCTGGAGAGACACCGCATTCGATGGCACGCGTTCGGTTCGGATGCGGGCTCGTTCGATCACCCCGGTCAGGCCCACACCACCCAGCGTGGCTCGCAGCAAATCGCTGTCTTCATCACCCATCAGGTGGTGCAGTTGACCGTCTGGCGTGCGCAGTTCCATCCAGCCCAGTTGCTGACCGATGCTGCCGCTGCAGTGATGGTTCTTCCCATGGATGTCGTTGGCCAGCCCACCACCCACCGTGGCGAAGCCGGTGCCTGGCACCACGGCAGGCAGATGACCCCTGGGCACCAGAGTGCGGACAAGATCCCCAAAGGTGGCTCCAGCCTCCACCGTGACCCAGTTGCCCACCTCGTCGAGCTCCAGCAGCCGGTCCAGGCGCGACGTCAGAATCACCTGGCCACCCTTGTTGAGGGCGGCGTCCCCGTAGCTGCGTCCATTGCCTCGTGCCAGCACAGGGGCGGAGCCTTCTGTGAGAAGCCCGGCGATGGCGGCCATGCGTTCAGGTCTGGCGACCTCGGCGGTGGAGCGAAGCACGCGGCCCCAGCCCTGCAATTCTTTTTGTGCCCAGGTTGGCATCAGGTGGTTTCCTTGACTCTGAGCAACATGCCCGCTTTGGCTGCCTTGCGCGATGTGGTCATGGCCGACGGCGTCAACAGCAGACCGATCACCACGGCGAACCAGAAGGTGGTGGCCCGGATGATCGCTGTCGAGATCAACGCCACGTCCATGTCGACACCCAGCGCCGTCAGCAGAATGACCATGGTGGCTTCCGTGCTGCCCAGACCACCCGGCAGCATACTGATGGCGCCCACGATCATGCTGAACGAGAACACGAAGACCGCATTGGCCACGCTCACATCGGCGCCGAAGTGTTGCAGGATCAGATACAAGGCAAAGGACTCGGCCCACCAACCGATCACGCTGGGCACCAGCGTGGCGCCGTAGGTTTTCCAACTGCTCAGACGGCCCATGGCTCGCAGCACGCGTCGCAGGCGCACCAGCAGACGGACACGACGTTTGACAACACCCGCTGCCGCCAGGAGCAACGGCTCCAGCATCCTGGGGCGAACCAGCGGCAGCGACAACAGAACCACGATCACCAGCAAGGCGACGCCGTGCCAGCGGTAAGCCTGGAAGCCGGAAAATGACACCAGCGTGAGCAGCATGATGGCCCAGGTATCCAGTGCGCGATCGGCGAGCATGAGCGGCATGGATCGGCTGTAAGCGATCCCGTGTCCGGACTTCATCAGCCACAGGCGGATGGCTTCGCCGGCCTTGCCGGGTGTGGCTGTGAGCGAATAGCCGCTGAAGTAATACAGCGTGTTTGCAAGGTGGGGAACCTGCAGATCCAGGGCGCGTGAGAGCATGACCCAGCGCCCGGCCCGCAGCGCATAGTTGATCAGAGACAGCCCCAGGAGGCTCAGCATGAGCCACAAGGGCAAAGACGCTGCCAGCTGCAGGGTCTCGCTGTCGACCTGAGAAAGCACCGCGGCGGCCACCGCAAGGTAGATGGCCGCCACCGCGCCGAGCGCCCATCGGCGCGACGAAGTGAGGATGGCGGTGGCAGGGGTCAGGTCGTTCATCTATGGTGTCGAAGGCAGGCGTCGGAGCACCGCGAGGTTTTGTACCGGGTCTTCGACAACCACCTCAAACTCCTGCCCGAAGCGGGTGCTGAAATGATCCAGCTTCACCCATTGGGCCATGCCAACCCAGTCAACGATGTACTGCACCGGTGATGCCAGCACGTAGTTCAGGTTGTGCCCGTCGTTCAGCAGGCTGCGCAGGGCTTCGGGGTTGACCTTGCCATCCAGGTTGATCGTTCGGTCATGAAAGTACCCCAGTGTGCCCGTCTGGGGCGCGCCAACCCAGTCCTCGGCTTTTACATTGGCCTGTGTCCAGTCGACCACCTGCTTGTGCATGTGTGTGGTTCCTTTCCGGTAGTCGTTCGCAGCAAACAGGGCGGCCATGGCAGTGAGGCAGGCCACACCTGCGTAGCTTGCGGCCAGCATGAGTCGACCTGAAGGCAGCAGCTTTCGGGCACCCATGTAGACGGCACCAACGATGAACAGCCAGAGGAACGGTGATGCGGCTGAAAAATAACGAGGCAGGAACCAGCTCGCGCCGAAAAACAGGCCGTAGTAGGTTGCGAGGCCCGCCGTGAACAGCAGCCCGACCACAAAGAAGGTTCGCGCAGCAGCGGCATGCCGCCCAACCAGGAGCCAATAGGTCACCAGCGCCGCAGCTGTGGAGGCGAAGGTCACCAATTGGACCGGCAGCAAGGTTTCGACCCTGCCAGGCACGGGAAGCCAGAGCCAGGCGTTCTCAAACAGGTAAGCGGCAACCCAGGGCAGGTTGCGTCCAATACCTGCGGCATGGGACTGTGCTGTGCCGCTGATCGGAACAATCGACCCAAAGCCCAGGTAGTTGTTGATCAGCCACGGCGAGGCCACCACGATGCTGATGGACCCGGCAATCACCGCTGTGGTGAAACGGTTCGCCATGGTGTCGCTGCGGCCAGGTACGCTCAAGAGCAGGTGGGCAGCCAGCAGAGCAGCGATAAAAAACACTGCATCGTTTCGGGCGAGGAAGGTCAGGCCCAGCAGAAAACCCAGCAGCAAGTGGCTGTTCCAGTTCGGCGCCGTGGTTGCGCAGAAGCGCTGCAAATAGAACAACGTGGCCAGCAGGAGGGTTCCTTGATACAGACCCGTTTCCAGACCGTTCATGCTGTGCCGCGTGATCAGTGGCGCTGCGAACCAGAGTGCGGCGGCCACATAGGCCAGACTCCGGCCATGCGGCAGATGGCCAAAAACCTTTGCACCCACACATGCCAGAAGCCAGGCAGAAATCAGGGCAACCAGGGTGGAGAATATTGTGACCAGGGCGATCGCCAATGTTTTGTCGCCTTGCACCAGGAAATGCAAACCGGCGAAAAGGAAGGTTGCCAGCGGCTGAACGCCGTTGGTCGGCATCGTGCCTTCAGCGGTCGACATGCCCAATCCGATGGCCATGTTGCGGGCGACCGTTTGCATCAGGTAGCCGTCCTCGGTCATGTACTGCCAGAACAGACGACCTTCGAAGTCGAGCAACGGCGATAAACGTGCGCTCAGTCCGACGAGGAGCAGCGCCCCTACGCAGACTTTGACCCACCCTTGGACATCGGTGATCTGATCGTTGTGCGGCTGGGCGCTTGAGGAAAGACGTTGAGTGTTATTCCGCATAAACAGTCAGTTGCACACGTGCTTTGGTGCAGCGTTGTCCTTTGCGAACTGATTTCCGCTTGGACATTTTCATGAAACGCCACGGCCTTGCCGGACGCACGAACTCGAAGCGATTTGCCGCCATTGATTCGCATTGCCATGACAACGCGATGTATGGCCGCAAAGTGGCACTGAAGGACGCGAGCATTGCACAGAAGTGTGTCGCTCCCACCGTGGCTGTCTTATCGCAAAGTCTTCAAAGAATCCCTGCACCGCGCTCGCGGCATCACGGATGAAGTAGTCACTATCGACAAGACGATGTCAAGTGTACAAGTTCACTGGTTCGGCAAAACCTTGATGAATGGACGAATTGCATATAGACGAATGTCGAAAGACTCGATAGAGACCCCGAAATCAGGCGATCGCCGCTGTTGCTGGGTCCACAGGCCGCCAGCTTCGGTGTAGTAAATGCGCATGGAGCAGATATGCATTCCATGGAGTTCTGTCTCGAAGCTGTTCACAGCCATCGGAATGACCGTTGTCTCTTCCGGTTGCTGCCAAAAACCAGGTGTGATCATGACCAAGAACAACACGGAAGAACCGATCTGCATCATCGCTGGTGCAGACGCTGCTTTTTCCCTGCCGGTGACCGTGACGTTGAACTCGGCACTTCGCCGACTTTGACCAGCGTCGTGAAGTGGAGATTGTGGTCGCGGATGGCGGACTGGGCGATGACAACCGCGCTCGTATTGAAGCGACACTTGGTCAGGTCCATCCTGGGTTGACTTTGCGTTTTGCTGCGCCTCGAATGGAACGTGTCTCCAGACTCAACCGTGCCTTGTATTCCAGTTCGGCATACCTGCGGATCATGGTCCCGGAATTTTTACCCCAAGAGCGTCAGCGGGCGCTCTATCTCGACAGCGATATTCTGGTTACGGCGGACCTTGCGGCCCTATGGGATATTGACATGGGTGCATTCCCTCTCTGGGCGGTGCAAAACTATTCGCTGGGTGATTTCGAGCGGCAGGTGCGAGCGCCGTTTCCAGAACTCGCCGCTCCGGAGGATGGGGTGTATTTCAATTCAGGCATGCTGCTTTTCAATTTGCCAGTCTGGAGAGCTGAAAACATTTCAGAACGCACGTTCAAATTTTTGGATCAGCATAGCCACCGGCTGAGTTTTCCTGATCAAGATGCCCTCAATGCCATATTGGCGGGCCACTGGGGGCGGCTGGACCCGCGCTGGAACATGCAGATGTCCAATCTTGGCGTGGTGCCCTCCCTTGAAGCGCCAACACTGGGACCGGCGGACCCCATTGCAATCCGCTCGCTCAGCGGCATCTGCCATTTCACTGTCAAGAAACCCTGGCGATCTGACTACACGGGCCGCCTGGGTTTGGCATGGGCTGTCGAGGCTTTCCGCACGGGCTGGATGTCGCTGTACGGTGCGGCAGCATTGCTGGCACGGCAGACGGTGACACGCAACCGCGCGCGCGTTCGACGAAGGCTGGGGATTTGAACTGGTGGGTCAACCCCTTGTGATGACCGGGGCTTGGCCTTCAAGCCTGCGCGTGATGCACTCTTGCACGGTGTCAGTGTGGGGTTCCATGGCCAACGTTTGTCATCGATTCGCCCCGCCACTTGGCTGGCACGCCCGTGGCAGTACAGCCTGGGGGCACATCGGTGACGACCACCGCACCGGCCCCGATCACGGCGCCATCTCCCACTGATACCGGGCCAAGGATGCAAGTGTGGCATCCGATCATCACGTGATCACCTATGACCGGGCCCCCAGGTCGGGAGCCTGCGCCGATGGTGCATACCTGATGGATGGAGCAGTCGGCCCCAATCTTTGCCCACGGAAATACCTGTATTGGCCCCACATGCGGAATGAAAAGACCAGGTCCGATTTCGGCCTCAGGACACAGATTGATGTGGGTCACAACGGTCAGCAGCTTCTTGAGCAGCGCAACCGGGATTCGAATGGCAAGCCAGAGCAGTCGCGGCTTCCTGGAGAGCAGTGATCGCTGCAGTCGATAGATGCTCAGCGCCCAGAAGCCCTCCGAACCCCATCCGTTGTAGCCCTGCTGCTTGAAGCGTGCCAGATCGGCACGCCACGCGCGGAAATGGCTGTCCCCAGCCCATTGTTTTACCGTTTCGCCGTCATAGGGCTTCATGTTGGTGAGTGTCGATTGAATACAGTGGACATGGGAAGCTGGTTGCGCGTTACAACGGATCTCGTACCGAAGGGACTGCAGCGTCTGGCGTGTCGCCGATTGACCGGAACAAAGCCACCAGCTTTTGCGACTCGATCTTGGCATCGTGGGCTTTGCGCACGGCGGTTTTTCCCGCGTTCGCCATCGCCGCCAGTTGTTCCGGCGTGGATCGCAGGCATGCGCCCATGGCCTCTGCAAGCGACGGGACGTCGCCTGCAGGTACCAGCCAGCCAGTCTGCCCGTCTTTGACCAGTTCCGGTACCCCTGACACCCAACTGGCGATCACAGGTCGTCCGAGTGCAAGGGATTCCATGATCACCACGGGGAGGCCTTCCGCAAAGCTGGGAAGAATCAAGCCGCGCGACCTGAGCAACCAGCCTCGTATCTCCTCGCCGGAAAGCCATCCGGTGATCGTCACGAAACGCTCCACGTCCAGCTCACGGCAGCGTTTCAGGATGGCTGAGCGCAGCGGTCCATCTCCGGCAATCACCAGCCGGCAGGTCTGGCCCTGCGACACCAAGCGGGCCAGCGATTCGACCAGGATGAGGTGTCCCTTTTCGCCCGACAGCCGCCCCACTGCGACAAACTGATCGACGTCGGGGACATCAGTGTGTTCATGTTCCAGAAAGTCGGCACCGATGCCGCAGTGGACGACGTGAATCTTCTTCCAGTCTTCGAAAGGGATCCAGCGCATCATCTGGGCCCTGCCATACTCGCTGACGGCCACCACGAACGCGGCGCGGCGAATCTTCTCCGGGAGCTTGATGGCGATGGCACCGTCCGTTTCCACCGTGCCGTGGGCCGTGAAGCTGTAGGTGATGCCGCTCAGTTCAGCGGCGAGCATGGCGACTTCGGCCGGGTTGCTTCCGAAGTGGGCATGCAGATGGGTGACCTCTCGTTCCCGTACCCATTTCGAGATCAGGGCCGCCTCCAGCACATAGATCCAGTGCACGAATATGGGGCGATCACCTCGCCAACCCATTCGCGTGGCAAGCCAGAACGTGCGCCAGGTCCTCAGAGGCGATCGGAGAAGCGACCCCAGCATCGCACCCAGCAGCGACATGAAACCGCTGGCAAGGACATAGCGTGTGCGCGTGGCCTCGGCCTGGTCTGTTGGATCGGGCAAGTCCTCATTCCATCCCCTGATCGCGAAGCGCTCTACCTGAACGCCCGCGCCTTCCAGCGCAAGAATTTCCCTGCGAATGAATGTGTGACTGACTTTTGGGTATTCGCTCAGCACATAGCCGACTTGGGGATGAGGCATGGTTTACAAGGTGACTCGGTTGACGCGCACCCAGCGAATCAGTGAATACAAGGCCCAGATGCGGGTCCAGTACAGACCTTTGGCGCCAGCGGTGAAAGCCCGCCACAAGTGGGCTACAGCTTCAGGCTGCAATCCGGCCGAAGCCACCAAGGGGGCATCCAGCAGGGTGCTGCCGATCTCTTCCCCTAGCGAACTCTTGAGCCATCGATTGAAGGGAAGCTCAAAACCGGATTTGGGGCGGTCGAACATTTGGGGATCCAGCCCCTTGAGGCCTGCCCGCCTCAAGGCAAGCTTGGCCTTCACCGGTTGGAATCGCGCGCCCGGCTCCATCCGGCTGATCACCGAAAGCAGTTCCGTGTCGACAAAGGGAAGCCGGGTTTCCAGCGACGCGGCCATGCTGGCCGCATCTGTGTCACGCAACAGGCGCTCGCCCAGGAACATGCGATGTTCCAGCACGCTGATCGTGTCCAGCGCCGATCGTCCCTCCAAATCTGCGATCAAGGCGTCGCGCCGGCCGCTGGGAAGCCCGTCCGGAAGCACAGCTGATCGGATGTCCGAGTGGATCAACGAACGCTGGGTGTCCGGCAGAAACAGCGAATAGGCAATCTGGTAAAGCGAGAGCAACGATTCACCGTGCTCGATCATGGAGGGAAGCTTGGCCCACCGGGTCTGAGGCGGGTATCCATTGCTCGCACGGCCGAAAAGAGCGCGAGCCATTTGCGCCGCAAGCCTCGTCGGTGCACCGGGAATCGCACGCAAAAATCCCAGGCCGGCTTGTAGCCTGGGGAGATCGGAGAAAGACTGATAGCCGCCGAACAACTCGTCACCACCCGTGCCCACCAGCGCCACCTTGAAGCCGGCATCGCGCACCGCCCGCGACATGAAGTACGAATTCAGGCCATCGAAACTGGGTTGGTCCAGGCTGTCCAGTGCCGTCTCCAAATGGTCCAGAAACGATTGCTCCGTCAGCAGGATTTCCTGATGCCTGGTGCCGATGGCATCGGCAACCTGCCTGGCAAAGACCGCTTCGTTGCTGTCCGCTTCTTCAAACGTGAGTGTGAAGGAGTTGATTTCTGCAGCGCCAGCCCGTTTTGCCAGGTTCGCGACGGCTGAAGAATCGATACCACCCGACAGGAAAATGCCCAAGGGGACATCACTGATCATGTGCGCCCGAACCGATTCGGTCAGCGCATTCTCGACCTCTTCTTGCGTGGCAACCTTCCCGTTGCGACCATCGGGATGGCGCCAGTAGCTGAACCTTCGGATCACGCGCCCCTGGCTGTCCAACCACATGGCCTCGCCGGGCAGCAACGACTCGATACCCCGTACGGCGGTTTCGGGTGCCACGGTGTAGCCGTTCGACAAAACCGAGCCCACCGCCATGGGATTGAGTTTGGGATTCCGAAGCAGCTTCGCAGCCAACAGCGCCCGCACTTCCGATGCGAAAGCGAAAGTCCAGTCATCGGCACCCGAGGGGTTCGTCGCAAAGTACAGGGGCTTGATGCCCATGGCATCGCGCGCGACCAGCAACTCTCCGGTGGACTTGTTCCAGAAGGCGAACGCGAACATGCCACGCAGAGTGGGAAGCGCCCGCTCCGACTGGGTGGACAAACCCTCCAGCAGGACCGCCGTATCGCCCGACGATTGCAGGGTGTCCGCTTCGTGGCCGAGTTCGGCGCGAAGCGTCTGGAAGTTGTAGATTTCGCCATTGAGGACGATGGCGTTCCCGGATGCAGGGTGGACCATCGGCTGGGCACCGTGGTCCGAGAGATCCAGTATCGACAATCTCCGATGGCCGAACATGACGGCGTGTCCGGCCGGGTCAGCGGGCGATTCCCAGAACCCTTCTGCGTCCGGCCCACGCAGACGCATGGCATCGGTCATGCGGCGCAGGGCGGCCCGGTTCGCATCCGTTTGGGCGCCGATGATTCCAGCGATGCCGCACATCAGTGGCTCCGTTCCATGGATTGCAGCGCCTTTTCTTTTCCAAGCAACAAGCTGCGCATCTGGTACTGCCTGAGAAAGCGCCTGAACGCGGGGTTTTCGTACCGGGGCTTTCTTTGAATCGCCGCCTTGATCCATCCCCACAGCATGGCGGCACTGCCAATGACGTAGGGTTTCTGGGTGATGCGGGACAAGGCGCTCGCGGTCATGAACAGAAGTCCTGTGCCCATGAAATACTGGCCGTACCCATGCCGCATCCGGCCCACGTAGATGCTGTCCTGACTGGAGCCCATGGGCCTCAGGTGGATGAATCGCAGTTCCGGCTCATCCCAGCTGCATGCGATCCAGCCCCGCATGCGGCAGAGGTGGTTGTCGATGCCGTCCCACATCACTTCCCGTACAAAGCCGCCGATGGCCTGAAAGCACGTTGTGCGGTAGAACTTCGTCATGCCGAGCGAGGTGTCGTCTCCGTGCCGCTCGGGTTCGAGCTGGTCATGCTGCTTGACATAGGCCTTCCCGCTGCAAGTGGCCAGGCGGTCGTTGGCCAGCATGCGCTCGATCAGTATCTCGAAATACCTGGGTGGGAGTCGCAGGTCAAGGTCCAGCTTGCACAGGAATGTGTAGTCGGAGGGTTCGATTGCCTCATAGCCAGCATAGAAAGCATCAACAACGCCCGGTCCCACGGCCCGATGCCCTCGATCCTTTCTTGTGACGATCTGGATCCAGGTGTGTTGGGCTGCGTATTCCTGCAGGATGTCGGGAGTGGCATCCGTCGATCCATCATCGACGATGACCCATTTCGTTGGCAGCACCGACTGGGCAAGCACCGAGTCCAACGTCTCGCGCATGTAGCGGGATTCGTTGCGGCAAGGGGAAATCAATACGTACGAAATTTCGTCCTTCATTCTGCCCATTCTCCGGCGGCTTGTTGGCTAGGCCATGCCGGGCAGCAGGCCCGACATGCGAAGAAGGAGTCCACTCGATCTGAATGTGCCGGCGGCATTTATTCCATACCCACTTTGCAGATCGACGCGCCGAAGGCTGAATGGATCGCTGTTTTGAGAGTTGATGCCATAGCGTGTGGTCACAGCGAACTCGTAGCCTGCCTGCTGCACGGACGCGATGACTCGCTGATCATAGTCGCCGTTCGGATAGCAGAATGACCGCACTTCGTGATCCAGTTGCGCTTCGAGCAGACGCCGGGAATGATCGATTTCCTGATGAAGCTCTTGATCAGAGACCAGCGGCAGAATGGGATGGCTGGTGCTGTGCGAGCCGATTTCATGCCCGCCCGATTGCATTTCCCGAAGTTGTTCCCAGGACATCATCCCGTCCCAATCTGGACGCATGTGAGCGCCAACGATTTTTTCGAGTCGCTCCAGGCGCCGGTTCCGCTCACCAGGATCGAGCAATTTGGCGGCGGCCACTGCGGCGTTCACAGGGTCGGCTGCATCGCCCGATACCCCCCAGTCGGCAAGCCAGATGCGAAGTTCGGATTCGCTGCGCTGCCGGAGCTTCTGCACGGCATAGGCGATTCTGTCGTGCCACAGGACTTCATTGCTCTCGATGGCGTCCGTCACCACGAAAAAGCTTGCATGAACGTTCAACGCATTCAGCACAGGCAGCGCAAAGAGATAGTTGTCAAGTTGCCCGTCGTCGAAAGTGACCGCCAATGGCGGCCTTTCAGGACGTTCCCCCGACTGGTGCAGTCTTGCACTTTCGAGCAGGCTCCCTACCGAATAATAGTCTTGGAAAACCTCCAGGAACCGCTTGAGTTCCTCGGGTGTCACGGCGATGCCGGGCAGCGGGTATTGGCCCAGAATCGTCGCGGGCAATACGCGGTGGAAGGTCACGATGGTGAGTTTGTCTCGCGCGCGAACAGCGGGGTGTGTGATGCGACTGGCAAGAAGGATCTCTGCGGCCGCATCGCGTACGAGGTGCTTAGCTTTCTTCAATGGCGGCTCCGTGCACCTGTGTGGAATACATCAGGAATTCCGGAACCGCCGCATGCTGCTTGCAAGTATCCATGTCAATCCTCCCATTTCAATGATCCAGTTGTATCGGAGCCCTGCAAAATCTGCGTTCAACAGTCGATCAACCTGATGAAACGACGCTGCCCGAATCATGACAAAAAGCAGCAGCGCAAATCCCCCGATGAGTGCAGACAGTGTCGCCTGATGGGAGCCCCATGCCAGAAAGATGAGGGCGGTCAGGAAAGTCAGGCCCAGAATGCCAGCACCGGCTATGAAGGCCAGCTGAGTTTGCCTGCGGCTCTCATACCACCCTTGACGCTGGGCGGCGATGCGCCCTAGCTCGGTCAGCGCACTCTGTACGTCCAGTTGTTTGTTGATTCCAAGTGCGATCAACCCGATGAGCAAAACCCGCCAGACCCAACGCTCGGGTTCCTGACGCGTGAAGTCAATTCGCCTCAGCAACATCCATATGGAAGCGGCGGTGGCGGCATACAGGAGCACCGTGAGCCATCCTCCGATCGATGGGTCCCCCAAGCCTGGAGACCAAGTGCCTATCATGCCTTGAGCCAAGTGAAAGCCTCTGTTAGCTGATTACTTGTATTCAATGATCTGGGCGGCGCCACCTTTGATCCTGGTCCAATGAAACTTCAGGATGCCCAGGGTTTCGGCGAACTTGCCAACAAGCATGAACCATGCCGTGAGGAGAGAGCGGTTTTTCCACCAAAGGCGAAGGAGCTGGAGCGGGTAGATGCTCAACAGCATCACCCACCAGGGCCCCCACATCAGCATCAATGCAGTGACCATCAGAGGAATACCCGCCCCCCACAGAAGTGCCCGCCGTGTCTCTGCAACACAATGACGTTCGGGGAGGCTCCCGTGTAGCCATGCGCCTTCCGCGTATGCATGGCCAGCCCTCATGGAGCGTTTCCACCATTGGCCGAAACGTTCGATCGCCGCATCGTGCAAAGTCATTTCGTGATCCAGCCGGTAAATAGACCAGCCCTTTTGTCGAAGTCGCAAACAAAGCTCTGGCTCTTCACCCGCAATCATCGTGCCCCGATAGCCATTCACGGAAGTAAAGGCAAGGGTCCGCATGACAGCATCACCACCACATTGAAGGGCTTCGCCAATCGGAGTGTCCCATTCCTGGTCGCACAAGCGGTTGTACTTGGTTTGCTGCGGAAATCGCTCACGTCTACGCCCGCAAACCACCGCGCAGTCCGAATGGTTTCGGAGATACTGGGTGCTGACGTGGAGCCAGCCGGGGGCGATTTCACAATCGCCGTCGACGAAAAAAATGTATTCGGTGGCGGGCTGCAGGGCCAGGAGACGAGAAACCCCTTCGTTGCGCGCTCTCGCTGCCGTGAAGGGAGAGGCCATATCGAGTTCGACCACGCTGGCGCCCATCTCCGCCGCCATCGCTCTTGAATTGTCGGTCGATCCGGAATCGACGTAGACAATCTGTGACTCCGAATTTTTTACGGAATCGAGACAGCGCCTGAGCCGCTCGCCTTCATTCCTCCCAATCACCACCACGCCGAGGGATGTGTTGGCCTGGGCGGATGTCATGGATGGGGATGCTCCAGTCATTCGCACTTATTGAATCAAAGAGTTGAGCGACTGGCCTCACAGGCGCCGCTGCATTGTCGCGTTTTGAGTGTCAGCGGGGCTGAGTGGAGATCGTATTGGCGACGATCTCTTGCATTTTTTTCACGGTGTCTGGGTGCATTGGCGGATAGATTTTTCCATCCCAGGTCTTGTGATTCCAGTAAGGCCTGCCCCAGAGGTCTTTGAGGTTGGACGTGAGACCCACAGGGCTCTTTCCGGTGAGCACGGCATAGTGGGCCAAAGCAACCGCATACTTGCCATAGTGGTTGGTGTGAATGTCATCTGAAAACAAGTCCCGGATGGATTTCCACTCTGTGAGCTGGCCATCATCAATGGCGTCGGAGAGTGCGGCAAGAACGGTTCCTCCCGGAATGATCTTTATCGGCGGAGCGCCTGGCCTGGCGGCGTTCACCTTGTTGACGATTCTCTCCCACATCTTGGCATCGGCATCAATTCGCTCGCGCCACTTCAGATTTCGATTAGGCGCATCCTTGTCATAAGGTGAATTGTTGGGCGTTCCACTGGTGAGAAAATGCCAGGTCGAATAGTAATAAATCCGGATTTCTGGCCGATGTTGCCTGGCAAAGTCGGCAATGCGACCAAGATAGTCGACCGTCTCTGCTTCCATGCCAGGGCCGCCACGGGGAACGCTGTCGGTCAAAACCAGGGTGTCGAATTGGCCTTGACTGAGGTGAATGTCATAACGGCCGCCGAAATGGGGCTCGAACTGATCATTGCGGTCCTTTGCCTCCCATTGCCAGCGCAGCGGCGCTCCGGGAATTTCCTGCTGGCGCAGCGAAAATCGCGACCCTCGGTCGCTTTCTACCAGCGTCCTGGTCATGGCCGGGATATCGCTCATGAGGCTGTGCCCAATGTAGAAGACGCTGAACCTGTCATTGGCAATGGCCGTGGTGCTTACGGCCAAACCAACAAGGCACGCTGCCAGGTATTTTTTGAGCATGTTGAAACAGTTCATGTGAGAGACCAGCAGGCAAAAAACAGAGTCATCACGAAGGTGCATGGCAGCCATGCTTTACAGGAGCCCCAGACACCAGGCAGGGGGCCAATTTGCGACGGATGGCCGGGACCCGAGTTCACTGCGGTGCGCCTTGCCTTCCTCTACAAATGCAGAAAAAAGTTGTCGTCCAGGCGCATCGAGTGTGGCATAAAGAAGCAGCTCCTACAAGGAACGTCGGCGTTCGGCCATCGACGTAATGCGGATGGCCACCACCTCTTCTGTCCTCCGAATGGTCAGCTTTGTGGAGTGGCTGTCGGCCGCTTCATCATGACGGCCTCCTCGCAAGTGTGGATCACATTGTGCGAGAAAAGCGTTAAGAGTTCTCACATGGGCGCAAAATCGACAGCACAGGGAGTCAGACGGCGTGGTGTGCTGTGAAAATGGTCGTGCGTTTGCTTGCACGCCTTGAGGAGCCTGGCTTGTTTCGAGCGATGGAGCGCACAAGGGCGGACGAAAGCAATGCAGCTCCAAGCAGACACAAACGCGCGCGGTGGTAAGCTAGATTGATTAATGGAGCGAAGCGATGACATTGTTCAAATACCTCAAGTTCGCGATCCTTTTCTTGGCGAGTTCTGCCGCGTTTGCCCAGTCGTCGAGCCCCTATATCCTGCGTCATGGCGACTTACTCATGGTGTCCGTGTGGCGTGATGAGGCGTTGCGAATGGAAGTGCGGGTCTTGCCGGATGGCAGCATCACCTTTCCGCTTGCCGGGCGGGTGGAAGTGGCCGGCTTGAGCACTCCCGAGGCTGAAGCGCGGGTGGCCGAAAAACTCAAGAAGTACATTCCTGAGGCTGTGGTGACAGTCGCGGTGATCGGAACAGACGGCAGCCGTGTTTATATATTGGGTAAGGTGGTCAACCCAGGGCCCGTCGTATTGTCCGGACCCAACACGACCGTTCTCCAGATGCTGAGCCAGGCGGGTGGCCTGGATCGGTTTGCCGACGGCAATGCGATCCGTGTGCTTCGGAATACGCCAACGGGTCCCCAGGTGTTGCCTGTGCGTTATGACGACCTGATCAAAGGCTCGCAGCTCGACACCAACGTCGTCTTGATGCCTGGCGACACGATTCTGGTGCCATAAGCATGAAACGCGTACTCTTCCGCAGGTTCATTGCCGCTTCGCTGGTCGTTGCTGCCCCATACGGATGGGCACAACATTCTCTGACCGTGCCGTTTGAAGTCGAGAGCGTGACCAATCCTGGCCTGGCGCCGAGTGGTGAGGGCCGTGTGACCGTGTTCCGTCTGGCACCGCGTTACGAAATCGAGTCGGTGCGAGATGATGTCAGGACCGTGCTGACCATGGGCGTGGCCATCGAGCAGTCGAGCAATACCGCACTGAGCGCCAACCGCAACCTTCCTGATGTTGGCTATGTCTGGGAGTCGAGCCGTCCCACCTCTGTGTTCGGTTTGAGCGCATCCTATCGCCGTGAATCTACCCGCTCCACCGAATTCGCAGATTTTGGTCGCCTCGCCGTCGACAGTACCCAGGAAACCGGCGTGTTCGGGGCCAGATGGTCAAAGGATCTGGCGCCGAACACCCGGGTGATGCTGGGAGCCGCGCATACCCGGGTGAGCTACGACGACCCCCTGCTGGAGGACTACCACGAAACGGCGGCGTCCGTCGCTATGGAGCGAGATCGCGGTGAAGACGATTCGTATTCTCTGGAAGCCAGTGCCGCGCGCCTAGTGCCCGATGGCGAGTCGGAAAACGACTCACGTGTGGGGCTGTTGTTCAGGTATGAGAGGCCGTTGAATGAGGTTCTGACGTTGAACACTGAATTGGGCGTAGTTCGTACCAGCGGCTCGCGAAGTCAAACGGATCCGGTAGGGCGGCTTCAGTTGACGTACGCCGGTGAGCGCTTTTCGACTTCGATCGGGTGGGCGCGAAACGTGGCCGCGGGCGGTACGGTCGGTGGTTACCTGCGCACGCAGGAAGTGGACTGGACCTTGGACTATGTGGTGACAGGCAGTACCTCACTGTCTCTGCGAGCCGGCCGGGCGCAGTCTCTTGCGCCAGAAAGCACCTCGGGTTCCAGCATTTCTGCGCGGCTGATGTCCGAGCTCACGCAGTTCTGGTCGATGAGTTTCGGAGTGGAGCATCGGCGGCTGAGAGCTGCAGATGGTCCGGCAAGCGGCAACCTCATTGGGCTCGGGTTCGTCTATTCGCACCCCAATTTTTGACTCCTGCGTACCATGGCGGCCGACTATCAACTGACATTTCATGATTACCTGTCCATCGTTCGCCGTTGGGGGGTGGTGATCATCCTTGTCATCGGGTCTGTCCTGGCTGTATCCGTGGTGGTCGCCTTGCTGGCTCCCAGGGTGTATGAGTCCTACGCGACGATTCTGGTCGAGGGACCCCGGATACAGGCCGATGCGGGCGGAGCAGGCAATGCAAATCCGGCAGAGGACCGCGTTCAGGTTCTTCGTCAGCGGCTCATGACGCGTGAGAATCTGCTGCGCATTGTGCGAAAGCACGAGCTGTTTCCTGAAGAGGCCATGTCAAGCCCGGGAAAAGAGTTCGAGGTGGCCGAAGCGATGCGAGGCAGCACCGGTGTGCAAGTGATGACGCTTGGGGGCGGCGACTGGCAGAGGCCTGCCTCTGTTTCCTTCAACCTGTCATTCCAGCACTCGGACCCAGAGAAAGCGTTGGCGGTGGTGCAGGAGCTGGTGACGCTGTTTCTGCAGAGCAATACGCAGTCCCGTGTCGAACAGGCCGCAAGAACGACCGAGTTCTTCAATGCGGAAGCCGAGAGGCTGAAAGAGCAGCTTGAGCAACTGGAACGGCAGATTGCTGCGTACAAGCAGCGTCAGGGCGGGGTAATGCCCGATGCCACAAGCAATGCCAGCATTCAGACGCTCGAAGCAGACCTGCGTGGCGCCGAGCGCGATCATCGGGCGGCCTTGGATGAATTGCGCACACTTGAAGTTGAGCTGGCGGGCGCGCGGGCAGGCGTGATGGCACCCGGTGCTGGTACTTCCGTCGGACCAACATCCACCGAGCAGGAGCTGGAGCGGGCCCGGGCTGAGTTGGCTCGCATCAGGGGAATCTATACCGAAAGTCATCCCGATATCCGTGCGCAGATACGCAGAATCGAGACCCTGGAAAAGGCGGTGATTGCGGAAGCCAATGCCGTGAGCCCATCGCGCACCGCTGCCGCAGCGCAGGCGCAACTGGCCGTTTCTCTGCTGGAGGCGCAAATTTCTTCGACACGATCTCGAGCGGAGTTGTCGGCGGATCAACAGCGCAGCCTTCGAGCCAACATCGCGCGGCTTCGATCACAGGTCCTCAGGGCGCCGCAGGTGGAGCGAGATCTGGCTGCCTTGCAGCGTGACTACGATTCGGCGCAGGCCAAGTACGAAGATCTGCGAGCCAAACAATTGTCTGCGCAGGTGGTCGAAAACATGGAAGGCGGGCAGCAAGCTGAGCGGTTCACGTTGCTGGAGCCGCCCCTGTTGCCGGAATACCCGATCAAGCCCAGCCGCAAGAAAATGGTGGCGTTGGGATTTTTCCTCTCCCTGGCCGCTGCTGCCGGTGTGGTGGTGGTGCTCGAAAACCTGTTTGCACGCGTGCGTGGCGTCAATGCGGTGAGCGCCATCACGGGCCAGCGGCCCTTGGTGGTTATTCCCTACATTTCGACCATGGCAGAACTGAGGGCGTCGCATGCCTTGCGCAAAAGGTCTGCCTGGTTGATCGCGAGCGCAGGACTGCTCTGCCTGGTACTGATCCATCTGTTCATCATGCCCCTGAACACCCTGTTGATCGCTATGTTTGCCCGCCTGGGTTGAAGGTCTTCTGCTACATGGAACGCATCAAGCTCGCGATCGAGAAAGCGAAAACAGGGGGCCAAAGTGCTCTTGCGGTGGCAATTGAGCCGGTTGGAGAATCTAACCAGGTTTCAGAGACCGCAGCGGCGCCAGAGGTGCCGCATCTCTCTCCCGCCTCCATCCAGTACCAGAAAACGCCGGTCGTCAGACTCGACGAGAAGCATCTCGAGCAGCATCGCATCGTTGCCCATCAGAAGTCGCACCAGGCCAGTTGGGCCTTCGATGTGCTGCGGACACAGGTGTTGCAGCAGATGGAAGAAAAGGGGTGGCGGACGTTGGCTATCACCTCGCCCACGGTGGAGTCGGGCAAAACCATGACGGCCATCAACCTTGCGATCAGCATTGCGCAGCAACCTGATCGGACAGCGTTACTGGTGGATTTCGATTTTCGACGGCCACGGGTGGCTGCTTCACTCGGACTTCACCAGAATCTGTCGCTCAATGAGGTCCTCGAAGACAAAGCCGATGTGGCAGCTGCCTTGGTCAATCCGGGCATGGAGCGCCTGGTGGTATTGCCCACCCACCGGCCGATTGCCAAGGCAGCCGAGGTGCTTTCTTCTTCCAAAGTGAGTCATCTGATCGCCGATTTGCGGGATCGATACCAGGACCGGACGGTGATTTTTGATCTTCCGCCGATGCTGGTGGCTGACGATGTCATGGCTGTGGTGCCGCACATGGATTGCGTGCTGCTGGTGATTGCGAATGGGGCCTCATCCGAGAAAGAGATCGAGGAGTGCATGATGCGGCTCTCCAAAACCAACCTCCTGGGGGTCGTCCTCAACAAGGAAGAGTCGTCGTCAACCCAAGCCAACTATTACTGAGATGCTCGCGCCTTCTGGCCGCTCCCAGTATCTGCAATTGCCACGTCTGACTCCGGTTGCAGGAGTTTGCCTGGGTGCCAACTGCATGGTCAAGAGAGACCCCGTTGCGGGGATTAACTGACGATGCCGGAACACTTGCGCGCTCTGATGGTGGTACTCGCATTGAGCGTCGCGGTGCTTCACTTCGCCCGGCCGGCGCTGGTGCAGGTCGTGGATGCCAAGACGTTTTCGCGCTGGCGGATGCTGTGGGTGTTCATGACCCTGGCCTTGTTCCTGGCGCACAGCTTTTGGCTGTATGTGCTCATGGTCGCGGCGTACGCCCTGGTGATGGCGCGCAGGGAGGCTCAAGTCATGGGCGTGTACTTCCTGTTGCTGTTCGTGGCGCCGCCAGCAGGCACCGAGGTGCCAGGCATGGGCTTGGTGAACTACATCCTCAATCTCAACCAGTACCGCCTGTTGGCCCTTGTGCTTCTGCTGCCTGCGGCCATTGCCCTGTTTCAACGCTCTTCGACGCTGAAATGGGGGAAGTCATCTGTGGATTGGATGGTGCTGGCCTATCTGTTGCTGATTTCGCTGCTTCGTTTTCGCGAGGCCAACCTGACAAGTGGGTTGCGCGACATCGTCACCATAGGTATTGATGTGTTTCTGCCCTACTACGTGGCCAGCAGGAGTCTTCGCAGCCTGAATGGCTTCAAGTATGCGCTGACGGGATTTGTCATGAGCGCAATGGTGCTGGCGGCCATTGCAGTGAGCGAGGTGGTTTTGAGCTGGCAGTTGTACTTTTCGGTGCTGAACGTGTTGGGGCTCAATGCCATGGAATTTGGCGGCTACCTTTACCGCGGCGCCTTTCTTCGTCCCAATGCCACTGTGGGCAACTCGATCGTGTTGGGCTATGTGTTGATGGTGGCCCTGGGTTTTTTCTTCTTTCTGAAGGAATACGTGGAACCTGCCAAGCTGAAGTGGCTGGGTGCGGGGCTGCTATTGATGGGTGTGGCCAGCTCCCTGTCTCGAGGGCCTTGGGTGGGGGCTGGCTTCTTGCTGATCGTGTATCTGATCCAGGGACCGAATGCCCTCAAGAAACTGACCACCACTGTGCTGGTGGCGGTGGCCTCCTGGGTGATGCTCAACGTAATTCCCATGGGACAGGTTGTGCTCGACATGCTGCCCTTTGTCGGGACTGTCGACGAGTTCAATGTCGAATACCGCGCCAACCTACTGACCAGCGCCTTGCCGGTCATCGAACGCAACCTTTGGCTCGGGTCGGTGGACTATCTTCGTGCGCCGGAGCTGCAGGTGATGGTGCAAGGCGATGGGATCATCGATATCGTGAACACCTATGTCGGTGTGGTGCTCAATGCGGGACTGATCGGGTTGAGTTTGTTCGTGGGCGCTTTTGTGCTCGCGCTCAAACAAGTCAGGGCCGCGACCCGCAAAGCCCTAGCCCATGGGGCTGAGGCCGTGGTGCTGGGCCGAGCGTTGTCGGCCACCCTGGCTGCCGTCATGTTGGTGATCTACACGGTCAGCAGTATCTTTGCCGTGTCGGTAATTTATTGGACGGTGCTCGGCGTCTGTGTCGCCTATGCCAGTTTGATGAAGCAACCAGTGAGCGGTCCTGAACCGTCCGAATCCTGATGGATCCCCAAGCGTCAATTCCACTGCCTGAGTCAACCGGGCCTGATCGTGCCGCTTTTTCGGCTCGGGCTCGCGCAGGTACGGGCTGGGTCGTTGCCGGATTCGGGATTGGTCAGGCATTGCGCCTGGCGGCGAACATCGCCTTGGCCGCCCTGCTCTTCGAAGAAGCGTTTGCGTTGATGGCCATCGTTGCTGCGGTGATGCAGGGCCTGTCCATGTTCTCTGATCTTGGCTTGCAGCCTAGCGTGGTGCAGAACCGCCGAGGTGACGAACCCGACTTTCTGAATACTGCGTGGACCTTGCAGGTGATTCGCGGCGCGGTGCTGTGCCTGACAGCGGCTTTGCTCGCTTGGCCTTTGGCGACGCTGTATGGGGCCAACGATCCCATGGCGCTGGAATTGCGCTGGCTCATTCCGCTGGTGGCCTTCACTGCGCTGATTGATGGCGTGCAGTCCTCCCGCATGCTGAGTGCCGCACGGCAGATGCAGTTGGGAACTGTGACCCGGCTGGAGCTGTTGGTGCAGATGTGCAATGCCATCGTGATGGTGGGCCTGGCCTGGCTTACCCGATCGGTGTACGCGTTGGCCATCGCTGCCGTGT
The DNA here is from genome assembly GCA_002840835.1 of Betaproteobacteria bacterium HGW-Betaproteobacteria-16. Lineage (GTDB taxonomy): Bacteria > Pseudomonadota > Gammaproteobacteria > Burkholderiales > Burkholderiaceae_C > Hydrogenophaga. The sequence continues at coordinate 93,660 of PHCQ01000004.1, read as the reverse complement.
TGGCAGCCAGCCTGCGTACGTTTCTCTCTTACTGGATGCTACCCAACCGGGCGCATCGTCTCATGCTGGACCCCGCTTCCGTGCGGGAAATCTTCTCGTTTGGCAAATGGATCTTTCTGAGCACCCTGCTGTCCTTCCTGGCGCTGCAGATCGACCGCCTGGTGTTTGCAGGCTTGTTCCCATTGGCAGAGGTCGGTGTCTATTCGATTGCGGCGAGCCTTGCGTTGATGGTGTCGTCACTGATAGGCACCCTGCAGACAAAGGTGATTTTTCCCTGGTACGCGCGGATGCTGGACGAAGGCGTGGGCCTGGAGGAAGCCTTCCGAAGAACGCGGGCGCCGGTGCTGGTGGTGTCCACTTACATGGCGACGCTCCTTGTCGTAGGGGCCACCAGCTTCTTCGAACTCGCGTACGACCATCGCTATGCGCAAGCCGGCGTTTTTCTGCCCATTCTCGCGGTCGGGGTGTGGTTTGGTTGTCTGGAGAACATGTATGGCGCGGCCTTTCTCGCAACGGGGCACTCCAGGTGGGTGGCGGTTGGTGGCGCGGTGAAACTGCTGTGCTTTGCGTTACTGCTGGTACCTCTGATGGTCTGGGATTGGGGCCTGACAGGTGCAGCGGTTGTGGTTGCTGCGTGCGAAATGGTGAGAGCCATGGTCAACCAGTACCTTGGCCGCCAGTTAGGTCTTCGCAACTTGCGCATCGAATCGGCGATGCTGTTTTTGCTTTTGCTGGCCTCGGGCTTGGGCCTGCTGGTGATGGAACACGTGCCCTTTGTCGCGGAACAGCACCCCTCGATTCGTTTGCTGATCCTGGGTTCACTGGTCACGCTGCTTTTTTCTCCTGTGTTGGTGCGCGTTGGCCTCCCCATCTTGCGCTATCGCTCAGGTGGAAATGAGGCGCCACCTGCGTCGCTTTCAACGCCACATCCTTGAAGGAATGCGACCTTAGAGCGGCGGCAATGTCGGTCCCACAGGGATCTGCGCAAAGTGCAGGTTTGCGTGTCGCGGGCTGGTCGGGAGCGTTTGCCAGTGCGTCAATGCTGATTACCCAGCCACAAAATGCCCGCTTTTCCCTCCCCGCTTTTCCAACAGCCGCACGCCGTTGACCGTCATGCCCCGGTCCACCGCCTTGCACATGTCGTAAATCGTCAGCAGCGCCACACTGGCGGCGGTCAGGGCCTCCATCTCCACGCCGGTCTGGCCGGTGCACTCCGCCGTGGCGATGCATCTCACCGATGGCGAATCAGGCAGCACCTCGAATTCGACCGCCACGCGGGTGAGGGCGATCGGGTGGCAGAGCGGGATGAGCTCACTGGTCCGCTTGGCGCCCTGGATGCCGGCGATGCGGGCAATGCCGAGCACATCGCCCTTTTTGGCGCTTCCGCTCTGGATCAGGGCCAGGGTGGCCGGTTCCATGGTGATGAAACCTTCGGCCACCGCCACCCGATGGGTGTGTGCCTTGGCCGCCACATCGACCATGTGCGCCTGGCCTTGCGCGTCAAAGTGGGTCAGTGGGCTGGCGCTGGCAGTACTGTCTGTATCAGCCGATACCGTGTGGGAGGGCGTATTTGATCGTGTCATGGCCTGACTTTGCATGTGCTTTACGGAAACCTCGCTGGGTTGGCGGCATCATACGGGGATGAGCGTTCCTACCTGCCTGCCCTCCACGCCAGCACCAGCGCGCTGGCTATCTGCTTTGCTGGCGGTGTCGCTGGCCATTCTGCCCGGCAGCTGGGCCGGTGCACAGCCCGTGGGCCTGCCCAGTCTGGGTGACGTGCAGGGCATGTCGATCGCCGCCGAGCGGCGCCTGGGCGACCGCATTGCGCGCGACATCTACCGCGATCCGGATTACCTGGACGACCCGGTGCTGAGCGACTACCTGCAACTGATCTGGCAGCCGCTGCTGGGTGCCGCACGCACCCGCGGCGAGGTACCGCCCGAGTTGGCCGAGCGCCTGGCCTGGGAGCTGATGATTTCCCGGGACCGTCGGGTCAACGCTTTTGCTCTGCCTGGTGGCTACCTGGGCGTGAACCTGGGGCTGATCGCGGTGACCGACACCACCGGCGAACTGGCCTCGGTGATGGCGCACGAACTCAGCCACGTGTCGCAGCGCCACATCGCGCGCATGCTCACCCGCCAGGACAAGATGGCGCCCTGGATGCTGGGGGCCTTGATCCTGGGTGCACTGGCCGCACGAGCCAACGCCGATGTGGCAAACGCGGCCATCGTCGGCAGCCAGGCGGTCGCGGCGCAGACGCAGCTGAACTTTTCACGCGACATGGAGCGTGAGGCCGACCGGGTCGGCTTCGGCGTCATGACGGGTGCGGGGTTTGACGGACTGGCATTTGTGACCATGTTCGACAAACTGCAGCAGGCTTCCCGGTTGAACGACGACGGTGGCTTTCCGTACCTGCGCAGTCACCCGCTCAACAGCGAACGCATCGCAGACATGCGCGCCCGTTTGCCGATGGCGACCACCCCTGTATCCCCAGGCGCTGCCCAGCAGGGTCCCCTGCGCGAGTCGGCCGCTCCCGGCAGCACGGGTGGGTTGGTGCTCGAATTGCCCAAGACGCCGGACTCAGCGGCACAGATGTCGCCCGCCTTGCATCCGCTGATGGCGGCCCGGGCCAAGGTGCTGGCTGAAAAGGGCACCGACCGCATGGGCGCCTGGCTGCAGAATGGCCGCGGTCCCGAGGCGTCACCCGGCGACCGTTACGCGGCCGCCTGGTCGGCGCAGCGACTGGGCCAACCAGCGCTCGCACTTGAATTGGCCCAGACCCTGCGCAAGCAAGTGACGCCAGAGGTCGGGTGGGTCGTTGACGCCTTGTTGCTGGAACTGATGTTGTCGCCCAGCCGTGGTGCTTCAGCAGGTGCTGCAGGGTCCGAACCATACAAGGCGATGCGTGACCAGGCGCTGGCCAGTGGCAGTCGCGCCTTGTTGCTGCTGGGTGCCCAGGCAGCCATCGCCACGCGCGAACCGCAGCTGGCGGAGTCCCGGCTGCAAAGCTGGGTGGTGGTCCATCCGCGGGACGCGCTGGCCTGGGAGACGTTGGCCCGGGTCTACCATGCCCAGGGGCAGACCTTGCGGGCCATTAGGGCAGAAGCCGAGTCGCGCGTGGCGCATCTGGACTATGCCGGCGCGCTGGAGCGCTACCGGGGTGCGCAGGCCCAGCCGGTGGCGGTGCGAAACGCCGACCCGATGACCATGGCCATTGTGGACAGCCGCCGCCGCGACGTGGAGCGGCTGTTGCGCGAGTTCGAAAAAGAAGAGCCCGGCAGTTGATCAGCCAGGAAAGATGGCGCGGACCGCCGCGTCCACCACCAGCATCAGCAGCGAATAGATCACCGAGCCCAGCATCGCGGCCCAGAAACCGTTGACGCCGAAACCGGCCAGCATGCCAGACGCCGCCCAGAACAGCAGGGCGTTGATCACAAACAGGAACAGTCCCAGTGTGATCACGGTCACCGGCAGCGTGAGGATGACGAGCACCGGGCGCAGCAACACGTTGAACAGGCCGATCACGGCCGCAGCGATCAGTGCGGAACCGTAGCCCTGCAGTTGAACGCCAGGGTAGATGTAGGCCACCAGCAGGAGGGCACAGGCCGCGAGCAGCCATTTGACGATCAGTTTCATGTCAGTGCCGCCCGGCCGCCCGAAGGCACTGACGCGCCCCCTCGGGGGGCAGTGAGCGAAGTGAACGTGGGGGCTGATTCAAGTCATGCCGCCCGGCCGCCCGAAGGCACTGACGCGCCCCCTCGGGGGGCAGTGAACGAAGTGAGCGTGGGGGCTGTTTCATGTCAGTTGGGCGAGTGTGGTGGTTCCGTCAGGGGCAGCTTGCGCCGGTGCAGAACGGAAGAAAGCACCGAGGCCGCGATGAAAGCCACCCCGATCAGGCCGGTGATGACCTCGGGTACATGATAGACCGTGCCGACCAGCATGATCACCGCCAGTGCACCGATTGCATAGTGAGCACCATGTTCAAGATAGATGTAGGCGCCCAGCGTGCCTCTGTTGACGAGGTAGATCGTCATGGATCGCACGAAGATGGCGCCGATCGCCAGCCCCAGCATGATGATGACCACATCCCGCGTGATCGCGAACGCGCCGATCACACCGTCGAATGAAAATGAGGCGTCCAGCACTTCGAGATAAAGAAAGCCCGCAAACCCGGTGCGCTGAACGGTCTTGACCGCGGCATCGCCCTGAGCTTCGTCAGCGAACAAGGCACCCACGGCATCGACCGCCAGGTAGAGAAGAATGCCCGAGACGCCGGCCACAAACACGCGCATCTGATCGGCTTCCGGCAACCACCACAGACCGGAAAAGACCACCGAAAGCGCAATGAAGACGCTGATCTCGTCGAACTTGGCAATGCGGGTGAGGCGTTCCTCCAGTGGTCCGAGCCAATGAGTTTCCTTGTTCACATCGAACATGAAATTGAGGAACACCAGCAGCAGAAAAGTGCCGCCAAACGCTGCAATGACCGGGTACACGCTGGTCAGCACGTCGGAGTAGGTCTGCGGCTGGTTCAGGGCCATCTGCATGGTCTCCATCGATCCGATGCCGGCCGAGACGCTCACGATCACGATGGGAAACACCAGCCTCATGCCGAAGACCGCCACCAGGATGCCCACCGTGAGGAACAACTGGCGCCAGAACTGGCTCATGCCCTTGAGCACACCTGCATTCACCACCGCGTTGTCGAACGACAGGCTGATTTCAAGAATGGCCAGCACGAACACCAGCCAAAGCGCCGTCCAGAGCCCCATGGGTGATTGCAGCCCCCACCAGCCCGCCACGGCCAGGCAGACGGCGCTGAAAACAAAGGAAAAGCCGAACGTTTTCATCAGCATGATGTGTCGCCAAGTGCAGTGGGAAGGTGGCGAATTCTAGGTGGTGCCTGTGCGAACGGCTGTGCGTAGAAGCCACAGCGAACCTCCTGTTTCCACCACAAGACACACCGATCAGTCTGTGGCTATCATGGCCCTCCCCAACACCGAAGCACGCATGGCAGGCATTCACATCACCGACATCGAGGCCGCGATCAACTACTGGCGTGAGCGCTCACCCTCGCCAGACGGCATATCGCTGGCCAAAGAGTTGCGTGCGCTGGCCGAAGTCTACGCCTTGCTGGTGTATTTTCACGAAACCGAAGCCGATGAAAACACCTTGCCGCCCGCCGCGCACCAGGCATGGATGACCTGGTTCGAAACCATGCCCGACACCCCCTGCATTGCCATCTGCTCAACCAGCCAGGGCGATGCGATCTGCAAAGGCTGCGGACGCACCTTCGACGAGGTCCAGCGCTGGACCGAAATGACGCCGGGTGAGAAGCGATCCAGCTGGCGCCGCATCACGATCGAAGGCGATGCCTGGCGGTTCAACCGCTACGCGGAACGGGCACTGGAAGGTTAGGTACCCCCGCGCGGCGGCGGAGCGTGGGGGCCGCCGAGCCTGTCGCCGGGCCGCCCCAAGCAAGGTCAGCCCCCGCGGGGGGCAGCGACCCGCGCAGCGGCGGAGCGTGGGGGCCACCAGACCGCAGCGCCGGGCCGCCCCAAGTAAGGTCAGCCCCCTCGGGGGGGGCAGCGACCCGCGCTGCGGCGGAGCGTGGGGGCCCTTTTTCTAGGCGGGTACAGCGTAGTTCGCCTGCGTCAAATGGTCCACGCCGCAGTCCACCGTGCCAATCCACTCGATGAACTCCTGCACCGCAGCCCCCGCCATGGGCGCGCCGTGTTGTGGCACGATCATCTGGATCGGGAGGCTGCGAGCCATGTTGGCCCACAGGCGCAGGACCTTGTTCGACACCATGTACCGGCGGTGGAACGCTTCCATCTTGGGGATGTGGGCCGCCAGCGAGGTCACTGGTTTGCTCGCATCGAGCGACGTGCCCATGGACACGCCAAGGTCACCCGAGAACAGGATGCGACTCACAGGGTCCCAGAACTGGAAATTGCCCTCCGAGTGCATGAAATGTGCTGGCAGCGCCACCAGTTCGGTGTTGCCCAGGGGAATGCGCATGCCGGGGTCAGGGATCCCGATGATGCGGCCCTGGGTTTTGCCCGGCTTGCAGAAGTGTGGGGCAAAACGTTCCCACAGGCGCGAGATGTAGAGCGTGGCCTGGGTGCTGGTCATCCAGCGGTCAAGCGAGGCAATGATGTCCGGGTCTGCGTGTGAGGCAAGGATTTTCGACAGCTTGTTGGGCGGAAAGAAGCGCCCGATGGTGAGCAGCAACTCGTTGTACGCCATGTTGCCGCCTGGGTCGATGATGGCGCCGGTGTCGCCATGGATCACCAGAAACTGGTTCGCCTGCACGGCTTCGCCACCCTCGTCGCTGAGGTGGGCAAACATCAGGCACACATGGCCATTCTGATTAAATAGTTCGATGGCCATGGCCGCGTTTCTCCTGGGAAATCAAGGAAGAAACTGTAGAGGCCAGACCCCGGATCCCGTTTGCGCCAAGTCAAGCAGCCTGCTGGATGCTCACTGCGCAAACACAAATCCGTCACACAATCCGCGTATTCAAAGCGTGGTCGGCGTGAGAAGTTCCAGTCCAGGGCACCCGAGGAACCGGCTTTGCCGGGCCTCTGGGTGCGCCCCCCTTCCAGGGGGGTGACGCGCCGAAGGCGCGGCGCGGGGGGTTACACCCTTTTTGCCAACTCCGCCGCCTTGCCCACATAGCTGCCAGGCGTCATCGCCAGCAGCCGGTCCTTCTCCGCCTGTGGAATCTCCAGGCTTTGAATCAAGCCATGCAGCGCTTCGGCGGTGACGGTCTTGCCGCGGGTGACTTCCTTGAGCTTTTCGTAGGCACCGGCCACACCGAAGCGGCGCATCACGGTCTGGATCGGCTCGGCCAGCACTTCCCACGAACCGTCCAGATCGTCGGCCAGGGCTTCTTCGTTGAGCTCCAGCTTGCCCAGACCCACACCCAGTGAATGGTAGGCCAGCACCGCATAGCCCACAGCCACGCCCATGTTGCGCAACACGGTGGAATCGGTGAGGTCGCGCTGCCAGCGGCTGATGGGCAGTTTTTCGGAGAGGTGGCGCAGCAGCGCGTTGGCCAGGCCCAGGTTGCCTTCGGCGTTCTCGAAGTCGATCGGGTTGACCTTGTGCGGCATGGTGCTGGAGCCGATTTCGCCGGCTTTCAGCTTCTGCTTGAAATAACCCACGCTCACATAGCCCCAGATGTCGCGCGCCAGGTCAATCAGGATGGTGTTGGTGCGTGCGACCGCATCGAACAGCTCGGCCATGTAGTCGTGCGGCTCGATCTGGATGCTGTAGGGCTGGAAGGTCAGTCCCAGGCCGAGCGGCTCGGGCTGCTCGATCACGTTTCGGCTGAAGGCTTCCCAGTCGAAGTCGGGCCAGGCCGAAAGATGGGCGTTGTAGTTGCCCACGGCGCCGTTCATCTTGCCCAGCAGCTTCACGCTGGCGATTCGCTCGCGGGCGGCAGCCAGGCGCACCACCACGTTGGCCAGTTCCTTGCCCACCGTGGTGGGGCTGGCGGTCTGGCCGTGGGTGCGGCTGAGCATGGGCACGGCGGCATGGGTGTGCGCCATGTCGCGCAGCTTGGCGATCACCGCGTCCAGCGCAGGCAGCAGCACGGCGTCGCGCGCGCCCTTGAGCTGCAGGGCGTGGCTGGTGTTGTTGATGTCTTCGCTGGTGCAGGCGAAGTGCACGAATTCAGACGATCTTTCCAGCTCGGGGCGCGCTTCAAAACGCGACTTGATCCAGTATTCGACGGCCTTGACGTCGTGGTTGGTGGTCTTCTCGATCTCCTTGATCGCCACGGCATCGGCTTCGCTGAAATTCTTCACCAGGCCCATCAGGTAGGTGCGCGCGCCGGGTGACAAGGGCTTGAATTCGGCAAAACCGGCGTCTGAAAGAGCGATGAACCAGGCGACCTCGACCTGCACCCGGCGGTGCATGTAGCCTTGTTCGCTCATGAAAGGGCGCAGTTGGGCCAGCCGGCCGGCGTAGCGGCCGTCCAGCGGCGAGAGGGCGGAAACAGGCGACAAGGTGTTGGACGCCGTTGCGGCGCTGGAAGTGGGAGTGGGGGAGGTCGGACGCATCGGGGGATTGTAGAAGGCCAGGGTTTCATCACTTGTGGGGTGCTTCTGGCGCTCCGATGGACGGGGTGTGGGCGTGGCGAGACAAGCTGGGGCCATGTGGCCCTTGTCAGCGTGGCGGAACGATCTCACCGATAAAATGGCCAACCCCGGGGAAACCTGTCACATCGCCACCGTCCATGAAACTCATTGGTGCCATCACCAGCCCGTATGTGCGCAAGGTTCGCGTCGTCATGGCCGAAAAGAAGCTCGACTACCAGCTCATCCTGGAAGATGTGTGGTCTGCCGATACCACCATCATGGCTTCCAACCCGCTGGGCAAGGTGCCTTGCCTGGTCATGGAAGGCGGCGAAGCGGTGTTCGATTCCCGGGTGATCGTCGAATACCTGGACACCCTGTCGCCGGTGGGCAAGCTCATTCCCGTGCAAGGCCGCGAGCGCGCCGAAGTAAAGACTTGGGAGGCGTTGGCCGATGGCGTGCTGGACGCGGCCATTCTGGCCCGACTGGAAAGTACCTGGCCCGGGCGCAGCGACGAACAGCGCTGCAATGCCTGGATCGACCGCCAACTGGCCAAGATCGACGCCAGCCTGAAGTCCATGAGCCAGGGCCTGGGCGATAAGCCGTTCTGCTCCGGCATCCACTTCAGTCTGTCCGACGTCGCCGTGGGTTGTGCCCTGGGTTACCTCGACTTCCGCTTCCCCGTCATCGACTGGCGCAGCGCCCATCCCAACCTGGCACGTTTGAGCGACAAGCTGGAGCAGCGGCAGAGTTTCGTCGATAGCAAACCGGAGTGACCCCCCGCGCCGCTTCGCGTCACCCCCCTGAAAGGGGGGCGATGCGAGCGGCCTGGCAAAGCCAGTTCCGCCGCATCTCTGGATCAAGCCCGCGCTCCGAAGAGGTCTCGTATTCAAGGATTGCGTTCATCGCTGGCGAGTTGCTGCATCGTTACTGATGGCACGCACGCCAGAGGGGGGAGCTCTTCCAGGGCACCGCGGAACCGGCTTCGCCGGGCCGCCAGTGCCGCCCCCCTCAGGGGGGTGACGCGAAGCGGCGCGGGGGGAGCGGTCAAGTGACCGCGCGTCGCTTGATCCAGCGCATGAAGCCCCCCAGCACCGGCAGCTTCTCGTACAGCTCTTCGGCCGCGTCCCAGTAGTCGCGGTGTTCGCTGATGAGCCCCTCAGGGGTCAGGGTGAGGTGCGAACCGCCGTGCACGACCTGCTGCGTGACGGTGTCGAAGCGCTTGAAGCGGAAGTGGAATTCCCACACCAGGAAGGCGTGTGCACCGTCCACGATGCGCCGGGTCACGACGAAACGTGGTTCGTGCAGGCTGTGGAACATGTGTTCAAAGATGCGGGTGATCGCGGCGACACCATGCACTTCGTTGAAGGGGTCTTTGAAGCGGGCCTCGGCCGTGTACCAGTGTGGAATTTCCGAAAGCGTTTCAGGAGAGATCGACTCGAAATAGTCGCTGATGCCGGCGACCCTGGCGCGAAAATCGATCTGATCGGCGGGTGCTTCGAGGGCGCTGGCTTGGTTCATGGCGCAGTTATAGCCCGGTGAAGCGTCGCACCGCCGGAAAATAGGCGCGGTAAGGCAACAGCCGCAGCAGCTTCATCCAGCGCGTGAAGCGTTTGGGATAGTGGATGTCGAATTCTCCACGGCGCCAGCCCTCGATCATGGCCAGGGCGGCTTGGTCCGGGGTGATCAGGGCCGGCATGGTGAACTGGTTCTGAGCGGTCAGCGGTGTCTGCACAAAGCCCGGGTGCACCACGCTCACGTTCAGTCCCAGCGGTTGCAGGTCGAGGTAAAGCGTTTCGGCCAGGTTGGTGAGCGCGGCCTTGGTGGGGCCGTAGGCCAGGCTTTTGGGCAGACCCCTGAAACCGGCCACGCTGCTGATGAGGCTCACGTGGCCGCTGCCGCGTTCGGTCATGGCCGGCAGCACAGCATGCAGCACATTGAGCGCCCCGGTGTAATTGATCGCCAGGTGCTGGCGCAAGTCGTGCAGGTCCATGCTGGAGGCACGCATCTCGTTGTAGTGGCCCGCACAGTACAGCACCATGTCCAGCGGGCCTTGCGCCAGGATGGCCTGCGCTACGGCGGCCACTGCGTCCGCATCGGTCACGTCCAGCGGCCAGGCCTGTGCGTCGTTGCCGTTCTGTCCGGGGTGTGCGGTTGCGAAGGCTTGCAAGGATTCGGCCTTGCGGGCCGACACCAGCACCTGTGCACCGCGCGCGTGCAATGCCGACGCGGTGGCCGCGCCGATGCCGCTGGAGGCGCCAACGAGCCACACGCGCCGGCCGTGCCAGTCGGTGATCGGGGCATTGAACGATTCCCAGAATCCGCGCACCGGCACAGCCGGAGGCTTTGTTGGCACCGGCAGCGTGGCGGGTGACTTGGCGAACGCGGTGGGCGTATCCATGGCGGTGTCGGGTTTCATGCCGGGCGCTTCACGAAGGAGAGCATCACTTCGCCGAGCCGGATACCGAACTTGCTCATCACCGCCTTGTTCAGCATCACGCGGTCGTCCATCAGGTACATCCAGTCGTCGAACTGCACCTCGTAGACCTTGCCGTCCACGGGCAGCGACAGCGTGTAGCCCCAGCGGAAGGTGTTGCCGCGGGTTTCGCCCAGGGCGGTGCCGACCACGTCACCTGCGGTGCCGCTGTAGCGACCATTGCCCAGGTGCTTGAGTCGCCAGACGCGTTTTTCGGTGCTGCCGTCCGAATAGGTGAAGTCTTCGTCAAGCACGCCCTCTTCGCCCTCCCAGGTGCAGCGCATCACCACGGTGAAGCGGCGGGCGACTTTGCCTGAGCGATCGAGGAACACACCATAGGCATCGAGCGTGCCGTTGAAATAGGTGCGCAGGTCGAGCGCGGGCTTCTGTCCGGCGAAGTCGTTGATGGAAGGGCCGGCACATCCCGTGAGGGCTGTGGCGCCTGCCGCGCTGGCGGCAAGAAGCAGGAGTCGTCGTTGCATGAGGGTCTTTCAGGGCTGTGAGCGGGTGGTGGCTGCCGCTGGATGGGGAAGTGCGGAGGGGGCTGTTGCGGCGCGGCTTTCGGGGCGAATCACCAACAGGTAGAGCGCACTGCCGGCCAGCAGCTTGAGCGCGCAAGGCAGCAGGCAGTAGGCGATGGTCAGGGTCTGCAGTGCGGCCGGGTCGCGCGCGCCGGGCGTGTAGCCGAACCAGGCCAGCAGGGGCAGCGCCAGGCCGGCCGCCAGTGCCAGGTTGAGCTTGGTGGCGAAGCTCCACCAGCCAAAGTAGGCGCCCTCGCGCTGGCCCCGTTCGCCGAGTTGCCCGATCAAGCCGGCGAGCATGGCGCCGGGCAAGGCCAGGTCGGTGCCCAGTGCCATGCCGGAGAGTGCACACACGATCAGAAAGGCGGCGATGTCACCCGCGCCCAGGGTCGCGGCCCAGATGAACACCGCGACCGACAACCCCATGCCGGCCAGCCAGGTACGGGCCAGGCCGAAGCGCGTGACCAGCCGCACCCACAGGGGAATCGACAGGGCCGCGCACAGGAAATAGGTGGCCAGGAAGGCCGGCTCCACCGAGGGCGAAGCCTGCAGCCGGTCTTGCACGAAGAACAGCACCAGGGTGGCGGGAATGGCGCTGGCGGTGCCGTTGATCACGAACACGGCGAGCAAGCGCTGGAACGCAGGCTGTCGCAGCGGCTGGAGCGGCACGACGCGCGCTGTGGGGGTGGCCGCGGGTGCAGCGCCGGGCAAAGGAACCACCGCACGGGTCCAGGCCCACCAGCCCAGCGCGAGCAGCACAGCGAAGCTGCCCACGGTGGCACCCAGACCGAGCGTGCCGGGCAGCACGGCGGCGATCAGTACCCCCAGCAAGGCGAGCGCTTCGCGCCAGGCGACCACCCGGCTGCGCTGTGCTTCGGTGCCCCCCAGGCGGGCGCCCCACGACTGGTGCGCCACGGCCACGATGCTGTAGGCGGTGTAGGCGATGGCCATCAGCACACCGGCCCAGGCCAGCAGGGCGGTCATGCCGGCGCCGCGAACCGCAACTGGTGGAAACAGCAGACCCCACAGGCCCAGTGCCAGCACCACCGCAGCCAGGGCGCTGGTGCCCAGAACGGCCCGGTGCGACTGGTGGAACAGCCGGTCGCACCAGCGACCGATCCAGGGATCGAGCACGGCGTCGACCAGCCGCGCACCGAGCAGCACAGCCCCCAGCAGCGCCAGTGGCGCCCCGAAGGCGGTGGCGTAGTGGTTGGGCAAGATCACGTAGAGCGGCAGCGCCACGAAAGCCAGCGGCATGCCCAGCAGCCCATAGCTCAGGCCCCGGCGCCATGCACCGGCCCCCATGAACTGCGCGGCCGGTTCCTGCGCGGAAGGTGTGGTGGGTGTCATGGTGTGCGGGGTGCGCCGCCCGTCTGGCCGATCAGCGTCTCCCGCATCCGGGGTTGTGAGGTCTTTGGCGAGAGCCAGATACCAAAGAAGCTGCGGGAAAACGCTTCATCGGCGATGTCGCCCAGCAGTCGGTCGTTCAGGTAAAAACGCGCGCCGCTGCCGGGCACATGCACGCCGGTGATGCGGTCACCGCGCTGCACGTCGGGAAAAATCGCAGACATGGCCTTGAGCCAGCCATCGGCTTGTGCAGGCGTCAGTTCGGTCACGTTACGCATCTCGTCGATCGATCGTTCCGCGATATCGCCTCCCTTGAAGCTGCGCAGGTAGCTCAGCTCCAGCGCGAAACGATGGTCCCCGAAGCGCTCAGCGTTGAACCCGTTGACCGTGAAGAGGCGCGCGTCGTAGACCTCGAAACCCCACACCCGCAGCCGCACCTTGTCCGTACCCTGCTTGTCCCGCAACGCAGCGCTCACCGTCGGCTCAGGTGCACTCGCCTGCACCGTCAATGGCATAGAGACGGCGATGCCGATCAAAACGGCCAACGAGAAACAGACGCGAAAAGATTTCATCGGATTTAGCCCAGTCAATGCCGTCGTCGGCGCGAAATGTCCCAGTCCAAAGCTCCCGGGGAACCGGCTTTGCCCGGCCTCGGGGTGCACCCCCCTTCAGGTGGGCGGAGTGTGTAGCGCGGGGATGTTCTCTCTCCGGCGCGAAATGTCCCAGTCCAGGGCACCCGAGGAACCGGCTTTGCCGGGCCTCTGGGTGCGCCCCCCTTTCAGGGGGGTGGCGCCGAAGGCGACGCGGGGGGTGCTTCCAACACATACTGAACAACATCGATGCTGCGTCCGCTGAAAGCGGCCTCGCAGTACGCCAGGTAGAACTCCCAGATGCGCATGAATTTCTGGTCGAAACCGAGCTTCAGCACCTTTGCCTGTTCGTGCATGAAGCGTTCGCGCCAGAGGACCAGGGTGCGGGCGTAGTCGGGGCCAAAGGCGAATTCGTCCACCACCTCCAGGCCTGCGGCGGCCGCCTGTGCGCGCAACTCGCGGGGGCATGGCAGGCAGCCTCCGGGGAAGATGTATTGCTGAATGAAATCGGTGCCCTTGATGTAGCGGTCGAAGTGCGCGTCGTCGATCACAATGCTCTGGATGCAGGCACGGCCGCCCGGCTTGAGCAGGCGTTTCACCGCCTGGAAATAGGTGGGCCAGTACTCGCGGCCCACCGCTTCCACCATCTCGATGGAGCAGATGGCGTCGAACGGCGCATCGCTGATGTCGCGGTAGTCCTGCAGGCGCAGATCGGCACGGGGTCCCCCGTTGGCCGCCTCTTCGCCGGCCAACGGGATGCCATGCTTGCGCATGCGTTCCTTGGCAAACGCGAGCTGTTCGGTCGACAAGGTCACCCCGACGACGGACGCCTCAAATTCAATGGCCGCTTTCTCGGCCAGTGCTCCCCAGCCGCAGCCGATCTCCAGCACCCGGTCGCCAGGCTGCACGCCGGCCATGCGCAACGCGCGACGCACCTTGGCGTGCTGGGCGTCTTCGAGCGGCTGGTCGGGGTGCTCGAACAACGCCGACGAGTAGTTCATGGTTTCGTCCAGCCAGAGCCGGTAGAACGCATTGCCCAGGTCGTAGTGGGCGTGGATGTTCTTGCGGCTGTTGGTTCTGGAGTTGCGGTTGAGCAGGTGCTTGATACGGTACGCCAGCCGACCCAGCCACGAACCGTAGATCACGTCCTCCACCTCGCGGCGGTTGGCGATCATGAGTTCGAGCAGGGCGGTGAGGTTGGGCGTGCTCCAGTCGCCGGCGATGTAGGTTTCAGCGAATCCGATGTCGCCCGATTTGAGGGCGGCAGCGCACACGTTCCAGTTGTTGAGCTTCATGCTGGCGTGCGGGCCTTCGGGGCTGCCCAGGCGCTGCACGGTGCCGTCGGGCAGCGTGAGCGAGAGGCTGCCCACCGAAAGGCGTTGCAGCAACTGCAGTGTGGTGCGCGCTGCGGCCGGTGCATTGCGAGGCAGGGCAAACCCGGCTGGGCTCTGGGTGGCGGTGGTGCTGTTCATGGGCGACTGGGTTCTGGAGGGCGTTCAGCGGTGACCGGCTGCGCGGCGGACAGGGCCGGGGTGACAAAGTCGCCCGGGACGGGCGGCAGGCGGAAAAATGGGGCGCGCTTGAACCACAGACGCAGTGCCTGCCAGTGGATGCGGGCGATGACACCCAAGGTCATGGCCGGGTACGACCAGAGCGCACGGCGGATCGAGGTGGTGGTCAGGGGCTCCAGATGACCGCTCACGCTGGTGTTGAGCAGGGCGTCGGCGCCTGGTGCGTCGAAGTAGTCGATGCGCGCCACGGTGCGCGGCGATGGGCTTTGGGAGCGCATGAAAACAAAGCGGTAGCGTCCGCGAACCGGGCAGAACGGCGACACATGAAACACCTTCGCTGCTTCGCAGGGCTCGCCGTAGCGAGGGGCGTCCAGCAAATAACAATGGCGCTCGCCAAAGGTGTTGTTGACTTCGGCCAGCACGGCGCGCAGCGTGCCGTCAGCGCGGTGGCAGTACCAGAAACTCACGGGTTTGAAGCTGTAGCCCAGCACGCGCGGGTAGGTGTGCAGCCAGATCTCGCCCTGGGCATCGTCGATGCCGTGCTGCCCCAGCAGGTCTTCCAGCCACTGCAGACTGTCGCTGCGGCCATCGCCGTGGTCGGCATCATGAAAGCTCAGTGCAGCGCGGCGGTTGCGCGCCAAGGTACCGGCGCCGTTGGCGCGCAGGCTGCGCATGGGCAGCATCAGGAAATAGGTGGGGTAGGCAAAGGCGTTGCGCTGCGGCCGATGGCGCGTGTGGCGCACCTGGCCAAAGCCGATCTGTGCGGTGGCTGCGGGCAACACGGCAGCCGATTTCATGCCGCCACCCGATCTGCGGGAACCGATGGCACGAGGCCATGGGTTTCCAGCAGGGCCTGAGCGGCCCGTATGCCGGATTTCAGGCCGTCTTCGTGAAAGCCATAACCGGTCCAGGCTCCTGCAAAGAAGCTGTGGTGCCTGCCTTGCAGGCCAGGTACCCGGGCCTGGGCACGGATGGCGGCCAGATCGAACACCGGGTGGGCGTATTCGTAGCTGCCCACCACCTGGCGCGGATCGATGTCGCGCTGGGGGTTGAGCGAGACCACCACCGGTTGCTGGACCGGCAGGGGCTGCAGCCGGTTGAGCAGGTAGTGCAGGCAGACCTGCGTGGCCTCCTGGCAGGCCTGTGGGGAGCGTTCGTAGTTCCAGGCGGCCCAGGCGCGCTGGCTGGCCGGCAGCACGCTGCTGTCGGTGTGCAGCACCGCACGATTGGGTTGATAGCGGATGGCGCCCAGCACTTCCCGCTCATCGGCCGACGCTTCGCCACCCAGCAACGCCAGCGCCTGGTCGCTGTGACAGGCGAACAAAACAGCATCGAAACGCTCGATGGCGCCGGCGGTCACCACGCGCACGCCCTGGGTGTCGCGCACCACCTGCAACACGGGGGTGTTCAGTCGGCTGTCTGGAATGCGCGCCACGATTTTTTCCACATACTGTCGCGCGCCTCCGGCCACCGTGTACCACTGCGGCCGGTTGGTGATCTGGATCAGGCCATGGTTGTGGCAGAACCGCACCATGGTGGCCACCGGGAACGCCAGCATCTGGTCGGTGGGGCAGCTCCAGATGCAGCCCATCATGGGCAGGAAATACCAGTCCCTGAACTCCGGCGAGAAGCGCTGTTCCTTGAGGAAGTCACCCAGCGGTTGCAGCAGCGGGCTGTCAAGTGCCAGGTCTTCGCCGCGTTCGGCCAGCTGGGTGGTGATGCGGTTGAAGCGCACGATGTCGGACAACATGCGCCAGAAGCGGGGGTTGACCAGGTTGCGCCGCTGGGCAAACACGCTGGACAGGTCCGAACCACTCCATTCCAGAGCAGTGCCACCCGGCGCACTGCCGGGCGCCTTCACGGAAAACGACATGTCGGACTTGGCCACCGGCACGTCCAGCTGCGCGAACAAGGCCAGAAGATTGGGATAGGTGCGCTCGTTGAGCACCAGAAACCCCGTGTCCACGCCGAACGTCACAGGGTGGCCGCTCGGGTCAGGCAAGGTCATGTCCACCGTGTGGGTGTGTCCGCCGAAGTAGTCGCCAGCCTCGAACAGTGTCACATCGGCCAGGCCATGCAGCGTATGTGCCGCGCCCAGACCGGCAATGCCTGAGCCGATGATGGCCGCGTGCGGGCGGCGCTGCGGATGGGAGGCGGAAGGATCGCCCGGCGCACGGGCATGAGGGTCGGCGTACATCGCTCAGACCCTGGCTGGGACCGATGAGGTCAGACCAGCGGAAAAAGAAAAGACTGCGAAGCGCCCCGAGACGAACAAGGGAGGGAGGGAGGAGGAGATGCGCCTCGGGATTGCATCCGGGGTCATACCCGGAAGGCTTCGCAGTTCAGAAACCGGTGTCGGCGACAAGAAGCTCTTTTTTGCCGACGTGGAAGTTGAGAGCGTTTCCTCATCAGAAAAGTTCCAGCCTCGGACTCGCCGCGTGAAACAGGCACTCAGGGTTTGCGGGAAGAAAGCGGTGATGGGCATGACGGATTGGAGGAAAAAGCTACTGAACGGTTTTATTGTGACTGAATAGTCACTATTTGGTCGAGATAAATCAACCAATACCCATGAATTGCAAAGGGATTAGGGCCGGACTTGCCTTGGACAAATCGGGTTTTCATGTTTACCGCTCCATAATGAAAGAACACGCTGAAACGTTTGTCCATGACAAGTACCGCCTCATCCCCAGCTCCGCTGCACACCATCGCCGACGTGGAGCGCGACACGGGGCTGTCCAAGGACACCCTGCGGGTCTGGGAGCGTCGCTATGGTTTTCCGACCCCGGCCCGAGATGGACAGGGTGAGCGTCAGTACGACGATGCCCAGCTGCATCGGTTGCGGACCATCCGGCGCCTGCTCGATGCGGGTCATCGACCCGGGCGGGTGGTGTCGCTGGGTGTTGAAGCGCTGGCAGACCTTGACTCGAATACGCCGCCGCTCGCGCAGTGGATTCAGAAGCCGGAGGAAGTCCGCGTGAGCTCAGCACTCACCCGGGTGCAGGCGCACGCAACCCCATTTCCAGAAGCGAGCGAGTGGATGGAGTTGCTTCGTGCGCAGGACGCCCATGCCCTGCGTCTGGCCCTGACCCAGTCTCTGCTGGAGCGGGGGTTGGCACGGTTTGTGATCGAGCGCGTCGCGCCAATGAATGTGTTCGTGGGACAGGCCTGGGTCGACGGTCAACTGGCGGTGTTCGAGGAACACCTGTACACGGAGATCCTGCAAGGGGTGTTGCGCCATGCCATGGTGCAGGTCGGTGGCGGGCGTCCAGGCGCTCCCCCGAGGGTGTTGTTGACGACGCTGCCGGGGGAGCCGCACGGGCTGGGCTTGTTGATGGCGGAATGCTTCATGGTGCTGGAAGGCTGTCAGACCGTGCCACTGGGCACCCAGACGCCTTTGTCCGACATCGTGCGCGCGGCCCAGACCGGCGCTGCCGACATCGTGGCGCTGAGCTTCACCGCGAACCAGAATACCCGTGACGTGCGCGCGGCACTTGCCCAACTGCGGGAACGCCTGCCCGCCCGCGTGGAAATCTGGGCCGGAGGCCGGTGTCCCGCGATTGAGCGGACCAGACGCATGGCTCATCCAGGCGCCAGCACGGCGGAACCAGCGTTCTGGCCACTGAGCCGACTGGAAGAGATTGCGGGGGCGGTCGCACGTTGGCGGACACGCGTGTCGCCGGTTTGAGGCGTGCGGAACGCCTGGTCCAAGCGCCTGTCCAACAGGGTCTGTCGAGCGCAAAGCCTTGCGGAACCTGTTGATTTCCGCGCCCTCATATTCACCACCGCCTAAAATGCAAGGTTGGCTCCCAGCTGTAAAGAAAGTCCGACATGCTCTACCCAGAACTTTTCAAACAACTCGAATCCGTCCGTTGGGACATGGACAAAGACATTCCATGGGACCAGTTTGATGCTTCCAAGCTCAGCGACGAGCAGGCCCAGACCATCAAGATGAACGCAATCACCGAATGGGCTGCGCTGCCGGCCACCGAGATGTTCTTGCGTGACAACCGCGACGATTCGGACTTTTCTGCCTTCATGTCGATCTGGTTTTTTGAAGAACAGAAACACTCCCTGGTGCTCATGGAGTACCTGCGGCGCTTCCGCCCTGACCTCGTGCCCACGGAAAAGGAACTGCACGACATCCGCTTCGAGTTCGACCCAGCGCCGCCGCTGGAGACGCTGATGCTGCATTTCTGCGGCGAGATCCGCCTGAACCACTGGTACCGCCGCGCCAGCGAGTGGCATTCCGAGCCTGTCATCAAGAAGATCTACGCCACGCTCAGCCAGGACGAAGCCCGCCACGGCGGTGCCTACCTGCGTTACATGAAGCGCGCCATCGGCAAATTCGGCGACGAGGCCCGTACCGCATTCGCCAAGGTGGGCGTGCTCATGGCCAGCGCCCGCCGCACCGCGCAGGCATTGCATCCCACCAACCTGCACGTGAACAAGGGCCTGTTTCCCAACGACACGATCCAGAGCCGTCTGCCCAACCCCGAGTGGCTGGAGCACTGGCTGGACAAGCAGATCGATTTCGACACGGTCTGGGAAACCAAGGTCGTCGAACGCATCCTGCACAACCTGAGCCTGCTGATGGACCAGAGCTTCAAGTCGGTTCAGGAACTCAACCGCTTCCGCAAATCGCTCGCGCCCGCTGCAGGCGCACCTGCTGCCGCCTGATTTTTCCTCGCGCACAGGCGGAGCCTGTTTCCGGCAGAGGGACGAGGGACTCAGACACCGCGCTCCCAAATGGAGGTGGAGCGAGAGCAGCCCATCCAAGGCACCCGTGGAACCGGCTTTGCCGGGCCACTGGGTGCGCCCCCCTTCCAGGGGGGTGACGCCGAAGGCGGCGCGGGGGGTCAGCCAGTGGCCGCCGGGCGCAGCGGCCAGGGCCTGCCACAGACCAGCCAGCCCAACACCAGACCCCAGCAGGCGCCACTCAGGTGTGCCGCCTGCACCACCGACATGTCGTTGCCCGAGTCCCAGACGACCGGATACGACCAGCCACGTTCCACCGCCAGCTTCACCAGCAGGCCCAGCATGAGCAGACCGCCCCATCGTGTTCCCTTGCGCACGGCAATCCGCTTGAGGACCAGCTGCACCGCCAGCAACATGGCGCCCGCATGCAACAGCCCGGAGAGGCCCACCGCGTAGCCGACCTGAGGCCACCACACCAGGGACACCTGCGCGAGCGGCCAGACCAGCAGCCAGGCCAGCGTGCAGCGCCAGTTCGGTCGAACCATCCAGGCGAACGCTGTCAGCGCGCCCAGCGCCACCTGGTTGACGATCAGGTGGGGCGTATTCATGTGCACCCAGGCGCTGGTCCACAAGGTCCAGGGTTGATGCTGCCAGTCCTCCGCATGCCAGGTCATCACGTCGACCATGTCTGCGCGTGCCCACCACAGCAACATGCTGGCCACGCCATGCATGGCGCACACCAGCAGCCAGCTGCGTGAGGCGCTCAATGGACGACCCTACGTGCTGCGCTCATAGGTCTTCCCTCCATGCTGCGCACTGCGGGGCTGAGCGCCTTCGGAACGGCCGTGCGACGCTCATAGGGCTTCCCTCCGTGCTGCGCACTGCGGGGCTGAGCGCCTTCGGAACGGCCGTGCGACACTCATGGACCCGGTGGCTGACCCGCAGGGGCGGCCGTTGCATGGCCCAGCACGTGGTCCCACAGGGCACGCACCGCAGGTGCCGCGTCGGCCACTTCGCTTTCGTCGACCTGGGTGGACGCTTCATCCAGTCGCGCCTGGTGCTGGATCTGACGCAGGCGCCGGTAGGCCTGCGCCGCCGCCGTGCCCATGCCGGGTGCCAGCAGGCCCGCGCGTTCGGCGCGTTCCAGCAGATTGATGTTGCCGGTGTTGGCGCGCAGTTCGGTGTGCACGCGTGACTCTGACAACACCAGGTACTGCACCACGAACTCCACGTCAACCATGCCGCCCGGGCTGTGCTTGACATCAAACCGTGTGCCACGCACCGGATGCGCCGCACGCACCTTCTCTCGCATGGCGACGATTTCGGCCGCGAGCGATGGCGCGTCGCGCTCGGCCGTGATCACCGACTCGCGCACGGCGTCGAAGCGTTCCCGAAGCGATGGGCCGGACCCGCTGGCGCCTGGGCCAGGCCCGTCGGTGCCATCGCCCATCACGATGCGGGCGCGGGTCATCGCCTGGTGTTCCCAGGTCCATGCGGTGTTGCTGCCGCGTTGCTGCTGGTAGTTGGCGTAGGCGGTGAAACTCGTGACCAGCAGGCCGGAATTGCCGTTGGGCCGCAGCGCGGTATCGATCTCGAACAGGTCGCCCTCCCCGGTCTTGACCGTGAGCCAGTTGATCATTTTTCGCACGAAGCCGGCGTAGATTTCTGACGCATTTTCGTCATCGTCTTCGTAGACGAACACGATGTCCAGGTCGCTGCCGTAGCCCAGTTCCTTCCCTCCGAGCTTGCCGTAGCCAATGATGGCAAAACACGGCGCCTCGCGGTGGCGGTTCTTCAGCCGGGACCAGCACCAGCGTGCGGTCACGCGCAGCACCGAGTCGGCCAGGGCCGACAGGTCGTCGGCCACCTGTTCGACGGTGAGCGTCTTTTCGATATCGCGCGCCAGTGTGCGGAACACCTCGGCATGGTGTGCCCGGCGCAGCAGGTCGAGCAAGGCTTCTTCGTCGTCTTCACCCGTGGACTGCAGGGCTGCACGCCGCGCTTCCAGTTCGCCTTCGAACTGGACCGCGTCGAAGCGCTCGGCCAGCAGTTGCTGGCTGGCCAGCTCGTCGATCACGCCGGGGTGCCTGAGCAGGTAGCGGGCCGGCCATTTGGCTGCGCCGATGATGCGCAACAAGCGCTCGTGCACCGATGGACGTTCCTGCAACAGGGCCAGGTAGCTTTCACGGCGCAGCAGGTGTTCGATCCAGTCCGCCAGGCGCAGGGCCGCCAGTTCGCTGACACGGCCTTCGTCGAGCCAGGCGCCGGTGCGCTCCACCAGCCGAGTCAGGCGCAGCCGGGCGTCTTCGCGCATCGCGAGCACCCTGGGGTCTTCGCACCACTGGCTGATGCGCGCCGCGAAGCGCTCTGGCAGCCTGGCCAATACGCTTTGCAGTCCTTCGACGCCGCTGCGTCCGCCATTGCCACAGCTCTTGCCATTGCAGTTCCCTTTGGTCGGGCCACCCAGCAGGGTGTCGAACTCCTGGGCCACCACCTCGCGGTGGGCGTCGAGCGCGTGCAGGAACTCGCACACATTGGCGCAGCCCATGGTAGCGGCCAGCCAGGTGAGGTCGTCGTCGCGGGTGGGCAGCACGTGGGTTTGCTGGTCGTCCAGGTACTGGATGCGGTGCTCGACCCGGCGCAGGAAATCGTAAGCCTGCGAGAGCGCGTCTGCCGTGGCCTGGGGCATCAGGTTGGCGCGGCACAAGCGCGTGAGCGCGTCCAGTGTGGGGCGGGTGCGCAGTTCGGGAAACTGGCCGCCGCGCACCACCTGCAGGAGCTGCACGGTGAACTCGATCTCACGAATGCCCCCGCGCGAGAGCTTCACGTCGTTGGAGCGCCCGGGGTGGCCGGCGGCGCGCCTGGAGGCATGCTCGCGAATCTGGCGGTGCAACTGGCGCAGCGAATCGAACACGCTGTAATCCAGGTACTTGCGGAACACAAAGGGCAGCACCGCGCCGCGCAAGGCGTTGGCGCTGCCGTCGCGCACGCAGATGGCGGGCGCAATCCCCCGGCTCTTGAGCCAGGCGAAGCGCTCCCATTCCCGCCCCTGCACCAGGAAATACTCTTCCAGCGCACCCAGCGACACCGCGCTGGGGCCTGAATTGCCGTTGGGCCTGAGCGCCAGGTCGACCCGGAACACGTTGCCGTGCTCGGTGGTCTCGCCCACCGTGTTGTAGATGTGCTTGACCGCCTTGCCGAAGTACTCGTGGTTGCTGATGCGGTTGCGACCCTCGCTGTTGCCGGCGGTTTCGCCGTCGTGGTCGTACACATAGATCAGGTCGATGTCGCTGGACACATTGAGTTCTCGCGCACCGAGTTTGCCCATGCCCACCACCCAGAGATGCGCCCTGCGCGGCTTCTCAACCGCCAGGTCAGGTGGTGGACCGGCGTCCAGTCTGGAGCGGCCAGGTACATCGTCCTCAGAAGGCCCGACCAGCGGTTCACCGTGCAGGCCGTCCAGTTCGGCGAACGCCAGCTCGCAGGCGGCGTCCAGCGCCAGTTCGGCCAGCTCGGTGACCGCGCGTGTGACATCGTGCAGTGGCGCACCCTGTTCGCAATCGAGCACCGCCAGCCGTTCCAGCACCAGTTGGCGCAGCACACGCAGCGCCGCCGGCAAGGCCAGGCCCTTTGCACGCAGGGCGGCCAGGCAGGTCTGCATGGTGGCGTGCACCGGCGCACCGGGCGGCAGGCTGGCCAGGTCGTCGGCGTACCGCCTGCGCAGGCGCTGCACGAAGCGCGAATGGCTCGCCTGTCGTTCACCTGCCACCAATGGTGGGCAAAGGTTCACGGATGTGGGTACGGAGGGGTCAACTGCGGAACCGTTGGGTGGGCTGGCCGTCATAATTTGAGTGGACATGAAACAAAGCCCGGCGTCGATCGCACCCGCCACGCGAACCCTCAAGACTCTTTCGGTGGCTGCACGGCTGCTGTTGTGGCTCGTGCTGGCATCGTGGAGCCTGTTTGCTTTGACCTGGGGAACGCTCCATTGGTGGATTGTGCCGCGAATCGGTGAGTGGCGCCCTGAGCTGGAGCGGTGGGCGAGTGAAGCGGTAGGGGTTCCCGTCAAGGTGGGCAGCATCAGTGCCCAGTCCACCTCCGCCAGACAGGGCTTGCTGCCCGCCTTCGTTCCAGTGGTCGAGCTGCGGGATGTCCGGCTGTACGACGCCCAGGGCCGAGCGGCCCTCGAGCTGCCCCAGGTGCGTGTGGCGCTGTCGGTGGCCTCGGTCTGGCGCGGCGGGGTGGAACAGGTGGTGATCGATCGTCCGGTGCTGGATGTGCGTCGCACCAGCGAAGGCCGGATCGAAGTGGCCGGCCTGGACCTGTCAGGTCCGGACACCGGCGATGACGCCGCCGCGGACTGGTTTTTTTCCCAGCGGGAGTTTGCGATCCGACAGGGCATGGTGCGCTGGACCGACGACTTGCGCGGCCAGCCGACGCTGGCACTTTCTGCGCTCGATTTCGTGGCACGAAACAGCGGCCGGAACCACCATTTCAGACTGGACGCCACGCCCCCGGCCGAATGGGGCGACCGCTTCAGTCTGGTGGCCCGCTTTCGGCAGCCTTTGCTGGCGCTAGGCCAGGGCGCCTGGGACGAGGCGCGCGCACGCTGGCGGCAATGGGACGGAGACCTCTTCGCCGACTTTCAGCGTGTCGACGTGGCGCGTTTGCGCGCGTATGTGGACTTGTCGGAATGGAATGTGGAGGTCGATGGCGGACATGGCGCGCTCAAGGCCTGGGCCGACGTGAAGCGCGGTGCCGTCACAGGCGCCAGCACCGAACTGGACCTGCGCGAGGTGCAGGTGAGGCTCGGACCGACCCTGCCGGTGATGGCGCTCGACGAAATCCAGGGCGGTCTGGAGGCGCAGTGGAATGCCGACGGATTCTCCGTGTCCACCGACGATCTGCGTTTTCGTACTGCTGAAGGACAGGCCTGGCCTGGGGGACGCGTGCGGTTGGAGCACATGGCAGGACATGCGGACGGCAAGCCTGCGTCGACCGCGCTCAGCGCGGACCAGGTGGACCTGGCGGCGTTGGGCGCCATTGCCACCCGCCTGCCGCTGGGAGAGGACACGCACCGCCTGCTGGACAGCCTGCAACCAGCCGGGCGGATTGAGGGTCTGCACGCACGCTGGGAACCCGATCCCGTGTCGTTGGCCACGGGATCCACAGAAGCACCCGCCACCGCCTGGCCGGGTGGCAACTACTGGGGCAAGGGGCGCGTCGTGGGCTTGGCCCTGAGGGGCAAGGAGAGTGAGCGCAGGTCCTCCCGAGGCGACCACCCTTTGCCCGGGCGCCCTGGCCTGGCGGGCGCGACGGTGAACTTCGATTTCAATCGCGAAGGCGGCAAGGCGCAACTGGAGCTCATCGATGGCAAGCTTGAATTGCCCGGGGTGTTCGAAGAGACCGACTTGCCGCTGACCCGACTCCAGGCCGATGCGGTGTGGCGTGTGAAGGGCGAGCAGATCGAGGTCGATGTGGACCAGGTGCGGATGACCAACGCCGATGCCGAGGGCACGGCCAAAGTCCGTTGGCGCACCAGCGACCCGGCCAGCAGCCCCGCGGGTTCACGTTTTCCGGGTGTGCTTGCGCTCGACGCCACCCTCACCCGTGCACAAGGCACCAGCACCCACCGCTACCTGCCCCTGAGCGTGGGCCCCGATTCGCGGCGCTACGTGCGCGAGGCGGTGCTGGGTGGCACCTCCGACCAGGTGGTCTTCCGGGTGCGTGGCGAAGTCGACGACCTGCCCTTTGATGCGCCGGGCAGCGTGGGCGAGTTCCGGATCGCGGCCCGGCTTCAGGAGGTGGATCTGGCCTTTGTGCCGCCCTTCCTGCGGTCCGAAGGCGGCACGCCCTGGCCTTCCCTGCAAAAGGTGAACGGCCAGCTGGTGTTGGATCGCGCGTCGCTGCGCATCACCGACATCACCGCCGGCGTGCAGGGTGCGTCGGACGTGCGTCTGAGCCGGGGTGAGGTCCGCATCGACGATCTGTCCGAGCGCGCCACCCTGCTGGTGAAGGCGCACGCCGCCGGCCCGGCGGCCGAGGTGCTGGAGGTGTTGAAAACCTCCCCCCTGAACGACATGACCGGACGGTCGCTGGCGCAGGCAGAAATGAATGGCGTGGTGGATCTGGGTTTTGATCTGAGCCTGCCCTTGTCCGATGTGGACGCAGGTCAGGTCAGGGGGTCGGTGCGCTTTCCGGGCAACGACGTGCAGATCAGTCCCGATTCACCCCTGCTCGGCGGCGCGACCGGGCTGCTGCAGTTCACCGACCGCGGCTTCGACATCACCAATGCCCAGGCCAGGCTCCATGGCGGCATGGTGCGTTTTGAAGGCGGCATGCTCGCGAGCGATACGGATCAACCTTCGCCCATCCGGTTTCGGGGCCAGGGCACGGTAAGCGCCGAGGGCCTCCAGCAGGCCGGAGTGGGCTTTGTTTCGCGCCTGTTCCAACAGGCGAGCGGCAGCACCAGCTACACCGCACAGCTGGGGTTTCGGGCCGGTGAGCCCGAGCTGGTCGTGACGAGCGACCTGCAGGGCCTGGCACTGAACCTGCCCGCACCGCTGAACAAGACGGCTTCAGAGAGCCTGCCGCTTCGATTCGAAAACGCCGTGGTGTCTGTGGTTGGAGTCCAGGCGCGCACCGACCGCCTGAGTGTCTCACTGGGTTCGCCCGCGGCGCCCGTCTTGGCTCTGCAATACGAACGCGATCTGGGCGAGGCGGAGCCCCGTGTGCTGCGCGGCAGCCTGGCCGTCGGCTTGCGGGAAGACGAGTCTGCGCCGCTGCCAGAGCAAGGCGTACTGGCCAACATCTCGCTGGACCAGATCGATATCGACCAGTGGAAGCGCGCGTTTTCGTCGGCCACCGGTGTGGCCTTGCAGCCAGCGCCCGAGACGGCCACCACCGGGGGGTCGGCCAGCGATCCGAGCCTGGGCTACCTGCCTACCACTTTGGCCGTGCGGGCCAACCGCATCACCACTGACGGGCGCAGCTTCAACAAGGTGGTCGTGGGCGGCTCGCGCGTGGGCACACAATGGCGCGCCAACGTTGACGCCGACGAACTCAACGGCTACGTGGAATACCGCCAGTCCGGCGCGAACAGCGAAGGCAGCATCTACGCCCGCCTGGCCAGGCTGGACCTCCCACCCAGTGCGGCCACCGATGTGGAGCAGCGCTTGCAGCAACCCGGCAGCGTGCCCGCGCTGGACATTGCGGTGGACGACCTTGTGCTGGCCAACCGGCGCCTGGGTCATGTGGAGATCGAGGCCGTCAACGTCGGGGGTGCCGGCAAGGTGCGTGAATGGCGACTGAACCGGCTGGTCATGCAAGTGCCCGAGGCCCGGTTGAGCGCGACCGGCAACTGGGCCGTGCTGGGCACGCCGGCGGGTGCGGGCGCGACAGATACCGCCCGGCACACGGCGTTGAATTTCCGGCTCGACATCGACGACTCGGGCAAGCTGCTGGAGCGGTTCGGTCGCGCAGGCGTGGTGCGCGGTGGTGAGGGCTGGATCGAGGGCCGCATCGGCTGGCTGGGCTCCCCCATGGCCCTGGACTACCCCAGCCTCTCGGGCCAGCTCAGGGCCGACGTGGACAGAGGCCAGTTCCTGCAGGTGGAGCCGGGTGCGGCCAAGCTGCTCGGCGTGCTCAGTCTGCAGGCGCTTCCCCGGCGCCTGACACTCGATTTCCGCGACGTCTTCTCCGAAGGCTTCGCCTTTGATTTTGTGCGCGGTGATGCGCGCATCGACAAGGGCGTGCTGACGACCAACAACCTGCAGATGAAAGGTGTCAATGCGGCGGTGCTGATGGAAGGCACGGCCGACATCGGCCGCGAGCAGCAGGACCTCAAGGTGGTGGTGGTGCCCGAAATCAACGCCGGCACTGCTGCGCTGATCGCCACCGCCATCAACCCGGCCGTCGGACTGGGCACCTTCCTGGCGCAATTCCTGCTGCGCGAGCCCCTGCAGAGCGCCACCACGCAAGAGTTTCGGATCACGGGCAGTTGGGCCGATCCGCAGGTGGTCAAGCAGGAGAGAATCCAGCCCGCCGCACCGCCACCCGAGACCCGGAAAACGCCCACGGTCGAGTAAGCTCGACCGTCGAGCGCGTGCAACGGCGGGGTCCCAACGCATGCATCTGCTGCTCTTGCTTTATTTGATGAGGATCTGCCATGAAAGTCGCCGCCATTCAGATGGTCTCCGGCATCAGTCTGGATGCCAACCTCAGTGAAGCCTTGCGGCTGTTGCGCCAGGCGGCCGGCGCTGGCGCCGAACTGGCGGTGCTGCCCGAGTACTTCTGCTTCATGGGACAGAAGGACGAAGACAAGCTCGTGATCGCCGAGACACCGGGCCTGGGCACGGTGCAGGACTTCCTGTCGGACGCTGCGCGCGACCTGAAGCTCTGCATCGTGGGGGGCACGCTGCCCATGGCCACCGACGATCCCGGCCATGCCGCCAATGCCTCGCTGACCTACAACGCCAAAGGCACCCAGATCAGTCGCTACGACAAGATCCATCTGTTTCGCTACGACAACGGCCGGGAGCACTACGACGAGGCGGCGGTGCTGAAGGCGGGCGATACCCCCACCACCTTTGACCTGCGCTCGCGTGATGGCCACGAATGGCGTGTCGGGCAGAGCGTCTGCTACGACCTCCGGTTTGCCGAGCTGTACCGCGTGCTGGCTGCCGATGTGCTGCTGGTGCCCGCAGCATTCACTTACACCACGGGTTCGGCCCACTGGGAGGTGCTGTTGCGCGCCCGCGCCATTGAAAACCAGGCCTATGTGATCGCCAGCGCGCAGGGTGGCTTACATGAAAACGGCCGGCGCACCTGGGGGCACAGCATGGTGATCGACCCCTGGGGCGAGGTGCTGGCCATGCAGTCTGCAGGACCGGGCGTGGTGCTGGCCGATCTGGACATCCAGCACCTCCAGGGGGTGCGGGAACAACTGCCTTCGTTGCAGCATCGCAAGTTGTGATCAAGGAGACACCCCCTGCGCCGCTGACGCGGCTTCCCCCTCTCTGGCGCCTTCGGCTTGAGGACATGAAACACCCCCTGCGCCGCTTACGCGTCTTCCCCCTCTCTGGCGCCTTCGGCTTGGAGGGGGACGGCGCCTTGGGCCGGCGGAGCCGGACCCTTGTCGCCCTTGGTTGGGGGCATTGCGTTCATCGTAGGTCTCGCTTCGCGGCCGTCAACTGCTGAAGCGATGAGCGCGCCTTCCTCATCGCTTCGAGGTTCCCCTGGTCGACCACGCAGCCCTTTGCGTTCGCGCCGCTGGCTGCTCTGGGGTGCGCTGCTGTTGCTGGTGGCGCTGATGCTGGGGGTGATGGTGTTTCTGGCGCGCGAATACGAAGAGGCGCGGGACCAGGCGGCGGTGGAGAGCGATGCCGCTGCCGTGGCCAGTGACATCCGCAGTGCGCTGATCCGCAACGTGCAGACGCTGCAGTCGCTGCACAGTGTGGTGCCCACGCCGGATTCCTGGATGGCGCCGGCCTCCGAGGTGCTGGCCCGGCACCGCGAGATGGTGCGGCTGGAGTGGCGCGACACCACGACCGCACGGCTGATCGCCTCTCGCAACACGCCCTACATGGCCGAGCCGTTTGGCACCATGAGCCGGGAAGAGGCCCTGCCCGACATGCGGCAGGCCTGCGAGGCAGCACGCCGCCTCTCGGGGCCGGCGTTTTCGCCCAGCTACTTCTGGCCGATGCGCGAGGGCATGGGCATGGAGTTCATGGAAATGTGCCTGCCTGTGGTGCGTGCGGGCGTGCCCAGCGGCTTCCTGGTGGTCACCTATTCCCTGCCGGGCATTCTTGACGAACTGGGCAACAAGGACATGTTGCGCGGCCACGGCCTGGCTTTCACGGAGCCCGATGGCACCCGCCTGGCGGTGCACAGCGCGATCCAGGGCGACCGGCGCGTCTTGCGCGCCAGCACCTTGCTGGACCTGCCTGGCCATTCACTCATGCTGCAGCTGGAGAGCCCGCGTGTGAGCCGGTCCGGGTTTTTCGGCCTGTTTCCGAACCTGCTCACCGCCGTGGTCGGGGCGTTGTCGCTCGCGCTGCTGGCGGTCATGGCCATGCTGGGGCGCGACATGCGGCGGCGCCAGCGCGCAGAACACAATCTGGCCGACGCCCTTGCCTTTCGCAAGGCCATGGAAAACTCGCTGGTGACCGGATTGCGGGCACGCGACATGCAGGGGCGGGTGACCTACGTCAACCCGGCGTTTTGCCAGATGGTGGGTTTCTCGCCGGAAGAGCTCATCGGCACCGGACTGCCCGCGCCCTGGTGGCCCCCCGAGCTGGTCGACGAATACCAGCAGCGACAGGCGATCCGGTTGGCCGGCCAGACACTGCCGCGCGAAGGCTACGAGTCGATGTTCCAGCGCAAGGACGGCACGCGCTTCCCGGTGTTGATCATCGAAGCGCCCTTGATCGACGCCCAGGGTGTGCAGACCGGCTTCATGAGCGCCATCGTGGACATGACCGAGCAGCGCCGGGTGGAGGATCTGAACCGCACCTCCCAGGAGCGGCTGCAGGCAACCGCCCGGCTGGCCACGGTGGGCGAAATGGCGTCGCTGCTCAGTCACGAGCTCAACCAGCCGCTGGCGGCCATCTCCAGCTACGCCACCGGCACGCTCAACCTGCTGGATGGGCCGATGGCAGGCCTTCCGCAAGCCGACCTGCAACTGGCCATGCGACGCATCGGCGAGCAGGCCGATCGCGCTGGTCGCGTCATCAAGAGCGTGGCCGACTTCGTGCGTCGCCGCGAGCATGTGCGCGAAGCCGTGGCACCTGCCGCACTCGTGGACGCGATCCAGCCCCTGCTGAGCCTGCAGGCCAAGAAGCAGGACATCCGGCTGCAGATTTCGGTGGCCGCCGACTGCCCGTCGGTGCTGTGCGATCGCACCATGGTCGAGCAGGTGCTGCTCAATCTGGCGCGCAACGGCATGCAGGCCATGCCTGCCGGCGATCCCCCTTCACATAGCGGTCTGCGCGTGCTGACGCTGCGCGTGGCCCTGCTGCGCCATCCGGCAGCGGGTCGGGCACACAAGCGCTGGGTCGAATTCACGGTGACCGACCACGGCGAGGGTCTGAGTCAGGAAGTGCAGGCCCAGTTGTTCACCCCGTTCTTCACCACCAAGACCGAAGGCATGGGACTGGGCCTGAGCCTGTGCCGCACCGTGATCGAACAGCACGGCGGTGCGCTGGTTCACGAGCCGGCGCAGCCACGCGGCACGGTGTTCCGTTTCACCTTGCCGGCAGGTTGAACCAGATGTGTCGGGCAGGGCTTGGCTTCCATGCGCTTTCGGTCGCCCTTTCTCGGCAGCCCGCCTTCTGGTTTGGCGTCTGGGTATGCGCATGAACGGCGCCGAGGTGTCCACTATCATCCGCCCATGACCGAGTACCCCGACGCACGCATTTTTATCGTCGATGACGACGCCGGCGTGCGCGACGCGCTGTCCTGGTTGCTGCGCACCCGTCGGTTGCTCAGCGAGGGTTACAGCAGTGCCGACGCGTTTCTGGCCGAGGTCAGCAGCTGGCACGATGCACCTGCGTCGCCTTCCTGTGTGTTGCTGGACGTGCGCATGCCCGGCATGAGCGGGCTGGCGCTGTTCGAGCATTTGCTCACCCTGCCCTGGCAAGCCGCCATGCCGGTGATCTTTCTCTCCGGCCATGCCGATGTGCCCACTGCGGTGGATGCGGTCAAGCGCGGCGCCTTCGATTTCTGCGAGAAGCCGTTCTCGGACAATGTGCTGGTGGATCGCATTGAGCAGGCCCTGGCCCAGTCTGCACAGGTGCTGGCGCAGCGCCGCCTGCAGCGTGACATGGAGGCCCGCCTGGGCAGCCTGACCGAGCGGGAACGCGATGTCATGCGACTGGTGGTGGAAGGGCTGCCCAACAAGCTGGTGGCCGATCAACTCAACATCAGCGTGCGCACGGTGGAGGTCCATCGCTCAAGGGTGTTCGACAAGATGGGCGTCAAATCGGCGGTGGAACTGGCCAACGCGCTGCGCCTGGGATGAACACCCCCTGCGTCGCCGCGCGGCCTCCCACCTCCCTGTCGCGCCTTCGGCGCTTGCAGGGGAAACGGCACTGTTGGACCGGCGG
This sequence comes from Betaproteobacteria bacterium HGW-Betaproteobacteria-16, assembly GCA_002840835.1. Lineage (GTDB taxonomy): Bacteria > Pseudomonadota > Gammaproteobacteria > Burkholderiales > Burkholderiaceae_C > Hydrogenophaga. The sequence goes on along the minus strand of PHCQ01000004.1, from coordinate 62,332 downwards.
AGCCGGACCCTCGGGGCCCTGGACGGGGGGAAACCTCAGGGGGGAGGCGACCGGCGGTCTTCGCCAGATTTTTCCTGCTCCACCTCGTCCGGTAGTTCACCCTTCTTGCGCCCTGAGAACATCGTCCACCACACAATGAAGACAAGCAAAACCAGCGCGCCAAGCGCTTCCAGCAACAACAGGGTCATGGATCAGATTTCAGGTGCAGCAAGTGCGAAGGTGGGCGTTGATGGATCGTCCGGGGTGGCCAGGAGCCATGGAACACGGACCGTGCGATGGGTCGCCGCTGCCTGCATTGTAGGAAGCCTGGCTGCCTGCACGAGCTTGCCCGAACCAGTGACCCTGCCTCCGCCCGTGACACCCGTGGCGCCACCGGCGCCTGTTGCGGACGGCACGGAGCCGCTGCCGCCGGCGATGCAACGCGGCAAGAGCCTCTGGACGCCGGTGCGTTGGGCCGACCTGCCGGGATGGGGGCAGGACAGCCTGCACGAAGTCTGGAACGCATGGGTGCGTGGTTGCGAGCGCCCCGCGCCCGGACAGGCGGGGCTGTGTGCCGAGGTGCGGCAGCTTTCGATCGCCACACCGGCCGAGCAGCAGGCCTGGGTGGTCCAGCGCTTTGTGCCTTACCGGGTGACCGAACCGGACGGCAGCGTGCCCGATGGTTTGCTGACCGGGTACTACGAACCCATCATGGACGCATCGCGCGTGCCCACGGCCACCCACCGCACCCCGCTTTACGCCCCCCCGCCTGGCCTGCGCGCCGGGCAGGCCTGGTACAGCCGGCGCGATATCGACACCCTGCCTGCCGCGAAGGCGGCCCTGCAGGGCAGCGCCATCGCCTGGCTGGCCGATCCGATCGACGCGCTGATCCTGCAGATCCAGGGTTCCGGTCGACTCAACATCACCGAAGCCGACGGCAGCCAGCGCCAGGTGCGCGTGGCCTACGCCGCCCACAACGGCCACACCTACCAGAGCGTGGGCCGCTGGCTGCTCGACCAGCGCGCCATCCGCGAAGCCTCGTGGGACGCCATCAAGGCCTGGGCCGCGCGCAATCCCCACCGGCTCAACGACATGCTGTGGAGCAATCCGCGCACCGTGTTTTTCCGGGAAGAGGTGTTGAGCGAACTGGACGCCCGCTTCGGCCCCCGCGGCGCCCAAGGGGTCCCTCTCACACCCGGTCGGTCCATCGCGGTGGATCCCCAGAGCATTCCTTATGGCACGCCGGTCTGGCTGGCCACGCAAGGCCCGACATTGAACCTGCAGAAACTCGTCATGGCACAGGACACGGGTGGCGCGATCGTGGGCGCCGTGCGGGCCGACCTGTTCACGGGCTGGGGTGGCTGGAGCGATGAGTCGTACGTCATTGCTGCGGCGCTCAAGCAGCCGCTGCAGATGTGGGCGCTGTGGCCGCGATGAAACAAAACACCCCCGCGCCGTTTCGCGTCACCCCCCTCGAGGGGGGCGGCACTGGCCGTCCGGCAGAGCCGGCCCGGCGGTGCTTCTGGATGGGACCGTCTCATGCGTCCTGGATCGCGCGCTGCGCGGAGGAGCAACTAGGTGAACACTTTGAACCACACCCTTATCGCTGACCAACAACATCTTCTTGAAGCCGTGGCGGCCATCGTGCGCCAGGCAGGCGAGGCCGTGATGGCTGTCTACCGCACCGACTTCGATGTGCACGGCAAATCCGATGACTCGCCGGTGACCGAAGCCGATCGCCGCGCCGAAGTCATCATCACCGCTGCGTTGCAACAGCTCACGCCCGACGTGCCGGTGATCGCCGAAGAGGCGGTCAGCGCAGGCCAGCACCCCAGCGTCGCGCCCGACCAGCGCTTCTGGCTGGTTGACCCGGTGGATGGCACGCGGGAATTTGTCGGGCGCAATGGGGAGTTCACCGTCAATGTCGCGCTCATCGACAAGGGGCAGCCTGTGCTGGGTGTGGTGCAGGCACCTGCGTTGGGGTTGCTGTATGCCGGTGGGCCCGGCATGGGTGCGTGGTGCGAATCCGATGGCCCCGCATCGGCGCAAAACCGCTCACCCGTGCGCCAACCGCTGGGTTGCCGTCAGCCACCGGCGCCCGGGCTCACCGTGGTGGCGAGCCGCTCCCATGGTGATGCCGCCCGGCTGAAGGCCTTTCTCGACGAGCTGGGTGCTCCCGTGGCGCACACGCGCGTGGCCGGCTCGTCGCTCAAGTTCTGTCAGATCGCTGCAGGCCAGGCCGATGTGTATCCCCGCCTGGGTCGCACCATGGAGTGGGACACGGCCGCCGGGCAGGCCGTGCTCATGGGCGCAGGCGGGTCGGTGCTCACGCTGGGTGGTGATGCATTGGTTTATGGCAAAACCGGCTGGGAGAACCCTGACTTCGTGGCCTGGGGCTTGAGAGGCTGAGAGTCCTTCGTTCATGCCCGCTCACCACACCCAAACGCACCCACTCGGCGTTGCAAATGCGCGCCATAGCCCAAGCTATGGCTGTGCTTTGCGCCTTGATTGGGCGCGCTTGGGCGCGTTGCTCGGACACGACCGAAGAACCCTCAGCCTCTGAGTCTGTGCACGGTGGGATGGCAGGGAAGCCCGGGCGTGGCATCTGCCTGCTTCTGACGCCCGGTGCGAGGGGTCAAAGGGCCGTCAGATCGGTGCGCACCGGCCAGCGAAGGGCTTCACCCGACAAGGCGTTGTTGGCGGCGAACGCGTGTTGCAACAACAGCGTGTAGCGGCCCGCGCGCGTTGTGCACAGGCGGTAGCCGTCGGCCAAGGGGTTCAAGGTGGTGCCGCCTTCCTGAGAGGTTTGCAGCTGCCAGTCATTCACCTGGGGCGTTGCCAGACGCAGCGTCACACAAAAGCCGCGCTTCATGGTCGACATCACCACCAGCTTTTGTTGGGCACTCCATTGACCATCTTCAGAGACGCCCAGTTGCTCAGGGTGGCTGTTCTCCAGCACCTGCATCACCGGGGGAACGACGATGCGGATGTCCACCGAAGCGCTGGTGCCGGTGCCGCCTGCTCCGCTGACCTGCACGCTCTCACCCATCCCGGTACCGGGCATGCCCAGCGCCAGCGCGGCCAGAGCAATCAGTGAAGGGCGGATCATGGCTTTCATGCATCCTGTATCGGTGCATGTTCCGCTCAACTTGAGGTTTTCTCAAGTCAATGCTCGAAATAAAAGCCCAAAAGGGCCCATGTTCTGAGGATGGGTAGGCGAAAGGGCCTACTCGCTGCGCTGCACCGGTAGGCTGATCGAGGTGCTGTCGCGCAGGCGCACGTCCACCCGGACCTGACCCTCGTCCACCACCGACCAGGGCAGCGGCAAGGTCTCATTGCGCACGGTCACCGTTCGCGCGCCGGTGGCCACGAACGGAAACTCGAAGCGGCCCTGGTTGTCGGTGCGCACCGCGTAGCGGTTGTCCAGGAACACGGTGACGTTGGGCACGCCCGCCTCGCTGGCTTCCTGGGTGCCGCTGCGGTTGTCGTCGAAAAACACCGTGCCGGCGATGCGTCCGCCGCCATCGGCCGCGTTGCCGCCCAGCGGCACGCTGCGGCTGCCGGCCTGCCATTCATAGCGCAGCACCACGAAGAACGAGCGGTAGGCGCTGGTGTTCTCCAGCGTTTCGGGCGGCGCCAGCGGATCCAGCGTGAAGCGGGTGCGGCTCCGGCCCGTGGTGCGCACATAGCTGCCCTCCAGGCTCCAGCGCGGGTCGATGCGCCAGTTGGCCCCCAGGTTGACGCTGTTCCTGCGCTGGCCCGTGCTGCCGTTTTCTGTGGAGAAGTTGCCGCGCAACCCGGCCCGCGAGCTGAGCGGCGCGCTCACGCTCAGCGCGGCCGACCAGAGGTCTTCGGCCGGTTGACCGGTACTGGCCCGCGCACCTGCGCGGCCCAGACCCAGGCTGGTGTTGAGCGACCAACCCTGGGGCACCGGCCATTCCTGGTCGTACGAAATCTGCTGTGCCGAACCGCGGTTGACGCCGCCTTCCAGGTCCAGTCGCAGGCCGCTTGTGCCCCAGTCGTTGCCCCAGCGAAGGTCGCTGAAGCCACTCCAGGCGTTGCCGTCGAACCGGCGGATGGAGAAGCCCGCGCCGAAGCTGCTGTCCCTGCCCAGACGCCACCGCGCGCCGGTGGTGGAGTAAAAGCCATCGTTGCTGCGTCCGCTGATGGACCGCAGCCAGTCGATCGATGTGTCGGCCGACCATTGGCGTGTGCGCCAGCTGGCGCGCAGATAGGCGCCCGAGACATCGTTGACCATGGGCAGGTTGGCCCAGTTCAGACCCGGCTCCAGGCGGTACACGCCAGCGCCGTACTGGCGCGGTCCTTCACCCCACTCGCCGTCGAGCCAGTAGCCGCTGCGGCCACCATCCAGCGCGCTGTTGTTCGAATTCACGGCATGGGCCTTCAGTCGGTACCGGTCGGCTTCAAACCGCAGCGCCAGCATGCTGGCGTCGGCGTCCACCACGTCTTCAGGCGCGCGCGGTGTTTCGAAATTGGACACGCCGCTGGCGTTTTCATGCTGCGCTGCCACGGTCCAGCCCTTGAGTGACAGGCCCAGAGGGTCGGCCGCAGCGTCGGCACCCAGTCGCCATTGCGCGCCCAGCACCGTGCGGCGGCCGGGCAAGCGCTGGAAGCCGGTGGCCGGCAGAATTTCCAGCCGGCCCGGTTCGCCGGTGGCGGCCTGGAACTGCCAGCCCCTGGCGGGTTGTTCCCACTCGCCACTGAGGCCTTCCAGAATGGAGGTGGGCACGAACACCCGCGAGGGCAGGCGCGTGATGCCTGGGGCAGGGGTATCGACATACCCCAGGCTGTGATTCGCCAGCCAGCCGCCGCTAATGGGCATCTGGGTCTGGCGCAGCGTGAGCGTGCCCTCACCATCTTCGGGTGCGTAGTTGCCGTCGAGCGAGAGGGTGCCGTGATTGGGCGTCTCCAGCACGCCGTAGGCCGAATAACCCAGTCTGGCCGACCGCTGATCGTCGAACGGCTGGGTGCCCAGGCGGGTCTCCAGTTTCATAAACCGGGACCAGCCCGACTTGTCGTAATCGTAGGTCTGCGCATCGTCCAGCACCTCGGGCTCCAGGCCTTCGATCACCTGATCCACGTACCCGCCAGCAGGCTGCGCCGTGTCCTGAGCCTTGACGGGCGCCCACCCGACCAACAGGATCGCAAGCGCGACCGGGTGCAGCCGGCACACCCGATTCATGGGCCGAAGCTCGCGTCCAGCGGCAGGCGGTTCTTCCCCCACTCCAGATTGCCCTTCACGATCAGGGGAAACCGCACCTCGGGGGCGGGTTTGCCTTCTTCGATGACCGGCACCAGCGCGATGCTGCGGGTTTCGCCCGGCATGATCGGCACGTCGGCGGGCGAGAGCTCCAGGCGCTGCCCACCAGCGTCCGTGCCGTTGACGAAACCCTCCAGCCGCCCGTGGGCGTTGCCGCTGTTGCGAACGTCAATCAGCGCCACCGTTTTGCCGTCTGGTGTTTTCGTGACGCGGGTGGTGGAGACTTCCAGGACCGGTGCGGCGCCACCCACGGCGGCATACACGATCACGCCAATGCGTCCGCCCACATCCACGCTGCTTTTGGCCGGGTCCCTGCCCTCGACCATGATGGCGAAACGGCATTCCCGCGGAGGTGTGCCGGCCGGCGGTGTGATCTCGAAACGGAAGCGGTACCGCGCACCCGACTCCAGCGTGAGTTCACGCCGCTCGATCGCCACCCAGGGGCGGCAGCTGTCAGGCGCCAGCGCGTCGCTGAAGACCACCGAGTTGTCCGGCTGGAACGTCCAGTCGTTGGTGTAGATGCGGTAGCCACCCTTGAGCTGGCCCACATGCTGGATCTCGAACACCTGGCGCGTGCTGGTGCCGGCGGTGGCCTGGATCTCGAAGCGCGGTGGCGTGATGTAGGCGGCAAAGCCTTGGGCCTGGGCCGGGCTGGTGCCGGACAGCGCCATGCCTATGCACAGGCAGACAAGGGACCAGACAGTGCCGAAGCGGCGGAGGAAAGGGAAAGAATGCATTGGAGGAGCGCGCTTTCGGTGGTTCAGTCAGCGTCGAACTCGAAATGAAAATTCAGGCGACGGGTCTGGCTTTGCCAGTCGGCCTGAGCGCGAAGATGCACCTGGAACTGGTCTTCCAGCGTGGCACCACGAATCGTGCCGGCATACACCAGGGTGCGCTCACCCGACACCAGCCGGCCGGGTTGCAGTCGTCCTTGTGTGGTCCACACCGCCTCGATGGGGGATGCTTCGTCTCTGGGCAGCACCATGTAAATGCGTCCGCTGCGACCGACCCAGTCGCGGGTGTCGATGCGGATGTTGACGGTCACCCAGGCTTCCATGCCCGCCGCGCTCGAAGGCGTGCGTGCCATTGGCAGCCATTGCATCTGCACGTTGGGTGGTACCGTGTGGCTCATCGAATCGTCGAGCCGGTGAGGGTTGGCCAGCGCGGACCCGATGGTCAGACCGCCCAACGCCGCGATGAACAGGCGCAGGCACTTCTTCATGGGGCGGTCAGGGTGTAGGTCACACGGGCGTTGTAGGTGCCCGCGGCGCGCACCGTGTTGTTGGCGTAGTGGAAGGTGTGGCAGTTTTCAATGTAGGTATTGCCCTGCACCGATGTCAGATTCTGCGTACCGCCGCTGAATGTGCCCGCCGGAATCACATTGGGCTGGCCGCTTCCCGGCGCCGCCACGGTCCAGCTGATCTGGGAGATCGGGATGGTGTCGCCGTTGGCGTTGGTGAGGTTGCTGGGCGAGGCGACGCTGAGCGTGGCATTGGCGGGTGCGCCGCCATTGCGGCGGTAGCCGGCACCGATCATGACCTGGCTGGCGGGCGTGGGGCAGGTGTTGTTGCCGTCGCCGTACAGGCTGATGGACTGGGTGCTGTTGCTGGTCATCGGCAGTGATGTGCCGTTGCCCAGTTGTGCCACGGGCACGGAAACTTCTACCATGTTGACCGGGCCGCTGCGGCCCACGGAGCCGTTGAGCCTGCCCGCGGAACCACTCAACGCGCCGTTGCCCGCATGCAGGAACAGGCGGGGCGAACCGGCGTTCACCGTCAGCGACCAGGCGTGAGCTGCTGCCATCTCTGCACCGCACAGCAACACCAGGCAGGTGTTGGCAAGGCGCCGCAGGCAGTGGTTGCCGTGGGTTCGCTTCAATGAAGTCATCAGGCCGTGGAGTGCAGGTTCGCAAGAAGAGAGGCGCTCGGCTGGCCAATCTGGACAACGCCGGAAGCAGCGTTGCGCCGGCCCGCCCACGGCTTCTCGGCACACGAGCCAAGCCACCGGAGCGCAGCGCGCGCCGGTGGACGCCACCTTCAAGGCATCGTGGCGGTGTAGGTCACCCGGCCTTCATAGGTACCGAAGGCAGGCGTGGTGTTGTTGGCGTACGAGTAGGTCCAGTTCGCCGTCTGGTTGGTGACCCGACCTGCCAGCGTGGGAAGACTGGTACCACCGCCAAAGGTGGGGGCCGCAAAAGCGGCATTGTTTGACGACACCGACAGTTCCGTGAACGGAATGGTGTCAGTGCCGTTGGTCAGGACCGCCGGGTTGGAGGAGGTCACGGTGACCTGGCCGTTGTTGCCGAAGACGCGCACCGGAATGGTGGCGCCTGCTGGCGCGGGACCGGTGTTGGTGATCGAGCCTGCGGCGGCCCCGGTGCCCACATCCAATGGGTTGGTCGAGTAGTCGAAAGTCAGGGCGTCAATCGCGCCGTTGGTGGCCAGTGGGGTGTCCGAGCCTGTGCCCACGCCCAGGAACAGCACGCGCGGGATCACCACGCGCAGGTCGAGGTTGGCGGCAGCGGTGCCGGTTCCGTTCACCAGTTGCGATTCGGCTTGTGCCAGAAGAGGTGCTGCCACGGCCAAAGCCACTGCGGTATGTACGAACAAGGTTTTTTTCACGACGTTTCCTTCTTGCTGGGGACAACACTTCGGTCAGAAAGCTGGCCGAGTACTTTTGAGTGCCCCTTTGTGGGGCTTTGACGGACGCGATGGTACGAAAAGCCCATGCAGGCTACAAGCTGTAAACAGGTAAAACTGCACAGATTCAAAGACTTGCTGCGTTTATTTGCCTAAACGGTGCAGGTTTGATGACAGGCGGTTGCAAAAAAACCTCAAGTTCTCGTGCGAGTTGCCGTGCCTAGGCTTTTGGTAGTCAGATGTGACAGCGGCAGTGCGCTGGGCGACTTGACCTCGCCGAGCGAGAAGCTGGTGTGAAGGTCTTTCACGTTGGGCAGGTTGAGCAGCACCTCGCGCGCAAAAGCGCTGAAGTGGTTCAGATCGCGGCTGACCACCTGCAGCTCGAACGTGCCCGACCCACTGATGTAGTGGCACGACACGATCTCCGGAATGCCCCGGATCGCGGCTTCCAGTTCACGGGTCACGTCGCCGCTGTTGCGCTGCGCGTCGAGCCGCACAAAGGCCAGCACCCCCAGGCCGATCTTTTCCCGGCTGAGTTCGGCGCGGTAGCCGGTGATGAAGCCCGCTTCTTCCAGCGCCCGCACGCGCCGCCAGCAAGGCGCCGCCGACAAGCCCACGCGTTGGGCCAGTTCGGCGTTGGTCAGACGCCCATCCGACTGCAGTTCTTGCAGGATGGCGATGTCGAACTTGTCTAGTGTTTCCATGATTGGCTGTTTTGAGCAAGAAGCTTTCTATTTGATCGCAAAAATGGGCATGAAAAGCAAACACCTGTCGCCGCTCGGGTCATACACTGTGCGTCAAACTCAAGGCAGTTTGTGCCCATCCGGCGCAGGCTGCTGCAACACCACCGCCCACGAAGCGGCGCCCACTCTCTGGAGACAAACATGACCCCCCACGCTCACCTTTGTTCGCTGCCCCCTGAGGGGGAGCGCCCCTCCCTTGAGGCGGCTCGGCGGGAGGTTTCACCATGAACGCCCCGCTGCCCGATCACATCCGCCAGGCCCTGGAATCCGTCAGCCTGGACGACAAATACACGCTGGATCACGGCCGCGCCTTCATGAGCGGTGTGCAGGCTCTGGTGAAACTGCCCATGCTGCAGCGCCAGCGCGATGCCCTCGTGGGCAAGAACACGGCGGGCTTCATCAGCGGCTACCGGGGATCACCACTGGGCGGATACGACCAGGCGCTGCAGAAGGCCGCACCCCACCTCAAGGCGCAGAACATCGTGTTCCAGCCGGGTGTGAACGAAGAGCTGGCCGCCACCGCGCTGTGGGGCACCCAGCAACTGGGTTTCGCGCCCCCGGGCAGCAACAAGTTTGATGGCGTGTTCGGCATCTGGTACGGCAAGGGCCCGGGTGTGGACCGTTGCTCCGACGTGTTCAAGCACGCCAACATGGCCGGCACCACGCCCTGGGGCGGCGTGATCGCGGTGGCCGGCGACGACCACGTGGCCAAGAGTTCCACCGCCGCCCACCAGAGCGACCACATCTTCAAGGCCTGTGGCCTGCCGGTGTTTTTTCCGTCCACGGTGCAGGACATCCTGGACCTGGGCATTCACGCCATTGCCATGAGCCGCTTCAGCGGCGTGTGGGCCGGCATGAAAACCATCCAGGAGATCGTGGAGAGCAGCGCCACCGCCATGATCGACCCTGAGCGGGTCGATATCGTGACCCCGGAGTTCGAGATGCCGCCCGGCGGCGTGCACATCCGTTGGCCCGACGCCGCGCTGGACCAGGAAGCCCGCCTGTTCGACTACAAGTGGTACGCCGCCCTCGCCTACATCCGTGCGAACAGGCTCAACCACAACGTGATCTCCGGCCCGAACGACCGGTTCGGCCTGATCGCCAGCGGCAAGGCCTTCAACGATACCCGCCAGGCCTTGCTGGACCTGGGTCTGGATGACGCCACCTGCCAGCGCATCGGCCTGCGGCTGCACAAGGTCAACGTGGTGTGGCCGCTGGAAGCGCAGACCACGCGCGAATTCGCCACCGGCCTGCGCGAGATCCTGGTGGTGGAAGAGAAGCGTCAGGTCATTGAATACCAGCTCAAGGAAGAGCTCTACAACTGGCGCAGCGATGTTCGCCCCAACGTGCTGGGCAAGTTCGACGAGGTGGAGGGCGACCACACCGGCGGTGAATGGAGCATGCCCAACCCCAGCGCCCACACCTTGCTGCGCGCCAATGCCGACCTGTCGCCCGCCATCATCGCCCGTGCCGTGGCCCGCCGCCTGCGCAAGTTGGGCTTGCCCGAAGACGTGCAGGCGCGCATCGACGCCCAGCTCGCCATCCTCACGGCGCAGGAACAGTCCATGCAGACGCTGCTGACCCAGGGTGTGCAGGGTGCCGAGCGCCAGCCCTGGTTCTGTTCGGGCTGCCCGCACAACACCAGCACCAAGGTGCCCGAAGGCTCGCGCGCCATGGCCGGCATTGGTTGTCATTTCATGTCGATCTGGATGGACCGCGCCACCGTGGGCTTCACCCAGATGGGCGGTGAAGGTGTGCCGTGGATGGGCCAGCAGCCCTTCAGCAACGAAACGCACATGTTCGCCAACCTGGGCGACGGCACCTACTTCCACAGCGGCCTGCTGGCCGTGCGCCAGAGCATCGCCGCCGGTGTGAACATCACCTACAAGATCCTCTACAACGACGCCGTGGCCATGACCGGCGGCCAGCAGGTGGGCGAGCGCCCTGAAGGCCACAGCGTGGTGCAGATCGCGCAAAGCATGCGCGCCGAAGGTGCGGTCAAGATCACGATCGTGACCGACGAGCCCGAAAAATACGACGGCGTGACCGGCCTGCCCAGCGGCATCGCCATCCAGCACCGCGACACACTGGACGCCGTGCAGCGCGAATTCCGCGAAATCAAGGGCACCACGGTCATCATCTACGACCAGACCTGCGCCACCGAGAAGCGCCGCCGCCGCAAGCGCGGCACCCTGGTCGATCCCCAGGAGCGTGTCGTCATCAATGAACTGGTGTGCGAAGGCTGTGGCGACTGCAGCGTGCAGAGCAACTGCCTCTCGGTCGAGCCGCTGGACACCGAATTCGGCCGCAAGCGCACCATCAACCAGAGCAGCTGCAACAAGGACTTCTCCTGTGTCAAGGGCTTCTGCCCGAGCTTCGTCACCGTTGAAGGGGGCCAGCTGCGCAAGAAGGACAAGAAAACCGGGGCGCCAGAATGGACCGGTGGCGTGGTGCCACAGCCAGCACTGCCGGTATTGAGCGATGAGGCCTGGGGCATCATCGTTGCGGGTGTCGGGGGCACCGGGGTCATCACCATTGGCCAGCTGCTGGGCATGGCTGCCCACATCGAAGGCAAGGGCATCGTCACGCAGGACGCCGCCGGCCTGGCGCAAAAGGGTGGCGCCACCTGGAGCCATGTGCTCATCGGCGCCCACCAGGACGCGATCCGCACCACGCGCGTATCGGCGGCATCGGCCGACCTCGTGATCGGTTGCGATCCCATCGTGGCGGCACACAAGGAAACCTGGCAGCGCCTGCGCGCAGGGCGAAGCCATGTGGCGCTCAACGTCAGTGCCACGCCCACGGCCGCGTTTGTCAAAAACCCCGACTGGCAGAACCCGGCACAGGCCTGTGTGGACGCCCTGCTGAACAACCTGGGCGAATCAGCCGTGGGCGTGTTCGACGCCGAAGCCGCCGCCAGCGCGCTGATGGGCGACAGCATCTACACCAACCCCATGATGCTGGGCTATGCATGGCAAAAGGGCTGGGTGCCGCTGGGCTTTGCTGCCTTGATGCGCGCCATTGAACTCAATGCCGTGGCCGTGGCGCAGAACAAGACCGCGTTTGAATGGGGCCGCCGCGCTGCGCACGATCCCAAGGCCGTGATCGCCCTGTTTGCGCCTGCCTCGGCCGGCGCCCAGGTGATCCAGTTCAAGAAGCGCGAAACGGTGGATAGCCTGGTCCAGCGCCGGGTGGAATTCCTCACCGGTTACCAGAACGCCGCCTACGCCGCCAGCTATCAGGCTTTTGTCCAGCGCGTGCGCGAACGCGAAGCGCCGTTTGGCAAATCCAGCCTGACCGAAGCGGTGGCGCGCAACCTGTTCAAGCTCATGGCCTACAAGGACGAATACGAGGTCGCCCGCCTGCACAGCGACACCGCGTTCCATGCCCGCCTGGCCAAGCAGTTCGAAGGCGACTTCAAGCTCAAGGTGCATCTGGCGCCACCCCTGATCGCCAAGACCAACGAGAAGGGTGAACTGGTGAAGCAGAAGTTTGGTGCGTACATGTTCACCGTTTTCCGCCTGCTGGCACCGCTGAAGTTCCTGCGCGGCACTGCGCTGGATGTGTTCGGCCGTTCCGAAGAGCGGCGCACCGAGCGGGCGCTGATTGCCGAATACCGCAGCACCGTGGAAGAACTGCTCGAACAGCTGGACGCCGGCAACCACGCGCTGGCGCTGAGCATTGCCCAATTGCCCGACCAGATCAAGGGTTTTGGCCATGTAAAGGAGCGCAATCTGGCGGCTACCCGCAGCCGGTGGGCGGCGCTGATGGCGCAATGGCGCCAGCCCAACCAAGGTGCCGTGCAGGCCGCCTGAACCTTGCCGGCGCGCTGACGGGGCGCCGCATACAATCGCCTGTTGCGACCAGTTCGCCCGGGCGGTTTTCCTGAAGGCCCTCCCGGGCCTTCGGCGTTTTTCATTGAATCGAACCTGTTGGAGATTGCCCGTGTTCATTTCCCCTGCATACGCCCAAGCCGCCGCTGGCGGCTCCACCCAGGACACCATGCTGGGCCTGCTTCCCCTGGTGTTGATGTTCGTGGTGCTGTACTTCGTGATGATCCGCCCCCAGATGAAGCGCCAGAAGGAGCACAAGGCCATGGTGGAGGCGCTTGCCAAGGGTGACGAAGTGATCACAGCGGGCGGCCTGCTGGGCAAGGTATCCAAGATCGGTGAGACCTACATCGGCGTGGAACTGACCGATGGCGTGGAAGTCCAGATGCAACGCTCCGCCGTGGTGCAGGTGCTGCCCAAGGGCTCGCTCAAGGCCGTCTGAGATCCGTCCTTTCATGGGTGCGGTTCTCGCGCTGCCGGCCTTGTGCCGGACAGGTCCTGAGGCGGCACCCCGTTGTCCTACTTGAAGGCCTCTTTGGTCTGTTCTCAACATGAACCGTTACCCGCTGTGGAAGTACGCGATCATTTTTGTCGCGCTGCTGATCGGCCTGATCTACGCGCTGCCCAACCTGTTTGGTGAGTCGCCGGCGGTGCAGGTCTCGGCGGCCAAGTCGTCGGTGCGCGTGGATGGCGCCACGGCCACTCGCGTGGAACAGGTGTTGGCGGAGCAGGGCGTTGCGGCCTCGATGATCCAGTTCGAGGGCAATTCGGTACGCGCGCGCTTTGAAACCACGGACGACCAGATCAAGGCGCGCGACGCCATCGATCGCGCCCTGAACACCGATCCGGCTGATCCTTCCCACGTGGTGGCACTCAACCTGCTGCCCCGCACACCGGCATGGCTGGCCGGTCTGAGTGCGTCGCCCATGTACCTGGGTCTGGACCTTCGGGGCGGCGTGCATTTCATGCTGCAGGTTGACATGCCGGCGGCGCTGGTGCGCCGCACGGACGTGCTGGCCGGCGATCTCCGCGTGGCCTTGCGCGAGAAAGGCGTGCGCCATGGCGGGATCACCCGCAATGGGCAGACCATCGAACTGCGCGCCGCCGACGCCCAGACCCTGGAAGCTGCGAGCAACCTGATTCAGGACCAGTTTGCCGATCTGGTGGTCACCGATGTTTCTGACGCTGCGGGTGCTCGCCTGCAAGCCCAACTGAAGCCCGAGGCAGCGCGGCTGGTGCAGGAGCAGGCGCTCAAGCAGAACATCACCACCCTGCACAACCGCATCAATGAACTCGGTGTGGCCGAGCCAGTGATCCAGCAGCAGGGCCTGGACCGCATCGTGGTGCAGTTGCCGGGTGTGCAGGACACCGCGAAAGCCAAGGACATTCTGGGCCGTACCGCCACGCTGGAGGTGCGCCTGGTCGACGAAAGCGCGGACGGACTTTCGGCAGAGCGCGGTGGCGGCGCGGTGCCTTTTGGTTCAGAGCGCTACCTTGATCGCGAGGGCCGTGCCGTCATCGTGCGCCGCGACGTTCTGCTCACGGGCGAAAACCTCACCGATGCGCAGGCCGGCTTCGACAGCCAGACGCAGGAAGCCGCCGTGCACCTCACGCTCGATGCCAAGGGTGCCCGGGTCTTCCGCGATGTGACCCGCGAGAACGTGGGCAAGCGCATGGCCATCATCCTGTTCGAAAAGGGGCGGGGCGAAGTCGTCACGGCGCCGGTCATCCGCACCGAAATTGGTGGGGGCCGTGTGCAGATCTCGGGCAGCATGAGCACGGTCGAGGCCAGCGACACCGCCTTGCTGCTGCGCGCCGGTTCGCTGGCCGCGCCCATGGAAATCATCGAGGAACGCACCATCGGCCCCAGCCTGGGCGCAGAGAACATCGAGCGCGGTTTCAACAGCGTGATGTGGGGCTTCGTGGTGATCGTCGTGTTCATCAGCATCTACTACATGCTGTTCGGCGTGTTCTCCAGCATTGCGCTGGCGTTCAACCTGGTGTTGCTGGTGGCGGTGCTGTCGATGCTGCAGGCCACGCTCACCCTGCCCGGCATTGCCGCCATGGCGCTGGCGCTGGGTATGGCGATCGACTCGAATGTGCTGATCAATGAGCGAATTCGCGAAGAACTGCGCAGGGGCGCAGCGCCCCAGACAGCGATCCAGAACGGCTATGAAACCGCGTGGGGCACCATCCTGGACTCCAACGTCACGACCCTGATCGCAGGTGTGGCCTTGCTGCTGTTCGGCTCGGGTCCAGTACGAGGATTTGCCGTGGTGCATTGCATCGGCATTTTGACCAGCATGTTCTCTTCGGTGTTCTTCAGCCGTGGGCTGGTCAACATGTGGTACGGCCGCCAGCGCAAACTCAAGTCACTGGCGATCGGAACCGTATGGAAGCCCGATTCCGGTGGTTCGGTGTCCACCAAGTCCAACTGAATCACGGAAAAAGACCATGGAATTTTTGGTTACAGCATCACATGCGCTTCGCGCATATGAGCTTCCTCTGAAAACTCCTCACAAGGAATAAATCACATGGAGTTTTTCCGCATCCGCCGGGACATCCCGTTCATGAAACACGCGTTGGCCCTCAACGCGTTCTCCACCATCGCCTTTGTTCTGGCGGTGTTCTTTCTGGTCACGCGGGGGCTGAACCTCTCGGTCGAGTTCACTGGCGGCACGGTCATGGAGGTGGCCTATGAGCAGCCGGCAGATCTGAGTGCTGTGCGCCAGGTCATCGAGGGCCTGGGTTACGCCGATGTACCGGTGCAGAATTTTGGAACCTCCCGGGACGTTCTCCTTCGCCTGCCCACGGCGTCGGGTCAGTCTGCCGGCCAGCAGAGCGAAGTCGTGCTGGCGGCATTGAAGGCCCAGAACCCGGCAGTGGAGTTGCGCCGCACGGAGTTCGTGGGTCCCCAGGTGGGCCGGGAACTGGTGGAGGATGGCTTGCTTGCCCTGGCCATGGTGGTGATCGGCATCGTGATCTACCTGGCGTTCCGTTTTGAATGGAAGTTCGCGGTCGCGGCCATCATCGCCAACCTGCACGACGTGATCATCATCCTCGGCTTCTTTGCCTTCTTCCAGTGGGAATTCTCGCTGGCGGTGCTGGCAGCGGTGCTGGCGGTGCTGGGCTACTCGGTCAACGAATCGGTGGTGATCTTTGACCGTATCCGGGAAACGTTCCGGCGCCAGCGCAAGATGACGCCAGCACAAGTGATCGACCATGCGATCACCTCCACCATGAGCCGCACCATCATCACCCACGGCTCGACCGAAGCGATGGTGTTGTCCATGCTCCTCTTCGGCGGCCCCACGCTCTTCTACTTTGCGCTGGCGCTGACCATCGGCATTCTGTTCGGCATCTATTCATCGATTTTTGTGGCGGCTTCTGTGGCGATGTGGCTGGGCGTGTCTCGCGAGGACCTGGTCAAGCCGGGTACTCGCAAAGATGGCAAAGATGGCGATCCCGATGACCCGAACGCCGGCGCTGTTGTATAACGGCCATCGCAGCCGGGCACCTGTCACGCTTGGCCGGGCCCCCTGATGGGGCGGTGTCCTTTCGTGTCATACTGAAACTATTGTGGTTTCGCCTGATCAGCACGTCTCATCCCTTGCCAAACAGGCGCGTGAACTGTTCGTGGTTCACGTGGGCCGCGCGCTTCCCGAAATGGTCAGGGCCTGCGATACGAAGCTGACCTCCCTTCTCGACCAGGCAGGTCCCGCGCGCGAGATGCAGGAGCGGCGAGACGCCTGGACCGCCTTCCAGAAACATCAAACCGCCTGGCTCAACGGCAGCCGCAAAGCGCTCCAGCGAAGCCTCCTGCCCAAAGTCAGCGAATCCGGCAATCCCTTGAGCACAGGCCGGCTTGAGCTGGTGGCCGAAGGCACCATCGATGACCAGATCATGGCGTCCCGCCTGGCCATGCGGGTGCTCGACAAGTCGTCCTCCGAACTCAACGATCTGCGCCTGCGCATCCAGCATCTGGAAAAGCGGCAGGAATTGCCGCGGGGCGATGTGCTGCTGCCGGACGTGACAGCGCGCATTCTTGTGGATCAATGGCTGGACGCCCAGATGACCCGCGAAGCCTGGGCGTTGATCCAGGATGCGCTCTTGCCCATCATGGCCACCAAGCTGCACGAAGGGTACAAGGCCGCCAACGAATTTCTGGTGTCCAGTGGCGTCATGAAGGAAATCGATCTTCAGTCGCTGGTGAAGCGGGCGCCGGGTACGCGCACGGGGTCCACACCTGCGCCGGTGCCTCCGGCGGTAGGCCGCCGTTCTGGCGATGCGCCGTCGCGCGACGGGTCCGGCTCCAGCCTTTCGTCGGCACCCGCGTTTGGCCCAGCAGGCAGCTCGGCACCGGGGGCCTTCGGGGCCTCGCGTGCCGGTTCATCATCGATGGGCGTGCACGAAGAAACCCGCATGCTGACCAGCGCCACGCCCCTGGCCCGGGCGCGGATGCGGGCCCAGGGCGTGGTGGGCCGGCTCAAGCGGCTGCTCATGGACAAGATCGGTGGCGATTTCGAGGCCACCCAGCTTCTCCCGCCATCGCCCAGGCTGGAGCAGGCCATGCAGCAGAGCATGGCGGTGGTCCGCAGGGAGGTGGGTGCGCCTTCAACCGGCAACATGGATGCCGCCTATGGCGGAACAGGCGCCGGTGGTGTTGCAATGCAGATGGATGCCAGCCATGTGGAGCGCGCCTCCAGTGCCTTGCGGCAGCGCACGACCGAGCTCAAGCAGGCGGCCACCACCTCCACCGAAAAGGCCACGATCGAAGTCGTGGCGCTGATGTTCCAGAGCATTCTGGCTGAAGAGCGCATTCCACCCAGCGTCAGGGTCTGGTTTGCCCGCTTGCAGATTCCGGTGCTGCGCGTGGCGCTGGCCGAACCCGAATTTTTCAGTGCCCTGCAGCATCCGGCGCGCAAGCTCATCGATCGCATGGGTTCGTGCGTGATGGGTTTTGAGACCAATGTGGGATCTGCCGCGTTGGAGGCCGAAATCAAGCGCGTGGTGCAGGTGATCGAGCAGTATCCGGAAACGGGCCGGCGCGTGTTCCAGCTCGTGTTTGACGAGTTCCAGAAGTTTCTGTCAACCTACCTCAGCGAGCAGGACAGCACCAGCCGCGTGGTCAGTGTGGCGCAGCAGATCGAACAGAAAGAAACCCTCTCGGTGCAGTACACCATCGAGCTGCGCAAGCTGCTCGACGATGTACCGGTGCGCGAAGAGGTGCGCGAGTTCCTGTTCAAGGTGTGGGTCGACGTGCTGGCCGTGGCGAGCGTGAAGTACGGGCTCAAGCACGAAGAAACCAGTTCGCTCAAGCAGGTGGCCAGCGAGCTGCTCTGGGCAGCCAGCGCCAAGCCCAATCGCAACGACCGGGCGCGCGTGATCCAGCAATTGCCGAGCCTGCTGCAGCGGCTGCGCCAGGGCATGGGGCTGCTGGGATTCCCTGCTGGTCTGCAGGACCAGCACATCAAATCGGTGAGCGACACCTTGGCCGATGCTTTCATGTCGCGCACCGAAGCCATTCCGGAAGAAAGCATGGACAAGCTGGCCAAGCGGCTGGCCAACCTGGAAGACTTCCTGCCGGAGAGTGGCGTGGGTGATCTGGACCTCGACAACGAGAGCATCGAGATGATCACCGGCGTGGACGCCAGCAACATCGAGGTGATCAACCAGGGTGGCAGCCAGCCGAGCGAAGCCATGCGGGCTTGGGCGGTGGAGCTGCAGATCGGTTCCTGGTTCGGACTGGACCACAACGGCAAGCTCAACAGCGTGCAGTTGGCTTGGCGCAGTCAGCGCGGTCAGTTGTACCTCTTCGTGACCAACAGCGGTCGCTGCTTTCTGATTCAGTCTGCGAGAGTGGCCGCTTACTTGCAGGCCGGACTGCTTGTACCCAGCGAAGACGAAGCACTCACGGTTCGCGCCACGCGCGATGCGCTGGCCAAGCTGGACGCCAATCCTGAGCGCCTGTTGAACTAGGGACTCCCCCCTGCGCTGTATTCGGAGCGCCCCCCTGCGCCGCTGACGCGGCTTCCCCCCTCTCTTGCGCCTTCGGCTTGGAGGGGGGACGGCATCTTGGGCCGGCGGAGCCGGACCCTTGATGCCACTGGTTTTGGAGGCACTTCGCTCCGGAAGGGTTTCGGCACACAACCCGCCTTTACTACTCGGCTCGGTGCTCTCCGTCGCCTTTCTGCGCCCTTCACGCGAGGCAGATTGCACCGGAGACTGAGTCTCTCCCTCTGTGCGCCTCAGGCGCTGCCGATGCGTTGCAGCAGTCCGCCGGGCAGTCGACCCACGTGTCCTTCGAGTTCGAGTTCCAGTAGCCGGGCTTGCAGGGTGGCTGTGTCGAGGCCGGTGCGGGCTTGCAGGGCGTCGAGGCTGACGGGGTCGTGGCCCAGGGCCTCCAGCAGGGCGTCTTCCTGTGCATTATCGGGAGCGTCAAAGGGCAGCGATCCGCTGGTTGGCAGTCGCAGGTCTTCGAGGATGTCGTTGGCGGATTCGACGAGCTTGGCGCCCTGGCGGATCAGTGCGTGGCAGCCTTTGGACTGCGGTGCGTGGATGGAGCCGGGAATGGCAAACACCTCGCGGCCTTGTTCGGCGGCGAGCCGGGCCGTGATCAGGGAGCCTGACTGCACCGCAGCCTCGACCACCAGCGTGCCTTGCGACAGGCCGGCAATCAGGCGGTTGCGCTGGGGAAAATGGGCGGCGAGGGGTGGTGTGCCCAACGGGTACTCACTCACGAGGGCACCTTGCGCCGCGATGCGGTGGGCGAGGTTCAGATGGCGTTTGGGGTAGACCCGGTCAAGCCCGGTGCCGACCACCGCGATGGTGGGGCTGCCACCTTCGAGTGCGCCTTCGTGGGCGGCACCGTCCACCCCCAATGCGAGGCCGGACACGATGCACACGCCGGTCTGTGAGAGCGCCTGGGCAAACTGGCGGGCATTGGCCTGTCCCTGGGGTGTCGGGTTGCGGCTGCCCACGATGGCCAGCCGCTGGGGATGGTGCAGCGCATTCACATCGCCCAGCACATAAAGCATGAGCGGTGGATCGGCCATTTCCAGCAGTTCGGCGGGAAACCGCTTGTCCGCCAGGGTCAGTACATGGCGGTCAGACCCAGCGGCCAACCAGTCTTGTAGCCGCTGCATCGCAGCGGGCAGTTCTTCGGGCTCGATCAGCAACGCTTGTGCGCGTTGGGGACCTGCCACGGCCTCCAGGGCGCTGCTGGTTTGCCCGAAGATGGCTTCAGGCAAGCCAAACGCGGCAAGCAGCTTGCGAGCAGAGTCTGTGCCCACGCCAGGCGTGAGCAGCAGCCGCAGCCAGGCGGCCAGATCCTCCCCGTTCATTCGGGGGTCAGGGGTTCACGAATGCGTCGCCGACCTTGACCCCGTCGGTGATCTGCAGCACCAGGGCGTAAGACACCTTGTCAAAGGTGCGGAACACCATCATGAGACCGTTGCGTTCGCCAGGGAGGCGAATCTGGGTGCGGGCGGCGTCGGTTTTGTCGACGATGACCTGCGAGTCCTTCTGAAGGGCCAGCACATGACCGCGCTCAACACCATGTTCGATGCCGCGATTGATCGCCACGACCTGGTTCTGGCCAGCGAAGGTCACCGCATTGCCGTAGACCGAGACGATCTGTCCGGTGAGGGTGAACGGCGGGGCGCTGGGCACGTAGTTGGGCAGCTCGCGGGGCGGCTCAGGCAGCAGACGGTCGCCGATGCGCACTTCTTCCTTGGCCTGAACGATGTCGATGGTGGCCGGGATGATCTCCGCGCCGGCCTCGGCGGCGGGCTTGCCGGGCATCTGCGTGCGCTCGACGTTGTGTGCGGTGTTCTCGAACTGGGGGGTGTAGACGTCTTTGGTGAGTGCCGCAGGCTGGCTTGGAACAGGCGCGGGCACCCTGCGCGTTTCTTCGCGCACGAGGTAGGCCTTGCCCACGTACTGTGCCTCGTAGGCCAGCACTTCACCGGTGGTCGGGTCCTTGAGTGGCGTGGCGTTGCGGAACACGCGGAAATTGCGCGGCTTGCCTTCGCCAATGCTCAGGGGTTCGGCGTCGCCGCCTTCGCTGCTGCCGTACAGGGCGCGTGCGTAGGCGCGGTCGCCCATGCTCATCAGCACGCGGCTGTCGGTGGCGGAGACGATGCGCGGTGCGCGCGAAAAAGTGCCTTCGTCCACGATGATGGGCTCGGCCAGAAAGGACTCGATGGCCTGCAGCGAGATTGGCGGAATGGCCGAGTCGGACAGGCTTTCCGAACGGACGCGGGGCGACACCCGCACGGTGGGTGTGCCACCATCGCCAGGCCGGCGGGTGCTCAGGCGGGCGGTGCCGTCGCTGGTGTCAAGGAACAGCACCTGACCGGGGAAGATCAAATGGGGATTGCGGATGTCTTCGAGGTTCATGCCCCAGAGCTCGGGCCAGCGCCAGGGACTCTTGAGGAACATGCCGGAAATGGCCCACAGCGTGTCGCCGCGCTTGACCGTGTAGCTGTCGGGTGCGTTGGGAGCCAGTTCAGACAGCGGCACGCCGGCCTGGGCCACCTGGGTGGCGGTGGCGCGCTGGCCGGGGGTGATGGGGAAGTTCTGGGCGCCGGCGCTGGTGGCCAGGGTCGCGGCCAGCAGTGCTGTGGCGCACGCCAGGGGGCGCAGGCCGTGGGGCAGGGAGAAGGAGGCGTTCGGACGGATCTTCAATGGCATGTAGGGCCCCTGGGGCATGCACGCTCCCGGCAGGGCCCACCCTGTGCAGGGCAGGCAGCCTGTTCGTGACAGCGCTTTGGTCTTGATAATTCGCATTTGATTTTGCGCGCAAGGCTTTGATTAGGCAATGTTTATGCAGGCGACGCCCAGCGCCATCCGCTAAAAGTGGCGAAAATACCGACAAACGCGCAAGTGCGTGTCCGCGCCACCACGAATGGGTCGCGGCACCCTTGCCAGTAAAAGGGCCCTGGCGGCCCGTTGTTGTTCCCCGCCCGTCGCTGTTTTCGACCATGACCTCTGCTGAACTGCTGCCCATCCTGTGTTACCCCGACCCGCGCCTGCACAACGTGGCGCGCCCGGTGGCGCAGATCGACGAACGCATCCGGGCCCTGATTCCCCGCATGCTGGCCACGATGTACGACGCCAACGGCATCGGACTGGCGGCCACACAGGTGGATGTGCACGAGCGCCTGATCGTGATCGACGTGAGCGAAGAGCGCAACCAGCCCATGGTGCTCATCAATCCCGAGATCGAATGGGCCAGCCCGGAAAAGCGCAAGGGCGAGGAAGGCTGTCTGTCGGTGCCGGGGATCTATGACGGCGTGGAGCGGTCGCTGGCGGTGCGGGTCAGGGCGCTGGACGGCGAGGGCCAGCCTCGCGTGATCGAAGCCGAGGGCATGCTGGCGGTGTGCATCCAGCATGAAATGGACCACCTGATCGGCAAGGTGTTTGTGGAATACCTGTCGCCACTCAAGCGCAACCGCATCAAGAACAAGCTGGTCAAGGCCCAGCGCGAGGCGGTACGCGCATGATGCGTTGCGCACTGAAGCTTGTCACCACCGCGCTTGCCCTTGTGTTGACGGCTTGCAGCAGCGTGCCCGAAACCGTGGCGCTGGGCACGTCGCGCGCCGACATCGAACAGCGTCTGGGCACGCCCACGGCGGTCCACACGCTTCCGGATGGCACAAGGCTTCAGTATTCGCGTCAGCCATCCGGGCAACAGGTCTTCAATCTGGATCTGGACACCCAGGGGCGACTGGCGCGGGTTGATCAGGTGCTGGATGTCGAATGGCTGCAGCGCATCGAGGTGGATCGCTGGACCCAGGAGGATGTGCTGCGCCAGTTCGGCAGGCCGGCGGTGGTGGAGCGCGTCGCCCGCTTCGATGGCGGTGTCTGGACCTACAGGTACCTGGAGCCCTTTTCGCTGGCCCGACTGGTGCACATCCATATAGATACCCGGGGCGTGGTGCGCAAGGTGGTGTACACCGACGAACCCTTGCTGGACGACATAGGCAACCGATTCTGACGATGGACGGGCGCACGGCGTGCGACCCGACACTGCAACCCATGAAAATCATCTTTGCCGGCACGCCGGTGTTCGCCAGCGTGGCCCTGCAGCGTTTGCACGCGGCAGGCTTCGAGATTGCCCTGGTGCTGAGTCAACCCGACCGACCCGCTGGCCGGGGCATGAAACTGCAGGCCTCGCCGGTCAAGCAGTTTGCGCTCGAGCACCACATCCCGGTGGCGCAGCCGCGCAGCCTGCGGCTGGACGGCAAATACCCGGAAGACGCGGCAGCCGCCCGCCAGATGATCGAGTCCGCTGATGCCGATGCTATGGTCGTGGCTGCCTACGGGCTGATCCTGCCGCAATGGGTGCTGAACGTGATGGGTGGCGCACCTCATGAAGCGGGGGAGCACGAGGCTGACCGCCCCGCCGCCGGGCCGCCCCAAGGCGGGGCAGCCCCCTCGGGGGGAAGCGACCCGCGCAAGCGGCGGAGCGTGGGGGCTCACGATTTCAAATGGGGTTGTCTGAACATCCATGCGTCTCTACTGCCTCGCTGGCGCGGCGCAGCACCCATCCACCGGGCCATTGAGGCAGGCGATGCAGAGACCGGTGTGACCATCATGCAGATGGACGCCGGGCTGGACACGGGCGACATGTTGTTGACCGAGCGCCTGGCCATCGGTGAGGAGGAAACCACGGCGAGCCTGCATGACCGGCTGGCCGAATTGGGCGGGCGGATGATCGTGGAAGCGCTGGAACTGGCGGCCTGTGGCGGTTTGCGCCCGGTCGCGCAGCCCGCTGAGGGGGTCACCTACGCGCACAAGATCGAAAAAGCCGAGGCGCTCATTGACTGGCGCCAGTCTGCAATCGCTCTGGCAAGGCGCGTGCGCGCCTTCGACCCTTTCCCCGGCGCCAGCTTTGTGGCGGGCAGTGAAGCCGTCAAGCTCTGGTCGGCGCGCGCAGAGGCCGGCACCGCACCGGAGGCACCCGGCACGGTGCTCACGGTGGCCGACGATGGCATCCGTGTGCAAACCGGCGATGGGGTGCTGGCGCTCACCGCGCTGCAGCGCGCCGGTGGCAAGCGCCTGCCGGTGGGCGATTTCCTGCGCGGCTTCACGCTGGCGCCTGGTCAGGTGCTGAGCGGCGCCGGCACATCCACGGTGGTGGGCTGATGTTCTTCCAGTCCGTGCATCGCAGCCATCCCGAGTTCTGGGAAGGCATGCGCGACCAGGCGTCGGTGGGCATGGGCATTGCCGCCTGGGGCCTGATGACCGGCGTGGCCATGGTGAAGTCCGGGCTGTCGGGGCTGGAGGCGGTGTTGATGACCTTGATCGTCTATGCCGGCAGTGCCCAGCTCGCGGCCGTGCCAATGATCGCGGCGGGAGCGCCTTTGTGGGTGATTCTGGCGGCGGCATTCTGCGTGAATCTGCGTTTTGTCGTGTTTTCAGCCCACTTGCGGCCTTATTTGATGCATTTGCCGCGTTTTCAGCGTTTGGTCACGGGCTATGTCACGGGCGACCTGAGCTACGTGTTTTTCGCCCGGCGCTTTCCCAAACCGGGGCAGACCGCCGAGGAGTTGGCACAGCAACAGGCCTACCTGGCAGGCAACTGCGCCGTGAACTACCTGGCGTGGATGGGGGCAAGCCTGGTGGGGATCGCCCTGGCCAACGCCATTCCCACCGAATGGGGACTGGGCTTCGCCGGCATTCTGGCCTTGCTGGGTGTCCTGGCGTCGCTGGCCACTTCCCGACTGCGCGTGGTGTCGGCCGGGGTGGCGGGGGCCGCTGCGGTGGCGGCTTGGGCGCTGCCACTCAAGCTCAACATCCTGGTGGCCATCGCCAGCGCCGTGGCCATCTGCCTGGTGCTCGACAAGATGCGTCCCAACCGCCCCGAAGGAGGTGCGCACCATGTTTGACGTCAATCCATGGACCTTGCTCACCATCGTCGCCCTGGGCGTGGTGACCGTCATCACGCGGGGCTTCTTTCTCCTGTCAGACCGGCCCTGGACGCTGCCGCACTGGGCGCAGCGCGGTCTGCAGTACGCGCCCATCGCAGCGCTGTCGGCGGTGGTGGTGCCAGAGGTCGTGATGTCTCAGGGCGAACTGATTCAGACCTGGAAGGACGCGCGCCTGTTTGCGACGGCGGCCGGTCTGTGCTGGTTCGCCTGGCGTCGCGGGGTGCTGGGCACCATCGTGGCAGGCATGGTGGTGTACCTGCCTTTGAAGGTGGGGCTGGGCTGGTAGCTCGTCACACGGCGCAGGGCTGTGCACCGGCCTTAGCGATGCCACCGCTCGCGGTAGGCCATCTGTGCGTACTGTGAGTGCGCCAGGGCTTTCTCCACCAGGGGAGCGTTGTCGGCCGTCGCCTCCGAAAGTGTGCCGTCTGCATAGCGCATCAGCTTGGCCGGTGTGTCGGGTTGCATCACCACCACTTGTGCGCCCTCCATGTAGGCCTGCACCTTGTCGAACTGCAGAATGGCCCGCCCCGCACGGGCTTGCTGCGCGGGGTCACTGAGGTCGCGCCCGATCAGGGGATGTTCGCCGCTCAGTCCCATGAGCGAGATCAGGGTGGGGGCCAGATCGATCTGGCTGGCCACCGTGCTGATGCGTTGTGGCCGCTCGATGGGACCTCCCAGGATCAACCCCGGGATATGGAAGCGCTCAATGGGGATCAGCGACTGCCCGTAGACGCGTGAGTTGTGGTCGGCCACGACCAGGAACAGCGTGTTTGCCCAGTACGGCGAGGCCTTGGCCTGTTCGATGAAGCGGCCCAGGGCGTGGTCGGCGTATTTCACGGCGTTGTTCACGGTGGCCTGGGGAGCGTCGTAAAGCTCGATCTGGCCGTCCGGGAATTCAAAGGGGGCATGGTTGGACGAGGTGAAGATCAGGCCGAAGAAGGGCTTGTCGGCAGGCTGCGCCAGGAAATGCTGGTGCGCGCGGTCCATCACGTCGCCGTCAGAAGCGCCCCAGGTGGCCATGAAGGCGGTGTCAGGCATGTCGTGCTGGTCCTGCACCTGGTCAAAGCCATTGCCCATGAAGAAGCCGCGCATGTTGTCGAAGTGCGATTCACCGCCGTAGAAGAAGGTGGAGGTGTAATCCTGCCCTTTCAGAAAACGGGCCAGCGTGAAGAAGTCGCGTTGCGATTTGGCCAGTTTCACGGTGCTCACCGATGACGTGGGCGGGTAGCCTGCCACCACGGCTTCGATGCCCCGCACCGACCGCGTGCCGGTGGCATACAGCTGATCAAACCACAGGCCCTCTTGTGCCAGCCGGTCCAGATTGGGCGTGAGGGGCAGCCCGCCCAGTGCACCGACAAATTCGGCCCCCAGGCTTTCTTCGAGCACGATCACCAGGTTGCGCGGCCGCGGCGCCGGGTGCAGGCTGACCTGGCGGTGGCGCATCGGCACGGCCGGGTCCGTGAACACCGCCAGGGGCAGGCCGGTCTCGGCACGCACGCGCTGGATCACCTGCTTCTCTGGCAGGTGGCCGTAGGTGATGCCGCCGTCCTCGTTCTTTCGCGAAAGATGCAGGGCATACAACAAGGTGTAGGCCGAACTCAGGGGAAGCTCATTGACCAGGTGGTCTGGCGTGACCGCCGCGAGCGCCGGGTTGGCGGGGCGGTGGCCCAGGGTGCCACGGCCTGCAAGTGCCAGTGCGCCGAACAGCACGAGGGACAGGACCATTGAAATGGGCAACCTCAGCGTGGTCACCGTGCTGGTCGGCCGCGTGGCCTTTGCGTAAACCAGCCCCACCGTGGGCAATACCACGGCCGCCACCAAAAGGTCCAGCCACTGGTCCTTGATCAGCGTGCCCGCCAGTTCCTGCACGTGACCCAGGTATTCCACGAAAAGGTAGTTGGGCCGGCTGTCGTACTGGGCAATGAAGGCGGGTGTGGACAGCTCCATGAAGGCCACAAACAGCAGCACCGCGCCGCCGTACAGGCGCAACAGCTGGATCCAGACGCGCCAGCTGGTCGGGTGCCGGGCCATCCAGGGCGTGATGGCCGCTGGCAGCGCCCAGATCAACCCGAGCCACACGGCGTCGAACCGCAGCCCCTGCCACCACAGGTGGGACCATGCGCCGGCCTCCTGTACACGTGGCGCCAGCCAGATCGCCAGGCCCAGCCGGGCCAGCCACAGCACCAGCAAGGTGGCCAGCATGGGCCGCCACAAGGGTCGAAGCACATTCCTGACAGCTTCAGTGGCAGATGGCAATTGCTCTCGTTGCGAGTAGAGGGTGGGCAGGGTGCTGACGTTGATGCGAATGGACATGGCGGGCGCGATTGCATCCGTCGCCACTTAAGTGAGTCTTAAGCTGCCGGACTGGCCCCAGCCTCCGGGTAGCCATGCGTCCGGCTTCGGTCGCTCCCGAGACAGGGTGAGCCACGCAAGCCGCTAGGAGGGCGAAGCGTTCAGGTCCTGCGCTTTGGCCTGTTCCAGACCCATGCCATGACGTTCCAGATCGTCAGGCTGACACCGCCGCAGATCAGCAGTGTCCACAGCGTATGGCTGGGAAAATGGGCGCCGCGCAGGGTCTGCACAAGCCCCGCCAGAAGGCCGCAGCCCAGACTGCCCAGCAGCCACCATCGACCGATCCGTTGTTCGCGCAGGCTGTCCCTTGGCGCTGCGGACCAGGGCAAGGCCATGGCCAGAAAGCCGAAGCCGCTCGACGCGTGACCACCCGGAAAGCAGTGACCGGGACCGCCGTCTGCGGTGCCCAGTTGCCAGTGCGACACCGGCCATGCCATGCCGCCAAACGGCTTCAAATCCCAGGGGCAACTCGTGAGGCTGAAGTGTTTGAGCAGGCTGACCATGGCCAGCGATGCACTGACCGCGCCCAGTACGGCCCATCGTTCGCGCCGAGGCAGCGGTGGACGCGAGCCCCTGTGCCAGCGGGCCGGCCACAGCGTCCATATCCACAGGATCAGGTAGACGACCGTGGCAGCCTCGCGCAAGCCGGTGTGCAGTACCCTTTCCAGCAGCCATTCGTTGCGCAGAGAAAATCCGCCGGACGATCCGATCCAGTGCATCACCACCATGTCCAGCCCTGTGGCGTCCCAGGCCGCTGTGGCCGCTGCGACGATCAGCCACGCTTTGAACAAGGGCCATGTATTGGCCGGAGGCGGCACGATGAATGTCGGTGACGATGCGGTCATGGATCCGAGCATGTGCAGGGATCTTTAAGTGCGCCTTAAGGCGGGCATCCAACAATGGCATGGTCTGGCGATTCGATGGCCTGGGATGGCTCTGCGCCGGATAATCCTTTCAATTCTTTTCTGTGGGCGCGAAGGCGTCCACCCTTGCTCATGCGTGCACTTGTGGTGGAAGACGATCCTGGCATTGCCAACGGGCTGGCCGCTTCCTTGCGCCAGGCTGGCTATGCGGTCGACCTGTGCCACGACCTGGCCTGTGCCTGGCGTGCCTTGCAGGTGGAGCCCTTTGACGTGATGCTGCTCGATCTGGGCTTGCCCGATGGCGACGGGCTGGATCTGCTGGCGCGCCTGCGCCAGCCCAGCACAGGCACGCGATCCGGGCGGGCACTGCCGCACCACGACATGCCGGTGCTGATCATGACGGCACGCGACGGGGTGAGCGACCGCATCAGCGGGCTGGACAGTGGGGCCGATGACTACATCGTCAAGCCGTTCGATGCCAACGAGTTGCAGGCGCGATTGCGCGCCATGCTGCGACGGGCCAGCGGGCGCAGCAACCCGGTGATCGAGCACGGGGATCTGGTGCTGGACCCGGCCGCACACACGGTGCTGCGTGCCGGGGAACCCGTCGCCCTGGGTGGCAAGGAGTTCGCGTTGCTGCTCACCCTGTTGCAGGCGCGCCCGCAGGTGCTGTCGAAGTCGAGGCTGGAGTCGGCCTTGTATGGGTTCGGTGAAGCGCTGGAAAGCAATGCCATCGAAGTCCATGTGCACCATCTGCGTCGCAAGCTGGGTGAAGCGCTCATCAAGACGGTGCGCGGCGTGGGGTACTTCATTCCGCGCGATGACCAGGCCAGCCCGGAGCGCGCGCGCTGATGGCCTTACCCATGCCAGCAAAGCAGCTTCCACCGCTGTGGCGTCACCTCTGGGCCTGGGCCCTGGGCGCCCTGCTGGTGGTGTGGATGACCCTGATTGCCGTGGCCTGGTACACCGGTCACCACGAAGCCGAGGAGATCACCGACGGCCAGCTGGTGGCGGCCTCCCGCTTGTGGCTGCACGCGGCGCGCGGCGCGCAGAAGGTGGAAGCCGTTCCCTTGAACCTGCCGCCCGTCAAGGCCTATGTGCTGGAGCTGGCGGTCTTGCAATGGGAAGGTGGCCGCCTGATCACCGACACCCACGGATTGGCACCCGGGCTCGGGTTCGGCGTTCCACCCGCGCCCGGCCTGTCCACCGTGACCCACCAAGGCCCAGGGGAACCGGTGGCGTGGCGCATGTATGTGGGCGAGACAGCCGAAGGCGATCGGCGCGTGGCGGTGCTGATGGATATGGTTCACCGGTACGACCTGGGCCGCGATGTGGCCGAACACGTGGCGCGGCCCGCTCTGCTGGTGCTGCCGCTGGTGGCGCTGGTGCTGTGGTGGGCGATACGGCGCGGCTTGCGCCCACTGGACCAGCTCTCCAGCGAAGTGGCGGCACTTGACGGCTTTGCAGGTCAGCGGCTCGACACCCAACACCGCTTCCGCGAGTTCTCCAGCACCGTGGCGGCCATCAACACGCTGGTTGACACCTTGCAGACCCGCGCCCAGCGCGAGCGGGAGTTCGCCTCCGACGTGGCCCATGAAATGCGCACGCCACTCGCTGCGATCGCGCTCCAGTCGCGTGCGGCCAGGCTGGAGGCGACGCCCGAACGGCTGGCGCAACTGGAACAGGAAGCGCTGCGCGCCGGCCGCATCCTGTCGCAGTTGCTGGATCTTGCGCGCGCCCATCGCCTGGGTACCGCAGAGCCCGTGCACAACAACGAGCCGGTGGATTTGGGTGTGCTCGCGGCGTCGCTCATTGCCGCACATGCCCAGCAGGCGCACGACAACAGACACGACCTTTCTCTGGTGCAGCCCGAGACCGGGGTGACGGTGCGCACGCCCGCCTTGTTGCTGGAACTGGCGCTGCGCAACCTGATCGAGAACGCGCTGCGTCACACCCCACCTGACACCCAGGTGGAGGTGGTGGTCTGGCGGGAGAAGGGCGCGGTGGGGGTGTCGGTCAGCGACGATGGACAACGCCCTGGTGCGGCATCCCTTGCCGCATCGCCAGCCACCGGGCTGGGGTTGGGGCTGAGGCTGGTCGAGCGCATTGCCGAACAGATGGGCGCCGTGCTGGAACGCGATGGTGCCGTCGCGCCCATGACCACGCGTTTCACCTTGCGATGGAACACGCATGGCGATGACGCATGAGCGGACTTCGATGAAAAATCGCTGCCGCCTTCACGGCGATAAGGCTCGTTTAACCTGAGCGCCGGACACTGACCCGGCCAGCAAGTGCTGGCTCAGAGGTGGGTGTCATGTCGATGTTGCTTTCTGCCACCGCGCGCTGGTGGCCTGGTGTCTTTCCAACGCCGGATCGTTCTTCTCGATCAGCTCGGCAACCGGTGTCTCGCTCCGCATCGGTCATGATCTGGTGGATGGCCTTGTGGATGGCAGTTCCGGGGAACCTGCCGCTCTGGCAGCGGCTTTTCTCGCTCGATCAGACGCTGGGACAACGGCTGGTCGGCATCCTGGGACTGGCACTGTTGATCGCAGGGGTCACGGGCACACTGCTGTGCATTCTGAACTGGCCCCGGGTATTGCGCCCGGTGACCAGTCTGATGCTGATCGTCACCGCATTGAATGCCCAATACATGTGGCAGTACGGCGTGGTGATCGACCCCACCATGGTGGCCAACGCCCTTCACACCGACCTGCGCGAGGTGCGCGACCTGCTCTCGCCTTCGCTGTTGCTCAGTGTGGGCACGCTGGCGGTGCCGCCGTTGTGGTGGCTCTGGAGCAAGCCACTGGCCTACCGCCCGTTCATGGCACAGCTGGCGCGCAATGTATTGGGAGTGGTGCTGGGTCTGTTGATGGTCGTGGTCGTGGTGCTTGCCAGCTACCAGGGACTGGCCTCACTGATGCGCAACGACAAGTCCTTGCGGTACATGGCGAGCCCGCTCAACGCGGTCTATGCCGGCGGCGTGCTGGCGGCCGAACAATGGCCCAGACAGATGCGCGCGCTGCAACCCGTGGGTGAAGACGCGCGCCTGGGTGCGAGCTACGCGCAACAGTCGCGCCCACCCCTGCTGGTGCTGGTCGTCGGCGAGACCACGCGTGCCGACAACTTCATGCTCGACGGCTATGCGCGCCCCACCACCCCGGCGCTGGCGCGCTGGCAGGCCGAGGGCGAGCTGGTGAACTTCAGTCAGGTTCAGTCTTGTGGCACGAATACACAGGTTTCCGTGCCCTGCCTGTTTTCGCCGCTCACGCGACAGCAGGGCGGCGACCGGACCGCCGAGCACGAAAACCTGCTCGACGTGCTGCAGCGCGCGGGCCTGGCGGTGCTCTGGCTGGACAACCAGTCGGGCTGCAAGGGCGTGTGCGACCGCGTGCCGCACACCAGCACCCTGGCGCTTCAGGTGCCCGGCCTGTGTGAAGGCGGTGAGTGTTTTGACGACGTGATGCTGCAGGGGCTGGACCAGCGCATCGCCGCGCTCGACCCGCAGCGCCGCGCGCGCGGTGTGGTGGTGGTGCTGCACCAGATGGGCAGCCATGGTCCCGCGTACTTCAAGCGCACGCCCGCCAGCCACAAACCGTTCCAGCCCGAGTGCCGCAGCAACACGCTCTCGGACTGCCCGGCAGAGCAACTGGTCAACGCCTACGACAACACCGTGGCCTACACCGACCACTTTCTGGACCAGACACTGCAATGGCTGCAGACCCAGGCCCGGAGCGGCAGCCACGATACCGGACTGATCTATCTGTCGGATCACGGCGAGTCGCTGGGTGAAAACGGTCTCTACCTGCATGGCGTGCCTTACAGCTTTGCGCCCCGACAGCAGACCCATGTGCCCATGGTGGCCTGGCTCTCGCCGCGGCTGCGCGAGCGCTCGGGCCTGTCGCTGGACTGTCTGCGCGCCCGTGGCGCGGAGCCGATCTCGCATGACCACTTCTTCCATTCGGTGCTGGGTTTGATGGACGTGAACACCCAGGCCTACCAGCCGGCGCTGGACGCCTTGGCGCCCTGCGTGGCGTCGCACGAGCAGGCCGCCGAGCTCAGAGGCTGAGAGTTTTTCGGGCGTGTCCGAGCAACGCGCCAAAACGTGCCCGATCAAGGCGCAAAGCACAGCCATGGCTTGGACTATGGCGCGCGTTTGCAGAGACTAGCGGGTGCGTTTTGGGGTGGTGAGCGGGCATGAGCGAAAGACTCTCAGTCTCTTAATCCACCATCGGCAGGCTGAGCGTCACGCGCAGTCCGCCCAGTGCGGAGTTCTGCAGTTGCAGCTGGCCACCATAGAGCTGCGCAAGCTCGTTCACGATGGCCAGGCCCAGACCGGAGCCCGGCACGGTCTCATCCATGCGCACGCCGCGCGTGAGCACAGCAGCGCGGGCGGCCTCGGCGATGCCCGGCCCATCGTCTTCCACCGCCACGCACAGCCTGTCAGCCGCGCCCGTGGCGCTGATCCGCACCGTGGTGCGTGCCCATTTGCAGGCGTTGTCGAGCAGGTTGCCCAGCATCTCCTGCAGGTCCTGCTCTTCACCCGCGAAGGCCAGTGTGTCGGGCACACCTGCGGCCTCGATTCGCAGTGCGCGGGCGGCGTGCACCCGCTGCATCACACGCACCAGACCGGTGGCCACCGGCGCCAGCGGCGTGCGCTGGCCGGGCAGGCGATGCGCGGCCGCGGCGCGCGAACGCGCGAGATGCCAGTCAATGTGGCGCCGGGCGGTGGCCACCTGATCCTGCACCAGTCTTGCCTGTACCTGCGGGTCGCCCGGGCTGGCCTGCAGCGACTGCGTGGCCGCCTGCCCCAGCACCGCGAGCGGCGTCTTGATGGCGTGCGCCAGATTGCCGGCCTGGGTGCGGGCGCGCGCCACCACCTCGGCATTGCGCTCCAGCACCCCGTTGAAATCATCGATCAGCGGTTGCACCTCGGCCGGAAACCGGCCCTGCAGCCGTGCGGACTGTCCTTCGCGCACCTGGGTCAGTGCGCTCTGCAATGCGCGCAATGGCGAAAGGCCCACCGCCACCTGCGCCAGCGCGGCCAGCACCAGCAACAACCCCAGCACCAGCAATGACGTGGTGAGCACGCCGTTGAAACGCGCCACGGCCTGCAGGCTGTCCTGGGTACTGGCCGCCACCACGAGCCGCCAGCGCGCCTCGGGTCGTTCGTCTGGTCGCACCGTGCGCTCCAGCATCAGCACGGTCGCGCCTTGCGGACCCTCGCCTTCGTGCACATGCAGTGCGCCGTCGGCCAGCTCGTCGGGGTGCAGCGCCAGCCGGGTGTCCCACAGCGAGCGCGAGCGCAACACGCTGTGGCGTGCCTGGCCGTTCGTGCTCACCTGGTCGATCTGCCAGTACAACCCGGAATACGGCTTGTGCCAGCGCGGGTCGGACAGGGTCTGCGGGTCGATCAGTGGTCGCCCGGCGGCATCGAACTCCAGCCGCGCGGTCAGCTGGTCAAGTTGCTGGGTCAGACTGGCCTCGAACTGTTGCATCACGTGCTGGCGGAACAGGCCAGCAAGCACCCACCCGGCGAGCAGCATGGCCAGTGCCAGCGCCACCAGTGTGGCCGCGAGCAGGCGAAAACGCAGCGAGCGGGTCCAGCGCACGCGCGTCATGGGGGTAGGGGTGGAACCAGCCGGTAGCCCAGTCCGCGCACGGTCTCGATGAAGGCCTGGGGCAACTTCTTGCGCAGCCGGCCCACGAACACCTCGATGGTGTTGGAGTCGCGGTCAAAGTCCTGGGCGTAGATGTGTTCGATCAGCTCGGTGCGCGAGACCACCGAATCCGGACGGTGCATCAGGTAGGTCAGCACCTTGTACTCGTGGCTGGTCAAGGTCACAGGCTGGCCGTCGAGCGTGACGCGGCCGCTGCGCGTGTCCAGCGCCAGCGCGCCGCACTGCAGCACCGGCGAAGCCTGCCCACTGGCGCGGCGGATCAGCGCGCGCACGCGCGCCAGCAGTTCCTCCGAGTGGAAGGGTTTGGTCAGGTAGTCGTCCGCGCCGGCATCGATGCCCACCACCTTCTCGTGCCAGTTGTCGCGCGCGGTCAGGATCAGCACCGGCATCGTTCGGCCGGCATCGCGCCAGCGCTTGAGCACCGACAGCCCATCGAGTACCGGCAAGCCCAGGTCGAGCACCACCGCGTCAAAGTCCTGTGTGTCGCCCAGGAAGTGGGCTTCTCGCCCGTTGTCGGCTTCGTCCACCGCGTAGCCTGCGTCTTCGAGGTCCGTGCGCAACTGCGCGCGCAGGGTAGGCTCGTCTTCAACCAGCAAGATGCGCATGGAATGGAAGGGGATGGTTTCAGCGGGACAGGCGATGCCCGCCGTCGCCATTGTGATCACGGCCCTTGCTGCGCAGCACGTCGGCGGTCCGGGCATCGAGCAGGAGCTTGAGCAAGCGGCCGTCCGGCTGCAGCAGCTTGATTTCGTAGTGCCACCGGTCGCCGTCGCGCTCCAGCTCCACCTCCAGCACCTGGCCCGGGTGCTCGCGTTCCAGCCGCTCCAGCACCGTGCGCAGCGGCAGCACCTGCCCGGCCTGCACCGCCTGCCGAGCACGTTCGTGGTCATCCCCATCTCGCGCCCAGGCTGGGCCACCGCTCGCCCACAGCGCGATCGCGGCCACGGTGCAGACCACGTGGCGGCGAGTGAGGGAAGCGGCGAGGGGCAAGACCATGGCGCGATTGTCTGCCTCTCAATCTGAACGGCAGATGAACAAGCGCTTCAGGCACGGTTCAGACGGTCCTTTCAACAATGCAAGCCATCGCAACACCGTTCTCCACTTCCCCTTGGAAAGCCCCGCACCATGACCTCGATCCGACCTTCTTTCATCCGCGTCGTCTTCACTGCCATCGCCCTGGGCAGTGCCCTGATGTTGTCCCCCGCCGCCCAGGCCGCCGACACCTCGGCCGCCGAACAGTTGCAGCACTGGAGCGCGCAGGCCGGCACCCCCGGCAACGTCGGCAAGGGCGAGGTCTTTTTCAACAGCCGCCAGGGTGGCGAGTGGTCCTGCGCGTCCTGTCATGGCACGCCGCCCACCACGCAGGGCAAACACGCCAACACCGGCAAGGTGATCGCGCCGCTCGCACCGGCCTTCAACCCCAAGGCCTTCACCGTCATCGCCAAGGTGGACAAGTGGTTCCGCCGCAACTGCAACGACGTGCTCAGCCGCGAATGCAGCGCCAGCGAAAAGGCCGATGTGCTGGCCTACCTGAACAGCCTCAAGTGAATGCCCGCCGGCTCGGCCTCTGGAGAACGCCATGAACACCCACCGCACCCTCCGATCCCTGCTCCTGGGCGCTGGCCTGGGCCTCGCTGCGCTGTCGGCCACACACGCCGACGGTGGCCGCCTGCTGCCGCGCAACGTGCCGCAGGCCTACACACAGGAATGTGCCGCCTGCCACACCGGCTACGCCCCGGGCATGCTGCCCGCCCGTTCGTGGCAACGCATCATGAGCGGGCTCGAACAGCACTACGGTACCGACGCCTCGCTGGACGCCGCTACCGTGCAGCAATTGACCGCCTGGCTAGTGTCCAACGCCGGCACCTACAAGCGCGTGGCCGAGGCACCCCCCGAGGACCGCATCACCCGCTCGGCCTGGTTTGAACGCAAGCACGACGACATCGCTCCGTCTGTCTGGAAGCTCGCCAGCGTGAAGAGCGCGGCCAACTGCGCCGCCTGCCACACCGGCGCGGACAAGGGCGACTACGACGACGACAACCTGCAGTTCCCGGCCGGGCTCGACGCCCGTTCACGCCGGGCCTGGAACGACTGACTTTGGAGCAGACCATGCAAGCCAACCCCTCCATCGACACCACCACCGGCAGCCAGCCGCGCGCGGCCGCCGCGCCGGGCCGCCTGGTCACCGATGCGCCCACGCGCATGTTCCACTGGCTGTTCGCCCTGAGCTTTCTGGGCGCTTATGTCACAGCAGACGGTGAACACTGGCGTTTGCTGCACGTCACGCTGGGCTACACCATGGCCGGCCTGCTGGCGTTTCGCGTGCTCTACGGCCTGTTCGGCCCGCGCCAGGCGGGCCTGGGCCTGCTGTGGCGCAAGCTCGGCGCCGCCCCGGCCTGGCTGCGCTCGATCCGTGCGGCCGTGCCCAAGGGCTCGCTGGCCGGCGTCAACTGGCGCCAGGGCCAGAACCTGCTGATGGCGCTGGCTGTGGCGGCCCTGCTGGCGCTGGTGGTGCCGCTCACCCTCAGCGGTTATGGCACCTACAACGACTGGGGCGACGTGCTCGGTGGCGACTGGCTGGAAGAGCTGCACGAATTTTTTGGAGAAACCTTTCTCTTCGTGGTGCTGGCACACCTGGCGCTGATCGGGGTCTTGAGCCTGCTGCGGCGCAAGAACCAGGCGCTGCCCATGCTGAGCGGTCGCGTCGAAGGTCCAGGGCCAGATCTGGTGCGGCACAACCGCCGCTGGCTCGCGGCTCTGCTGTTGATCGCTGTGCTGGCCTGCGGCGCCTGGGAGTGGCAGCAGTCGCCCAAGGGGCTGGTGTCCGCCCAGGCCCTGAGTAGCCTCACCGCAGACGATCACCGGGGAGACGGCGGGCATGACGGCGACGACGATTGACGCTGTGGCCCGTTCGTTTCCGGGTCTCCCGCCCCATCCTTTTCCAACCCTCATTTGAACCTTGAAGAAAGGCCCCCCCATGAACTGCTATCTCTGCGTGGTCTGCGGATTTTTTTACGACGAGGCCGCCGGCCGACCCGAGGACGGCATCCCGCCCGGGACGCGCTGGGCCGATGTGCCGGAAGACTGGCGCTGCCCCGAGTGCTCAGTGGGCAAGGCCGATTTCGTGATCAGTGTGGTCTGATCCTTGAGGTGGAGCGGCGTCGTCACTGCCGCGTGACATCGATGACTGTTGTGGCGGTGGGCGGCGGCACGCGTGTCAGGCGCACCGTTTCGCCGGTGACGGGGTGCCGGTACGCCTCCACCACAGTGCCGTCTTTTTCCACCGCGTAGAACTCGTGGCAGTTGCCCCGGGAGATCTTGAAGCGCACCAGCAGGTACCGGGGCGCGTCGAACGCGACCCGGGCCTGCTGCTCCGACATCCATTGCGAGCGCGGCAACTGGGTGCACACCACCTTTTCGGTGGGCGTGCTGGCCATGGCAATGCCGCTCCAGCAGGCCAGGAGCGCCAAGAGCGCCAATAGCCAGGCTGTGGTGGAGCGAGAGGGTGTTGTGTTCATGGCTGGGCCAGTTGTTCAAGTGTTGGGTGAATCCGGAGCGGTTGCACGGTCCTTCAGCCCCGCGAAGGCAACATGCGCCGCAAGGTGTTGTCCTTGATCACGTGGTGGTGAAACAGGGCGGCAGCGGCGTGCAGGCCGATGAACCAGTAGCCGGCTTCGCCCACCGTCTCGTGCCATTCCTTGATCCGCGCTGCGAACTGAAGGTCCTTGCCCATCAGGGCCGGCAATTCCAGACCAAAGAACGGCACAGGGCTGCCTTTGGCGCTCAGGTAGAGCCAGCCCGCCAGCGGCATGCCGACCATGAACCCATACAGCGCGGCGTGCATCAGCGTCGACCCGATCTGCTGCGCACGAGAAGGCGCGGGTTCAATGCGTGGTGCCGGCGTCGACAAGCGCAGCGCCAATCGCAGGCTCACCAGTGCGAGCACGCAAATGCCCAGCATGAAGTGCAGGGCCTTGATGTTTTCGCGCGGATCGCTGCCTTTGGGGAACAGCTCACGCAATTCGATGCTGGCGTAGACCGCCACCAGCAGCAACAGCATGACCCAGTGCAGGGCGATGGTTGAGGTGCGGTAGCGCCCGGTGAGCGGGGTGGATGACATGGGGGAACCTCCTGAAATGGTTGGTAGGGACAAGGACACATTCACAATGACCGATGGGTCGAGGCCGATACTGGGTTGTAAAAATTAGTGCCCGCTTAAATTCAGGGATTGCCCGAAAGGGCTCTGCATAAGCGTTGCATAAGCCGGATCGTTTAAGGTCCGGGCGGTGCATCCATCAAAAACGTCTGGAGACCCTCAGTCCATGCAGCGACCCCCTCAGCCGCCTTCTGGCGAGCGCTCCAGTCACTCGGGTGCGCACCCATGAGCGACTTTCACCACTCGCTGTTCCTCTGGTTGAACCTGTCGCCCTCGGCGAGCCCATGGAGCCTGTCGCTGGCGCGGTTCGCCACGGTCCAGCTGCCTGCCTGGGTGCTTGTATTTGCCTTCAGCCTGGCGGCAGTGGGCCAGCCGCGCTGGCGCTGCATGGCGCGCCAGATGCTGCTGGCCATGGCCCTGGCCTGGCTGCTGGCGCGCGGTATTCAGTGGGCGCTGCCGATGCCCAGGCCCTTCGTTTCGGGCCTGGGGCATCTCTGGCTGGCACATTCACCCTCGCCCAGTTTTCCAAGCAGCCACGCCAGCGTGGCGATGGCCCTGGGGGTGGTGGGCTGGTTGTCCGCGCCGCATGTCGTCGGGGGTGCGCTGCTGCTGGCGGTGGGTGTGCTGATCAGCTGGAGCCGCCTCGCACTGGGCCTGCATTACCCGGTTGATGTGCTGACCGGTGCCCTGTTGGCCACGGTGGTGGCCTGGCTCGTGGTCCACCGCTGGAGCCGGGGTCGGGCGTGGCTCGCCGGCACCCGCGCCAAGGCCTCCGTGGCACGGCACCCTCGCCTGGATTGACCTCGGCGCCTCGCCGCTGCAGTCACCCGGGCAGCAATGCCTACAATTTACGCTGCACGTTTGTCACCTGCGTTCCTTCCATCCCGCAGCACCGCTGTCCGCTCAAGGCACCACCATGCAATTCATCCGATTCTCTGACCTCTGTTCCAGCGGCCGCGCCAGCGGCCAGCGCGTCTTCATCCGGGCCGACCTCAACGTGCCGCAGAACGATGCGGGCGAGATCACCGAAGACACACGCATCCGCGCTTCCATTCCGGCCATCCAGATGGCGCTGGATGCGGGTGCGGCGGTCATGGTGACCAGCCACCTGGGGCGCCCCACCGAAGGCCAGCTCAAGCCAGAAGACTCCCTGGCGCCTATCGCCGCGCGCCTGGGCCAGCTCATGAACCGCTCGGTGCGGCTGGTCTCGAACTGGGTCGATGGTGAATTCTCTGTGGCGCCCGGTGAAGTGGTGCTGCTGGAGAACTGCCGCGTGAACGTGGGCGAGAAGAAGAACAGCCCGGAACTGGCTGCCAAGCTCGGCCAACTCTGCGACATCTTCGTGCACGACGCCTTCGGCACCGCGCACCGCGCAGAAGGCACCACCTACGGCATCGCCGAAACCGCGCCCATCGCTTGCGCCGGCCCGCTGCTGGCGGCAGAGATGGACGCCATTGGCAAGGCGCTGGCCAACCCGAAGCGCCCGCTGCTGGCGATCGTCGCCGGCAGCAAGGTCAGCACCAAGCTCACCATCCTGCAGGCGCTGGCAAAAAACGTGGACGGCCTGATTGTGGGCGGCGGCATCGCCAACACCTTCATGCTTGCGGCGGGCCTCAAGATCGGCAAGAGCCTGGCCGAAGCCGACCTGGTGGGTGAAGCCAAGGCTGTGATCGAGGCCATGAAGGCACGCGGCGCCGAAGTGCCGATTCCCACCGACGTGGTGACTGCCAAGGCCTTTGCCGCCGACGCGCCCGCCACGGTCAAGAAGGCCACCGAGGTGGACGACGACGACCTGATCCTGGACATCGGGCCCGAGACGGCCGCCAAGCTGGCCGGGCAACTCAAGCAGGCCGGCACCATTGTGTGGAACGGCCCGGTGGGTGTGTTTGAATTCGCCGCGTTTGAAAACGGCACCAAGGTGATTGCGCAGGCGATTGCCGAGAGCAGCGCCTTCTCCATCGCCGGTGGTGGCGACACGCTGGCCGCCATTGCCAAGTACGGCATCGAGAAGGACGTGGGCTACATCTCCACCGGCGGCGGCGCGTTCCTGGAAGTGCTGGAAGGCAAGACACTGCCAGCTTTCGAGGTGCTGGCGCGGCGCGCTGGCTGAGATCTGGGATGGGGCCCCGCCCCATCCACAGAAGGCTTCAGAGTCCCTTGACCTTCTCCATTAGCTGCCGCGCCTCTTCCCTGCGACCGGTATCGGCCAGTGAGCGGCCCGGCCGGTCCGGTGCCTTCAGCGCGCGTTCCAGGTAGACCACTGCTTCGCTGGGCCGCTTGGTCTCGATCAGGTACTCGGCATAGAAGAAATTGGGATCGATGCCGTTGGGGTTGATGGTCAGCGCCTGGCGCAGCAGTTCGTCGGCCTTGGTCTTGTTGCCAAAACCGATGGGCCAGCCCGGCACCTTGTAATACAGCACGCCCAGGCTGTTGTAGGCCGAGCCGTCCAGCGCCTTGGGGTCGATGCCCAGCGCCGCTTCGTACAGGCCCTTGGCCTGCTTCACCAGGGGCAGTGCACCCAGGCCGCCCTTTTCCCCGGCCAGGGAGCTGACGATGATGCCCTCCCAGATCAGGGGTTCGGCGCGGCCCTGTAGCGAAGTGCTGAGTTCCCGGGCGCGGGTGGCCAGCGCTTCGAAGCGCTTTTCGCGTTCGTTGGCCGGCGCCTGGTAGCGGATGGATTCCCAGCTCTGCTGCAGTTCCTGCACCGCATCGTCCACCGGGGCGGCTTGCGACAGGGGGGTGAGCAGCATCAGGGTCGCGCCCATGAAGGCGGCCAGCCACTGGCGACGCTGGGCAAAGAGGCTGGAAGGTGTATGGGTTCGAATGGATGACATGTTGAAACTCCTTTGAAGGCGATGCGGATCAATGACGCGCCAACGGGGTGGATGGCGCGGCGGGGGTGGGGTTCTAGCTGTTGCGCAGGTGGGCCGCGTGTTTTCGGAACACCCGGTCGAACCAGGCGGGTGCCAGTGCATTGAGGCGCACCGCGAGCCGTTCCGGAAAGCCCAGGAAGCGCTCGGCGGTGCCGTCGGTGAGCAGTTGCACGATGGCATTGGCCACGAACTCGGGCGTGTCCTCGGTGGTGCCGGTGGCGCGGTTGTAGGCGGTCACGGCGGGCGCGTTGAAGCGCGTGCGCGTGGTGCGCGGGCCGATGTACTGCACCCGCACGGTGGTGTCGGCGAGTTCTCGGCGCAGCGCTTCGGCAAACCCGAGCAGGCCGAACTTGCTGGCGCTGTAGACGCTGAATCCGGGCAGGCCCATGCGGCCCAGCGCCGATCCCACGCAGACAATCTGCGCTTGCGGCAGTGTCAGCAGGCGGGGGAGCAGCGCCTTGGTGAGCAGCACCGGCACTTCCAGGTTGGTTTGCAGGACGCTGCGGATGTCGGCCGCCGGCAGCGTCTGGAGCGCGCCGAACGCCGGCAGGCCGGCACCGTGAATGACCACGTTGCAGTCCAGCCGCGCCGCCTCAACCACCAGGCGCTGCACGTCCCTGGCCTGCGTGAGGTCGGCCGCGATCCATCGCACGCGTGAGGCGGATGCGCCGGCGGCCGTGAGCTGGCGCGACAGCTCGTCCAGGGCGCCTTCAGAGCGCCCCACCAGCAGCAGCGACGCACCAGCCCGCAGCAGCGCGCGCGCCGTGGCCTGGCCAATGCCGCCGGTGGCCCCGGTGAGCAGCACGCGGGCTTGGGTCGGCTTCATGCGGACGCTCCGGCCAGTTGCGGCTGGGATGACATGGCCGGCAGGGGCAGGCCGCGGAACACGTCGCCGTAGAGGCGGTAGAAGGCGCGCGCGCCGTGCACGATGTCGGCCTGGTCCTGCGGATCGAGGATCTGGTCCATCAGCAGCGCGAAATGGGCCGTGTGTTCCTGGTCGAGGGTGCCGTGCGAGCGCAGGTAGCTGAAGGCCGCATCGGGCAACTGCAGCGCGTGCTGGATCTGGTCGGCGGCGAGCAGGGCCAGCGCCACGCTCGTGCCTTCGAGCACATGCACCATTCCGAAGAAGCCCAGCGGATTGCGGCGTGCGATGGTGTCGTAGGCGTAGGCCACCATCACCTCGGTGGCGTGAGCGGGGCGACCCTGGCGCACGGCTTCGGCGTCGCCACCGCAGGCACGGATGTCATCCAGAATCCATTCGTCGTGCCCTTGTTCCTCCTCGACGTATTCGTCCATGGCGCCCTCCAGCCAGGCATGGTGCGGTGGCAGGGCGGCCTTGCAGGCCTTGAGCAGGGGCACCGTGTGGTGCACGTGGTTGTAGGCCTCGGTCAGGAAGGCGATGTAGCTCGGCAGCGACACCGCCCCATTCAGGCACCCCTGAATGATGGGGGCGCCCAGCATGGCGAGGCGGTCGGCTTCGGTGTCGCGGATCAGGCGTTGATGGAAATTCATGGTGGGTCCTTTGGGGTTTGTTCAG
The DNA here is from genome assembly GCA_002840835.1 of Betaproteobacteria bacterium HGW-Betaproteobacteria-16. GTDB lineage: Bacteria > Pseudomonadota > Gammaproteobacteria > Burkholderiales > Burkholderiaceae_C > Hydrogenophaga. The sequence continues at coordinate 20,465 of PHCQ01000004.1, read as the reverse complement.
GCGACGGCAGCGGTGGTGCCGGCAGGGGTTTCAAAGAGGGCATCGGCGTGCAGGGCCTCGATGGCGCTGCGCTGCGGTCGCCCGTTGGCGGTGCTCAAACCGGTGTCGGGCTGGAATGCCGCCCGTGCACGCACCCAGCGAGCCACGCGGGCGTAGTCCGGCAGGGTCTGGTTGGCCGCGTCGACGGCGGCCTGCAGTTGGGCATCGGAGATCTCGGGAAAGAGGGGCCACAGCACCGCGCTCAGAGCGGGCTGTGCGTCGCCAAACACCACGGCCTGGGCCACGCCCGCCTGCGCGCACAGCGAGGTTTCCACCCATTCGGGTGACACATTGCGGCCATAGGCGGTGATGAGCAAATGCTTGCTGCGCCCCATCACGTGGACGAACCCGTCGCCGTCGATATGGCCCAGGTCGCCGGTGGGCCACCACGCCGGCACGGCTTCAGCTGCACCAAGGTAGCCCGTCATCAGGCTGCCAGCAATCTCCAGTTCGCCCTGGGCGTTGACGCGCACGCGGCTGTGTGGGAGCGGGCGCCCTGCACTGCCCGGCCGGTCGGTGCCGGGCAGGTTCAGCGTTTGCACCGACGCGCCTTCTGACAGCCCGTAGCCTTCATAGGCAGGAATGCCCACTGCGCGAGCGGCCAGCAGCGTGGCCGCACCCACCGCAGCACCGCCCACCGCCACCATGCTCAACGAGGCCGGTGCGCGTTGGCGCGTGTGCTGCAACCACAGCGTCCAGGCGCGCAGCAACTGGGGCAACAGGATCATGCTGTTCGGCCGATGGGCCAGCACGGCCGCCTGCAGCCGCGCCGGGTCGAAGCGGGACGATCCGCTCAGGCCGACCTGTTCCAGCGGCAGCACGATGCAAGCCGCGCCTTGTGACAGCGGTGCCAGCACGCCAGCGATGTTTTCCAGCAGCACGGGCAGGGGCAGCGCGCACAGGTGGCGCTCGATGGCCAGCGGTGCGAGCGCTTCGGCCAGGCTGTTCGCCACCTGCTGCATCGCCGAGTCAGACAGGCACACCCCCTTGGGCGTGCCCGTGGTGCCAGAGGTGAAGGTGATCTTGCCGGTGTGCAGCGGCAGGGGCACGGGCGCGACGACACGGTGATGCAGCACCAGGTCTGAACCGGCGAGTTGAAGGGGCTGGGACGATGCGCCGGGCCATGGCATGGGCATGCCATTCGCAGCCAGCAGGGTGTCCACACCCGCGGCCTGCAAGGCGTGCCCGATCTGCGACGGCGTGAAGAACACGGGCAGCGGCACATGAACCAGGCCAGCCAGCGACACCGCACGGTCCGCGATCACCCAGGCCGGGCTGTTGTCCAGCAGGGTGGCCAGCACGCGCGTGCCACTGGCCACGAACTGCTCGGCCAGGGCACGGGCGGCGTGATCGAGTTCGGCGTGGGTGATGACGCCGTGCAGGCCCAGCAGTGCGGGCGAAGATCGTGCTGCGCTCATAGGATTGCCCTCCGTGCTGCGCACTGCGGCGCTCATGCTGTCCTCCCGTTGCGGCGCTGGCGGGCCTCGCGACGCGCCAGGCTTTTTAAGGCCTGTGGCAACTGCCCGGCCAACACGATCGGTTCGTGTTCGTAGTAGCTGCCCCACGACGCGGCGGCAGCGGTGCCCAGCCGGCTGGGGTCGGCGCGCCCCAGGGCCAGCGGTGTGATGCCCAGCCGGACAAACAGCTGACGCAGGGCGTCGGTGAGCGTGCTCACCACCCATTGCGCGCCTTCGTCGGCGAGGTGCTGACCCAGCAGGAAAATCAGCCGCCTGCCCTCGCCTGGCTGGTCGGAAGCCAGGTGGCCGACCTCCACAATGCCGTCGCGGACAACGGGGTTGCCGCAAATGCCCGACAGCACCTGTTCCACCGGCTCATGGAGGTAGTTCTCCAGAAAAAGCGGCGCTTCTCCCGCCGAGCGGTAGCCGGCGGCCGCCAGAATGCGCCCGTCCACGGGGTCGCTCAGGCTCACCAGCACAGGTGCAAAATGCTCGACCCGGGCCTCGAAGCGCGCAGAAAAGACGCGCCGGATGAAGGCCTCGATCTCGGGTCTGCGTGGGTCACCCGCAGGGTGGATGTTCAGCCGCTTCGACGGGGCCGGCAGGCACAGCGGCGAGGCTGGAAACACGGGCGTGAGCCACGGGGATGTTTGCATGGAAGACGCTCCTGAGCGTGCTCGCCAGGACAGGAGGCGAGCGCATGGACGTCATCGTGGTCGGCGCACATTAAGCGCACCTTATGGCTCAACCGAAGGGCGTTTTCAGCCTTCGCCGGGCGGGGCAGGACGTGTCGGAATGCGCGCCACCACCCACACGCCCACGGCGGCAGCCACCAGCACCACCCCCAGCAGCACCGGTCGTTCGCGCAGGCCCCAGGCCGAGAGGCCCACCATCAGCACCATCGACACCTGCGCCACCGTCTTGGTGCGCCGGGTGAGGTTGCGGTGCTGCTCCCAGTCGCGCACCATGGGGCCCAGCAAGCGGTGGTGGGTCAGCCAGCGGTGCAGTCGCGGCGATGCCTTGGCGTAGCAGGCCGCGCTGAGCAAGATGAAGGGCGTGGTGGGCAGGCCCGGCAACACCACGCCAATGAGGCCCAACACCAGCGAGATCGTGCCCGCGGTCCACAGCAGCCAGCGCACCGTGCGTGACGCATGCAGCTGCGTGCCCTGGGCCGTATCGCTTGCCGGTTCGGGCGCTGCCGGTGGGCTCACAGGTTCGCCTGGAAACCGCAGTTGGACAGGCCCGAGTGGGCTGTCAGGGAGTGGTCTGGCAAGGCGCGACGACGCAGCGGGCTCCTGCCCGCAAGGAGGAGCAACTGCCCCCACGCTCCACCGCTTGCGCGGGTCGCTGCCCCCCGAGGGGGCTGACCTTGCTTGGGGCGGCCCTGCGCTGCAGTCGTGCCTGTAGCGCCCTCACCCATCAGGCGCCTCTCTTCGTGGTCAGGATTCTCAGTGTTCATGGGCATATCAAGTGGAAACAAGCGCGGTCAGCTGCTGTTTCCAGGCTAACCATCCCAGCGGGTTGCGGGTCTGTGCAATGACCACCATCTGCGCCACCACCGCCAGCGCGAGCAGGCCGAACAGCAGTTTGCCGACCCAGCGGCGCGCGCGCTTGAGTGCGAAGGTGCCCAGCACGATGTAGACCACCAGCAGCGCCAGCTTCGTACCCAGCCAGTGCTGCTGCAGCGGGTTGAGTTGCAGCAGCCACCACAGCGTGGCGCCAGCACACAGCAAGGCGGTGTCGAACACCATGCTCACCACGCGCGTGCGGCGCTGCATGGGCCAACTGCCACCAGCCAGCACCCCTACCCAGCGCATCGCAAAGAGACCCACGCTCAGCACCACCAGGGCGATATGCGCGTGGAACGCAGCGGGGTAAAGCGTGGCAATGGTGGGGACCTGCATGGGTGAACGTCGGGGGTGTGGCGATGGAAGAGGGCATTGTGCGACAACACACGCGTTGGACCCGCGGAGACCTGCTCAGGCGTCAATGTGCGGCGGTGCGCGCAATTGTTCGGGTGTGGTGAAGTAGGCTGACGATGCCCCCATTCGCTCGCGCGCCCGTGCCAGTTCGTGCCGGGCGACGCTGCGCAGGTGCACCTCGTCCGGCCCGTCGAGCAGATGCAGGGCGCGGCCCCAGGTCCAGAACTGTGCCAGCGGTGTGTCGGGCGACAGCCCCATGGCGCCGAAGATCTGCATCGCGCGGTCCACCACGCGGGTCTGCAGGCCGGCCGCCACCACCTTGATGGCGGCGACCTGGGCACGCAAGGCGGCAGGTTCGACATCGGCCGGATGGTCCAGCAGCCAGGCGCAGCGCAGCACCAGCAGGCGCGCCTGGTCGATCTCGATGCGCGACAGCGCGATCCATTCCTGCACGTTGGCGTAATCGGCCAGGTACTTGCCGAACGTTTGGCGCTCCAGTGCACGTTCGGTGGCGAGCGCCAGCGCCAGCTCGCACTGGCCGATGGTGCGCATGCAGTGGTGCACCCGGCCCGGTCCCAGCCGCGCCTGCGCCATCGCAAAGCCCTCGCCCCAACCACCGAGCAGATGGTCGGCCGGCACGCGCACCTGGCGAAAAACGATCTCGCAGTGGCCCTCGGGCGCGTGGTGGTGCACCACGGAAATGTTGCGCACCACCTCCACACCCGGCGTGTCCAGCGGCACCAGAAGCATGCTGTGCTGGTGGTGCTGGCCGTCGGGCGCGGCGGTGTCGTCGGGTGCGTTGCGCGCCATCACGATCAGCAGGCGGCAGGCCGGGTGCGCCACGCCGGTGATGAACCATTTGCGCCCGTTGAGCACGAGCTCATCACCCTCGCGCCGCACCGTGGTCTGCAGATTGGTTGGGTCTGACGACGCCACGTCGGGCTCCGACATGGCGAAGGCCGAGCGGATCGTGCCGTCCAGCAACGGCGTGAGCCAGCGCTCGCGCTGCGCCGGCGTGGCGAAACGGTGCAGCAGCTCGATGTTGCCGGTGTCGGGCGCGCTGCAGTTGAACACCTCGGACGCCCAGTGCAGCTGGCCCATGGTTTCGGCGAGCGGCGCGTAGTCCAGGTTGTCCAGGCGGGTGCCGGGCTCGTCGTCGCGCAGGCCGGGCAAAAACAGGTTCCACAGCCCTTCCTCACGCGCCAGGGTCTTCAGGTCCTCCAGGAAGGGCGGTGGGTACTGCCCCTGCTGCACCGCCTGGTGCCAGGCGGCGTTGTGGGGCAGCAGGTAACGCTGCACGAAGGCCTCCAGCTGATGCTGGAGTGCCTGCGCCCGGGGGCTGTGCTGGAAGTTCATGCTGGAATTGTGGAGTGGGATCACAGGCCCGTGCGCACCTGGGAGACAGCGCTGCTCACAGCCCCAGCTGTTGGCCCAGCAGGTCCATGCGCTGTCGCACCGTCGGGTCCATGGTCATGACGCGCCCCCATTCGCGTTGCGTTTCGCCGGGCCACTTGTTGGTCGCGTCCAGGCCCATCTTGCTGCCCAGGCCGCTCACGGGCGAGGCGAAGTCGAGGTAGTCGATGGGGGTGTGCTCGATCATCATCGTGTCGCGCGCCGGGTCCATGCGCGTGCTCATGGCCCAGATGACTTCGCCCCAGTTGCGCACGTCGACGTCTTCGTCCACCACGACGACGAATTTGGTGTACATGAACTGGCGCAGGTGGCTCCACACGCCCATCATCACGCGCCGCGCGTGGCCGGCGTAGGCCTTGCGGATCTGCACCACCGCTAGCCGATAGCTGCAGGCCTCGGATGGCAGGTAAAAGTCGGTGATCTCGGGGAACTGGCGCTGCAGCAGCGGGATGAACAGCTCGTTCATCGCCAGCGCGAGCATGGCGGGTTCGTCCGGCGGCTTGCCGGTGTAGGTGGAGTGGTAGATCGCGTCGCGCCGCATCGTGATGCGCTCCACCGTGAACACCGGAAACTCGGCGCGTTCGTTGTAGTAGCCGGTGTGGTCGCCGTAAGGGCCTTCGAGTGCGTGTTGCCAGCCGCTGGGGTGCGAGGCATCGGGCTGGATGTGGCCTTCGAGCACGATCTCGGCCGAGGCCGGTACTTGCAGCGGCACGCCCAGCGCCCGCACGACCTCGGTGCGTGCGCCACGCAGCAGACCTGCGAACTGGTATTCGGAAAGGCTGTCGGGCACCGGTGTGACCGCGCCCAGAATGGTCGCCGGGTCGGCACCCAGGGCCACGGCCACCGGGTAGGGTTGGCCGGGGTACTGCCGGCAGTGGTCGCGAAAATCGAGCGCGCCGCCGCGGTGTGCGAGCCAGCGCACGATGAGCTGGTTGTGCGAGAGCACCTGCTGGCGGTAGATGCCCAGGTTCTGCCGCGTCTTGTGCGGCCCGCGCGTGATCACCATGCCCCAGGTGATGAGCGGGGCCACGTCGTCGGGCCAGCAGTGCTGGATGGGCAGGCGCGCCAGATCCACGTCGGCGCCCTCCCAGACCCGTTCCTGGCAGGGCGCAGAGCTGCGCTCTTTGGGGCTCATGTGCCACAGCGTCTTGAGCAGACCGCTCAAGGCCACCATGTCTTTGAGCCCGCCCGGCGCCTGCGGCTCCTTGAGCGCGGCCAGCACCTCGCCGAACTGGCGCAGCTCGCCCAGGCTGCCCACGCCCATGGCGCGCGCCACGCGGCCCGTGGTGCCAAACAGGTTGCCCAGCACCGGCATGCTGTGGCCGGTGGGTCGTTCGAACAGCAGGGCCGGGCCGCCCGCGCGCAGCACCCGGTCGCACAGCGCGGTCATTTCCAGGTACGGCGAGACCGGTTCGCTCACGCGCCGCAGCTCGCCGGTCTGTTCCAGCTGGGCCATGAAATCGCGCAAGTCCTTGTAAGCAGCCCCCCCTGCGCCGCTGCGCGTCTTCCCCCCCAGGGGGGACCCCACCTGTGGCCCGGCAAAGCCGGTTCCACGGTGTGTGCTGGGTGGCGCCTCGTGTTTCATAAGTTGCGGGTGCCGGGCTGCATCAAGGAATCGGTGCTCTGGAGTCCTTCCCAGCGTTCGCTCAGCGTGTGCGGCACGTTGAGCAGATCGAGCACGCGCGCCACACTGGCGTCCACGATGTCGTCGAGCGTTTGAGGCCGCAGGTAGAAGGCAGGCATGGGTGGGCAGACGATGGCGCCCATTTCGGTCGCGCTCACCATGTTGCGAAGGTGGCCCAGGTGCAATGGCGTTTCGCGCGTCATGAGCACGAGGCGGCGGCGCTCTTTGAGCATCACGTCGGCGGCGCGCGTGATGAGGTTGTCTGACAGGCCATGGGCGATGGCCGCGAGGGTGCGCATGGAGCACGGCGCGACCACCATGCTTTCGCAGCGGAACGACCCGCTGGCCGGGCCGGCGCCGATCTGTGCGGCTTCGTGCAGCGTGTGCACCAGCGGTCGCAGCGCCTCAGGCCCGGTGCCAAGTTCGTGTCGCAGGGTGAGCCATCCAGCGTCTGACACCACCCCATGGGTTTCGATGCCGGGTGAGCGGCTCAGGACCTGAAGCAGGCGCAGGCCGTAGAGCGCGCCGCTGGCGCCGGTGATGGCAACCAGCAGGCGGCGTGGTTCAGGCGGTTGGAGGCTCATCGGGTGGCGTGGGGGCGTCTTGCAAGAGTTGTCGCAAGTCGCTGCGCACCCGGAACAGCACGGCCTCGGCCTCCTGCGGGTCGAAATCTTCGTGCAGGCGCCTGCGCACGCCGTAAATGTTCAGTTGGTGGTGCTGGGTGGGTTCGATGCCGTGGCGGGCCAGGCAGTGGCGTGCACATTCCAGAGGGCAACCGTCCAGGACCACGATGGGTCGACCCGAGCGGGCCGTCTTCAGCAGGCTGGGCACGTCACCACCGACGCCCGCGATGCACGACATCTCGGCCTTGCCCATGCGGTCCAGCCGCACCGCCACGTGATTGGCCAGTTGCGCGGCGCTGGAGCAACCGGAGCACGCGTAGACGATGGGCAGCCTGGGTTCAGCGCGGACCATGGCGATGCCCCGGTGCACTTGACGGGCGAAACTGCTTCAGTCGGGACAGAACCGCTGACGGTGTCCACTGTGCAAACTCGAACACCGGCAGCTCCAACGCGTCGAGCGCGTTCTTGACCACCAGGCCCAGCTCGGTGTCGCCCTCCATGGAGAGGCGGCGGTTGAAAAACAGGGTGTCGGGGTCGTCCAGCCGTTGCGCCAGGCGCAGGAAGTCGTGCGCGTTGGCGCTCAGGGTGAGTTCGGCGGCAGGCTGAGGCGCGATGGCGCGAAACATCGTTCCCCGCCAGGCAAAGTCGAACTTCAGGCCGGCGTCTCGCAGGTGGATGCGGATGCGCTGTCCCTGCAGGCGCCTGGCCACGTCAGCCGGCAACTGGCGCGCCAGCACCAGGTTGAGCCCGGTGACCAGCAGCAGCGAGCCGGGGTACGGCGGCAGGCGTGAGAGCAAGGCAGCGATCGGCGGCGGGATGGTGTGGCGTTTGGTGTGGGCAAGGGTTTCGGTCATGAGGAGGTGGTGGCGCTCAGGCCACGTAAAGCAGCAGGGTGAAAAAATGGCAGATGCTGCCCCCGAGCACGAACAGGTGCCAGATGCCGTGGCCATGACGCAGCTTGTGGTCGGTGGCGTAGAAGGCGATGCCCAGGGTGTAAAGGGCACCGCCACCGGCCAGCCAGGCAAAACCGGCCGGGCCCAGCGCTTCCCACAGCGGCACCACCGCCACCAGCGCCAGCCAGCCCATGAGCACGTAGATCACCAGCGACAGCACCCGCGCACCGCGCGCCAGCCAGATCTCCTGCGCAATGCCGAGCACCGCCAGCGACCAGACCACGCCCAGCAGCCACCAGCCCCAGGCGCCTTGCAGCGAGACCAGTGCAAACGGCGTGTAGCTGCCCGCGATCAGCAGGTAGATGCTGCAGTGGTCCAGCTTCTGAAACACGGCCTTGGCCCTGCCGCCCAGCGCGTGGTACAGCGTGGACGCCACGTACAGCGCCACCAGCATGGCACCGTAGACACTGAAGCCCACGATGCGCCAGGGATCGCCCCGCAGCGACGACAAGGTGATGAGCATGGCCGCACCGCCCACAGCCAGCACCGCTCCCACGAGGTGGCTGATGCTGTTGAAACGTTCGCCGACGATCATGACTTCACACGATGGACATTGTTGCGACAGCCGCTGCAGGCTCGATGCGGTCCTGCCCGGGTTGGCCGTGCCAGTAGCCGTTGCAGTCGCGGTCGGGCAGCCAACCGAGCAAGGCGGCGCGGGCGGTGGGTCCATCCATGGTTTCGCGCCGCACGGCGTCGTACAGGTTGATCACATCGGCCGTGTGTTGCGATTGCGGGCTGATGCGCGCCACGTCCACGCCCAGCGAGGTCAGGTCGGCCCAGGCATCGATCAGACTGTGCACCCGGGCTGATTGCGTCTGGATGCCGTTGAGCACGAGAAACTCTGCCTGCTCGCGGGTCTTGAGCATCAGGCCATCAGGGTGGTCGATGCAGCTGAAGCGGCAGTCGTCCTTGGGCAGGTTGTGGTGGCGTGCGGTGAAGCAGCGGGCAGAAAAGGCCAGCGGCAGGCGGCCGTGCACAAACACCTCGGTCTGCAGGCCGGGCGGGCGCTCCTGTTGCAGCAGGGCCAGGTCCTTGCGCGGCATCTCCAGCGGCGCCACCCAGCGCGACGCGCCCAGCGAGGCCATCCATTGCAGCGTGGGCCCGTTGTAGATGTTGAGGTGGGGCCCCGCGACGAACGGGCGCTGGCCGGTCAGTGCGCCCACCGCCCCCATGTCGTTGGCTTCGATCAGGAAACCGTTGTTCGCCACGACCTTCTGCATCGCGCTCACGTCCGAACCGGACTCCAGCAGCACCTGGGTGGACAGCACAGCCGTCTTGCCCGCCGAACGCATCAGCTCGGCCACGTCCAGCCAGTCCGACAGGCGCAGTTCGTGGCGGCGTGAACAGGTGACCTCGCCCAGGTAGACGATGTCCACCGCCGTCGCGGCCATGGCTTCGTAGAAGTCGAACACCGTGGTGCGCGGCCAGTAATACTGCAAAGGTCCAAGAGCAAGTTTCAAATCAGTGACTCCAGTGTGCGCGGCGGCACCTCACCCCCGCCCTCTCCCCAGAGAGGCGAGGGAGTGAAACCCGGCCTCCGGAGCACGCGTCCCATCCAAGGCACCCGTGGAACTGGCTTTGCCAGGCCACGGGGTGCGTCCCCCTCCGGGGGGAAGACGCGAAGCGGCGCAGGGGGGATTTCACTTCCACGGCCGGTGGTAGGCACCCAAGGTGTGTTGCTGACCCTCGGCCACCTGGTCGAGCGAGGCCATCCAGGCGCTTTTGGGCGTGTAGTGCTGTGGCTGGGCCTGGCAGCTGTCGATGGCTTCGCGCCAGACCTTGGTCACCTGGGCCACGTAGGCCGGGCTTCGCTGGCGGCCTTCGATCTTGATCGCGCGCACGCCCATTTGCGCCAACTGCGGCAACAGCGACAGCGTGTTGAGACTGGTGGGCTCTTCGATCGCGTAGTAGCTGGTGTCTTCCCCCACGTCGAAGCGGCCCTTGCACAGCGTCGGGTACCCCGCGCTCTCGCCGGCGGCGTAGCGGTCGATCAGCACGCCGTTCAGGCGCGACTCCAGGCCCTTGGGTGTCTCTTGCCATCGCACGGCCTTAGCGGGCGAACACACGCCGTGGGTGTTGGGTGACTCGCCCGTGACGTAAGACGAGAGCGCGCAGCGCCCCTCCACCATCACGCACAGGCTGCCGAAGCCGAACACCTCGATCTCCACCGGTGTCTTCTGCACCACCTGCCGCACCTGATCGATCGAAAGCACGCGTGGCAATACAGCGCGCGAGATACCGAACTGCCGGTGGTAGAGGTTGATTGCCTCGGGGTTGGTGGCCGAGCCCTGCACAGACAAATGCAGTCGCAGCTTCGGGTGGCGTTGCGTGGCGTATTGCATGAGCCCGGGGTCGGCCAGGATGACGGCGTCCACGCCCAGGTTCACCGCCTTGTCCATCGCCTCGCGCCAGCGCTCCGGCTGGGCGGCCTGGGGGTAGGTGTTGAGCGCCATGAACACCTGGCAGCCGCGCGCATGCGCATAGGTCACGCCGGCCGCGATGGCCACGTCGTCGAAGTTCAGGCCGGCGAAATTGCGCGCGTTGGTCGCGTCGCGCAGGCCCAGGTAGACGCAATTGGCGCCGTGATCCACGGCGGCCTTGAGTGCCGGCAGGCTGCCTGCCGGGCAGACCAGGTCCATGCTGGGGAATGGGGGTGTCATCTGGTGGGTGTAGGTGGCTGCTGGATGGCGCCTGGTTGCGCCACCATCCGTGGATGAAGTGGCCATCACGTTAGCAGTGGCAATGGCCCTCAACGTTGACTCAGGTCAAGCCGCTCATGGCTTGATGTGGCGCAAGCGGCCCGCGCTCAGCAGCAAGCGGCAGCCCGTGGCTCAAACTGCGGGAACAGCAGGTTGTTTTCCAGGTGGATGTGGTTGATCAGGTCATCGGAGAGCTGGGCGATGCCGGCGTACAGCGCGCGCCAGGTGTTGCAGGCACCGGCAGGCGGCTTGGTGTCGTGTGCCAGTGCCATCAGGCGTTCCAGCTGTTCGCCGTGGCTGGTGTGCTCGTGGCGCATGACCGCAATGGGGTTGTGCGCCATGCCACGCCCACCCGCCCGCAGCAGCGGGAACAGGATGTTTTCTTCCTTGTCCATGTGGTCGAGCAGTTCCTGCTCCATGGCTTCCAGATGGTCGGCCAGGCCGGTGGGCACGTCGGGGCTGTCGCGGTGCACGGCTTCCACGCGGCGCGCCATGCGAATGAGTTCGGGCAGTTGCTCGCGGTGCACCGCGTGGTAGCGCTGCAGAATGTGGTCGATCACCTCCGGCACCGGTTGCTGCGCCACGTCCACGTCCACCCGCTGCAGCCCGTCCAGTTCGGCCAGCACCTTGTCGACAGACAGCTGCTTGCGTTCGCAGGCTTCCTGCAGTGCGATCTGGCCGCCGCAGCAGAAGTCCAGCTTGTGGCGGCGGAACACAGCGGTGGCGCCCGGCAGTTCCACGGCGATCTGGCCAATGGGCTGTTGGGCGCGGTTCGGGGCAAGGGTCTCAAGCACGGCATTCATGGCAGCTTCCTTAAAGATTCATGTGAAGGGAATATATTAGCGCATAAAATTCATCGCATATGAACATTTTTATCATCCAGACGACCATCGTTCTTTCGGAGGATGCGCCATGCACCTGACCCACTGGACCGATTACAGCCTGCGCGTGCTGATGTTCTGCGCCGTGCACGCCACGCGGAAGCAGCCTGTGACCATCAGCGAGATTGCCGAAGCCCACGGCATTTCGCGCAGTCACCTCACCAAGATCGTGGTCGCGCTGTCCGACCAGGGCTGGCTGGAGACCACCCGGGGCAGGGGCGGTGGTCTGCGCCTGCTGCGGCCGGCGGCAGAGGTTCGCCTGGGCGATGTGGTGCGACAGGCCGAAACCGATTTCACCATGGTGGAATGCTTTGACCCGGGGAGCAGCACCTGCCGCATCGACGGGCATTGCCGCCTCAAGGGTGTGCTATACAGCGCGCTGGCCAGCTACCTGGCGGTGCTCGACGGCGTGACCCTGGCCGATCTGGTGGCACCCGAAGCGGGGCGTGGCGCAGCGGGGCAACGCGTGCGTTTGGTCACCGGCCTGCCACCCTCAAGACCAGTTGACCGATAGCCGCATTCCGAGATCTCCGATACCCTATGCTGATGACTTCCACCGCGTCGCTCTCCACCAAGCTGGTGCGCATTGGCGCGGGCCTGCTCGTGGTGGCGCTGGCGTCCATCGGCCTCACCCTGTGGGTGACCTGGCAGCTGGAAGGCGGTGCTGCTGCGGTGAACGAAGCCGGGCGCATGCGCATGCAGACCTGGCGTTTGCACAGCGCGGCGCTCTCGCAAGCGCCGACCGCAGAGGTGGCCGAGCTGGTCGCCGAATTTGATCGCAGCCTGGCGCTGCTGCGCACGGGAGATGCGGGCCGGCCGCTGTTTGTGCCGTGGGACCCCGACGTGCACCGCGAGTTCGCGGTGGTGGAATCGCTCTGGGCCGATCAGCGCGCACAGCTGGTCGCGCCCGCCACCGACATAGGCCCGCCGCCACTGGCTCCACCCACCGGCTTTGTGCAGGCGATCGACCGGCTGGTGATGGCCATCGAACACCATCTGTCGGGCTTCACCGCCATCCTCAACCTGTTCCAGCTGCTGATGATGGCGCTGGCCGTGGCAGGGGCGGTGGTCATGCTCTACACCGGCTACATGTACGTGATCAATCCGCTGGCCAACTTGCGCCAGGGCCAGCGACGGCTCGAATCGGGCGACTTTGCCGTGCGCGTCGACGTCGACACCAACGACGAATTCGGCCAGGTGGCCGCGGGCTTCAACCGCATGGCCGGCACCTTGCAGTCGCTCTACGGCAACCTGGAAGCCCAGGTCGAAACCAAGACGCGTCACATCGAGGCGCAGCGCTCGCGCCTGGAAGCGCTGTACGAGGTCAGCGCCTTCCTGGCCAGCGCCAACACCATTGAAGAACTCTCGCGCGGCTTCGCGAAGCGGGTGCGCACCGTGGTCCGTGCCGACGCAGTGGCCGTGCGATGGTCGGACGAGGCCAACCAGCGCTACCTCATGCTGGCCACCGACTGCTTCCCGCAGGACATGCAGGAAGAAGAGCGCAACCTGCTGGCCGGCGTATGTGCCTGCGGCAGCCTGCAACCCGACGCGCGCACCCGCGTGATCACCATCCACAGCGAAGACAACGCCGTGATGCGCCACTGCGAGCGTGCCGGTTTCGAGAGCCTGGTGAGTGTGCCGGTGCGTCTGCAGCAGCGGCTCATCGGCGAGATCGACCTGTTTTTCCGGGGTCCGGTGACGCTCGGCGTGGCCGAGACCGAGCTGCTGGACGCACTGGCCAGCCACCTGGCCAGCGCGCTCGAAGGCCTGCGTGCCGCGGCACTGGAACGCGAAGCGGCGGTGGCGGAAGAGCGCACCCTGCTGGCGCGCGAACTGCACGACTCCATTGCCCAGGCGCTGGCCTTCCTCAAGATCCAGGCGCAGTTGCTGCGCACGGCGGTCCAGAGAGGGCAGGCAGACAAGGTGCAGGTCACGCTGGACGAACTCGATGCCGGCCTGCGCGAAAGCATCAACGACGTGCGTGAACTGCTGGTGCATTTCCGCACCCGCACCAACACCGGCGACATCGAGGCCGCCTTGCAGGAAACCCTGCAGAAGTTCCAGCACCAGACCGGCCTGCCGGCGCACCTGCATGTGAGCGGCCATGGCCTGCCGCTGGCGGCGGACGTGCAGGTGCAGGTACTGCACGTGGTGCAGGAAGCGCTGTCGAACGTGCGCAAGCACGCCGGAGCGAGCCAGGTGGATGTGGACGTGGTCAAGGGCGCACACTGGCGCTTCGCGGTGCGCGACAACGGGGTCGGGTTCGACACCGACGCGCACCTGGAGCAGACCCATGTCGGCCTGAAGATCATGAACGAGCGCGCAGCGCTCATTGGCGCACGCGTGGAGATCGACGCCCGGCCCGGGCAGGGCACCGCCGTGCGCCTCTCCCTGCCGGCCCATCCGGTGTCCGCGCAGAGCGGTCACTCACCTCTGAGCGAACTGCCTGAGCTGGCCGAGCCGTCCAGCGCGGCGGTGGCCTCCCAACCTTCCGAAGTGCATCCATGAACACCATCCAACTGCTGGTGGTCGACGACCATTCCCTGTTCCGCCGGGGCCTGACCACGCTGTTGGCACAGGACGGGCGCTTCCATGTGGCCTGCGAGGCTGGTGACATCGGTGAAGCTCTGCGCTGCGTCGAACGCCAGCGCCCTGATCTGATCCTGCTCGACAACCACCTGCCCGGCGTGCGCGGCGTCGACGCCATCCCTGCCTTGCGCAGGGCAGCGCCCGGCACCCGCATCCTGATGCTCACCGTGAGCGAAAACGAAGCCGATCTGGTGGCCGCCCTGAAGGCCGGCGCCGACGGCTACCTGCTCAAAACCGTGGAGTCTGAAAACCTGTGCGACGCCATCGTCAAGGTGCTGGGTGGCGAATCGGTCGTCAGCCCGGAGATGACGACCAAGCTGGTCGCTGCCCTGCGCGCCCACCCGCCGGTTGCAGAGGGTGATCCGACCGCCAGGAGGGACCTGCCAGGCGAAGGCAGGCCGGTCGAAGCCCCTCCTTCACCGCCATCGAACGAACTGTCACAGCTCTCCACCCGGGAACGCGAGATCCTGATGCTGATCGCCAAGGGCGACAGCAACAAGGGCATCGCCCGCCAGCTCGACATCGCCGAGACCACGGTCAAGATCCACGTGCAGCACATTCTTCGCAAGCTCAACCTCACCTCCCGCGTCCAGGCCGCGGTGTTTGCCGCGCGCTGCATGCCACCCTGATGTCCTGACCTGACCAACCTGTCTGCCGCTAGGCGGGGTGCGGGATGAACCTCACCGTGCAGCCGCTGCCCACGCCGCCTGCACCGGGCCTTTTCAACACATCACGGCACAGCAAGCAACCCCAACCAGGAGACCACCATGGCACTCAACCACCTGCAATCGGGCGACATCGCCAACCTGCTCCCCATCGGAGCCGACGCAGTGAGCAGCCAGTCGGTGGCGTTGTTCAAGTCCGAGCAGCTTGAAGTGATCCGTCTGGTCTTGCCCACCGGGCGTGCCATGCCCATGCACACCGTGCTCGGCGAAATCACCGTGCAGTGCCTGGAGGGGTCGATCGATTTCGAAACGCCCTCTGGCACCCAGCGTCTGCAGGCGGGACAACTGCTGTTCCTGCGCGGCGGCGAGCCGCACGCCCTGGTGGGCGTGGAAGACGCGAGCGTGCTGGTCACGATCGTCCTGAAGCCCTGAGCCATCAAGATCGGCCTTTGGGCCCCGATCCGCACCATGCGTTCGCGCGCCGGCGCTTGACGCAGATCAAGCGCAGCGCCGTCAGAGCCCCGGCATAGTTCTTCCGGACAGCGCCGCCCACCTTTGCGGCCCCGAGCATCGTTCTTCTGCCGCCGCGCCGCACCTGTTCGGCGGATAGGCAGCGCCGCACGCAAAGCGGACAGTCATGCCATGTCCCAGGAGAACTCACATGGCCTCTGATTTGAACAACGCCAAAAAGGCGTGGTCGGTGCTGATCGTCAGCACCTTGGCTTTTACCGTGTGCTTCATGGTCTGGATGATGTTCGGCGTCATCGGCATCCCGATCAAGAAAGCCCTCGACCTCAACTCCACCCAGTTCGGTCTGCTCATGGCCACCCCGGTGCTCACCGGCTCGCTGGTGCGGGTGCCGCTGGGCATCTGGACCGACCGCTTTGGCGGGCGCATCGTGATGACGCTGCTGATGGTCAGCACCGTGCCGGCCATCTGGCTCATGAGCTACGCCACCGCCTACTGGCACTTTCTGGTGATCGGCCTGTTCGTGGGCCTGGCCGGCGGCTCGTTCTCTGTCGGTACGCCGTATGTGGCGCGCTGGTTCCCCAAGAACCGCCAGGGCATGGCCATGGGTGTGTACGGCGCGGGCAACTCGGGCGCGGCGGTGAACAAGTTCGTGGCGCCGGTGCTGCTGGTGGCCTTTGGCTGGACCATGGTGCCGCAGGTGTACGCGGCCATCATGCTGGGCACGGTGGTGCTGTTCTGGCTGTTCACCTACAGCAACCCCGACCACCTCGTGCCGAGCAATGTGTCGTTCATGGACCAGCTCAAGGCGCTGAAAGATCCCAAGGTGCTCAAGTATTGCCAGTACTACAGCATCGTGTTCGGTGGCTACGTGGCGCTGAGCCTGTGGATGGTGCAGTACTACGTCGGCGAGTTCGGCCTTGACATCCGCGTGGCCGCACTGCTGGCCGCCTGCTTCTCTTTGCCTGGCGGCGTGCTGCGCGCCATTGGTGGCGTCATGTCGGACAAGTTCGGTGCCCACAAGGTCACCTGGTGGGTGATGTGGGTGAGCTGGATCTGCCTGTTTTTGCTGAGCTATCCGCAGACCGATTTCACCGTGATGACGGTCAACGGCCCGAAGACCTTTCACATCGGCCTCAACGTCTACCTGTTCACCGGCCTGATGTTCATCCTGGGCATTGCCTGGGCCTTCGGCAAGGCCAGCGTCTTCAAGTACATCAGCGACGACTACCCCAAGAATATCGGCGCCATCAGCGGCATCGTGGGCCTGGCCGGCGGCCTGGGCGGTTTTGTGCTGCCCATCATGTTCGGTGCGCTGATGGACATCACCGGCATCCGCTCCAGCGCCTTCATGTTGATGTACGGCGTGGTCTGGGTGTCGCTCATCTGGATGTACTGGACCGAGGTGCGCAAGACCGAAGTCATGGGCGCCAACGCCAAATCCTTTTCCCTTCAGAACTGACGCATCGCGTTGGTCAACCATCATGAACAACACCAACAAAGTCGGGCCAGACATCGTGGACTGGCGCCCCGAGGACGAACAGTTCTGGGAAAGCACCGGCAAGAAGATCGCCTACCGCAACCTCTGGATCTCGGTGCCTGCGCTGCTGTGCGGCTTCGCGGTCTGGGGCATGTGGGGAATGATCACCGTGCAGATGCTCAACCTGGGCTTTCCGTTCACGCAGGCCGAGCTCTTCACCCTCACCGCGATCGCCGGTCTGGCCGGCGCCACCATGCGCATCCCCGCGTCCTTCCTGATCCGGCTGGCGGGCGGGCGCAACACCATCTTTCTGACCACGGCGATGCTGCTGGCACCGGCGATCGGCACCGGCCTCGCGCTGCAGAGCCAGAACACGCCGTTGTGGGTGTTCCAGCTGATGGCGCTCTGGTGCGGCGTCGGCGGCGGCAACTTCGCCAGCTCGATGTCCAACATCAGCACCTTCTTCCCCAAGCGCCTGCAAGGCACCGCGCTGGGTCTGAACGCGGGCCTGGGCAACTTCGGCGTGACCACGATGCAGATCGTCATTCCGCTGGTGATGACGGTGAGCCTGTTCGGCAGCTTCGGCGGCGAGCCGATGACGCTGGTCAAGGACAGCGGCTGGATCTTCGGAAAGATCCAGGCCGGCACGCCCACTTACATACAGAACGCCGGCTTCGCCTGGCTGCTGTCGCTGGTGCCGCTGTCCGTCCTGTGCTGGTTCGGCATGAACAACCTCAAGACCGTGTCGCCCGAGACCGGCGTGATCGCCTCCTTCCTGAAGATCACCTGGCTGTACACGCTGTCGTTCGTTCCGGCTGGCCTCGGTCTCTACCTGTACCTGCCGGCGCCGACCGGCCTGGGCGTCCTGAACATGTGGGTGGCGATCCTGCTGATCATCGTCTCCACGCTGCTCGTGATGAAGGTGGCCGCGTTCGGACCGATGAAGGAGAACATCACCAAGCAGTTCGCGATCTTTAGAAACAAGCATACCTGGGCGATGACGATCTTGTATATCGTCACCTTCGGCTCCTTCATCGGGTTCTCGATGGCACTGCCGCTGGCGATCACGGTGATCTTCGGCTTCAGCCACGTGGTCGATGCCGCCGGTGTGATGCAGCACACGCTGAAGAACCCGAATGCGCCTTCGGCCTTGACCTATGCCTGGATCGGCCCGTTCGTTGGCGCCGCGATCCGTCCGATCGGCGGCTGGATCTCCGACAAGGTGGGCGGCTCCATCGTCACGCAGGTGGTCTCGGTGGTGATGGTCGGTGCCTCGGCAACCGTCGGCTACGTGATGATGCTGGCCTACCAGTCGGCCACTCCGGAACAGTACTTCCCGATGTTCCTCGGCCTGTTCGTGCTGCTGTTCGCGGCCAGCGGCATCGGCAACGGCTCGACCTTCCGCACCATCGGCGTGATCTTCGACCGCACGCAAGCCGGCCCCGTGCTGGGCTGGACCTCCGCGGTCGCCGCCTACGGCGCCTTCGTTGCACCGGTGGTGATCGGTGGACAGATCAAGGTGGGTACGCCGCAGTATGCGATGTACGGCTTCGCCGTCTTCTACGCCTTGTGCCTAGTCCTGAACTGGTGGTTCTACCTCCGTGCCGGCGCAGAGATCAAGAATCCATGAAGTCACTTCGCTCCACGGTTGCTTCGGGACTCAGGCCGGCGTGGCACTCCGCTCCGTCCGTGTCCCCCGCCCTTCGGGCTCCTCCTTTACCTACCGGAGCGGAGCGCCACGCCGTCCTGAGTCCGCCAACGCAGTGGGCGGGGGACACGGACGGAACCGTGTGCTCCGCTGCCCTCGGCCTCTACAAAAGCCGGCATGCAAAAGCAGGCCCGCACCTCGCGCTGAACCAACAACCGAATAAACAACAAATGACCCACACAACACACCCCAACCGGAGCCACCCATGAGCCACTTTCTGGACCGATTGACCCACTTCAGCCTGCCCAAGGAAGCCTTCTCGGGCAACCATGGTCTCACCACCAACGAAGACCGCACCTGGGAAGACGGCTATCGCAACCGCTGGGCGCACGACAAGATTGTGCGCAGCACGCACGGTGTGAACTGCACCGGCAGCTGCAGTTGGAAGATCTATGTGAAGGGCGGCATCGTCACCTGGGAAACCCAGCAGACCGACTACCCCCGCACCCGCTGGGACATGCCCAACCACGAGCCGCGCGGCTGCGCGCGGGGGGCGTCCTACAGCTGGTACCTGTATTCCGCCAACCGCGTGAAATACCCCATGGTGCGCGGCCGCCTGCTGGAACGCTGGCGCGCCGCACTCAAGGTGAGCAAGAGCCCCGTGGACGCCTGGGCCCTCATCCAGCAGGACGACAACGCAAGGCGCGACTACCAGCAGGTGCGCGGCATGGGCGGCTTCGTGCGTAGCACCTGGGACGAAGTGAACCAGCTCATCGCCGCGGCCAACGTCTACACCATCAAGCAGCACGGCGCCGACCGCATCATTGGTTTCTCGCCCATTCCCGCCATGTCCATGGTGAGCTACGCCGCCGGTTCGCGCTACCTGTCGCTCATTGGCGGCGTGTGCATGAGCTTCTACGACTGGTACTGCGACCTGCCCCCCGCGAGCCCGCAGGTGTGGGGCGAGCAGACCGACGTGCCCGAATCGGCCGACTGGTACAACAGCAGCTTCATCATCGCCTGGGGCTCCAACGTGCCCCAGACCCGCACGCCCGACGCCCACTTCTTCACCGAGGTGCGCTACAAGGGTGCGAAGACCGTGGCGGTCACGCCCGATTATTCGGAAGTGGCCAAGCTGTCCGACATCTGGATGCACCCCAAGCAGGGCACCGATGCGGCGCTCGCCATGGCCATGGGACACGTGGCGCTCAAGGAGTTCTACTTCCCGGACGGCGGCAAGGCCAGAAGCAGCTACTTTGACGACTACGCCCGCCGCTACACCGACCTGCCGCTGCTGGTGATGCTCAAGGAACACACCCTGCCCGATGGCACGGTGAGCATGGTGCCAGACCGCTACCTGCGCGCCAGCGACTTCAATGGCCAGCTGGGCCAGAAGAGCAACCCCGAATGGAAGACCGTGGCTTTCGACACGGAGGGCAAGGCGGTGCTGCCCAACGGGTCCATCGGTTTCCGCTGGGGTGAAGCCGGCCGTGAAGACGAGGGCAAGTGGAACCTGGAAGCGAAGGAAGCACGCGGCAACACCGACGTGAAACTGAAACTGTCCGTCATGGAAGACGGCGAACAGGCCCACCAGGTGGTGGACGTCGGCTTCCCCTACTTCGGTGGCGACGTCACACCCCACTTCACCGCCAATGCGCAGAACGGCACCATCAACCACGCCAAGGTGCCGGCGGTGCGCTTGCGCCTGGGCAAGGCCGGCGACGAGCGCTACGCCATGGTGGCCACCGTGTTCGATCTGCAGGTGGCGCAGTACGGCATCGACCGCGGTCTGGGCAGTGGCGCCAAGAACTTCGACGACAACGCCGCCTACACCCCGGCCTGGCAGGAAAGCATCACCGGTGTGCCGCGTGAACAGGTCATCACCGTGGCGCGCCAGTTTGCCGAGAACGCCGACAAGACACATGGCAAGTCCATGGTGATCATCGGCGCGGCCATGAACCACTGGTACCACGCCGACATGAACTACCGCGGCGTCATCAACCT